>NZ_MUXZ01000028.1:0-34621 GCF_002015075.1 Canicola haemoglobinophilus
TTTTGCCTTTTCTGGGCTGATGCTTTTCATAGCCAAGGTGGTCGGTCAGCTCACCATTTAACGCCGCTTCTACCGTGATTTTTTTGAGCATTCGTGAAAACTGATTAAGGTCTTCTGGGGTTTTTAGGGTTTTGGCAAATTCCGCTGCCAAGGCGTGGAGTTGTTTTTCGTTCATAATAAAATACCTGTGTCTAGATGTATTATCTCAGAAACAGGTATTTACACAAATTATGGGAGAGGCTCAATTAAAACTCTCTATTTTGGTCATATTTAGCAAGGCAAATGCCTTGCTTTTTTATATTTTAGACTTACTTATTTCAATAAATCTTTCAAGCCTTCTCGCATCGCAGATACTTGATTTTCATATAAGGCTTTACTTTCTCTCTCATCGATCATGTAAGAAATAGTTTCTGATAGTGTCATCTTCATTTTTCGTGAATAGCGTGATAAACGAAGCCAAACAGCATATTCCAAATCAATAGATTTCTTTTTTGTGGATTGTTTTTCAGCATTAAAAAAACGTTTTCTTCTAGCTCTGATAGCCTGATCCAGTTTTACAGTTAAGTGTGGTGATAAATGTTTTTTTATCCAATCTTCAATCTTTTCGGGATAATTTTGGCCTTCAACCAATTGGCGAAGAATTTCTTCTTGTAAGCTTTGTTCTGTATAACGAGTAATATTTTCTCCTTCACGGGCTTTTTTGATCAAATATAACCATTTCCAGTTTGCTTCTTGATTTTCTAACTTTTGATATTTCATTTTACTTTTACTTATATGTGACAATGTAACCTGGAAACAATATTACGCTTTTTAAATGAATTTTTCTAGTAAATTTTAATTAAGAATACAGAAGTGAATTTTACAGAAATGTGCGATAATAGCGCCTAATTAATGCAGGTTTGATAGAGAGTAATTGTGACAACAGAGCAAAAAATAGAAAATTCCCCAAAAGAATTAGCATCAGAACAACTCATTTCTTGGCAAAATTTATTACCCACTTTACCGCTTGATAATGATTTTTTTGATACTTCATTATCTGAAGTAGATTTTTTTTCCTTGCAACCTAGAGCAAAAAGTGCGGTTGATCTTTTCCTAAAAAATTCTTACCGCTCTTTGTTAGTTTTAAAAGCTGATGATCAAGCGGAATATGCGCCCTTACTGCAAGAATATATCGAGCAAAAATTGCCAGCTGATAAAGAAGTTATAGGCGTAAAATATACTATTGAACAAGGCGATAGCTTTTCTTTTCCACAAATCTATTTAGAACAAGCAACATCAATAGAGGATAATTTTGCTGGTCAGAAAAAAGTTGCTAGCGCATTATTTTTTGATCAAAGCCAACTATTTGGCTCCGTTTTAATTCATCCTAGTTCTCATGATATTCAATTAAATGCTGGCTTGGTACATCAGCTGAATAATGGTGTGCTCATTTTAAGTGTCGCAGCATTATTGGAACAATTTGATGTATGGCTTCGTTTGAAACAATTATTATTAAGCGGTGTTTTTAGTTGGTATTCTCTTAACCCCTTAAAAACGTTACCTTGTTCTATTCCAGATTATCCATTAAATCTGAAAGTGATTATTTTAGGTAATCGTTCAGAACTTGCCACTTTATCTGAGTTGGAGGAAGAACTGTATCACTTTGCAGATTATGCAGAAATTGAAAGTTATTTTTCATTTGATAACAGTCAATCCTATCAAGATTGGGCAAGCTATGTGTATACAGTTGCTAAAACACAAGAGATAGAACTAAGTCGTGAAGGGATTAATGCACTTTATCAATTCTTGGTCAGAGAAAGTGAAGACCGTTATTTAGTCAGTATTTCTCCGTTAAAATTAAAAGAAATTTTACTTGGAGCTCAACTTTTAAGCGGAAAGCAAAGTTTAAGTGCGGTAGATTTTCAATTATTTTTTCAGCAAAAAGAACAACAGCATAGTTTTTTGCGTGAACAAACTTATCGAGATATTTTACAAGAACAAATTTTTATTGCGACAGAAGGCGAGATGATAGGACAGATTAATGGATTATCTGTCATTGAATATCCCGGTACACCAGTTTCCTTTGGCGAACCCTCAAGAATTAGTTGCATTGTACAATTTGGTGATGGGGAAATTATTGATATTGAGAGAAAAAGTGAGCTTGCAGGCAATATTCATGGCAAAAGTATTATGATTGCCGAAACTTGTCTTGCTGGCGTTTTGGATCTTCCTTCTCAACTGCCGTTTTCTGCATCCATTGCCTTTGAACAATCTTATGGTGATATTGACGGGGATAGTGCATCTTTGGCAGTATTTTGCGCTTTGTTAAGTGCTTTATCTGATTTACCTTTACCACAGAATATTGCTGTAACAGGGGCAATTGATCAATTTGGTTTGGTTCATACAGTTGGTGGTGTCAATCAGAAAATTGAAGGCTTTTTTGAAATATGCCAACGCCGAGAATTAAATGGAACACAAGGCGTAATTGTTCCAAGTGCGGTACTAAATCAGCTGAGTTTATCCAATAAAGTTATTGATGCTGTACGCCAAGAAAAATTCTTTATTTGGGCTGTTGAAGATATTTTTCAGGCGACTGAAATTCTATTTAAACGCCACTTAGCAAGTGAACCAGATATAGCCTATACAGAAAAAAATCTTCCTATTGTAGATGTTATTCAACAGAGATTGGAAGATAGAGCTGAGCAGCATAAAGGCCGTTTTTGGCATTTTTTCTTTAACCGCCGTTAAAAATGAAGAAAAACGTGATTTTTTAACAGCTTAGTATTATCATTAACGGCATTTTCGTTCAAACATTGGATTTTTATTATTTAGAGGACAGGTATGCATAACCTACAAGAAATTACTGAACAGGCTAAAAAAGCAATTGAGGCGCTAACAGATAAGAGCCTTGAAAGCTTAGATGCAATTCGTGTGGAATATTTTGGCAAAAAAGGACATTTTACTCAGTTAATGCAAGGATTGAGAGATGTGCCAGCAGAAGAAAGACCCGCTGTAGGTGCTAAAATTAATGAAGCAAAACAAGAAGTTCAAGCTATTTTAAATGCGAAAAAAGCAGAATGGGAAGAGATTGCATTAAATGAAAAATTAGCGCAAGAAAGCATTGATGTTAGCTTACCGGGAAGAACTTTGGAATTAGGCGGATTACACCCAGTTTCTATTACTATTAATCGAGTTGTGCAATTTTTCTCAAAATTAGGTTTTACGGTTGAAGTAGGACCTGAAATTGAAACTGACTACTATAACTTTGATGCATTAAATATTCCTAAACATCACCCAGCTCGCGCTGATCATGATACTTTCTGGTTTGATGCAGAACGTCTATTGCGAACCCAGACTTCTGGTGTACAAATTCGTACAATGGAAAAAATGCAGCCACCAATTCGCATTATGGCCCCTGGACGAGTTTATCGTAATGACTACGATCAAACACATACACCAATGTTCCATCAAATTGAATTATTGTATGTAGATAAAAAAGCGAATTTCACTGAGTTGAAAGGCTTATTACATGATTTCTTACGTGCATTCTTTGAAGAAGATTTACAAGTGCGGTTCCGTCCATCATATTTTCCATTTACAGAGCCTTCTGCGGAAGTGGATGTAATGGGGAAAAATGGAAAATGGCTTGAAGTTTTAGGTTGTGGCATGGTCCATCCAAATGTATTACGTAATGTTGGCATTGATCCAAATGAATATTCTGGATTTGCGGTGGGAATGGGGGTAGAGCGTTTAACAATGTTACGCTACAACGTCACAGATTTACGCTCATTCTTTGAAAACGATCTACGTTTCCTCAAACAATTTAAATAATGAGAATATGAATATGAAAAAACTAATTCCAATTGCTTTTCTTGGTTTTTCTTCTTTGGTTTCAGCTAATTCAGAAGAGCAAATTAAATTGGCTATTCAAGAACAAAAACCTATGGCTGTTATTCGTGTTTTTGATACGTCAGTAAAACCATACAAAGTCATCGAGGGGAATAAATTGTCACGTAGTAAACCTCGTCAAGTTTGCTTACATGTGTTAAATGTACCAGTTCAAGAACAAAATCTTTTTGCTCAATATGTTCTAGCACCAAGGCCAATAGAAGTAAACGTGCCAAATGCCAAAGTACAAACAATAAAAAGAATTTTTTAATTGTATTCGATATGATGAAAACAGAAATTAGGGATAATACTCCTACGCAATGTTGGACTTTTGGCAAACAAGATCCTATTGGTACGTATAAATTAGATGCGCAATTTAATGATATTGTGTTTAAGAATATAGAATTTAAATTATTAAAATAAAGCGAGAAGATAAATGAAATTTAGTGAATTATGGGTGCGTGAGTGGGTGAATCCTGAAATTAGCACAGAACAATTATGCGAACAAATCACAATGCTTGGGTTAGAGGTTGATGGTGTAGAAAATGTTGCTGGCAACTTTAATGGTGTTGTTGTTGGTGAAGTGGTTGAATGTGCTCAACATCCTGATGCGGACAAATTACGTGTGACTAAAGTCAATGTGGGTGGAGATCGTTTATTAGATATCGTATGTGGTGCACCAAATTGCCGCCAAGAGCTAAAAGTTGCTTGTGCCACTGAGGGTGCAGTTTTACCTAGTGATTTCAAAATTAAAAAAACGAAATTACGTGGTCAGCCATCTGAGGGAATGTTATGTTCTTTTACAGAATTAGGCATTGCTAGTGATCAAGATGGTATTATTGAATTGCCACAAGATGCTCCTGTAGGAACTAATCTACGTGATTATCTAACCTTAGATGACAATAGCATTGAAATTAGCTTAACGCCGAACCGTGCTGATTGCTTAAGTATGGCTGGAATTGCTCGCGAAATTGCGGTTGTCAATAAACTTGAGCTAAACCCACTACACTTTGAACCTGTAACAGCCAGCATTGAAGACAAGGTTGCTATTGAAGTATTAGCCCCAGAAGCTTGTCCACGTTATTTATTGAGAGTGGTAAAAAATGTTGATGTTAAAGCAACATCTCCAATGTGGCTACAAGAAAAATTACGCCGTTGTGGTATTCGTTCAATCGATCCTGTCGTAGATGTCACCAATTATATTTTATTAGAACTTGGTCAACCAATGCACGCTTTTGATATGGCAAAAGTGGCTCAACCTGTACAGGTGCGTATGGCAAAACAAGGCGAAGAACTTGTACTATTAGATGGTTCCACAGCTCAGTTAAAAGAAAATACATTAGTCATTGCCGATCAAAATGGTCCATTAGCTATGGCGGGTATTTTTGGTGGACAGGCAAGTGGCGTTAATACTGAAACTAAAGATGTTATTTTAGAAGCGGCATTTTTTGCACCATTAGCTATTGCAGGGCGTGCAAGACAATATGGTTTACATACAGATTCTTCTCATCGTTTTGAACGTGGTGTGGATTTTGAACTTGCTCGTAAAGCAATGGAAAGAGCAACCGCACTTTTACTTGACATTTGTGGTGGTGAAGCAGGTGAAATTTGTGAGGCTTTAAATACCGAACATTTACCAAAAGTAAAACAAGTTCAATTACGTCGTTCAAAATTAGATGCCTTACTTGGCCATCATATTGAAACCGAAATTGTTACCGATATTTTCCACCGTTTAGGATTTGCAGTGGAATATGCGAATGATGTTTGGACAGTTACTTCAGCGAGCTGGCGTTTTGATATTGAAATTGAAGAAGATTTAATTGAAGAAGTTGCTCGTATTTATGGCTATAACAGCATTCCAAATAATGCACCTCTTGCACATTTACAGATGAAAGAACAGCCTGAAGCATTATTAGATCTTAATCGAATTCGTACCGCACTTGTGGATAAGGATTATCAAGAAATTATCTCTTATAGTTTCGTTGATCCTGATGTTCAGAAATTGTTGCATCCAGAGCAAGATGCACTTGTGCTACCAAATCCAATTTCAAAAGAAATGTCAGCAATGCGTTTATCTTTATTGCCAGGATTATTAGGTGCAGTTGCATATAATCAAAATCGCCAACAAAATCGTATTCGTTTATTTGAAGCGGGTTTACGTTTTGTACCTGATGCAACAGCCGAATGTGGCATTCGCCAAGAATATGTGATTGGCGGTGTGATTGTTGGAGATAAACGCCCTGTTTATTGGGAACAAAAAGGTGAGCATGTTGATTTCTTTGATTTAAAAGGTGATTTAGAACAAATTTTATCTTTAACCAAGGTTGGAAATCGCTTGCGCTTTGTTGCAAAAACTTATTCTGCATTACACCCAGGTCAATCAGCAGCAATTCTGCTTGATGAGCAAGAAATTGGCTTTATCGGTACCGTTCATCCAAAAGTGGTACAACAATTAGACTTAGCTGGTAAACCTATTGTATTCCAAATTGAATGGAGTGCGATTGCTGAGCGTAATGTGCCAAAAGCACAAGAAATCTCTCGTTTCCCTGCCAATAAACGTGATATTGCGATTGTTGTAGATGCCAATGTTGCAGCGGGCGAAGTATTAGACGTGTGTCGTTCAGTGGGGGGCAAACAGCTTATCAACGTCAATTTATTTGATGTTTACCAAGGTTCAAACTTACCTGTGGATAAGAAAAGTTTAGCACTTAGCTTAACTATTCAAGATACAGAAAAAACTCTTGAAGAAAAAGATATTAATGCAGTAATTTCTGTTGTATTATCTGCATTGGAACAACGTTTTAATGCTTACTTAAGAGATTAATTATGACACTGACCAAAGTAGACCTCACGAATAGTTTGATTGAACAAGGTTTAAATAAATTAGATGCTAAAGAATTAGTGGAAGATTTCTTTGAACAAATTCGCGTCGCATTGGAAAATGGTGAAGATGTGAAATTATCTGGTTTTGGTAATTTTGAATTAAGAAATAAATCTTCTCGTCCAGGACGTAATCCTAAAACAGGGGAAACAGTCCCTGTTTCTGCTCGTCGTGTTGTTGTATTTAGGCCAGGTCAAAAATTGCGTTCAAGAGTAGAAAAATCCAAACCAAAGAGTTAATTTTTCTTTCTTTTAAAAAAGAAGCTATTTACTTGATGTAAATAGCTTTTTTATGTCTTATTTACACCTAATAATTAGGATAAAGCTATTGGAATTCTTATGTTAAAGAAGATTTCTTTTTGTATAAGTATCATTATATTGACCGCTTGTACATCAACTACAAAACAGAAAAATGACTCGTCTATTGAATATCAAGGCAAGTTGAATGATCCTATCATGGCAATTGCCCTTTTATCCGAGCAACAACACCAATGGGCAGGAACGCCTTATTTAATTGGTGGAAACACTAGAAGAGGGATTGATTGTTCTGCATTTGTACAAAAAACATTTAAAGATCGTTTTAATGTAAAACTGCCGCGAACAACTGTTGAACAAGCAAAACAGGGTATCAAAATTAAAAAAACAGAACTGCAAACTGGAGATTTAGTTTTTTTCAGAACAGGAAGAGGACCAAATGGTTACCATGTTGGTATTTATGTTAAAAATGATCAATTTTTACATGCTTCAACAAAAGGTGGGGTTATTTACTCGTCATTAAATAGCCCTTATTGGAAAAGAACTTATTGGCAAGCGAGAAGGCTCTAATAAAAAGTGCGGTAAAAATTTTATTTTTCTACCGCACTTTTTGTCTGTAATCCTTAATTTACCTCTTTAAAACTAATCATTTCACCTTGGGTAAAATCTGTTTTTTCATCTTCATCTTGAAGTTGTAGAGCCGCTGAAAACTCTTGTTTATCAAAGGCAATATCGCCCTCTAAACCTTCAATCATACTTCCATGCTGAATCCCTTTAAAATCAAATAAATTAGGATCGCATAAATGGGAAGGAACAATATTTTGCATAGCACTAAACATAGTTTCAATTCTTCCCGGATATTGACGATCCCAGGTTTGTAGCATTTCTTTCACCACTTGGCGTTGTAAATTAGGCTGTGAGCCACAGAGGTTACAAGGAATGATTGGGAACTGTTTGGCAATAGCGTATTTTTCAATATCTTTTTCTTTGCAATAAGCTAAAGGGCGAATCACAATCTGTTTGCCATTATCACTCATCAGTTTAGGTGGCATTGATTTCATTTTGCCGCCATAAAACATATTTAAAAACAAGGTTTCTAACATATCATCACGATGATGTCCTAAGGCAATTTTGGTCGCTCCTAATTCTGTTGCAGTGCGGTATAAAATACCTCGGCGTAATCGAGAGCAGAGGGAGCAAGTGGTTTTTCCTTCAGGAATTTTTTCTTTCACAATGCCATAGGTATTTTCTTCTACAATCTTGTAATCCACACCAATACTTTGCAAATATTCAGGCAAAATATGTTCTGGAAAACCAGGCTGTTTTTGATCTAAATTCACTGCCACAATATCAAAATGGATAGGGGCATTTAGGCGTAAATTTAATAAAATATCTAACAACGTATAACTATCTTTTCCGCCCGATAGACAAACCATAACTTTGTCGCCATCTTCAATCATATTGAAATCAGCAATGGCGTTGCCTACATTACGGCGTAATCTCTTTTGTAATTTATTGAAGTTATAAGTCTGTTTTTTCTCTTTTTCAGTCACAATATTTGCATTCATATAATTATTTCTGCCCTTATTAAAAATTTGCCGTATAGTAAAGGGGAATTGCTACTTTGCCAACAGAAAACTGTATTTTTAATGATCTATTGTCTAAATTCGCTACGAGATACAAGTGCGGTGGCTTTTTGCCCTATTTCTCTCTATTAGAAAAGGCAAAATTAGGCTATAATCTCGCACAATTTTGCGTAAATTTATTGCATTGTGAGAATTGTTAATGCTCGAAACATCACAAACCATTCCTGAATTAGTTAATTGGGCGAGAGAACGTGAGTTTTCTTTAAATCTCCCTACCGAACGATTGGCATTTTTACTAGCCATTGCTATTTATAATAATGAACGTATTGACGGAGAAATGTTAGAAACCGATTTGGTTGATATTTTCCGCCACATTTCTAACGCTTTTGATCAATCTGCAGAAACTATTAGTACCAGAGCAAATAATGCGATTAATGAGCTCGTGAAACAGCGTTTTTTAAACCGTTTTAGTAGTGAATTCACTGAAGGTTTATCTATTTATCGTCTAACTCCGCTAGGTGTAGGCGTTTCCGATTATTATATTCGTCAGCGAGAATTTTCCGCTTTACGTTTATCCGTACAGCTTTCTATTGTGGCAGATGAAATTCAACGTGCATCAGATGCGGCAGAAGAGGGCGGAGATGAACATCATTGGCGAAGAAATGTATTCGCACCATTAAAATATTCTGTCGCTGAAATCTTCGATAGCATTGATTTATCTCAGCGAATGATGGACGAAAATCAACAAAGTATCAAAGAAGAAATTGCGGAATTGCTGACAAAAGATTGGCAAGCAGCGATTGCCAGCTGTGAACGTTTGTTAGATGAAACTTCAGGCAATTTGCGTGAATTACAAGATACACTCAACGCCGCTGGCGATAAATTACAGGCACAATTATTGCGTATTCAAGATTCTGTGATCGGTCATGATAATCTGTATTTTGTGGATCAGCTGATTGTGGACTTACAGGCAAAACTAGATCGCATTATTAGTTGGGGACAACAAGCCATTGATTTATGGATTGGTTACGACCGCCATGTGCATAAATTTATCCGTACCGCCATTGATTTAGATAAAAACCGTGTCTTTTCACAGCGTTTACGTCAATCTATTCATCATTATTTTGATCATCCTTGGTTTCTTTGGGCTGCACAGGCTGAACGCTTAGTGGATTTGCGAGAAGATGAATTAAGCTTGCGTGAAGAAGATGCCATAGGTGAGCTACCTGAAGAATTGCAATATGAATCCCTTGCTGATTTACATGAGCAAATTGTAGAAACAATGCAGGCGTTACTCATCGAATATCGTTTACAAAATCAGCCTATTGATTTGAGTGAAGTGTTAAGAACCCAATTAGAACAATATCCATTAGCAAAACATTTTGATGTAGCTCGTATTATTGTTGATCAAGCCGTGCGTTTAGGTTTAGCACAAGATGATTTAAGCGGTATTTATCCTGACTGGAAAGCCATTAATGAACTGGGAGCAGAAGTGCAGGCTCATATAATAGATAAATATTAGGCAGTCAAAATGAAAAAACTTATCGAAAATTGACCGCACTTTAGTTTGTGGATACCTAATTTAATTAACAGATTTCTGAACAGAAAAGAGAAAAATATGACAGACAATATCCAAGATTTACTTTCCAGCAAATTAGCAGCAGCCATTGCTAATCCTTTATTTCCTGAAGTAGATAGCCAATTGCGTTCAGGTAAGCATATTGGGCAAGAATATTTAGATAATTATTCCTTTTTAGCGGATTTTCAGCATGAATTAGATAGCTTTTATCGCCGTTATAATGTGGAGCTTATTCGTGCACCAGAAGGTTTCTTTTACTTACGCCCAAAAGCAACAACCTTGATTGCTCGTTCTGTGTTGACGGAATTGGAAATGTTAGTAGGGAAAGTACTTTGTTATTTATATCTCAGCCCAGAGCGTTTGGCACAACAAGGCATTTTTACTGTTCAAGAAGTCTATGATGAATTACTCAATTTAGCGGACGAGGCTAAATTATTGAAAGCTATTAATTTGCGTGCGAGTGGTTCTGACTTGGATAAACAAAAATTAGCAGAAAAAGTGCGTGCAGCCATCAGCCGATTACGCCGTTTAGGTATGATTCATACGGTTGGTGAGCAACATAGTGGCAAATTTACGATTTCTGAGTCCGTATTCCGCTTTGGAGCGGAAGTGCGTTCGGGCGATGATCCGCTTGAAGCTCAATTACGTTTAATTCGTGATGGGGAAGCGGCAACACCGCAATCATTACAAGCAGAAAAAGCCAGTTTAAAAGATGCAATGGAGCAAAGTATGCTAGAAACAAGTGCGGTAGAAAATGAACAAGATTTTGAAGATGAACAAAATGAGGGAATGGAATAATGGCAGATTTAGAGTTACAACCAAGCATGGCTGAACAAAACTTTGATGAAGTTGAGCAACAACAAGAAACCCTCGAAAATATCACCGCACTTTCGCCCTTTAGTTCTCCAGAAGGGGTTGAGCGTGGTAAATTCCGCTCTTTAACCTTAATCAACTGGAACGGTTTTTTTGCCCGCACTTTTGATTTAGATGAATTAGTGACAACTCTTTCAGGTGGTAATGGTGCAGGTAAATCGACCACAATGGCGGGATTTGTGACCGCACTTATTCCAGATTTGACTTTGTTACATTTCCGTAATACCACGGAAGCCGGTGCTACAAGCGGGTCTCGTGATAAAGGATTACACGGAAAACTGCGTCCAGGTGTTTGTTACGCGGTTTTAGATACCATTAATTCTCGTCATCAAAGAACCTTAGTTGGAGCAAGACTACAACAAGTGGCTGGGCGTGATAAGAAAGTAGATATTAAAACTTTCTCTGTTCAAGGCTTAGAATTATCACAAAATCCTACCGCACTTTTCACCGAAGTCGTTGGCGAACGCCAAGCCAGAGTGTTAAATCTGAATGAATTAAAAGACAAAGTTGAAAAACTTAATGCACAGTTCAAGCAATATCATTCCATTGCAGATTATCACTCAATGATGTTTGATTTGGGGATTATTCCAAAACGTTTACGTTCTTCTTCAGATCGCAGCAAATTCTACAAATTAATTGAAGCCTCTTTATATGGCGGTATTTCAAGTGCCATTACCCGTTCCTTGCGTGATTATTTATTACCAGAAAATTTAGGCGTGCGTAAGGCTTTTCAGGATATGGAATCAGCCTTGCGTGAAAACCGTATGACCTTGGAAGCCATTAAAGTTACTCAATCTGATCGTGATTTATTCAAGCATTTGATTACTGAAACTACCAATTATGTGGCATCTGATTATATGCGTAACGCCAATGAGCGTTTGGGTAATATTCAAAGTGCGGTGAATTTCCGCCGAGATTGGTATAAAGCCAAAGGCGAGCAATATTTATCACAACATCGTTTAGTCGAGTTGAGCCGAGAAGCCGCTGATTTAGCTGAAAATGAGAAAACCTTAGAAGTGGATCATCAAAGTGCGGTGGATCATTTGAATTTGGTGCTTAATGCCTTACGTCATCAAGACAAAATTGAACGCTATCAACAAGATGTGGTTGAAATCACGGAACGTTTAGAAGAACAAACTTTAGTGGTTGAAAATGCGAATGAGCAAGTGATTGAAACTGAAGCTCAATTACAGGAAATTGAAACTGAAGTTGATCAAATTCGTAATCAATTGGCAGATTATAAGCAAGCCTTAGATGCTCAACAAACTCGTGCTTTGCAATATCAACAAGCGATACAAGCCTTAGAAAAAGCCAAGAATTTATGTGGTTTGGCTGATTTAGCAGTGAAAAATATTGATGATTATCATCAGGAGTTTTCAGCACAAGCAGAACAATTAACGGAAAATGTATTAGATCTTGAGCAAAAAATGTCTTTATCAGAAGTGGCGAAAGCACAGTTTGATAAAGCCTATCAATTAGTCTGCAAAATTGCCGGCGAAGTGCCTCGTTCCGCAGCATTTGAGCAAGCCAAAGAGCTATTAAGAGAATATCCAACGCAGAAAGTACAGGCTCAACAAGCACCGCAATTAAGATCTAAATTACATGAGCTTGAACAACGTTATCAGCAACAACAAAGTGCGGTACGTTTATTAAAAGAATTTAATCAACGTGCTGATTTGCAATTTGATGAAGCAGAGCAGTTGGAAGACTATTATGCGGAGCAAGAGGCAATTATTGAGGATTTAACTGCGGAATTATCTGAGCAAATAGAAAGCCGTTCTAGCCTACGTCAAAAACGGGAACAACTGACCGCACTTCATCAAGAAAATAGTCAAAAAGCACCAGCATGGCTGACAGCACAATCTGCTTTAGAGCGTTTGCAAGAGCAAAGTGGTGAGCATTTTGCTGATAGCCAAGATGTAATGAACTTTATGCAAGCGCAGTTGTTGAAAGAACGTGAATTAACTATTGAGCGTGATCAGTTTGAACAAAAACGTCAGCAGCTAGATACCCAAATTTCTCGTTTAAGTCAGCCAGATGGCTCAGAAGATGCACGCTTAAATATGTTGGCAGAACGCTTTGGTGGCGTGTTGTTATCTGAATTATATGATGATGTACCTATCGAAGATGCCCCTTATTTCTCCGCTTTATATGGCCCAGCCCGCCATGCCATTGTGGTGCGTGATATAAGTGCGGTGAAAAATCAGCTAGATGATTTAGAAGATTGCCCAGAAGATTTATATTTAATTGAAGGCGACCCAACTGCCTTTGATGATAATGTGATGGATGCGAAAGAGCTGAGCCATGGGGTAGTAGTACAGATTTCAGAGCGTGAATTGCGTTATTCAAAATTCCCTGAAATTCCTTTATTTGGCCGTGCGGCAAGAGAAAAACGTTTAGAGGAATTAACGGCAGAACGTGAAGAGGTTTCTGAATTATATGCACAAAAAGCCTTTGATGTACAAAAATGCCAGCGTTTGCATCAGCATTTTAGCCAATTTGTTGGTTTACATTTGGCATTGGCATTTTTACCAAATCCAGAACAGACTTTGGCAGAAATTAATCAGCAACGTAATGAAATAGATCGTGAATTAAACTTGCTCAGTAGCACGGAACAGCAATTGCGTCTGCAATTAGATAATGCGAAAGAGAAGTTGCAGTTACTCAATAAATTAAGACCGCACTTTGCTTTATTAGCAGATGAAAGCCTCATAGATCGCATTGAAGAATGTCGTGAGCAATTAGATTTTGCCCAACAAGATGAAATCTTTATTCGTCAACATGGGGCGAATTTATCGCAACTTGAACCTATAGCCACTAGCCTACAAAGCGATCCTGAACATTATGAGCGTTTAAAATCCGATTATGACCAAGCGGTTATGCAGCAAAAACAAGTGCAACAACGCTTATTTGCTTTAGCGGACGTGGTGCAACGTAAGGCTCATTTTGCTTATCAAGATGAAGTTCAAGCAGAAACTTCTGATTTGAATGAACAGCTACGTCAACGTTTAGAGCAAACCCAACAACAACGTGATAATTGCCGTGAACAACTACGCCAAAAACAAGCTCAATTCGCTAACTATAATAAAGTGCTCATTGAGCTAAGTTCTTCTTTGCATAATAAACAGCAAGTTTTAAATGAGTTGTTGCAAGAAGTGGGCGAACTTGGTGTTCGTGCGGATCAAGGGGCAGAGCAGTTGGCTCAAGCTCGCCGAGATGAATTACATCAACAGCTTTCTATTACACGCCAACGCCGTACTCATGTAGAAAAAGAGTTAACCAGAATTGAAAGCGAGTCGCAAAGCCTAAATGCACGTATTCGTAAAGCAGAAAGAGAATACAAGACTCAACGTGAACTGGTGGTAGCGGCGAAAATTAGCTGGTGTGTGGTGATGCGGTTATCCCGTGGTAGCGATGTGGAAAAACGCCTAAACCGCCGTGAATTTGCTTATTTATCTGCCGATGAATTGCGTTCGATGTCGGATAAAGCCTTGGGTGCATTACGTCAGGCGGTAGCAGATAACGAATATCTGCGTGATTCATTGCGTATTTCTGAAGATAGTCGCAAACCTGAAAATAAAGTGCGGTTCTTTATTGCCGTTTATCAACATTTACGTGAGCGTATTCGCCAAGATATTCTGAAAACAGATGATCCTATTGATGCTATTGAACAAATGGAAATTGAGCTTAACCGCTTAACTAGCGAGTTGACTCAACGTGAGAAAAAATTAGCGATCAGTTCAGAAAGTGTTGCAAATATTATGCGTAAAACCATTCAACGTGAGCAAAATCGTATTCGTATGCTCAACCAAGGCTTACAAAATATTGCCTTTGGTCAGGTTAAATCCGTGCGTTTAATGGTAAATATTCGTGATACTCATGCTATGTTGCTTGATGCTTTATCTAGCGAACAGGGCGAATATCAGGATCTCTTTACCGATAGCCGTATGACCTTCTCTGAAGCCATTGCGAAATTATATCAACGCCTTAATCCATATATTGATATGGGACAACGCACCGCCCAAACTATTGGTGAAGAATTGTTAGACTACCGTAATTACCTTGATTTAGAAGTGGAAGTTTATCGTGGTGCAGACGGTTGGTTAAGAGCAGAAAGTGGAGCATTATCCACTGGTGAGGCCATTGGTACGGGGATGTCCATTTTATTAATGGTAGTCCAAAGCTGGGAAGAAGAAAGCCGTCGTATTCGTGGCAAAGACATTGTGCCTTGCCGCTTATTATTCCTCGATGAAGCCGCTCGTTTAGACGGCAAATCTATCTCAACGTTATTTGAATTATGTGAACGTTTAGATATGCAGCTATTAATCGCTGCCCCTGAAAACATCAGCCCAGAAAAAGGTACAACCTATAAGCTGGTGCGTAAAATTTCAGGCAATCAAGAGCACGTTCACGTGGTTGGATTACGTGGGTTTGGTGTGACAGAGTAGAGAAGACAAAGCGCGGTTAAAATTTTGAAAAATTTCACCGCACTTTTAAATTTTGTGTCATAAAAATGAAGAAGGAATTTTATGTTATATCTTATTATCGCTATATTCTGTAGCGTTTCTGTTTCAGTTCTACTCAAAGTAGCACGGAAGAATAATATTACTATTGATCAGGCGATTGCTTTTAATTACATCACAGCTATCTCTCTTTGTTACTTTTTATTAAAACCAGATTTTCAAGGTTTAGGATTTACTGAGTTTTTCCAACAAAGTGAGCATCAAGGTATTTTCTTAAGTCTTGGCATTTTGTTACCAACAGTCTTTATTTTTATGTCAAAAGCGGTAGAGTATGCTGGCATTGTGAGAGCTGATGCCGCACAAAGATTAGCACTTTTTTTACAAGTTCTGGCAGCTGTAGTGATCTTTAATGAAAGCATAAGTAATATGAAAATTGCCGGTGTATTCATTGCATTTCTTGCGCTATTTTGTTTGCTTTCTAAACCAACTCAAGTGATTGAAAATGCGGGAAAATCAATTGTTTTTCTGCTTTTAGTGTGGTTAGGCTATGGCATTATTGGTGTCTTATTTAAGAAAACAGCGCTCATGGGAGGGAAATTCCCAACAACGCTATTTATTTCTTTTGTGCTAGCAGGCACATTGATGTTTTTATATTTGCTAGTGAAAAAAACCAGATGGAGTATGCCAAGTTTGATTGGGGGAATTGTTTTAGGAATATTAAATTTCTTTAACATTTTATTCTACATAAAAGCTCATCAATCTCTTAGTTCTAGCCCAACCATTGTTTTTGCAGGAATGGATCTTGGTGTAATTTGTTTGGGGGCAATAACGGGTGCACTTTTCTTTAAAGAAAAAATCAGCAAAATCAATGGAGTAGGGATTTTCCTTGGTATATCCGCAATTATATTCATGTACGCAGAAAAATTATTTATTTAGAGCTAAATATGCAACGAGATTTCAGTTTTTTTATTTACGATTTTGAAAGTTTTGGTATCAACCCAGCCACTGACAGACCTGCGCAATTTGCAGGTGTTCGCACTGATAAAGATTTTAATATTATTGGTGAACCAGTCATTTTATATTGTAAACAAACTAATGATTATCTTCCTTCGCCAGAGGCGGTTTTGGTTACGGGCATTACACCACAAATTTGTAATGAGAAAGGCGTATCTGAGCCTGAATTTGCTGAGAAAATTTTGGCTGAATTTAGCCAGCCTAATACTTGTATTATGGGATTTAATAATATTCGTTATGATGACGAAATGACGAGATATACTTTTTATCGTAACTTTATTGATCCTTATGAATATAGCTGGAAAAACGGAAATTCTCGCTGGGACTTACTAGATGTAGTAAGGGCTTGTTATGCGTTACGTCCCGACGGAATAAATTGGGCTTACGATGACGAGGGAATGCCGTCTTTTCGCTTAGAAAAATTAACTCAGGTAAATGGTATAGAACATAGTAATGCCCATGATGCTATGGCTGATGTTTATGCAACTATTGAAATGGCAAAATTAATCAAACAAAAACAGCCTAAACTGTTCCAATTTTTCTTTGAAAATAGAGGGAAAAGGGAAGTAGAAAAGATGATCGATACAGCCAACATGCAACCATTAGTGCATGTTTCTGGAATGTTGGGTAATTATCGAGGCAATACAAGTTGGGTTGTGCCATTAGCTTGGCATCCGATAAATCAAAATGCAGTTATTGTTTGTGATCTTGCTAAAAATATTGATGATTTACTGACTAAAAGTGCAGTGGAATTGCGACAAAATTTATATACGCCTAAAGCTAAATTAGAACAAAATAATGTTTTGCCTGTACCACTAAAATTGGTGCACATTAATAAATGTCCGATTCTTGCGCCAGCAAAAACCTTATTACCTGAAAATGCGGCTCGTTTAGGTATTGATCGAGAGCTCTGTTTGCAGAATTTGCAGAAACTACGTCAATCCCTTGATATTCGAGATAAAGTCATTGAAATTTTTCATGATGAAAGAGAATTTGAGCCGAGTGATAATGTAGAAACAGAACTATATAGTCAATTTTTTAATAGTAATGATAAAAATAATATGGCGATTTTGCGCCAATTGCCTCCAGAAAAATTAAATGAACATAATTTGTCTTTTTTAGATAAACGTATTCCTGAATTATTGTTCCATTATAGAGCAAGACATTTCTATAAAATGCTTAATCGTGCTGAGCAGATAAAATGGCAAAAATATCGTCAACGTAAACTTGAAAAAAGTGCGGTTCAATTTGAGGAAAGTTTACAACGTTTAGCTGAAGAGCATCAAAATAATCCAGATAAATTATTGTTATTACAACAAGTATATGAATATGGCGCTACTTTATTGAGATAAATGAAATAAAATTAAAAAAAAGGGGAGTGACAATGTAACAGAAACTCCCCTTATCTGTATTTAAAATAAGCAATGGAGGATATATGAGTACATTAATGCAGAAAGATGTGTTGCTTGAGCTGATTTCAACTGTTCAAGCTAAGTTAAGTCAAGAGATTGAAAATGAAGATTTTCTGGATGAGCTATTATATTTAGTGAAACTTCGACACCAGATTTATCAATCCCTTCCTAGCGATCTCGATTATTTATCCCTTGCTCGTTCAGTTAAAGATATTGCCAAGAAATATAATTTTATTAATAACTCTGATATAGACGTTAAAAATTATGATGTTGACTTGGATGTAGAGAATAAATTTCCTCTAGTATGGGGCAATTTGCTAAAAGGAAATTATATTTCACCATCAAACAAGCCTGTTGCCGTACTGTTAGGCGGGCAACCAGGAGCAGGGAAGTCCTATGGGACAAAAGTCATGTTAGATCGCTTCAATAATAATATACTTGTGATTAATGGCGATGAATTCAGACCATATCATCAACATTTTGATGCAATTTATGCGCAATATGGCAAAGATTTTTCAAAATATACTGGTGAATTTGCTGGGAAAATGGTAGAAAAAGTTAGAGATGAGGCGATCAAACAAGGATTTAATATTGTTATTGAGGGAACTTTCCGTCGAGCAGAATTGCCTTTGAAAGAACTAAAAAACTTTGCAGAACATGGCTACCAAACTGGTGTAATTATTTGTACTTGTGCTAAAGATGTGAGTTGGCGTAGCACAATAGAAAGAGGCGATGAACAACAAGCTCAAGGATTAAATCCTCGCTATGTGCCAAAAGAGCATCATGATCTTGTTGTGTCTAAACTCGCTGAAAATGTTGCATCTGTTGTAGAAGAAAGTAATTTGTCATTTTTTGAGATTTATTCTAGAGAGGCTAAATTATTTGATCTAAAAATAGATAATGTGATTTTGATAAAAGAAATGATCAATAAAATTTTGACAAATAAAATCTAATTAGAATTTAGAAACTCATAAAAGCTACGACCTAAGCTATGTTAGGACGTAGCTTTTTTTATGGTTTCTGATTATTACTCAGTGCTTATCTTTAAAAATAGCTTTACAAAAGCATTACAAATAGTATTGGCAACTTAATAAAACTAATAATTGCATGTTACAACGTTTAATCTACACTTGATTTGTCTTGCTTGAGTGATAAAAGTGACTTGTGTATAAGTCTGTGATTTATTTATATCGTAGTTTTCGCTAACCGTATAACTGATTACGCATAATGAATATTATGTTAAATGAAATGCATTATAAAGTAACTTTTAAATTATTGCATTACTCTATTTATGAATGATGAATTTAAGTCCTAAGGAAATTTAAAAGAGAAAAAATAAACAGGTGGAAAATTAATATTGAATATTTGATACAGTGTCACGTTTTATTTTAGATAAATAAAAAACACCTTCTTAGAATATTAAAAAGGTGCTCTTGAGCAGAGGATTATTGATTATAAAAGTTTAAATAAGAAACAACGGACCTAAATTATGAGAAGGAATTTCAAAATGCTGAGGATAAATCACATCGACCAAATATAAACCTTGAGGCTTGGCTGTAGGAGCTGCTAAAGTGCGGTCTTTTTTTTCCAATAATTCAGCTATCCAATCTACTGGCTTATTTCCATTCCCTACTTCAATTAAACTCCCCACTATATTACGCACCATATGATGAACAAATGCATTTGCTTGAATATCAACAATAATGTATTGTCCCAGTCTTGTTACATTAAGATGATGTATATTTCGCCAAGGTGTTTTTGATTGGCATTGCGCAGCACGAAATGAGGAATAATCATTTTCGCCGAGTAAACTCTGCCCTGCTTGATGCATTAATTCGTGATTGAGTGGCAAGTGATAATGCGTTATTCCTTGCGGCAATATTGCGGATCTTAGCTTGTTATTATAAATAATATAGCGATAACGGCGAGCTGTTGCACTAAAACGAGCATGAAAATCCTCGTCAACAATTTTTGTCCAAGTCACAGATATATCATCAGGCAAATTTGCATTTACGCCAAAACTCCAGGCTTTTTCTGATCTATTTGCATTTGTCTCAAAATGTATTACTTGTCCTGTTGCATGAACTCCAGAGTCAGTTCTACCTGCGCAAAAAATTTCACAAGGTTCATTTGCAACAAAAGAAATCGCTTTCTCTAGTTCTTCTTGTACACTGACTACTCTATCTTGTCTCTGCCAACCATAATAGTTTTTACCATCATATTGAATACCAAGTGCAATTTTCATAGGATTTCCATTTTATAACATATTGAAAAGCCCCATGATTTTCATCATAGGGCTTCAAATTCATTGAAACTTTGCTTATACGCGTTTGAAGTCAATGTGAACTAGTTTTGGTTTGAATGGGTGACGTTGCATTGCTTGCACTTTAACTGCAACTTCTTTGCCATCAATAACTAAAGTGATCACATCAGAATAGAATGAATCATGAATTTGTGCGTTGTTTAATTCATCGTGATTTAATACGATTGAAACAGGTGCTTCACTACCACCATAAACGATAGCAGGAATTTGACCATTATGACGCAGGCGGCGGCTCGCACCCTTACCTTGCGCAGAACGAACTTCAGCGTTAAATTTAAATGCCATTTTTATGTTCTCTTTAAGTAAAAATAAAAATAAAAACCGCAGGCGACCCAGCGATTTCCCTTAATTTATGCTAAAACTTGTTGTCATGTTTTAGACGGTGCGCATTATAATGAATTATTCTCGCTAAATCAAATAAAACATTGAATTTGAACTGGATATTTCTGCCAAAAAGACTACAATAACCGAGCTTTATTTTTTACGATAAATGGATATTTCATGGAGTTACTGATTAATTTTTTTACTGATTATGGGTATTTTGCCGTTTTTTTTGTGCTTATTATTTGTGGTTTCGGGGTTCCTATTCCAGAAGATATAACATTAGTCTCAGGCGGTGTGATCGCAGGATTGTACCCTAACGAAGTCAATGTGCATATTATGCTCGTTGTAAGTATGCTAGGAGTGTTAATTGGCGACAGTACAATGTATTGGCTCGGTCGCATTTACGGTGTAAAGATATTGCGAACTCGCTTAATGAAAAAAATTGTTACCTTTAAACGTTTAAAAATGGTAAAAGAAAAATTTGCCAAATATGGTAATAGAGTTTTATTTGTTGCTCGTTTTTTACCTGGTTTAAGAGCGCCAATTTATATGGTTTCTGGTATTACACGCCGTGTTAGTTTTATTCGTTTTGTATTTATTGATTTCTGTGCCGCAATTATTTCTGTCCCTATTTGGGTATATTTAGGTGATTTTGGTGCAAGTAATTTAGATTGGCTACACCATCAAATTCAAAAAGGTCAATTTGTTATTTATATTTTAATATTCTTACTTGCAGTATTCTTATTCTGGAAATGGAAACGTAGTAAAAAGAAAGAATTATAATTAGATATTTATTTAGGGCATAGTTAGAATTTAGTTATGCCCTATTTTATTTATTGCGTTTTTAACACTTTCCCTCGTGAAAAAACAACCATTCTTTTCGATTTTTGGCATAGCCATCACCTCAATTTTTTCATTAAAGTAATCAAATTTCAGCTTATATGCATGCAAATAAGTGCGGTCAATTTCTTCATCATTTTTACCATAAAGTAAGTCACCCAAGATAGGACTTCCCAAACTTTTCATTGCTACTCTTAATTGATGTGTTTTTCCAGTTTGTGGATGTAGAATAAATAGCCGTAAATTAGGCTCACAACTAACAGAATAAAAACGTGTTATTGCTGGATTGTCTTTGCTTTTAGTAAGTTTCCACATCCCACGGCGAGCTTTCTGCATATCGCCAATAATTAACCCTTGTTTTTTCTTTGGCTTATGTTTTGATAAAGCAATATAAGTTTTTTGAATCAAATGTTGTGCAAAAAGTTGTGATAAATAAGTCGCAGATTGGGCATTTAAAGCAAGAATAAGCAACCCTGAAGTGACTTTATCTAATCGATGAACAAGCCAAACTTGAGGAATATTGAGCTGATTTGCGAGAATTGTTGTTAAACCTTGCTCTTCTTGATCTTTATGAACGCTTATTCCACAAGGCTTATTAATAATAATGAAATCTTGATGTTGGTAAACAATGTCAAATTGTTGCATAGGATATTCAAACTAATTTATGAAACTAAAAAAGGGTACCATAAAGGTACCCTAATTTATCTATTCTTTAAATTAAAGAGCAGATTTTGCTTTTTCAACTAATGCTGCAAAAGCAACTTTATCAAATACAGCGATATCAGCTAGAATCTTACGATCGATCTCAACAGATGCTTTTTTCAAGCCGTTGATGAATTTGCTGTAAGATAAACCGTTTTGACGAGCTGCAGCGTTGATACGAGCAATCCATAATTGACGGAATTGACGTTTACGTTGACGGCGGTCACGGTAAGCATATTGACCAGCTTTAATCACTGCTTGGAACGCAACGCGATAAACACGTGAACGCGCACCATAATAACCTTTAGCAGCCTTAAGAACTTTCTTATGGCGTGCTCTTGCAATAACACCACGTTTTACACGAGCCATTATTTAATCTCCTATTGTCTATGAATCTAAAATTGAACTAATCGTACGACTGTACTTAAAACGCAGCTTATGCGTATGGTAAGCACGCTACTACTAAAACTTGGTCTGCTTTCGCAACCATTGATTTATGACGTAAATGACGTTTACGTTTAGTTGTCTTTTTAGTCAAAATGTGACGTAAGTGAGATTGTTTACGTTTAAAACCGCCAGAAGCTGTTTTCTTGAAACGCTTAGCAGCACCACGTACTGTTTTAATTTTAGGCATTGTTTTATAAACTCCGCATTGTTTAAGTTTAACATCAGATAATTAGGCGAATAAAAATATGGTAATTACACCGCACTTTTATTACTTGAAATTGCACTAACTATTTCTTTTTCGGGGCTAATACCATGATCGCTTGGCGACCTTCTAATTTGCCAGGTGCTGATTCAACAACGGCAATTTCAGCAAGGTCGTTTTTTACACGCTCTAATACGTCTAAACCAATATCTTGGTGAGCCATCTCACGTCCACGGAAACGCACAGTGATTTTAGCTTTATCCCCATCTTCTAAAAAGCGAATCAGGCTGCGTAGTTTTACCTGATAGTCGCCTTCGTCTGTACCAGGACGGAATTTAATTTCCTTCACTTGTACAACTTTCTGCTTTTTCTTCTGCTCTTTTGCAGCTTTACCTTTTTCATAGAGAAATTTACCGTAATTCATAATACGGCATACCGGTGGTTCTGCATTTTGACTGATTTCAACAAGATCTAACTCAGCTTGTTCAGCAATATCTAAGGCTTGTTGAATAGATACAATACCCGCTTGTTCACCATCTTGGTCAATCAAACGAACTTCTTTCACTCTAATTTCATCGTTAATACGATTAGGGCGATTTGTTGCCGGAGCTTTTTTTACGGTTTTAATAATACTATTCCTCTAATGATCCTAAACCACAATCTAACTGCAATTTTACAGAAGATATAAACTATTGCTATCCTTGTAGCAAAACGGCGAAATTCTATAGGATTTTTAGTGTGTATGCAAGATATTAAGAAACATATTGACAAGTTTTATAAGTAAATGCGCTAAGTAAAACGCATAGAACACATAAAATTTGGATTAGTTTTTTCTTCGTTAATTTTTCTGCTGCCATTACCAATTTCCTTTGTATTTTTTAATATTTAAAACTTCTTAATTATTTTATTTAATGTTATCATTTCTTGAGTTAGATCAAGTTTACATGATTTTATCTCAGTTTTAATGCTTTATTTGAGGAACGAATGAAAATTTTAGCCTGTGAACAAAAAATTGGACGAAGTGTTCAATCGGGTGGTTGTGCTATTCACTGCCAAGATTGTAGTATTAGTCAACTCTGTATTCCGTTTACATTAAATGAACATGAATTAGATCAGCTCGATAATATTATTGAACGCAAGAAACCTATTCAAAAATCCCAAGTTTTATTTAAAGCAGGCGATGAATTAACCTCTCTTTATGCTATTCGTTCTGGCACAATTAAAAGTTATACCATTAGTGAAACAGGCGAAGAACAAATTACATCTTTCCATTTACCAGGAGAGCTCGTCGGGTTTGATGCGATTAATAATATGCGCCATCCTAGCTTTGCTCAAGCATTAGAAACAGCTATGGTTTGTGAAATTCCTTTTGATATTCTGGATGATTTATCAGGAAAAATGCCCAAATTAAGACAGCAAATTATGCGTTTAATGAGCAACGAAATCAAAAGAGATCAAGAAATGATTTTATTGCTGTCAAAAATGAATGCGGAAGAACGTCTAGCTGCTTTTATTTACAACCTTTCCAACAGATATTCTGCCCGTGGCTTTTCAGCTCGAGAATTTCGTCTAACAATGACCAGAGGCGATATAGGAAACTATTTAGGATTAACAGTTGAAACCATTAGCCGTTTACTTGGTCGTTTTCAGAAAATCGGTATTTTATCTGTTCAAGGCAAATATATTACCATCAATAATATGCCTGAACTTTCAGCGCTTGCTGGTACTACTAAGCCTAAAATAAAAATGGTTGGATAAAAAATTCGAGCGCAATAATAAATTATTGCGTTCGATCACTTTTTAAAAAACTACTGCTTGTTATTTCTATAAATATTACCTATCCTATTTCTACATATCTATTAATACAACCAATTTATCGATTTCTCAGAAAATCGTTAAACAGCGGAGGTTATTATGCAATTCAATAATATACTTGTCGTTTTAAATCCTGAAACAGAAAAACAATATGCTTTGGCTAGAGCTGTTCGCTTAGTAAAAGAGCAAAAGAATGAAAATAAAGTAAAAATTACCACTTTCATGGCTGTATATGATTTTTCTTATGAAATGTCAGCTTTATTGTCTTCTGAAGAAAGAGATGCTATGCATAAAAGCATTATTGAACAGCGCCAACAAGCTGTTCAACCTTATCTGGAAAAATATGCAGATCCTAATATTGAATTTAATTCTATTGTTCTTTGGCATAGCAACGAAGCTGAAGCTATCACAAATGCTGTAGCCGAACATAATTATGATCTTGTGATTAAATATACTCAGGAAGAAGAACGTTTATCTGCCCTTATTTTTACTCCTCAAGATTGGCAATTATTACGTAAATGCCCTGCTCCGATCATGGTTGTTCGTGATGGAGATTGGAAACATCAACGCCGTATTCTTGTAGCTGTTAACGTTTCAGATGATAAAGATGAACATACATCATTAAACAATGAGCTTGTTTCTCTAGGCATTGATTTAGCGGATAAATTGGAACGTGGTAATATTCATCTTGTTACTGCTTATCCGCCAACACCAATCAATATGGCAATTGATTTACCTGAATTTACTACCACAGAATATGGAAATGGTATTCGTGGTCAATATCTGTTAAACATGAAAGCATTGCGCCAACAATTTGGTATTGATGAAGATCATACTCATGTAAGAGAGGGTTTTCCTGAAGATGTTATTCCTGCGGTTGCAAAAGAATTAGAAGCTGAATTAGTGGTTTTAGGTACCGTGGGAAGAACTGGCTTGTCTGCCGCTTTCTTGGGTAATACGGCAGAACACGTTATCAGTAAATTAGAATGTAATTTGCTAGCAATCAAACCAAGTAAAAAAGAATAGTTTACTGTAAATAGCAATAATCCTAACTTTCGTAGTTAGGATTATTTTTTATCAAAGCAACTCTAAAAATGCACCAACTGTATAGAATGAGCCAAATACTAAAACCACATCATTTTCTGTGAAATTTTGCACCGCACTTTTTACCCCTTCATATACAGAAACATAAGTTTGTACTTTGAGAGCACTAGTTTGTGATATTTGTTGCAACGTCACAAATAGTGCATCACTACCCTGCCCTCTTGCGCCTTCTAAAGTAACTAAATTCCAATGATCAATAACATTAATTAAAGGTGTTAATATACCTTGGCTATCTTTATCTTTTAAAATACCACAGACTGCAATGATTTTTCCTGTTGATTTAGCTTTTAGTGCGGTCAGTTTTTCCGCTAAATATAAAGCAGCATGAGGATTATGCCCTACATCAAGGATAATTTGAGGTAATTTTTCAATTGGTTTTTCCGCTAATTTAGCTAAATTGGTTAGCTTATCTAATTTCATTTTTTGAAAACGTCCAGTCAATTCAACCTCTCGCAGAGATTTATGAATCACTGGTAATGAAATATCAAAAGGTAAATAAGGCAATGTTGCTAGAGCGGTTGCTGCATTTGCTAAAGGAATATTACAAATAGGCAAATTATCCATAGAGATAGTTTCCACTTTTGTTGTTTCCCACGCCCAACTATTTTCCTGTATGCTAAATGTCCAATCTGTATTACGACAAGACAGGAGCGCATTTAATTTTTTCCCATGTTCCAACAAAGTGCTAGGAATATTTGCCTCACCAATAATCGCCGGTTTATTTGGACGGAAAATACCTGCTTTTTCAAAAGCAATTTCTTCTCTCGTATTGCCCAAGAAATCCGTATGATCAATATCAATGCTGGTAATTACCGCAAGATCTGCATTAACAATATTAGTGGCATCTAAACGCCCACCTAAGCCTACTTCTAAAATAACCACATCTAAATTAGCCTGTTTAAATAGATATAGCGCAGAAAGCGTACTAAATTCAAAATAAGTTAAAGACTGTGATTTATGTTGTTCAATAAAGGCAAAGGCTTCTGTATGTAACTCATCGGCCAATTCTTGATTTTGAATTCTTACTCTTTCGTTATATCTAATCAAATGAGGAGATGAATAGACTCCAACACGCAATCCCGCATTCAACAACAGCATTTCTAATAAACGGCAAGTGGTTCCTTTGCCATTTGTGCCTCCAACGGTAATCACAAAAGGCGCTGGGCGTAATAAATCCAATTGCTGTGCAACAGATTTAACCCTATCTAAACCTAAATCAATAGCTTTAAAATGGGCGTTTTCTAAAAAACAAAGCCACTGTTCAAGTGGCGATGTTGATGTTAATAAATTTGAATTAGACATTATTAGATTGTTCTTCAATTAATTCAGGTTCAACAAATGGCGAAGGTTTGTTCATTAGCTTGCTTAAAAGATTAGCTAAGGTTTCACGCATTTCAGAGCGCTTAACGATCATATCAATAGCGCCATGTTCTAATAAGAACTCACTGCGTTGAAATCCTTCAGGTAATTTTTCACGTACAGTTTGTTCAATAACACGAGGACCAGCAAAACCAATAAGTGCTTTAGGCTCAGCAATATTTATATCGCCCAGCATAGCAAAACTTGCAGATACGCCCCCTAAGGTTGGATCTGTTAATACTGAAATAAAAGGAATGCCTTTTTCTTTCATTTTGGCCAACACAGCACTGGTTTTTGCCATTTGCATTAAAGAAAATAATGCTTCTTGCATACGAGCACCACCACTTGCAGAGAAACAAACAAACGGGCAATTTAACTCTATTGCTTTTTCTGCTGCTTGTACAAATTTAGCCCCTACCACAGAGCCCATTGAACCGCCCATAAAGCTAAAATTAGAAGCAGCAGCAACAATTGGCATACCATAAAGCGTACCAGAAACTGTAATCAAGGCATCTTTTTCGCCTGTTTCTTTTTGTGCAGCAGATAATCTATCTTTATATTTTTTCAAATCCTTAAATTTTAAAATATCTTTAGGTTCTAAATCTGCCGCAATTTCGACAGTACTGTCTTTGTCCAACAAAGCAATCAAGCGCTCTCTTGCATCAATACGCATATGATGACCGCACTTTGGACAAACTTCTAAATGGCGTTTTAACTCATCACGATACAACACTTGTTCGCAAGACGTACATTTTGTCCACACACCTTCTGGCACATTAGACTTTTTGCTACTTGAAGTTGTATTCTTACTAAAAATTCTATCAATCCAGCTCATTTTTAACCTTTATTTGTCAACTGAAAATTGGGCTTATTAGACCATAAATAAGGAGTGTTTTCCAGCATTTAACACAGCTCCGACTAGCCGATTAACTCAACTAATTTAACTGCCATTAGCGCTAAATTAAAGCGTTGTTCATCAGCCACAGACCAAAATTCTACGCTATTTTCCACCGCACTTTTTTCCATAACACTTAAGGCACTAATATGCAATTTGACATTTTCCTCTCTATTTTCGCTTTCGCCATTGCTTACAGGCGTAACAACTTTCTCAGCATGGTATTGGGTCAACTCACTTTCTTGCCAAGCTTGTAATTGGCTTTCTATATCAATTGCATAATCTGAAAGTGTGGTCACAAATTGCCCCATACCATAAAAAACTGGGACTTGAATTTGATGAAATACTACATTGTCTAATTGAGGATAAATTTTTTGCAGTTGCGCCGCTAAATTTTGATTTTGCACGGGGAATACATCGAAAGCCAAACGCTGCTGTTCTTCATCGAGGGGAATACCATTTAACAATTGTGCGGTCTGCCCTGCGAGCTTAGCAACTTGTTCAGCATTAGTATAAGAGGCTGGCAATAATGAAGTAATGACAACTTGTCGAATATTATCAACCATCTTGTTAATAGCTAAAGCACATTGCGTGACTTGTGGATTTGGCAAAGAAACAATATTTCTTTGACGCAATTCAACTACTTGTTCTTCATTAATACTTGGAACAACCACAGGAATATCAGAAATATTTGCACAAATCCCTAATACATCAATGACGATACAACCGGCATCCGCTGCTTGTGCAAGCAGATTAGCTTGCTCCACGCTACCAGCGAATAAAACATAGTTAAACTCACTCCAATCAGCCTCTTCAGATGCAATTTGCGCCACCGCTTTATTTTTAAAACGAACACCTTGTTCCTCATTGAAAGGAATAATCTCAACAATTTTTAGACTTTCAATTTCAAGTTGACTTTGCTCTAAGGTTTCAGCAATTTTCTCAGCCAGTTCAAATTCTGCGGCAATAGCAATATTTAACATTTTTCTCTCTTATAACTTCGGGTAAAATAATGGCGCATTTTACAAAATAATTAAGAGAAAAGAAAATGACACCCGCAATTGATTTACTGAAAAAACATAAAATTCCTTTTACTTTACATACTTATGAACACGATCCAAATAATACCCATTTCGGCGATGAAGCAGCAGAAAAATTAGGTATTCCAACAACCCAATCTTTTAAAACATTACTTGTTGCCGAAAATGGCGATCAAAAAAAGTTGGCTTGTTTCGTCCTTCCCACTGCTAATATGCTGAATTTAAAGAAAGCAGCAAAAGCGATTGGTGCGAAAAAAATAGAAATGGCCGATAAAGAAATAGCGCAAAAAAGCACTGGTTATTTAGTGGGCGGTATTAGTCCTTTAGGGCAAAAGAAACGCCTTAAAACTGTTATTCATCAATCGGCATTAACTTTCGACAAAATTTTTGTTTCAGGCGGAAAAAGAGGACTTAGTGTTGAACTTAGCCCTCAAGATCTTGCTCAGCTTACCTCTGCTGAATTTATTGATATTGTTGATGAGTAATAAAACAAACTTAATTTTCTACTTGAGATAAAAGTTGCCAAACTGGGCGACAATTTTCTGGCAAACCTAAGGATTTTCCTAATTCAATCCAGCCACATGGGAAATGGAAATCGGAACCAACAGAGCTGTATAAACCATATTCTTCTGCCCAACGAGCAAGTAATAAACGCTGATCCTTAGTTTGCCCACAACCAGCAACCTCCATTGCATCCCCCCCCCATTGTTTAAAATCAGCAATAAGGCGTTTAATCCATTTTGCTGTCATGGTATAGCGCAAAGGGTGAGCAAGCACAGCAATACCACCTGCTTGATGAATAATCTCAATTGCACGAGGAATATCAACCCACTGCGCCTTAACATAAGCCGACTTACCTTGTCCTAAATATTTCTTAAAAGCTTGATTGTCATTGGCAACTTTGCCAATTTGCACTAAATAACGCGCATAATGCGCTCTTGTCACCTCTCCATTAGCCAGTTTTTGCGTTTCAGCAAAAGCATTTACAACGCCTAAACGTTCTAATTTTTGTCCAATTTCAACCGCTCTTTGTAAACGAAGTTCTGCTTGCTTAGTTAAAAGGGCGGTCATTTTTTCAGAAGTTTCATCAAAGCCCAAGCCAACGATATGAATTGCACGATTCTCCCAAGAAGTCGAAATTTCAACGCCATTAATGAAGGAAATACCTAATTTTTCCGCTTGCTCACGAGCCTGCGATAAACCAGAAATCGTATCATGATCAGTTAAGGCTAAAACATTTACCCCTTGTTGATGTGCTCTTTGCACTACTTCTTGCGGCGACAACATCCCGTCAGATGCGGTGCTATGACAATGTAAATCGTAAATTTTATTCATGTTTTTCCTAATTCAGTTGTAAAGCCTTAATGACGCAAGGGCGCTATCTTAACAAAAATGCTTGTGTATAAATATAAAAAAAGTGCGGTTAAACCCACCGCACTTTCAAGGCAAAGGCATTGAATTAAGCGCAGAAATCATTAAATGACTGTGAAAATTGCTCAGAATTCTCCGTATAAAATGGCAATCCAATCAATCGATAATGTGGTGTTTCTTTGTGCAAAATGCGATCTTTACCATATTCAGCACTAATTTGCTGTAAGAAAGTTTCTTTCCATTGATCTTTTTCTGTTAAATGTTCACCTTTAGGTTCAATGAAAATTTGATAATGTAAGAAATCATCTACACCTTCAACGGCGGATTTTTGCTTCGTTTTGAGCAATAAAATAAAATCAGGCATAAAGCCCTCACCATCGGCAAAATTGCTTAATTTGAATACTTCTTCGTTTCGCAATAAATGGAAATCGTAGTTTTCGCTCAAATCTCCCATTCGTTTGGCAATGAAATTGACAAGTTCCGCCTCTAAACTTGTACCAGCAAAATGATCTATTGCATACCAATCAGGTTTTGCTACTTCATCTTTAATTAGCTCTTTTTTCACCCATTTTTGTTTTGCCGTACCAAAAACTTGCCAAAGTTTTTTAGCGGTAAATTCTTTTGTTCCAATAAATTGGCAATCTTTTTCATTTAAATGCTGTTCCATTTTTTCAAGAATTTGCAAACAAGCCTGCAACTTATCTTGATTAGAGACGCCACGATAGACATCTAAGCCTAAAAATTCGACTTTCCACTCACTTAACAAATCGGTTTGCAATTCTCGACGACTTTTAATCGCCAACTTGTCACGCAAGCGATGAAAATGAAATAAAGATTGGCTATTTTTACCCTTAATATGAATGGCTTTATTGAAAATGTGCGGTTCAATTTCTTTGATTTTTAGCGTTAAAGAGCGGTTTTCCTCCACACCTAATTGCAAGGTTTTTTCTGCTTGTTCATCAACTTTAAATTGAACTTCTTGCACAAGATTATTGCTATGCACTTGATAAGATAAACAGAAATTCAGTGCCCTTAAACTATTGCCATTATTGGCTTTGGCATAAGGATTTTTTACTTTTTTATTTGCCCAAATCAGTAAATTTCTAAAACTTTGGTTTTGAGCCAGTTCAGGCTTAATGGCAAAAGTGACTTTTACTTTATCCTCTTTTTCAGGAAGATAACCATCTTTACGTAATTCAGATTTTAGTTCTGAAATATAGCGAGATTGCTCATCAAAAGTATAATAAAAAAGCTCTTCTAAAATTTTAAGTTCGTGTTCAATGCCATCAAATTTACGCTTATTTGGCAATTTTTCTTCAAAAGCAAAAGGAAAATATCTCACACCACGACCAATCAGCTGTTTTTCAGATACAGTAGCGGCTGCTGTTTTACCACTCTTTTTGGTTGAGCCGCCAGAATTTTGCCCTTCATATAATCGGACAATATCAAACAAATTCAACACATCCCAGCCTTCAGTTAAACGATCCACAGTAAAAATAGCTCGCACTGGATTATCTATTGCCTCCAAATTGTTGAGCAGTTTTTCCGTTTCTGCATCAGTTTTTTCTGTTTTCGTTTTGTTAGTCTGTGAGTTGGTAATAATCACATTATGATGCTGATAATTCCCTTTCACCCAATTCGCCAAATGCTCAAAGGTAAACTGATTGTCCTGCATAAACTGTAAAGCTTGCTCAGTGCGAGTTTTGCCTTGCTGATTGGCATTATCGCCATCGCTCAAATTCTGTAAGAGTGCGGTCAAAAAAGCAAAATCTTGACCGCTTGCATTTTGTGTCCAATGTAAAAATTGCTCATAATCTTCACGAGAGTTGTCAATGGTTTTACTGCGAAACAACATCACAGGTTTGAAGTTAGCTATTCCGTATTTAATGGCAATTTGATGACGATACCAAGCAAATAATAAGGCGTGTAATACTCGTTCTTTTTTCGCCAAGGTAGAAGAAACAAGATTGATTTCTTTCGTAAATCCAGCTTGTAAGAAATCTTTTAAGGCAAATTTGGCGATAATCTTATCTGCATATTTTTTCGCAATTTCTTCGTTTTCAGGCAAGGTTGCGGTAAATTCCAACAGTACATTTTCACTTGGTTTACCATTTTTATTTAATAGCAATTCTAAAACTAAATGCTCCCAACCTTTACGTTCAATTTCATCGCTACTCGCCTTGCCACTTATTTCTGTATTGAAATCAAATGCGGTCTGTTTTTTCTTGGTTTGTGTATTTAAATGATGAGCCTCATCACCTAGCATCACAATATTGAGCTGATGTAAATCCGATAAAGTCGTTTGATTTTCACGTTCAATATGAATATCGTTATAGAGTTTTTGAATACTGGTAAATTTAATTTCAATACCTTGTGGCGATAAACTAAACGTATCGACTTTTTTAATAGGAATAACTTGATCGCTCAATAATATTTTGGGTTGAAATAAATATTTATTATGATTGCTATCAATAAAATTATTTTCTGTTTTATCGACAATATTATTTTGATTAACAAAAAATAAAAAATGACGATAGCCTTTTTGGTAATAATATAAAATCAACGCCGCCATCATCATGGTTTTTCCCGCCCCCGTTGCCATATTAAATAGCAAATGAGTAGGTTTATTTTTAAGTTCTGGAAAATCTTTAAAGTATTTAGTGCGGTCAAAAATTAAAAAGTTTTCTAATGCGGATTTTTGCCAATCAAAAAATGGATATTTTAGATTTTTGCTGACAAACTCAGGAATGGCGAATTTATTTTCATCACCATCTTCAAGATAAATCTCTTTACGAGACTCAATAATATCAACTAAATTCTTTTCCATTATTTCACCCCATAAAATTGCTGATTTAATTCTCTATCTTCATCAGATAAACAAGCGGCAAATTGCTCATCTTCAATATCCGATAAATTGACATAAAGTTGATTTAAATCGAGCATTTCCAGCATCATTTGTTTTTGTTCATCAAGAGATAATTGCTGGAACTCCGCTTCCTGCATAATTTTGCTAAATTGCTCAATATTGAGGTTGTATTTGAGGAAATATTGCTCACAAAGTTGTTCAAAGAGCGGTGCTAATTGAGCAAAATTTTTACAATGTTGAATTAATTCTTTAGCTGTTTGATTAAATTGAGTAAGCTCAAAATAGACAAAATCGCCACCGCTCTGCCAATTTACCACTTTAGAAATTCCCCCTTGCTCACCCTCAATGACTTTCTTCAAACGCTCAACGGATAAGGTTTCAATATAATCCATTTGCTCAATGCCAATATACTGACGGCCCATTTTATGGGCAACAGCGGCAGTTGTACCTGAGCCGAGATGATAGTCTAGGACGATGTCTCCTTCTTTTGTATGAGCTTCAATAATCCGTTGCAGTAATTTTTCTGGTTTCTGCCCTTTTAACTCATCTCCATTTAACATTTTGGATACGCTTTCACCTGAAAAACTAACAATTGCAATACTATTTAAATCATCATATTCATTAGCATTCCACACATCTTCTAATGGATAACGTTCTGGACGATTGTTGTAATTAAATTCATCTAAAATAGATTTCATTACATCTTTTTCAATATTAAACTTTTGAAAAGTTTCTTTTGCTTTTGCATCTAATTTTATAAGCTCTTTGAAATTATTATTTTGAATATAATGCTTATTAAAATTTAATGATGTGTGATTTCTGGAATAAAACAAAATTGTGTCATGATTTCTAACATAATTTGATACAGCTGTTTTATATCCTGATACCCAACCAATACGCCAGATAATTTCTCGTTGGAAATTTTGCTCGCCAAAAATTTCATCCATTAATACTTTGCAATAATGGACCTCGTTATAATCTAAATTAATATAGATTGCGCCATCATCAGTTAATAATTCTTTTGCAATTTCCAACCTATTTTTCATAAAAGTAAGCCAAGTTGAACGACTAAATTTATCATTATATTTAAAGCCATCATTCCCCGTGTTATAAGGCGGATCAATATAAATAAGTTTTACTTTATTGCGAAATTGCGTTGCTAACGAATGAAGTGCGATTAAATTATTGCCTTTAATAATTAGGTTTTCAGCAATGGTTCCATCGGAATGACGTTTTATTTGATTGACAGGTTGTTGACCTTGGGCATTATAGCGAGTGAATTTTGATAGGGCTTTTGGATCAAATAGACGATCAATTTCATCAAAAGCTAAAACTTGGTTGAAGAAAATTTCTTGACGTTTTCTTGTTTTTTTCGTGTACAATTCTGCTGTGCTGTGCTGTGCT
>NZ_MUXZ01000028.1:34739-63776 GCF_002015075.1 Canicola haemoglobinophilus
TGTGCTGTGCTGTGCTGTGTGGCATTATTACGTTCAAAATAAGTCTCTTCACTCTCTTCTGAACTTTGTCCACCACTAAGAACGCAATCTTTAAATGGAAAATCTAATACAATATCCGTACTATCTTTTAAAAAACGACTGCCATCAGTAAGCCCAATACGGTTCTTATATTTGGTATAAGAATGACTGACTTTATTTTGCGATAAAAAGAATTGAAAGTCCGCTTGTTTAAAAACAAATACGCCATCAATATCCACAAAAAAATGACGTTTTAGCTCATCATTTTTTAATAATATAGCAAGAATTTCACGATCATGTTGTTCTAGTTTATCGAGCAATAAATTATGTGCTAATTCTGTTTTTTCTTCATTTGCCCAAACATCATCAAAACTTTGTAGGGCTTTTTTTAGTTCATCTTGTAAATTCTTATTCATATTTAGTTTTCCTTAATTTTTTGGATAATTTCAAATTTCATTTAATATTCTGTACCAATTCTTTAATCAATCTCGGTCCATGGTAAATAAGCCCTGAATAAACTTGTATTAGATTTGCACCAACATTAATTTTGGCTTGCGCACTTTCTAGGCTATCTACTCCACCACAACCAATAATTGGAATGTTTCCTTTTAATTCTTGCGACAAACGAGCAATAATCTCGGTACTTCTTTGTTGTAAAGGTTTGCCGCTTAAGCCGCCAATTTCTTGTGAATATTTGAGTTGAGGTAAGTTTTCGCGAGAAATTGTCGTATTGGTTGCAATAACGCCATCTATTTTGTGACGTTGTAATGTATCAGCTATTTGTACAAGTTCTTCTTCTGTTAAATCTGGTGCGATTTTGACGGCGATTGGGACATATTTATTATGTAAATCACAAAGAATTTTTTGCTGATTTTTGACCGCACTTAATAAATCCTCTAAGGCATCACCATATTGCAACTGGCGTAGTTCAGGTGTATTGGGCGATGAAATATTGATCGTAATATAATCGGCATAATTATAAGCCTTGTTCAAACAATAAATATAGTCATCTTTTCCCTTTTCGATTGGGGTGATTTTATTTTTACCAATATTGATGCCAATAATGCCTTTATAGTGAGCGCGTTTTACATTTTCGATAAGGTAATCAATTCCCTTATTATTAAAACCATTACGATTAATAATCCCCTCAATCTCAGGAAGTCTAAATTGTCTTGGTTTAGGATTACCTTCTTGTGCTAAAGGAGTCACAGTACCTACTTCAATAAAGCCAAAACCCATAGTGCCAAATCCATCAATAGCGTCGCCATTTTTATCAGCCCCCGCCGCTAAGCCAATGGGATTTTTGAATTTTATTCCCATGACTGTTTTTTCCTCGCCTTGTGGACAAGCTAAAAGGCTTTTAATGATTGGATTTAACGGGGAATTTCCCGTCAATTTGAGAAGTTTTATGGTTAGATCATGTGCATTTTCTGCATCAAGGGAGAAGATTGCTTTACGAATTAATGAATACATAGTTTTATCTCTCTGGATAGTTTTAACTGAAGAAAAAAGTGCGGTAAATTCTACCGCACTTTTGAGATTTTATTGAAGCGCTTTTTCGATTTTCTCGAATAAGTCTTTTGACAGATTGTCTGTTTCACTTAAACGAACTAACGCCCGTTTCATCAAGGTTTGTCTTTGTGGATCAAAACGAGAGAAACGAATTAATGGTTCAATTAGACGAGAAGCAACCTGTGGATTGCTTTCATTTAGTTTTAATAAGACCTCTGTGAGAAAGCGATACCCTGAGCCATCTGCCACATGAAAGCCTTTTAAGTTATGCATACAAAAGCCACCGACTAAGGCTCTTAAACGGTTTGGATTGTTAAAATTAAAACTTGGGTGCTCCATTAATTGCTGAACATGTGCCAAAGTATTCTCTTCTGGTCTTGTTGCTTGCAAGGTAAACCACTTATCCATTACCAAGCCATCATGTTGCCATTTTTGTTCAAAATCTGCTAATAGCTGATTACGACAAGGAAGCTGTGCTTGTGTTGCAGCTTTGAGCGCACTCAAGCTATCCGTCATATTATCTGCGTAAGTGTAATGTTTATTGACCAAATTATTGCCTAAATTTGTATAAGCTAAATAATTTAAGCAAAGATTACGCAAACCTCTTAAGGCAATATCTTGTTCTGTGACTTGATAGCTACCCAACTGAATTTCATTGTAGGTTTTTAAGAATAGATCTTTCAGGTTTTCTGCGATATAGCGTTGCATAAATTCGCATACTGCATAAATACCTTCAGGATCAATAGTTTTGAATAATTCTGCAAATTCAGTTTCTTTTGGCAGGGTTAAAATTGTCGTTGTTAAACCAATATCTTGTTGATAATTCTCTAGTACTTGAGAAAGTGCGGTCAAAATTTCGTTGGAAAAATCTAACTCTTGTCCTTGTTGATAATTAGTTAAGTTACGACGTAACTCAGCATTAAATAACATTTGTGCCGCATCCCAACGGATAAAGTCATTTTTAGCGAATTTTAATAAAGTAATTAATTGTTTGGTGCTATACGCATAATCCAATTTTACTGGAGCAGAAAAATCACATAATAATGCGGGTACAGGGCGAGTATAAATATTTTGAAACTCAAAAGTTTGCTCTTGCTGTGTGAGATTAAGCACCTCAGAAAGCCCTACGCCATTCGCCTGTAAACATTGTTCAATCCCATTTTCATCATATAAAGCAATTTTTACTGGAATATGCAAGTTGACTTTTTCCATTTGATCTGCTGTTGGTGCAGTAGATTGAGCGATTTTGAGTTGATAAGTATGATTTTTCTCATCATAAAAATCTGTGACTCGCAATTCTGGTGTGCCTGATTGGCTATACCAACGGCGGAATTGTTTCAACTCAATATTATTTGCCTGTTCCATTGCCACAATAAAATCTTCGCAAGTGGCAGCTTTGCCATCATGATCCGCAATATAGCGCTGCATACCTGCTTGAAAGCCTTTTTCTCCCAATAACGTATGGAGCATACGAATAACTTCTGCACCTTTTTCATATACTGTCACGGTATAGAAGTTATTCATTTCAATCACTTTTTCAGGGCGAATTGGGTGCGACATCGGACTCGCATCTTCGGCAAATTGTACTGTGCGTAAAAATTTTACGTTATTGATGCGATTGATTGCTCGTGAGCCTGTATCAGATGAGAATTCTTGATCTCTGAATACCGTTAATCCCTCTTTTAAGCTTAATTGGAACCAATCTCGGCAAGTTACTCTATTTCCCGTCCAGTTATGGAAATATTCATGAGCAATTACACTTTCAATGGCTAAATAATCTTCATCTGTAGCAGTTTGTGGATTGGCAAGTACAAATTTTGAATTAAAAATATTTAACCCTTTGTTTTCCATTGCGCCCATATTGAAGAAATCTACCGCGACAATCATGTAAATGTCTAAGTCATATTCTAAATTGAACCGCTCTTCGTCCCATTTCATTGATTTTTTCAAGGCTGTCATTGCCCAATGAGCACGATCAAGATTGCCACGATCAACATATAATTCTAAAGAAACATTACGACCGCTCTTTGTCACAAAATTATCTTGTAATAAGTCAAAATCTCCAGCCACTAAAGCAAATAAATAGCTTGGTTTTGGGAATGGATCTTGCCATTCAACCCAATGACGACCATCTTCCATATTGCCAGCAGCAATACGATTACCATTAGATAAAAGATAAGGATATTTGCTCTTATCTGCCGTGATTTTAGTTGTATAGCGCGCAAGGACATCTGGGCGATCCAACATATAAGTAATTTGACGGAAGCCTTCTGCTTCACATTGAGTACAAATTCCATCGCCCGATTGGTAAAGACCTTGCAAAGAAGTATTAGTACTTGGTTGTAAATGCGTAACAATTTCTAACTCAAAATTTTTGGTATCTACATGAGTTAAATCTAAAGTAAGACTTTCTTCATCTTGTTCGTAAGATTTGAAATTTTCACCATTCAGTTTAATTGAAATAAATTGAAAATTATGACCATCTAAGCGCAATTGTTGGCTTTCTGGATTAAGGCGTTGATATTGGCTTTTGGCGGTAACGATGGTTTGTTGTGGATCTAATTGGAAATCAAGATAGATGTCGGTAACAGTAAAATCAGGGCTTCGATAATCTTTTCTATATTTTGCTTTTTTTAGCATAATTACAACCTAAATTTGTTGTGAAAAAACGGCTCTAGGATATGATTTTTCGCTTGGGATTTCAAGTTATAACAATAAAGGGAGCATTTAGCTCCCTTTAAACTTTGTTTATGCCAGTTTTAATGGCTCGATTTTCCAGATTTTCTCTGCGTATTCTAAAATAGTGCGGTCAGATGAGAAGAAACTCATATTCACAATATTTTGTAATGCGCTTTCAACCCAAGCATCTTGATTTTTATATTTCTCATCAACAACTTTCTGCATTTCCACATAGCTACGGAAATCAGCAAAAGATTGATAATAGTCATAAGAACGTAATGAGTTCAATAAATCATGGTAGCGAGTTGGCTCTTTTGGCGAGAAACGGCCTGAATTGATTTGATCAATGACTTCACGCAATTGTGCATCTGATTGGTAAATATCAAATGGGTGATATCCGTTACGACGTAACTCTTCTACTTGTTCTACTGTATTACCAAAGATGAAGATATTGTCTTGTCCAACATTATCTAAAATTTCTACATTTGCACCATCTAACGTACCTAATGTTAACGCACCATTTAAAGCAAATTTCATATTACTTGTACCAGATGCTTCTGTTCCTGCTAGAGAAATTTGTTCTGAAATATCTGCGGCTGGAATGATAATTTGTGCAAGGCTTACACTGTAGTTAGGGATAAATACTACTTTCAAACGACCTTGTAGGCGACCATCGTTATTAATGATATTCGCTACATCATTGATTAAATTAATGGTTTGTTTCGCTGCAGTATAAGCTGATGCTGCTTTACCTGCTAAGATAAAGACACGAGGTGTCCAATCTTTTTCTGGATTAGCAAGCATTTCGTTATAACGAGCTACAATGTGCAATACATTAAGGATTTGGCGTTTGTATTCATGAATACGTTTCACTTGAACATCAAACAACGCATTTGGATCTAATTCAATGCCTAGCTCTTGTTTTACATAGTTTGCTAGACGTTGTTTATTTTTACGTTTAATTTCTGGAATAGCTTTTTTCAATTCAGGATCTTGAATATGTGCTTTTAGGTTTTCTAATTGCGCTAAATCCTTACGCCATTCAGTGCCAATATATTTATCAAATAATGCGGATAAATCTGGATTTGCAACAGCAATCCAACGACGAGGTGTAATACCATTTGTTACGTTAGTAAAACGTTCTGGATAAATGCGAGCAAAGTCAGCGAAAGTTGAACTTACCATCAGATCTGAATGGATTGCTGCAACACCATTTACTTTATGCGAGCCAACAACAGATAACCAGCCCATTCTCACTTTGCGAGTATCGCCTTCTTCAATTAATGATACACGACGAATAAAATCGTTATCTGTAGTGACATAAGTGCGGACGTATTCTAAGAAATAATCATTGATTTCAAAGATGATTTGTAAATGGCGTGGTAAAATTTTCGCCATCATTTCTACTAGCCACGTTTCCAACGCTTCAGACATTAATGTATGGCAAGTATAAGAGAAGACTTGACGGCACATATCCCAAGCTTTTTGCCAGCTATATCCTTCTTGATCAATTAAAATATACATTAATTCTGGAATAGCTAAGGCTGGGTGGGTATCATTTAAATGAATTGCAACTTTGTCAGCTAAATTATCTAATGTTTCATGAGTACGTTTATGACGTTTAATAATATCTTGTAAAGATGCTGAAACTAAGAAATATTCTTGGCGTAAACGTAGTTCTCTACCTGCTGTCGTTGAATCATCTGGGTAAAGTACACGAGATACATTCTCAATAGATGATTTTTCTTCAATTGCATGGAAATAATCACCACGGTTGAATGAAGCTAAGTTAAATGTTTCGCCAGCATTTGCGCTCCATAAACGCAATGTTGTAGCACTTTCATTGTTATATCCTGGGATCATTTGGTCGTAAGCAAGTGCGGTAATTTCTTCCGCATTTTCCCAAATACATTTTTTGCCTTCAAAATAGATATGGCCACCGAAATGGATATTAAAACGTTTAGAAGGACGAATAAATTCCCATGGTGAGCCTTTTTCTAACCAAGCATCTGGTTTCTCAACTTGGCGACCATCTTCAATATGCTGTTGGAACATACCGTATTCATAACGAATTCCATATCCCATACCTGGAATAGCAAGAGTGGCGATAGAATCCATAAAACAAGCAGCGAGGCGTCCTAATCCGCCATTACCTAAGCCAGGATCAACTTCTTTTTCCAATACGTCTTCTAAATCAACATTAAGCTCAGATAAAGCCTCTTTTGCTAAGTTATATACACCTTCAGAAATTAACGCATTTGACAATGTGCGTCCCATTAAAAATTCCATTGAAAGATAATAAACTCGACGAGTTTCATCTTTTCTCGCTTGACGAGCAGTGGAGATCCAACCTTCAGTGACTAAATCACGCACAGCGTACAAGGTTGCATTCAGCCAATCACGTTGACTTGCCTCTTCTGGCGAACGACCAATTAAGAAAATTAATTTATAAACAATCGCCTTTTTCAACGAGTCCGTTGTATTTTCTGGGCGATTATAGGAAAAAGGGGTATTAAGTGTATTCACCATTAGGCTAAAACTCCTGATTAATAAAAAATTAACTAATAAAAAAACTAACGAATTTTATTCATCTGTATAAAAAATACAATAAAATTTTATACAAATTCATCAAAAAAAATAATAAATCCCTTTACTAAAGCACAAAAAATAAAATAACTTGAATATTTCTACTCAAATTATTTTATTTCTATTTAAAACTTAGTTGCCTAAAAGCATATTGTATAAAGCTTGGTAACCTTTTGCAGAGATTTGCCAACTGAAATCTTGTTCCATGGCATTCACTCTTACGCTTGCCCATTGAGTTTGTTTACCCCATAAGGCAAATGCACTGTCAATACCGTAGCATAATCCACCGACATCAGCATCGTTAAATACAAAGCCTGTTGCATGGCGTGATTTGATATTTTCATTATTACTATCAACCACGGTATCTGCTAATCCACCTGTTGAGCGAACTAATGGCAAGGTACCATATTTTAGTCCATATAATTGGGTTAAACCGCAAGGCTCGAAACGGCTTGGAACAAGGATAACATCGCCACCAGCAACCATTAGGTGCGAAAGCGCTTCATCATAACCAATTTTTACCGCAATATTTTCAGGATATTCTTGCGCTAGCCAATTAATTCCAGCCTCTAAATGTGCTGAACCAGAACCCAAAATTGCCAGTTGTCCACCTTGCTGAACAATTCGTTCCGCACTACTAATTAATAAATCCACCCCTTTTTGTTCCGTTAGACGTGTAACCATGACAAATAAAAGTGCGGTCGGATTTTGTGGCAAATTAAAATATGCCTGTAATTTGGCTTTATTTTTCGCTTTGCCAGACATGGATTTCAACTTGTAATGATCTTCGATATATGGGTCATTATTTGGGTGCCAAATTTTTTCATCTACACCATTTAAGATACCAACTAATCTTCCTTGCGCTTTTAATGTTTGCAACAGACCTTGCAATCCGTAAGCAAATTCAGGTGTTGTGATCTCTTTAGCATAAGTTGGACTTACTGCGGTAGAAACATCAGAGTAATATAAGCCTGCTTTCAAATAAGACATTTCACCATACAATTCTAAGCCATCAACATTAAACATCCACCAAGGTAAGCCAATTTCAGCTAAATGGTAAGGTGAAAAACGACCTTGATAGGCTAAATTATGAATAGTAAACACCGATTTAGCTGGACGACCTTTGTTATGCAAATAAGCGGCCGTTAAACCTGCATGCCAATCATGTGCATGGACAACCTCTGCACGCCACCAAAAATCTAATCCTGTGGCTAACTCTGCTCCAACCCAAGCCAATAATGCAAAACGCTTATAGTTGTCAGTATAGTCGTTATACCACATATCATGATATGGATTTCCTTCACGAGCATAGAGATGAGGCGCATCAATTAAATAAACGCCAACCCCATTATATTCGCCGTAACGTAATACGATATGCCCCGCAAAGTTATCAAACTCAGCCACAACAACGGTATTTGGAATACCACGAGAAATCGCTGGATAAGCTGGTAAAACAACTCGAGCATCAATGCCAATTTCGTTTTGTGCGAAAGGCAAAGCGCCCATTACATCAGCCAATCCACCTGTTTTTAATAATGGATATAATTCTGAACAAACATGCAATACTTTCATTGTTAATTTAAATCCTTGATAAAAGTGCGGTAAAAAAAGTAAAAGTTTTTACCGCACTTATTTATATTTATACGCTTAGTCTAAATGAGCTTCAGACGCCACTTCTTCACCATTTAATTTTTTCAACATTGACTCAGTGACAAGAATGACTTTGCCAGTGCTACTTACACGGAAACGCTTACGATCTTCTTCAATATCAACACCAATTACTGTGTTATCAGGAATGACTGAATGACGATCAATAATACAGTTACGTAAAATACAGTTTTTACCAATAGTTACTTCAGGTAGTACAACTGAATATTCTACTTTGGTGCCTTCTTGAATTTTCACTTTATCAAATAATACAGAATAGCTAATTTCCGCATCTGTAATCACACAACCACCAGAAATAAGAGAATTATCTACAGGTTTAATATTTTGTTTTCTATAGAAGAATTTTGATGGATAGGTTTGTGCTGGATTACCTCTAATTGGCCAGCGTTGATCATAAATATCCAATTGTGGATTTTCTGAAACTAAATCAATATTTGATTGCCAGAAACTATCTAATGTACCCACATCACGCCAGTAAATTTCACCATCTGTATTACGTCCCATGCAAGAGCGGCTAAATGGGTGTGCATATAAAACTTCTTCTTCTAAAGATTTTGGTAGAATATCTTTACCAAAGTCATGTGATGTATATGGTGTATTTACTTCACGCATCAATACGTCATATAAGTAATCTGCATCAAATACATAAATACCCATTGAAGCTAAAGAAGTGTCTGGTTTATTTGGAATAGCTGGTGGATCTTTTGGTTTTTCCACGAATGCTTTAACTTTCAAGTTTTCATCTACAGCCATAACCCCAAACTCTGAAGCCTGTTCACGAGGAACTTCAATACAACCTACAGTACATTTTGCACCACTTGATACATGGTCTAATAACATTTGGCTATAATCTTGTTTGTAAATATGGTCACCGGCTAAGATAAGAATATATTTTGGGCAATAGTGATCACGGATAATCGCCATGTTTTGATAAACAGCATCAGCTGTACCACGATACCAAGTAGAGTCATCAATTTGTTGACGAGCTGGCAACATATCAATAAATTCGCCACGCTCTTGTGGTAAAAATGACCAGCCTTTTTGTAAATGGCGTAATAAAGAATGTGCAGCATATTGTGTTACCACACCAATGCGGTTTAAACCAGAGTTAATACAGTTTGATAATGCAAAATCAATAATACGGCGGTTACCACCAAAATATAACGCTGGTTTAGCACGTTTGTCTGTCAGTTCATGAAGTCGTGAGCCTCGACCTCCAGCGAGAATTAATACTAAGGTATCTTTAACAAGTTCATATTTACTTAGATTTTTAGCGATACTATTACTCATAGCAACTCCTTATACTTTAATTTTATACTCACGACTAACTCAAGATTGAGTTATTCACTTATTTTCTGTAACACACAAAAAGCTAAATCAGTTAAATCTAACTGTTCCTTTTGTAAAAATGCTACTTCTGAATTGCACAAAATTTCCCAATTACCTTGAGGCAATGAAAATTTTTGTAAATTTGCTTTGGCATTAATAACAAACAAATATTTGTTATCCAGCAAAATCTGAAACGCCTTAATGTCTTTATTATGCCAATCTTTTAACGACATATTTTCAGCATCAACATTTAGCCAAGAGACATTGCTTTCTTGCCACCAATTATCTTGTTGCAAGCTTGGAATTTGCTTGCGCAAGGCTATAACTTGCTTGGTTAAAGCAAAAAGATCTTGCTCAAAATGCTGCCATTTCAACCAAGTTGTTTCATTATCTTGGCAATACGCGTTATTGTTACCATTTTGAGTATTGCCAAATTCATCGCCAGCTAACAGCATTGGCGTACCATTGGATAGTAATAAACTCATTAAAAGTCCACAGCGACTTAAATAACGAGCCTCTTCAATATGTGAATTAGTGTCTTCATTACCTTCGACACCATGGTTATAGCTATAATTTTCACTACGTCCATCTCGGTTATCTTCGCCATTTGCAAAATTGTGCTTTTGGTTATAACTCACCAAATCTCGCAAAGTGAAACCATCATGTGCGGTAATAAAATTAATCGAATTATGCGGACGTTTTTTATTTCGACGATAAATATCACTTGAACCAGCAAAGCGTTCAGCAAAAATGCCTAACTCTCCACTTTTCCATAACCAAAAACGGCACATATCATCACGAAAATGATCATTCCACTCAGCAAAATAATCAGGGAAGTTCCCTACTTGGTATCCGCCTATACCAATATCCCAAGGTTCCGCAATAAATTTCACTTTTTGTAAACTTGGGACTTGTTCGATTTCTTTAAATAATAAGGCTTGAGCATTAAAATCTGGGGTTTCGCGCCCTAACACAGAAGCCAAATCAAAGCGAAAACCATCAACATGACATTCTTCAACCCAATAGCGAAGACAATCTACTACCCAGCGACGCCCTATCTCAGTTGATAAATTAAGGGTATTCCCACAACCAGTTAAGTTAAAATAATTTCCAGTTTCGTCCTGCCAATAATAAGTCCGATCATCAATTCCTCGTTGGCTAAAGGTTGGAAAATGCTTTTCTGATTCCACGGAATGATTGAATACCACATCTGAAATGACTTCAATACCCGCTTGATGTAATGCTTTTACCATAGACTTAAATTCAGTTAATGGCGTGGTATTTGTTTGCTTTGAGCAATATTTAGGTTCAACAGCAAACATGGCTAAGGGACTGTAACCCCAATAATTTTGTAGCCCTTTTTCCTGTAAGTGCGGTTCATCTAAATGATAATTTATTGGCAATAATTCCACCGCACTTATGCCTAACTCTTTTAAATAAGCAATGGCATTGGGGTGCGCTAATCCCGCATAAGTCCCTCGAATTTCTGCTGGAATATCCTCGCGTAATTGCGTAAAACCTTTGACATGAAGTTCATAAATTATACTTTCAGCCCAAGGCGTTTGAGGCAGAATATCATTTTCCCAATCAAAAGATGAAGATGTGATTAAGGCTTTTGGTGCTAAATGCCCATTATCTCGTTCATCATTGAGCAAGAACCAAGAACGATTTTCTTCGCTACTTAAATCTGGCTTACCAGTCACCGATCTTGCATAAGGATCTAACATCAATTTATTTGGATTAGATAAAGAACCTTCTTTGCCATAAATGCGAAACCCATATTCAGTACCATAATCCAATCCACTTAGCCAAATGTGCCACACATTTTCAGTGCAATACATGGGAAAACGAGTTTCTTGAGTTGAACCTTGTTTAAAAATACAAAGTTCAACCGCACTTGCTTGTGAAGAATAAATAGCGAAATTAAATCCTGTGATATTTTCTACATCACATTCTGTACTGCCTAAGGGATATGCTTTACCTAAATTAATCTTACTCATGGATATTCAAATGCCATTAATACGCAAAGTTTTTATTTAACCAGCAACTTTCTTCGCTCTTGATTTTTTTACTTTCGCTTCTGTTACTGCTGTTTCAGATGCAACTTCTTTACTTTCTCTCTTTTTTACCACCGCACTTTTTGTCTTGGTTGCTTTTTTCGCTTGAGTGGCTTTGGCTTTGGTTGTTTTCTTTTCTGCTGTTTTCTCTACAACATCAGCGTCTTCAACTTTTTTGACCGTTCTCGGTTTTCTCGTCTTTTTTGCTTTATGCAATTTGAGATACACTGTTGCTAAAGGAGGAATATCAAGACTAATAGATTGTGCTTTGTTATGGCTTTCGATTTCTTCAGTCACAATTTTGCTCATATTTGTTGAATTAGAGCCCATATATTGTTGTGCATCAGAGTTTAAAATCTCAACATATTCGCCAGCAACATTCACACCAAAACGATAATTTTGACGTAGAACAGGCGTGAAGTTACTGATCACAATAATACGCTCATCTTTTTTACTGCGACGTTCAAAGACAAACACTGAGTTTTGGTGATCATCAACTACAAGCCATTCAAAGCCTTGAGGATCTGTATCTAATTCAAAGAGCGGTGCATTTTTTTGATAAATATGGTTAAGATCTCGAACATAATCTTGAACAGCCTTATGCCAACCACCGCCATGAACCTCTTCAAGAAGATACCAATCTAAACTCTCTTTATAATTCCATTCTCTGCCTTGTGCGAATTCATTACCCATGAAAAGCAATTTTTTGCCTGGATAGCCCCACATATAGCCGTAATATGCACGTAAGTTAGCAAATTTTTGCCACGCATCACCAGGCATTTTACCGAGCAATGAACATTTACCGTGCACCACTTCATCATGGGAAAGTGGCAATACAAAGTTTTCACTGTATTGATAAACCATACCAAAGGTCATTTGGTTATGATGATGTTGACGATAAATCGGATCTTTTTTCATGTAAGACAAAGTATCATTCATCCAGCCCATATTCCATTTGAAATGGAAACCCAAACCACCTTCATAAGGAGGATGAGTTACACCAGCAAAAGAGGTAGATTCTTCAGCAATAGATACGACGCCTGGCATTTCTGTGCCAAGTAGATGATTAGTTTGTTTTAAAAACTCAATCGCCTCTAAATTTTCACGTCCACCATATTGATTTGGTATCCATTGTCCATCTTCTCGGCTGTAATCACGATAAATCATAGAGGCAACCGCATCTACTCTAATACCATCTAAACCAAAGCGCTCCATCCAATACAGTGCATTAGAAGATAAATAATTTCGTACTTCATGACGACCATAGTTATAAATCAGAGTATTCCAATCTTGATGATACCCTTCTTTTGGATCAGCATGTTCATATAAAGCAGTGCCATCAAAAGCCACTAGACCATGTGTATCACTTGGGAAATGTCCTGGAACCCAATCCAAAATAACATTAATTCCAGCATCATGCGCTTTATCAATTAAACGCTTAAAACCTTCGGCTGTACCAAAACGACTAGTTGGCGAATATAGACCGATAGGCTGATACCCCCAAGAACCATCAAATGGGAATTCTGAGAGCGGTAAAAATTCAATATGGGTAAATCCCATTTCTTTTACATAAGGAATAAGCTCATCAGCAATTTGATCATAATCTAGCCAAAAATTATTTTCTAAATTGCGACGCCAAGAACCTAAATGCACTTCATAAATGGAAATTGGCTGATCTGCTTGATTGGCTTTGCGACGTTGTTCAGTCATTGGCACAATTTCAGGTAAAGCACTGACTTGTGATGCAGTATCTGGTCGCAATTGTGAACTAAAGGCATAAGGATCTGCTTTTAAGCGCAATTGATTATTACAATCTAAGAGTTCAAATTTATACAGTTGCCCTAATGATACTTTTGGTAAAAATAATTCCCAGATACCACTGGTTTGATGAAAACGCATCGGATGACGACGACCGTCCCAGTAGTTAAAATCCCCTACCACTGAAACACGTTTCGCATTTGGCGCCCACAAGCGAAAATTCACGCCTGACACACCATCACATTCAGTAAAATGTGCGCCTAGAACTTCATAAGGGCGTTTATGAGAGCCTTCCGCTAATAACCAATTATCCAGCTCATTAATCATAGGATGGAATGCGTAGGGATCTTCTATTACTTGAGCTTCATTGCCCCAATAGACTTCTAATTGATAAGCAAAGAAACTATCGCTATTAGGCACAACACCAGCAAAAAAACCACGTTCATCTATTTTTTCTAATTCACAAAGTACATTTTGTGTTTCTTTACTGAGCACAGACACTTTATCTGCATCTGGCAATAATGCTCTCACCTCAATCCCATTTGACGTTTCATGCATCCCTAATACAGCAAAAGGATCAGCGTGTTTCCCATCGAAAAAAGCATTAATTGTGGCTTGTGATACAAATTTAGTCATAAAAAAACCTGCCTATTTATTTCTTGCCTGATTAATTGTGTTAACTAATGAAAGCACTGTTTCATTAGTAAAAATATGTTCTAAAGATTGTGATAATCTCTTCCGCCAGTTCGGGTATTCTGTTGAAGTACCTGGTAAATTAAAAGAAACTTCTTGGCTGAGTAAGTTTTCTAGTTGCACTCCGATCAATTGCGTTTGACTTTCCGCTAAATATTGATGAATGACCAGATTTAAATTATCGTGCATTGCCATACTCAAAGCATCTCCCCAGTAATCTGGCGGTAAATATTGATCTCGGTGTAAGGTATTAAGTAATGCTTGTTTATCTACTACTCGCTGATCATATTTTGCTTTTAAGAAATCCTCTTGCAAAATACCTAACTGCGCAAATAGCTCTAAATCACGACAATGCCAAAAACTTTGTAATGAAGGAAGATCATGTGTTCCAACAGTAGCAAATGCCTGTAAAGGAAAATGCTCTGCTTTCGGATATTCGTTCATTCCATTAAAATTACGCTGTTCAAAGTAAAGCACAAAATAAGAGAAAACATTAAACTCATCTAATTTCGACCGCACTTCATCCGGAACAGTCCCCAAATCTTCGCCTACTACTAAGCATTGATTTCGTTGACTTTCAATCGCCAAAATAGCCATCAATTCAGCAAAAGGATAATGCACATAAAGTCCATCACTCGCATTTTTTCCTTCAGGAATTAGCCATAAACGGAACAGTCCCATAATATGATCGATGCGTAACACACCAAAATGTTGCATATTGGCTCGTAGCATATCAATAAAAGGTTGGAACCCACGGGCTTTTAAAATTGTTGGATTATAAGGTGGGATATTCCAATTTTGTCCTACTGGACCTAAAGGATCTGGGGGTGCGCCAACGGAAGCATTAACACAATAAAGCGATTGATCTGACCAAACGTCAGCGCTACCTCTTGAGCTACTGACTGCTAAGTCCCCATAAATGCCTAGTGACATTCCTTTTTCTAAACATAAAGTTTTTAGCCCAGCTAATTGAGTGTTAGCCAACCACTGTAACCAAACGTAAAAATCAACTTGTGTTTTATATTTTCTGAATAAATTCTGACGTTCTTTCTGCGTTAAAACTTGCCATTCTTTACGCCAACCTAGCCAGCCAATTTTATTCTCATCATCGGGCATCTTTTGATGTTCAATGCTATCAAGTACATCAAATAACGCTTGCAACAATAAAGCATCGCCTTGCGCACTAACAAAGTCGGCAAATTGACGGCGTCTTTCAAGAATTTTACTTGCTCTACTACGTTTAAAATAAGCGAATAGTTCTTCTAATGTTGAACGTTTTAATGCCATTACAGCTTGATAATCAACAATCTCAGCTTGGCGTAATTGCTCAAGTTGTTGCTGAATATTCTCTTGTTTAAACCAATTCTGCACCTTTTGGCAAAGATTAAATTCAGGTAATTGATCTACTGCTAAATACAAAAAATTTAGCCAACGTCTTGAAGATGAACTATAAGGACTTGCCCATTCTGGAACGGACGGATAAAGTTGATGTAAAGGATTAATGCCAACAAAATCCGCCCCTTGAACCGCACTTTGTTTAATCAAATACGCCAGATCAGCAAAATCGCCAATTCCCCAGTTACGTTCTGAAACTAAGCTATAAAGCTGAACATTAATTCCCCAAGCTTTTTTACCTTGAAATACTGGTGGTTGGTAAGATTGCTTAGGCGCAACCAAAATGCGCACAACATGGCGACTTCCATTGACATCAAGATGCAATGAATAATAACCATAAGTTAACGGAGAAAGGATTAATGCTGTCTGATTACCGAGGATTTGGTTTTGATATAAAGAGTTTCCATTATCATCATATAAAGAATATTGGATGGGAATAGGAGAAGATAGATTAAGTGGCGCTAAGTCATAACTTATTGGCTCACTTTCACGCACAACTATGACATTATCGAATTGTTTATCTTCTGGGTTGATTTTTGTTTGGCTGAGTAACTGAATGAAATAATGTAGATTTTCTGGCTTTGCGTAAATTAAATTACCATCAATATCATAATGAGATATGGTAATCCCTACTTTTTCTGCTTCTTGCTGTAATTGATTAGAAATATCCATTTTACTTTCCGAAAGATTAAAAAAATAATTAAATCGGGTTAATTCTATCTAATCTTAAGTTATAAAAGCAAACGCTTTCCTTTAAATTGTGATCTAGTTCAAATAGAAACTTTAGGCATTTTCATCAATCACAAATTCAAACCAATCAATCACATCTTTTTCATGAATACCTTGCTCAATCATAACTCCAGCAAGCTTTACGGAGTTGGAATTACCAGAGATTAACGGATGCCAATCAAAGAGCGGTTTATTTTCATAAAGTAATCGATAAGCACAGGTATTAGGCAACCAACTAAAATCAGCCAAATTTGCCTTAGTTAATTTAGTACAGTCTTTTACCAAACTAAAACGTTGTGAATAATTACCGCACTTGCCACTTTCAACATTCAATAAATTACAGGCAATTCTCGTAAAGTACAGTTTTTGACGCTTTCCTCTGCCTTCAATAAACTTCTGGTAACAACACTTTCCACAACCATCACAAAGTGCTTCCCATTCATCTTCATTCATTTCTAGCAAAGATTTGTATTTCCAAAATTCAGGGGATAAAGTCATTTTTCTAATTTATATCAGTTTATACAAAAAGTGCGGTTAAAATTTTCTCTATTTCAACCGCACTTTTTATTATTGATTAATCTTAAAGGACGAACTCGACTTATCGAATTTTAAGCCTGAATGTGAGCCTTCCGAGCCATTAAAGTAAATATCCTTTGGCTGAGAGCAAGCACAGAGTAATAAAGCTGCTGCCAATGTCCATAATAATTTTTTCATTTAGAATCCTTCCTTTAAGCTGACGGTTAAGTTAAACACAAGATGATCTGCACTGCTGTCTTTACTGTCAGCACAATAATAGCCTTCACGCTCAAATTGATAAGCTTGTTCTGCTTTTGCGTTAGCAAGGCTTTGTTCAACAACACCATGTTTAATCACTAATGAGTTTGGATTTAACACTTCGTTAATGTCTTCTGCTGCACCTGGATTTGCCACAGTAAACAATTTGTCATACAAACGGAATTCAGCTGGTAAATTATCTGTCGCTGAAACCCATTGAATTACGCCTTTCACTTTGCGTCCGTCTGCTGGATTTTTACCTAAGGTTTCAGGATCATAAGTACAATATACTGTTGTGATATTACCTTCTGCATCTTTTTCCACTCGTTCCGCTTTAATTACATAAGCATTACGCAAACGCACTTCTTTACCTAACACTAAACGCTTATATTGCTTGTTTGCTTCTTCACGGAAATCAGCTTGGTCAATATAAATTTCGCGAGTAAATGGTAATTCTCTGCTGCCTAATTCTTCACGATTTGGATGATTTGGTGCGGTAAGAATTTCTTTGTCGTTAAAGTTCTCAATCACTATTTTTAATGGATTTAATACCGCCATTGCTCGAGGTGCATTGGTATTTAAATCATCACGAATACAGCTTTCTAAGGCACTATATTCCACTACGTTATCTTGTTTAGTGACACCAATACGGCGGCTGAACTCACGTAAAGAAGCTGGCGTATAACCACGGCGACGTAAACCAGAAATGGTTGGCATACGAGGATCGTTCCAACCGTCAACAATGCCCTCTGTGACAAGTTTTAACAGTTTACGTTTAGAAGTTAAGGTATATTCTAAATTCAAACGTGAGAATTCATATTGATGCGGCAGTGGACGTTCAATAGAGATATTGTCTAGCACCCAGTCATATAAACGGCGGTTATCTTGGAATTCTAAAGTACATAAAGAATGGGTAATACGCTCAATAGCATCAGAAATGCAATGAGTGAAATCATACATTGGATAAATGCACCATTTATCGCCTGTTTGATGATGGCTAGCGAATTTAATGCGATATAGTACAGGATCACGCATTACCATAAATGGTGATGCCATATCAATTTTCGCTCGCAGACTTGCTGTGCCTTCAGCAAATTCGCCATTTTTCATCTTCTCAAATAAAGCAAGATTTTCCTCAACAGTGCGGTCACGATATGGACTATTTTTGCCCAGCTCAGTCAATGTACCACGGTATTCACGCATCTGTTCAGGTGATAACTCATCAACATAAGCTAAACCTTTTTCAATTAATTCAATGGCATAAGCATAAAGCTGATCGAAATAATCTGAAGCATAGCGAGGCTCCCCTTCCCATTTAAAACCTAACCACTCGACATCTTGCTTAATGCTATCAACATATTCCACATCTTCTTTTACTGGATTAGTATCGTCAAAACGTAAATTACATTTACCTTGATAATCTTGTGCAATACCGAAATTCAAGCAAATTGACTTGGCGTGACCAATATGTAAATAGCCGTTTGGCTCTGGTGGGAAACGAGTATAAACATTGTTATGTTTACCCTTTGCTAAATCTTCATCAATAATTTGGCGAATAAAATTGGTGGGTTTATGTTCTGTATTTTCTATTTCAACAGTCATTTCGCTCATTCTTTTCCTCAATGCAATTTGATAACTTAAAAATTCGTGTATTCTACAATGTTTTAGGCAGAATACAAAGTACAGCACATTTTATTTCATTACACATCATCTTTGATGAACTTTCAGGTAAAATAACGCTCTTAAGTAAGCAATTTTTCTACCGCACTTATTTCTCATGAAAAGGAACTTTTATGTCTGATTTAACGCCACATAGCCGACACGCTCATTTAGATCAAATAAAACACATGGTTGCGATTGGTGGAGGGCATGGATTGGGACGAGTAATGTCAGCACTCAGTTTTATGAATGAACGCTTAACAGGTATCGTTACCACAACAGATAATGGCGGTTCTACGGGGCGTATTCGACAAGATCAAGGAGGTATTGCTTGGGGCGATTTACGAAATTGCCTAAATCAAATCATTACAGAACCTAGCACGGCATCTGCTTTATTTGAATACCGTTTTTCAGGTCAAGGTGAACTAGCTGGACATAATTTAGGAAATTTAATGTTGAAAGCGTTGGAAAATATGCAAATTCGTCCAACAGCAGCGGTCAACTTAATCCGAGATTTACTCAAAGTGCGGTCTTTTATTGTGCCTATGTCTGAAAGTTCTGTACATCTTGCCGCCTCTTTAGCGCAAGGTAAGAGCATTGTTGGCGAGGTTAGCATCGATCAATTAACGGAAATTCCCACTTCAATTTTTTTAGTCCCCTTAGTTCCTGCGACACCAGAAGCTATTCAAGCTATAAAGCAAGCAGAAGTCATTTTATTTGGACCGGGAAGTTTCTTAACCAGCATCATGCCGCCATTATTACTACCAGAAATTATTGAGGTGCTAAAAAACAGCCATGCGAAGAAAATTTTTATTGATAACTTAGGCATAGAACATAGCCCAGCAGCAAATTTATCTTTAATGGATCGTATTCAATGGATTCATCAAACTGTTGGAAAAGAGATTATTGATGGCGCCATCGTGCAATATGATCCACAACAAAATTATCAGAATATCCCAATCAAAATTATGGCTAGACGACTTAAAGCAGATGATATTAGTTACCGCCACGACCGCACTTTGCTGTGCAAAGCGATTGATGAATTAATCGCTGAATTAGAGTATTAGAAAGGCAGAGCAAAAAATCTAGAAAATTAGACTTAATCTGCCACTCTCCATTTAGAACACAAATATCTGTCAGAGCAAGTCTGATCTTCTATAGATTTTAACAGGGGTGTTTTTAATATAACTTTTCAATTTCTTCTTGTGTTTTCGTGGTTAAAATTTCTTGAATAGTATTCAAGTGAGCTTTCTTTCTACCTGTTAAATAATCTGTTCTTCCTAACTGAAAACCTTTTACTACAAAGGATTTTTTGCTTTTTGAAACAAAAATAATCACTTGCTGGGGCTTGCTTTTAACAATCAATTTTCTGATTTGATTTTCCTTGAAGACTTGTCTCAATACCGTATCAGTTAGCATGTCTTCAAGTTTGCTCCTGCTTTTTTCACTCAAAATAGCGTAAAAAACAAACTCCACAAATGAGTTTTGAAAAGTTAATAACTCATTATTTAACATTTTCATACCCTAGCAGAGTAGCTAAATCCCCTCCTGCCCTAACTTTTTCAGCTATTTTTACACTTTCTTCAAGCCCTACTTTTTTACATAACTCAGAGTTTTCAGAAAAGAAAATATCGGCATCATCAAAAATTGCTTTTTCTTCCTCTGTTAAATCCTGAATGTTTGCAGACTGTTCTGGTCCTAATTTTTCATTTAACAGACTCTCAAAAAAATCTTTAATAGTTATATTTTTCAATGAAACATAGGCTTTAATCTGTCTTTTCCTAAACTCACTTACTTCAAAGTTCATTCTTGTTGTAGTTGTGGCCATTTGTTTTACTCCTTTTACTAAGCTTTTTTACTAAAAACTCTCACATTCTTAAAGCCTTTATCATTTAGATACAAGGCTTGCAGTTTACTCATTACACCACGTTCACAGTAAAGCACATAGTTTTTACTTTGGTCTAAATCAGCGAAATGTGAAGATAATTTATAGAAAGGCATTAAAACAACATCTCGTCCTTCAATTTCCAATGGCTTATCATCAGTTTCTTCTGGGCTACGAATATCCAAAATTACATCTTTATCTGATAAAACTGAAACCTCATCAATTTCAAACACTTCTTGCTTGGTTTGCTCAGCAATTTGACGAATATCTAAATATTGTGCATTTTGCACCGCACTTTCCAGCACTGCAAAGTCAAAGTGACTTTCTTCTTGCTCAATTTTTTCTTTAATGGCTTTTACTGTTGGATTTTTAGAAATCACACCACAAAATTCCAGCATGGATTTAGCAATATCATCAGTGCCAATTTCCTTCGCCATGGCAATAATTTGCTCTTTGTCGTGGGTAATTAATGGACGTAACACTAAACTTTCCGCCGCCTCATCAATCAAACGCAAATTAGTTAAGGTTTGGCTTGAAACTTGTCCTAAAGCTTCCCCTGTCACAATCGCTTGAATACCAAAACGCTGTGCCACTTTACTTGCCGCTCTTACCATCATACGTTTTAATACTACGCCCATTTGCCCATTGTCGACTTTTTCTAAAATCTCCGCCACAACTTGCTCAAAATTGATAGCAACAAAACGAACTTTATGTGAACCACTAAAACGATTCCAAATATGGTATGCCATTTGTTTTACGCCAATTTCATGGGCTGCACCGCCTAAGTTGAAAAAGCAATAATGTACTCTTGAACCTCGCCGAATAAGCATATAGCTGGAAACGCCTGAGTCAAATCCACCAGAAATAAGGGATAAAACATCTTCCTGTGTACCAATTGGATAACCGCCAATGCCTTGATGACGAGCTTTAATCAACATCATCTTATCATTTTCAATATCAATTCTAATGGTTACATCTGGCTTACTCAGTTGTACTTTTGCACTTGCCACCGCTTGATTTAAACCGCCGCCAATATAACGTTCTGCATCTAACGAGCTAAATTCATGTTTGCCTTTACGTTTTACACGCACGCAAAAAGTCTTGTTTTCGATCTGAGTGGCAACATCATTCAACGTTTGTTCAAAAATATCATGCAAGGTAACAAATGGCTTTTCTTCCACTTCTAAGAAATGATGAATACCGGGAATTCGTCCAAGCAGTTCGATTAATAAAGCATGATTTTCCTCATTTTTTGACCGCACTTCGATGTAATCCCAATGTTTTACCACGGCAACAGTATCATCATATTTATTCAATACATTACGAATATTGCCCGTAAGAATTTTCACAAAACGCTTACGCACACTTTCGCTTTTAATCATGATTTCAGGGAAAAGTTTAATAATAAATTTCATAATTTTTCTGTTATTTGTTGTTTTGAAATAGATAGTTTTTTGACTTGATTTCGTTTTATGTGCCGAAATACCTAAAATTTGCGCGACATATTAGCATTCATGCCACAGGATATAAATTAATTTTTCTTTTACTATATAATTTTATTCATAAAATACAGTACAATATGCCGCTTAATTTGTGATGATGCGAGGATAATGAAGATGGCACGTAAACCCAGTAAAAATGCAACGGATGAACTCGATTTTGAAACAACGCTAGCTCAACTTGAATCTATTGTACATGGATTAGAAAATGGCGATCTTGCCCTTGAGGATGCTTTAAAAGAATTTGAACGAGGAATTCAATTAGCGCAAGCTGGTCAACAACGTCTACAACAAGCCGAACAGCGTATTCAAATTTTATTGCAAAAAAGTGAAAGTGCAGAATTAAGCGATTATCAACCGAACGAATAAAATAGTGAGTTTATAATGTATCAATTTGCTCAAGATCTCCAACAATCACAACAACGAATTAATTTGTTTTTAGAAAAACAATTTGAGCATATTAACAGTGCACCTTCCCCTTTAGCTGAGGCAATGAAATACGGATTATTGTTAGGTGGAAAACGTATTCGTCCTTTTCTAGTGTATGCCACAGGAAAAATGCTCGGGGCAGATTTAGTGCAATTGGATTATGCAGCTGCAGCAATTGAAGCTATCCATGCTTACTCGCTCATTCACGATGATCTTCCTGCTATGGATAACGATGCATTGCGCCGTGGGCACCCAACTTGTCATATCGCTTTTGATCACGCTACGGCAATCCTTGCTGGCGATGCACTACAACCTTTCGCCTTTGAGCTATTAACTCATATTCCTAATTTATCCTCTGAACAAAAATTAGCCTTAATTCAAACTTTAGCTAATGCCTCGGGCGTGAAAGGTATGTGCTTGGGACAAAGTTTGGATTTAATTTCAGAAAATAAACAAATTGATTTAGTTGAATTAGAAACTATCCATCGTAATAAAACAGGTGCATTACTCTCTGCAGCGGTAAAAATGGGCTTTATTTGTTCACCGCACTTTGCAGATACAAAACTAGAAAAGCAATTAATGCGCTACTCTGCTGCTATTGGTTTAGCATTTCAAGTACAAGATGATATTTTAGATATTGAAGGTGAAAGTGCGGTTATTGGAAAAACGGCTGGTGCTGATTTGCTCGCAGATAAAAGCACCTATCCAAAATTGCTCGGTTTAAATGGCGCTAAACAAAAAGCCCAAGAACTTTATCACCAAGCATTACAAGAATTAAACGCGCTGCCTTTTGATACCTCAGCATTACATGCTCTTGCTGAATTTGTTGTTAATCGAAAAAGCTAAGTGCGGTTAAAATAAAAAATGGAATAACGAATAATGAAAAATTATCCACTTCTCTCTCTAATAAACTCTCCCGATGATCTACGCTTATTAAGTAAAGATAAGTTACCGCAACTTTGCAATGAATTACGTAGCTATTTATTAGAAAGTGTTAGCCAAAGTAGCGGTCATTTAGCCTCAGGTTTAGGAACAGTTGAGTTAACAGTAGCTTTACATTACGTTTTCAAAACGCCTTTTGATCAGCTTATTTGGGATGTAGGACATCAAGCATATCCTCACAAAATTCTGACTGGACGTAGAGATAAAATGTCCACTATTCGCCAGAAAGGCGGATTACATCCTTTCCCTTGGCGTGAAGAAAGTGAATTTGATGTATTAAGTGTAGGTCATTCATCAACCTCAATTAGTGCTGGACTTGGTATTGCTATTGCGGCAGAAAAAGAAAATGCAGGACGTAAAACCGTTTGTGTCATTGGCGATGGTGCAATTACTGCAGGTATGGCATTTGAGGCGTTAAATCATGCTGGGGCTGTACATACAAATATGCTGGTTATCTTAAATGATAATGAAATGTCTATTTCTGAAAACGTAGGGGCTTTGAATAATCATCTAGCACGCTTATTGAGCGGTTCTCTCTACTCTACTTTGCGTGAAAGTGGTAAAAAAATACTCTCTGGTCTTCCACCAATTAAAGAATTTGTGAAAAAGACCGAAGAACACGTCAAAGGTTTTGTTTCGCCTGTTGGTACTATGTTTGAACAACTCGGCTTTAATTATATTGGACCAATTGATGGGCATAATATTGATGAGTTAATCTCTACTTTAAAGAACATGCAATCATTAAGTGGGCCACAGTTTTTACATATCAAAACCCAAAAAGGCAAAGGCTATGCGCCAGCAGAAAAAGATCCTATTGGTTTTCATGGTGTACCTAAATTTGATCATAAATTAGGTGAATTACCAAAGTCCTCAGCGACTCCAACTTACTCACAAATTTTTGGTAAGTGGTTGTGTGAAATGGCAGCACAAGATGAAAAATTAATCGGCATTACGCCTGCCATGCGTGAAGGTTCGGGAATGGTTGAATTTTCACAACGTTTTCCACAACAATATTTTGATGTAGCCATTGCAGAACAGCATGCGGTCACTTTTGCTGCTGGCTTAGCCATTGCAGGTTATAAACCAGTGGTTGCAATTTATTCAAGTTTCTTACAACGCGCTTATGATCAGGTTATACATGATGTAGCCATTCAAAACTTACCTGTGCTATTTGCTATTGATCGTGCTGGTGTGGTAGGTGCAGATGGTCAAACTCATCAGGGCGCATTTGACTTGAGCTTTATGCGCTGTATTCCAAATTTAGTGATTATGACGCCGAGTAATGAAAATGAATGTCGTCAAATGCTTTATACAGGCTATAAATGTGGAAAACCTGCTGCTGTACGTTATCCACGTGGTAATGCTATTGGCGTGGAATTAGAGCCTCTCGCTAAGTTGCCATTAGGCAAATCAAACCTTATTCGACAAGGCAAAAATATTGCAATCTTGAATTTTGGTACTTTATTGCCAGAAGCAATTAAAGCCGCTGAAGAGCTTGATGCCACTGTTGTGGATATGCGTTTTGTGAAACCTTTAGACACCCAACGTATTGAAGATATTGCTCAAACACACTCTTTAGTTGTCACTTTAGAAGAGAATGCAATTCAAGGCGGCGCAGGAAGTGCGGTGGCAGAAACCTTATATCAACAACAACAAAAAGTTTCCCTCTTACAACTAGGACTACCTGATTTCTTTATTCCTCAAGGCACACAACAAGAAATCTTAGCAGAGTTAAAATTAAACAAAGAAGGGATTATTGAAAAAATCAAAGATTTTTTACAAAAAATTTAATTTTTTATGAACTATTCTTTATATAGATAGTCTTATCAATTGCTAGTGCACTGCAATTGCAGTTGTCTTTTTAATGTTTCTTATATTAAGACCTCGCCGCTATTCAATTTTTGAATAGCGGTTTTTTCTTTTTAGCCTTCCCCTTGTCAATCAATATTAAAGTGCGGTGCTTTTTGAATACAATTTATCTCTCAGCTTGACTGATAACTTTAATATGGTAAAACAATAGCCTTCAGTATTTTACAAGCAATAGGAATAGTGAATATGTATGAAGGTTTACTTATTGTCTTAGTTCCCATGTTCATCGGATATTTAATCAAAACTACTAATACCGCATTTTTAAAACGAATAAGCCATATTATGATGATCTTGCTCTATATGATCTTATTCATCATGGGATTTTCTTTAGGTCAGTTAGACGACTTAGCTAAACAATTGCCAATAATCGGTATCACAGCATTGACTTTCGCTGTCACAATTCAAAGCTGTAATATTATAGGTCTAGTAATTTACGATAAATTAAATCCTAGCCCCTTATCCCACTTAGCTAAAGAAATGCCTTCTCGTTGGAAATTGCTCCTAGACAGTGCAAAACTCTGCTCCATGGTATTATTAGGCTTTGTAGTAGGTTTTTCGGTAAAAAGCTGGTTCCAATTAAAATCAGGTACAAGCACCTATGTTCTAGTGACTTTAATTTTCTTTGTAGGATTACAACAGCGCAACAACGGTATTTCACTTAAAGAGGTATTTTTTAATAAACGAGGGCTTTATACAGGTCTTATTTTTGCGGTTACTTCGTTGTTAGGGGGCGTCTTATCAGCTTATTTCCTTGATCTTCCAGTCACACAAGGGCTTGCTATTTCCTCTGGATTTGGCTGGTATTCTTTGTCTAGTGTGGTAATTAATAATGCATGGGGACTGGTTTTTAGTAGTATCGCCTTTCTCAATGACTTATCACGAGAAATTGTTAGTCTATTTATTATCCCTTTTTTCATGTTAAATCATCGTTCAACTGCAGTAGGAATTTCAGGAGCCACCGCACTGGATTGTAGCCTTCCAGTTATTCAGCGCTCAGGTGGAATAGAAGTTGTCCCTTTAGCGATCAGTTTCGGTTTTATTACCAATATTCTTCCACCTATTTTATTAGTTTTTTTCTCCTCAATTCCGATTTAAACAAAAAAATAGAGTTGGATAATAAAATCTAACTCTATTTTTTCATATCATGATCAGTAAATTATTTCAAAAACTTACCAGGAACCTCTGGTGCTCTTAATCTAGTCAAAACTGTACCGTCTAAATTAATATCACCAAAACGAGCATGACCATTATTCCAATCTTCTACGGCTTTTACCAGATTTTCTGCTGTGTCTGCCACAAAGTTCCACCAAATAACAGTCGGATGTGGTAATGGTTCGCCACCCAATAACATTAAATGAGTACCCTCAGTAGCAAATAAATCTAACTCTCCAGTTGCATTTGCACAATCTGATAATACAGCTAATTCATCTGCACAATATTTAATGCCATTTACTGTGAATTCACCTTTTAACACTAAAATGCCATATTCAAAGTGCGGTTGCTTTTCGATAGAAAATGCTTGAGCTTGTTTAAATTGCATATCTACGCCCACAAGCTCACTAAATTGTGTTGTGGGTGCTTTATGCCCTAAATAACTTCCTGTTGTTAAAATATAATCAATGCCATTTTCTGTCCATTCTGGCAATTCTGGATAATGCTCAAAATTTGGCTCAATTTCCTTATTCATTGGCAACGCAATCCACAGTTGTACTGCATGTAAGTCATGAACACCTTCAGGCGTTTGTTCGGTATGACTAATACCTCTTTGATTGCCGGTTCCTGCAGTCATCAAATTAACTTGTCTAGGTTTAATTAATTGCCGATAACCTAAACTGTCTTGATGCCAAACCTCGCCTTCTAACATCCAAGTAAAAGTTTGCAAATTACAATGTGGATGCAAACCAACTTGCAAACCTAAAGAGCCCTCATCAAATTCTGATGGGTCTGCATGATCTAAAAAACACCAAGCACCAATTGTTCTACGCTTAGGCTGAGGCAATAAGCGAGCAACAGGTATGCCGCCCACATCTTTTGTTTTTGCTTCAAATTTATCTATACTCATAATATCCCCGCTAGCAAGAAATTATTGCTTCGCCCAACTAAAGAATGTGTCTGCAAATTTTGCTAAGAAATTTCCTGTACGCTCATCAATATCGCTACTTGCACGACTTAAATAAATTTCAGGCTGTGCCAACACATTTGCACCAACCGCATGTAATACTTTGCGTAAATCGATACCCGCATTAATTCAACCATAAGCACCCGGTGAAGCAGTAATTACAGCGACTTTTTTACCTGTCCAAACATTTTGCCCAAATGGACGTGTAGCTAAATCAATAAGATTTTTTAATGCTGCAGGAATGCTACGATTATGTTCCGGTGAAGCAATTAAAACTGCATCCGCACTTTTCAATTGAGCACGAACTCGATCATAAGCGGGGATAGATTGACTATCTAAATCTTGTGTATAAAAAGGAAGATCATTAATTTGAACTTCCTCCACCTCCACTCCCTGAGGCGCTGATTTTAAAATTTCATTAACAATATGGCGATGTAATGAGTTTTGGCTCAAACTACCAATAACAACAGCGATTTTTGTCATTTAAGAGTCCTCTCCAACTGATATTAAATCATGTATTTAAATATTAAAATACGGTATCCACTGTATGCTAACAATTGTGAATACCGTTATATTTTTATATCAAACTATTGCTTCTCTAATACATATTGAACAGCTTGCTCTTGTTGCATTGCTTGCATAAAGCGAGCTACATTTGGATAATCTCTCCAGCTTTTTGGCATTTTGTCTGTCCAACGAGTCATCACAAAGGCATAAGCATCAGCAATACTTCGACGATTGCCATAAACATGCACCCCTTCGCCGATTAAGTTATCTAAGTATTGCATTGCACGATCAACTCTCGCATAAGCAGACTCACGCACCGCATTAATTGCTGCTTCACTTTCATCAGTTGTGAAACGGGAAGGCATGAAAAATGGCCAAAATGCAGGGTGGAAATCGCTGGCTAAGAACGACATAATTTCATTTAAAGCAAAATCTTCTTCTAAGCCACCTTTGCTGCCTAGTTCAGCATCAGAGTGTTTATCTGCAATATAGGTTAAAATAGCAGCAGCTTGAGTCATTGCTCGCTTTCCGCCAATATCTAATGCAGGAACAGTGCCTAATGGGTTAATACGTTTGTATTCCTCCGAAGAATAGTCAGCACGAACAACCTCATAATCAGCTTTTGCCCATTCTAGTGAAATCCAACAAGCTAAAGCACAAGTGCCGGGTGCGTAGTAAAGTTTCATAAATTAATCCTTATTTTGTGGTTTAGATAAGATAATAACTTCAAAAAGTTATTGAGCAAAATTATAGCATAAATCACTAAGTAAACTTAGTTTGAAACGCATAAGCATATAAACACACAAGAACAAAAACAATAGAAATATACAAAGCCAGTATTTACAAGGGTTTATTTGATGAAGTTGAAAGAGTGAGAAAGAAGAGAAAAGTTAACTTGGTGCCAGGGTCGAGCCTCTCCCATAATTTGTG
>NZ_MUXZ01000029.1 GCF_002015075.1 Canicola haemoglobinophilus
TTTCGAACAGGTGTGGTGTGGACACGAGCGCTATCGCTGGGGGTGCTGTTATTTTACGATTACTCAATCGACTAATCTTCACCCAAAAAACCACCGCTCTGATGTTGCCAAAGTTTCGCATATAAACCATTTTTCTCTAGCAATTCGTTATGTGTGCCTTGTTCCACAATTCGTCCTTGGTCTAATACAATTAATCGATCCATAGCCGCAATGGTGGATAAACGATGAGCAATTGCAATCACCGTTTTATTTTCCATCATTTTGTCTAAGCTAGACTGAATAGCAATTTCCACTTCAGAATCTAAGGCGCTAGTCGCTTCATCAAGCAATAAAATCGGTGCATCTTTTAACATCACACGAGCAATAGCAATACGCTGACGTTGACCTCCAGAGAGTTTAACACCTCGTTCGCCAACATGGGCATCATAACCTCGTCCTCCCTTCGCATCACTTAAGAGCGGTATAAAATCTGCGGCTTCCGCTCGTTGTGCTGCCTCCAGCATTTCTTGTTCCGTTGCCTCTGGACGCCCATAAACAATATTGTCACGTACAGAACGATGCAACAAAGAAGTATCTTGTGTCACTAAGCCAATTTGACGGCGTAAACTTTCTTGCGAAACCTCTGTCACGTCTTGCCCGTCAATAGTAATGGCACCTTGTTGGGTTTCATAGAAACGCAGCAACAAATTCACAATGGTGGATTTGCCAGCACCAGAACGCCCAATTAATCCTACTTTCTCACCTGCTTTAATATGTAGATTAAAATCTGTTAGCAAAGGCTTATCTGGAGAATACGCAAAATTCACATTGTTAAAACAAATATCTCCTTGCTTAACCTCTAAATCTGGCGCATCAGGTTTATCCACGATGGTATGGGGTTTTGTCAGGGTTGCCATACCATCGTTTACCGTACCAATATTTTCAAATAAACGTGCCATTTCCCACATAATCCAACGAGAAAGCCCATTCACTCTTAATGCCATTGCAAGTGCGGTGGCAATTGCACCCACGCCAACCAGCCCTTTTGCCCATAACACAATGCCTAAAATACTGGTGCTTAATGTCAATGCCACATTGGCACTATAAGTCAGCGTATCTAAAGAAGTCGCAAGACGCATTTGGGCATGCACAGTAAGCATAAATTCTTGCATGGAGCGCTTGGCATAATCAGCCTCTCGAGAACCATGAGAAAAAAGCTTAACAGTAGCAATATTTGCGTAAGCATCGGTAATTCTCCCTGTCATCAAGGATCTTGAATCAGCCTGTCGTTCTGCGGTTTTGGCAAGTTTAGGGATCACAATCCACAAAATAACGCTAAAAATCACTATCCATAATACAAAAGGCACTAATAGCCAGATATCTAATGCGGCTAAAACTACGCCAGAAGTAATAAAATAAACCAAAATATAAACCATCATATCCGCTAAAGTCAGCACGGTATCACGCACGGCTAGTGCGGTTTGCATCACTTTAGCAGACACTCGTCCAGCAAATTCATCTTGGTAAAAACTTAAACTTTGCCCCAACATTAAACGATGGAAATTCCAACGTAAACGCATAGGAAAGACACCTTGCAAGGTTTGCAAACGGCTAGCTGAAGCTAAAAAAGACCAAATAATGCTAAGTAACAACAAAGCGCCCATGCCAATAAGCAACGTACCTTTCTGCTCCCACAAGGTTTGTGGCGTATATTGCCCCAACCATTCCACTAAAACACCCATAAATTGAAACAAGAGAGCTTCCATTGCCCCCAAGCCAATAGATAGGAACGCAAGCAAGAAAATCCATTTTTTCATTCCCTCTAAGTTTGCCCAAATAAAGCCAAACAAACCTTTATTTAGTTGTTTAGGTGCTTGTTCTGGATAGGGATTTAAACGATTTTCAAACCAAGTAAAAATTTTGTTTAACATTGAGATTTCCTATGGAATGCTTTAACCTAGATGAGCCAAAACTTCCCTCTATTTATTACGCTTTTCTAATGCCTGTAAAACGGCAGTAGGCACTAACTGAGATACATCACCTTGATGAAGATAGATATCTCTTACTAAGGTAGAAGAAATATAAGACCATTGCTCTGCTGGTGGCAAAAATAAACTCTCCACACCATTGGTCAATAAACGATTTAAATGGGCAAGTTGTAATTCATATTCAAAATCCATTGTAGTACGCACACCTCGAATAATGGCATGAATTTGTTTTTCTTTTACGACATTTGCCAATAAATCCTCAAAGCCAATAACCTCTACGTTTTCTAAATGTGCAACAGATAATCGGGCTAACTCAACTCGTTGCTCCAAATTAAATAAAGGCTGTTTACTCGGGCTTTTCGCTACGGCAACAATAACTTTGCTAAACAACACCGCACTTCGCTGAATAATATCCACATGCCCATTGGTAATAGGATCGAAAGTACCGGGATAAATAACCGTTGTCATTATTCTTTCTCCAAATAAGGTTGTAATAATTCAAATAAGCGTTGTAATGCGCCACGATTTTGCACTAGCACTTCATAACCTGCATTGCCATAGCTTTTACATAACTCAGGCGAATCAAGCAATTTTCTCACCGCACTTTCTAATTCTTGGCTATTCTCATTGACTAATATCACGCCCTCAACTTCCACTAAGTTTTGATAAACCTCAGGAAAATTAAAGGTATATTGACCGCTAATCACAGGTAATTTAAAGGCAAGAGGTTCTAGTGGATTATGTCCGCCATGTTTGACTAAGCTCCCTCCTACAAAAGCAATATCCGCAATACCATACATCAGCATCAATTCGCCCATAGTGTCACCCAGAACAACTTGCGTTGATAAACTCGGATTAATGTGTGCAGAACGGCGAACATAGCTTAATCCTTGTTTCTCAATTAAATCTGCTACAGGATTAAAACGTTCAGGCTGGCGTGGCACTAAAATTAATAGCAACTCTGGATAAGTGTTTAGCAACTGTTTATGTGCTTGTAAAATAATTTCTTCTTCGCCTTCGTGAGTGCTTGCGGCAATCCAAACTGGACGATTTTCAATCCAAGACTGGCGAAGTGCGGTAATTTTTTGCGCTAATTCTTCAGTGACCACTAAATCATATTTAATATTGCCAGTGAGTTTTAATTTCTCTGGGTTATAGCCCAAATCGATATAACGCTGCTGACTCACTTTATCTTGCGGTGCAATCAAGCTAATTTGGCTAAACATATGTTGTAACTGATTTTTGACCCAACCATAGCGTTTCGCTGAACGACCAGACAATCTTGCATTGGCAATAACAAAAGGAATATTTCTTGAATGTAGTTGTTTAATTAAATTCGGCCAAATTTCTGTTTCAATTACAATACATAATTTGGGTTGCACAAAATTAAGAAAACGACCAATAGCATCAGGCAAATCATAGGGTAAATAAACATGGAAAACCGACGGACCAAAAGCCGCTTTCACACGATCAGAACCTGTTGGTGTCACTGTGGTAAAAGTAATGGATAAATGTGGATATTGTTGTTGTATCTGTTTAACCAAGGGTGTCGCTGCAATAACTTCGCCAACAGAAGCCGCATGAATAACAATACCTTTAGCTTGTGGCTGACTGAAAGTAGGATAAAAGGCATAACGCTCTAAAAGACGCTTGCGATAATTGGGGGACTTCACACTGCGTACAAGGTTATAAGCCAAGATCAATGGCTGAACACAGTACATGATTAAAGTATAAAAGAAGGACCACATAAATTTAGACGTTAGGAAAATGAGAAATTGTGAGTATTAAAAAGTGCGGTAAATTTTACCGCACTTTTTTATGAATGAATGTTAATTAGTTTTTTGCTTGCGCTGCGGCTTTAACGATCACTGCAAAAGCAGGCGCTTTTAATGATGCACCGCCTACTAATGCGCCATCAATATCTGGCTGAGTAAACAATTCTGCTGCGTTTGCATCATTTACAGAACCACCGTACTGAATGATAACTTGATCTGCAACTGCTTGGCTTTGTTTTGCAATATGACCACGGATGAATGCATGAACTGCTTGTGCTTGCGCTGGAGTAGCTGATTTACCTGTACCGATTGCCCAAATTGGTTCATAAGCAATTACTGCGCCATTGAAAGCTTCAACGCCTAATGTGTTGATTACCGCATCAATTTGACGAGCGCAAACTTCTTCTGTTTTACCCGCTTCATTTTCCGCTTCACTTTCACCGATACATAACACAGGAACTAAGCCAGCTTCTTTTAATACACCAAATTTTTTCGCAATAAATTCATCACTTTCATGATGATATTGACGGCGCTCAGAGTGACCAATAATGATATATTTTGCACCAAAGTCTTTTAACATTTCTGTTGAAATATCACCGGTAAATGCACCTTGTTTGTTTAAATCCACATTTTGTGCACCTAAAGCAATATCACTGCCAACCAAAGCCGCTTCTGCTTCTGCTAAATACATCACAGGTGGTGCAATTGCAACATCACAGCCTGAAACACCATTAAGTTCAGCTTTTAAACCTGTAATAAGTTCTTTAGTAAAAGCTTTGCTACCGTTTAATTTCCAGTTACCCATAACTAAAGGACGACGTGCCATTTTGATTTTCTCCATAATAATTAACAAAAAAATTCTGCTCGGTACTATACTCTTTTTTGTACAATTTTTCCCGTATTCAGAAAAAATTTTTTCAGAAAAGATGATTATTTCGTATTAAAAAGCTACAATCCACTGTATGAATTTCACAAATTTTGAACAATTATTGAGAAATGAAAATATTTAAAGCTGAACTATGGAATTTAGATGCCTTATTGTCTTTATTTGAGCAATACCGCATCGCCCATCAAATGACTGAAAATCCTGAACGAACCCTTACTTTTTTATCCAACCGAATTCGATTTAGTGAAAGTATTTTCTTTCTTGCCGTTGATCATCAGCAAAATCCAGTAGGATTTATCCAACTCTACCCTCGCTTTTCTTCCTTACAACTACAACGCTACTGGCAACTCAGCGACATTTTTGTCCAAAACACCGCAAATAAAAGCGAAATTTATACCGCACTTATTGCCAAAGCAAAAGAATTTGTCTGCTACACCCAATCAACACTTTTAGTCATTGAGCAAAATTTACAACAGCAAGAATTATTAATAAGTGAAGGTTTTAAACTTAATCAACAAAAATCCATTTTTGAATTAAATTTATCGCTTGTATAAAAAACAAACCAGCCAAAAGGCTGGTTTGATTTATTTAACTAAATGATTACCACTGATAACCCACGCTACCGCCGTAAGTCACATCTTTACGGGAGTTCAGACCAACACCTACTTTAATAGAAATTTTGTTGTTGTCTGAGTTGCGTGCGTAACCAACTGCAATAGCGGATTGGCCTTTATAGCCACCAACAGCAGCGGAAACCATACTTTTACCCGGCAAGTTAGGGCGTTGCAAGAATGCCATCGCAGTTGCTCCAGCAATACCCGCTTGAAGATCTTTATTGACTTTATTGATACGGTTATTGACATCACCCATCTTACGATTAAGTTGATTAACATTCACTGCATCAGTACCTTTCACACCTTCTTTAACATTAGAGATAGTTGTATTACCTGCATCAATACCAGATTTCGTGATACTTGGACCATCTTTAATAGTCATTCCATCATTATTCACAATAGTATCACCAATGGTAATGCTACCATCTTTAGTCAAGTCGATATCTTTAGCCAATTTTACTTCTAACGAATTATCAGTTGGATTAGATACAACCCCAATATTCTTTTTATCAGAAAGTTTAGTCTTATCAGTTTGACCGCCCTTAACTGTCAATTTGGTATTTAACGGACGTTTGACTTCTTCACCCACATCACCATCGAAGATTAAGCCATCTTTTAAGGTTGCGACTTTTTCTACAATTGTCTTACCTTTATTATCATAGCTGTACTCAATACGTGGTTTTTGTGGTTTACCATCTTTTCAAGACCTGGCACACCGTCTTTACCATCAACACCTGGTTCGCCAACACCGATAGTAATATTCGCAGACACGCCATCTTTACCATCTTTGCCTTTCGGACCTGTTAAGCCGATTGATCCATCTTTACCGTTGATAACAACAGAAGAACCATCTTTACCATTGACTGCAACTTTACCGTCTTTACCTAGTTTCCTTGGTTGACCATCTTTGCTCGGCTCGCCTTTTTCACCCACATTCACAGAGCCAACATCCAAATCATTAGATACCGCAAAGGTCACATTCGCACCATCTTGCTTCACTTCTAGGTTTTTACCCGCAGTAAAGGTTTGTTTGTCGCCTGGTTTGACTAAAGCACCAGTATCATTAACAGTTGAAGTAGTAAGCTCTTCATCTGTATCTGCTGTTGCTACTTTATGACCTGAGTTATTGATAGCATTCACAACATCGCTTGTTGTTGCTAATTTATCATCTTTAGCATCATCTGTTTTGGCTTTACCATCTTCAACAGTAATATCACCTTTGGCTGCATCTGTAATTTCTTTGGCATCTACTTTGACTTTGATAGTAGAGTTGCCAGTTTCATCTATAGTAGTAATAACCTTAGCAGCGCCTTCTCCTTCAAAGGTCACGTTATCACCTGGGTTAACCAAGGTGCTAGCTGCACTGCCGTCAGCTTTTTTACCATTTAGCTTCCAGCCAGATGCTGCAATCGCATCAGCCACTTGTTTAGTGGTTGCAGCCTTATCTTCTGCAGTATCTGTTGAGGTGACTTTACCTGTTGTTGTATTGGCTATGAGATTACCTTTTTGTAGATCAACGGTATAAGTCGTGACGTTGGTTGTTGTATTTTTCTCTCCTGCTGTAACCTTCACTAAACTACCAGTTGCTGACTCAACTTTAGTACCATCAGCATGGACCACATAAGTGGTTGAACTATCTGCATTAGTTTTGGTTTCAATATCAGCAATATTGCTACCTCCTTCAACTGAAGACTTAGCTGCTTTTAATTGGCTAACATTTACGGCATCGTTAGCGTTAGTACCATTAGCCACATTGGTAATTGCTGTATTGCCTGCATTAATACCGTCTTTGTTAATAACAATATTTTTGTTATCTCCTACTGGTACAGTTAGGGTATTTGTCGTTGTACTATTGACACTAATATCATTAGCCAAGGCAAAGGCAATATTCGCCCCATCCTGCTTCACTTTTAAGTTTTTACCTGCAGTGAAAGTTTGTTTGTCTCCAGGTTTTACTAGAGTACCATCGCTATTGACCACTGAATTGTCAATCGCCTCATCAGTATCAGCAGTAGCCACCTTATGACCAGATTCATTAATGGCTTTGGCAACTGTTGTTGCATTGACCAGTTTATCGCCATTGGTTACAGGTGTAGTAATATTACCATTGTTAGACACGGTCAAATCTGCAGTGGAAACATCCGCCTGTTTAGCAGAAATGGTGAATTTTTTACCGTCTTGCACGATATTTACGTTTTCGCCAGCGGCAAATTCTACCAAGTCACCTGCTTTTACAGCTTGTTCTGAACCACCAGCACCATCAAGTTTCACACGCCAGAAGGCTGAGTTAATGGCATTGGTTACTGCAGACACAGTTGCGACGCCTTCACTACCGTTGCCATTAGCAATGGCTGATAAGGCACCTGTGTTTGTAGTACCTAGGTTAGTTGTCGTTGGTAGCGTACCGAAGTTGCCCTTAACTACATCAACGGTGATGGTGTTGGTGTCGCCTGCCTTAGCAACCGATACACTGGCTAGATTGCTGTCGCCTGCGATAAACTTCACTTTACCGCCAGCTTTCACGTCATCAACTTTGCCCGTGCCGTTATGCAATTCCCAAGATACACTGTTAATAGCTGTGGCAACATTTTTCACAGTAGCTAAACCGTCAGTACCTGGCACGGTTAATTTGCCACTAGTTGCTTCATCAATCGTGCCTGTTTTTACGCCCACGGTGTAGGTGGTGACATTAGTTTTTGTATCTTCTGTAGGTGTCACTGTGACAAAAGCATTACCTGTTGCAGGCTCTACTTTAGAACCTTTAGCATGAACGGTGTAAGTGGTTCCACCCGTTGTAGCATTTGCCTCAGAAGTAACATCAGCAATGTTAGAACCTGGTGCAACATGAACTTTGGTTGCGTTTAACTGGCTTAGGTTTACTGCATCGGTTGCATTTGTACCATTTGCCACATTGGTAATTGGTTTACCACCTGCGTTGATGCCGTCTTTGTTAATCACAACATTATTGTTGCCACCTGTTGATACTGTAACGCTATCAACATTGATGTCTTTAGCCAAGCCAAAAGTAATATTTTGGTTGTCTTGATTAACAACCAAGTTTTTACCTGCTTTGTAGGTGATCTTGTCATCAGGATTAACAGTTACACCATCTGGATTTGTAGCTTCCGTTACTTGATCTGCTGTCTTGTCAGTGGCAAGTTTATGACCTGTAGTGCGACCATCTACACCATCACGCACTATTGTTTTGGTTTCTTTACCGTTACCATCATTGATAGTAATTGTATGTGTACCATCATTACCATCAGTCACACTAATAGTTGGGGTTTTACCATCTTGTCCTGGTTCACCTTGAGGACCTGCTGGACCAGTTGGACCAGCTGGGCCTTGTGGACCTGGAGCACCCTCTGCACCTTCTCGACCTGTGTCACCTTTTTCTCCTCGGTCACCTTGTGGACCCACTGGACCTGGAATACCTTGATCACCTTTAGGACCTGGTTGACCTTGTGGGCCTGGTTGACCTTGTGGACCTTCTCGACCTTGGTCACCTTTTTCGCCTTTTTCGCCTTTTTCGCCTGGATCGCCTTTAGGGCCTTTAAAACGATCATCATTGGCAAGAGTATCTTTATCCAGAGAAACTGTGACTGTATTACCATTTACCTCGCCTTTAATACCATCTTTAAAATTAAAGGTCAGGCCATCTGCATTGACGTTGTTGCCATTAGTGATTGGTTGATTTTCATTTTGAAAGTTCATCAGCACCGATCTTGGTCTTGATGAAATGGTGAAATCCCAGCCATTTTGAGCAATATTGATATTATCTCCAGCAATGAATTTAACCGTATTCCCTGCTTTAACTGGTTGATTAGTGATCACACCATTATCATTCGTGCCTGTTGTTTTTCCAGAAGTTACAAACCAAGACACATTATTAATGGCATCAACGACATTATTTGCGGTCACCAAGCCATCAGCGGCAGGTCTTCCGATAATTCCTGAAGTAGTCGTTGTTGGAATGTTACTGGTTTTTAGTCCTAAGGTATGACGAGTAACATTATTAGCAACTGTAGTATTGGCAACGGTCAGAAGATTGCTACTGCTGGCAACTTCCGCTCCCTTGGCATGAACTGTATAAGTAATACCGTTGGCATTACTAGTTTTGGCAACATTAACAATGTTGCTACCTTTGGCAACTATCGTTGTATTCGCTTTTAATTGACTGATATTGACCGCATCTTTGTCAGCAGCACCATTTTCCACATTGGTGATTTTCTTATTGCCTGCGTTGATGCCGTTATTATTAATAACTACCTTATTATTTCCGCCTGTTGGCACATTAATTGTGGTTGCATTAACGGTATTAACATTAATGTCATTTGATAATGCAAAGGTAAGATTAGCACCTGACTGTTTAACTTCTAAGTTTTTACCTGCGGTAAAGGTTTGTTTATCGCCTGGTTTTACCAGAGCACCATTAGCATTCACAGTAGATGTTGCCAAAGCCTCATCACTATCTGCACTTGCTACCTTATGACCAGACTGATTGATAGCATTAGCAACAGTACTCGCATTGACCAGTTTGCCTGCGTCACCGCCATTCGGTGTATTACTAGGTGTATTAATAGCACCTGAATTATTTGGTGTTAACGCCGCTGTATTGACTGAGATGGTAAAATTTTGGTTATTTTGAGCGATATTCAGACCATTACCTGCGATAAATTTCACAGTATCGCCAAAATGTACCACCTGGGCTTTTGATCCAGAAACTGCTCCACCAGCGATCTTATCAGCCTGAACCTTCCAATGTGCTTGGCGAATCACTTGGTATAACTGCGAGCCGTTAATGGCATCAGTCGAACCTGCGGTAATCTGACCTGCCGCTACATTTTTTAGTTGTCTTTCTTTGCCCGCACTACCAATTGATACGACACCATGTGCAGTAGCGCCTTGAAAGCCTGTATAGGTTAAATCATTAATCTTTGCTGAAGATGTATTGACCCCGGTAGCTGTTGTTGAGCCATTACCCAAAGCCACGCTGTTGGCGTGGGTTGCAGTTGCCCCTTTACCAATGGCGACAGCTTGAGGGCCTGAAGCACTCGCTCTGGAACCAGCGGCAAAAGACTCTACGCCTGAAGCATTGGAGTTTGGACCAAAAGCCGCAGCATTATCAGCCAAGCTTTTTGCACCACCACCGACAGCGACAGCGTTTTGACCAGTTGAGTTGGCAGCACCACCCAAGGCAAGAGACCAATGACCTGAAGCAGAAGAATTTTTACCGATAGCGACCGCAACATTGCCTGCTGAATTTGCTGACTGACCAACAGCGACAGATTCTGTACCACCCGATGTAGCATCCGCACCACCAGCAAAGGAAGCAGTACCAGCAGCATTTGACGACTGACCGAATGCAGTGGCACGAGCACCAGCTTTGGTATTAAAACCAAGTGCGGTAGCTTTTTCGCCTGATGTTACGGAAGTATCACCTAAAGCCACCGCATGATTTTGGTTAGCAGAAGAACTTTTACCAATAGCGACAGCGTTTGTGCCAGCTGAACTTGATGAATGTCCCACAGCAACTGAACTTGCCCCACCAGAATTAGCTGATTGACCGACAGCGACAGATTCTGAACCACCAGATGTCGCATCCGCACCACCAGCAAAGGAAGCTGTACCAGATGCATTTGAATACTGACCTACGGCTGTAGCTCTTATTTTTGCGTGCGCACCATAACCTAAGGCCGAGGCTTTTTCACCATTAGTATTGGCTTGAAAACCTATCGCTGTAGAGAAGTTTCCTATTGCATGTGAATTTGAACCAAAAGCAGAAGCCCAACTCGAATCAACCTTACTATCCTGACCTACAGCAGTACCGTATGCACCATTAGAAATGGCGGCATGACCGACAGCGGTTGCCCAACCATCATTGGCCTTAGCACCAGCTCCAAGAGCTGTAGCATTCGCTTTTGCAAAAGTGTTACCACCGATGGCAGTAGCATTGATACCTACAACAGTTCTTCCATTACTTTGTTGATCAAGTGTCGACCCAGGGCCGATATGTAAAGAATAAGTAGCACGTTGATTGCCATCTTTATCATTAGATTGCGTATATTGCTTACCTGAAATATTTTGAGCAGAGGTGGCATCAGCATACGCTGGAGTGACAATAAAAGAACTGTCTATAAAGACACTCACGCCCAATACGGTACCGAGCGCTACTAAGGCTTTAGATGATTTACGTTTATCCGTAAGACTCTTCGACTTACCACAACTTCTTGCTAATTCAGACACAACGTTAAACGTTTGTGTGGAATGGTTCCAGATTATTTTAAAAATTTTATTCATACTCACGACCTTGTGGAAAAAACAACATGTGCCCCCCCCTGCGAGGCTTATGCCATTACAGTTCTTGGGAAAAAATAACTTAAATACAGATTTTAGGAAGAAAAGTCTCAACTTTCTCTAACTGAGAAAGCAGAAAATCACTTAGGCTTGGCGTAAAACATTACGCTAAAACGACATTCCAACGACACTTTTAACTCCATTTGAATAGTGACTAATGGTGATTTTTATAAAAATCACTCATATAAAGAGGGTTTAATAGAATATATTGTGAACAATTATAGGCTCAAAAGGTTAAGATTTCTAGATAACAGAAAGTAAAGTTATGTAAAGTTATGTAAATTTATACCTCTACATATGTAAATTTTTTGCTTGTATATTTTATATAAAAAAATCTGCACTTATGGCTATAAAAAAACAAGCTTTATTCTAAGTGCAGATTTTCGTGCTAATTTTACTTTTTACAACAAAATTTACAACTGCTCCACTAAACGAATGGCATCCCCAATGTAAGTTTCTGGTGTCAGCTGTTGTAAACGTGCTTTTTCATGGGCTGGAATATCTAATTTTTCGATAAATTCCAACATCGCTTGCGCATCAACTCGTTTGCCTCGAGTAAGCTCTTTTAATTTTTCATAAGGTTTTTCAATACCATAACGGCGCATAACGGTTTGGATTGGTTCAGCAAGCACTTCCCAGTTTTGATTGAGTTCTTCTCTTAAGTGCGGTTCATTTACTTCGAGTTTGCTAATGCCTTTTGCCGTAGCCGCATAAGCAATTAAGCAATAGCCAAGCCCAACACCTAAATTGCGTAACACTGTGGAATCCGTGAGGTCACGTTGCCAGCGTGAAATCGGTAATTTAGCCCCTAAATGCGCCATGACCGCATTGGCTAAACCTAAGTTGCCTTCTGAGTTTTCAAAGTCAATTGGGTTGACTTTATGCGGCATGGTTGATGATCCGATTTCGCCTGCGATGGTACGTTGTTTAAAGTGATTTAATGCAATGTAGCCCCATAAATCACGGTCAAAGTCGATAACAATGGTATTAAAGCGAGCCACGTTGTCAAAAAACTCTGCAATGTAATCATGCGGTTCAATTTGGGTGGTGTAAGGGTTCCAAGTTAAACCTAAGGAAGTCACAAATTCTTGGCTAAATTGGTGCCAGTCGATTTCAGGATAAGCAGATAAATGCGCATTGTAATTACCCACCGCGCCATTAATTTTGCCGAGGATTTCGGTTTGTTGTAATTGCTTAAATTGGCGCTCTAAACGATAGACCACATTAGCCATTTCTTTGCCCATGGTCGTTGGCGATGCAGGTTGCCCATGTGTACGAGATAGCAATGGAATAGTTTTATATTCATGCGCAAGTGCGGTGATTTTTTCGATTAGTTTGCGCCATTCTGGTAAAAGCACTTCATCTCGAGCAGTTTTTAACATTAAGGCATGAGAAAGGTTGTTAATATCTTCTGAAGTACAAGCAAAATGGATAAATTCACTGATTGCCGCTAATTCTGGCATCGCCTGACTTTTTTCTTTTAAGAAATACTCAACGGCTTTTACATCATGATTTGTTGTGCTCTCAATTTCTTTAATGCGCTCAGCATCTTGCAAGCTGAAATTTTCTACCAATTGATCTAGGTAATCGTTTGCGTCTTTTGACAAAGAAGAAACTTCTTGAATTGCACTGGTAGCAGCAAGTTTTTGTAACCAACGAACTTCCACTGTAACGCGAAATTTTAATAAGCCAAATTCGCTAAAAATACTGCGTAAAGGGGTTACTTTGTCTTGATAACGACCATCGATTGGGGAAAGTGCGGTTAATGCGTTGAGTTGCATAAAAGAATTACTCCTAAGAATAGTTAAAGAGATAAATAAATTTGTTGGGCGGTAGCCATGAGCTTACGGCGTGAAAATAAAAATTGCCATTTTGTGCCACCCATTTGGCGCCAGAGCACCGCCGAGCGAATACCAGCTAATAAACAAGCACGAATACGATTTTGTGTCGCAAGTTGTTGTAAATAAAGTGGCGAACCTTGTACCTGAATGCGTGCGCCTAAAGGACTGATAACATCAACATAAATTGAGGCTAAAGTAGAAAGCATTTGTTCATCGAGCAAATCATAATGGGCGAGTTGCGTAGGCAAATATTGAATACGGCGGGCAAGTTCTGCTTTCGCTTGTGGATTTTTATTTAATTTAGTTTCCAATGCCAACAGCCCTAACCAATAGCGATTTAACTCTGGCTCACTACCATTTAATTGCTCCATTAGAGTCTCTAAGCCTAACTTCAAATGAGCCTCTTGTCCACCATAAACCGCAAGCGTATTTTCTGGTGCGGTTTGTAATAAGCTGTTTAAACTGATTTGTAGAATTTCTTGATCTGCGCTGCCATGGGTTGCAAATTGTTTTACCAATTTTGCCGCTTGGCACACGCCAGCAAGGGCAAGCGTTATATCTTGATAATTAGCCATAAATAATTGAGGTTGGTAAGAAAAAATATCCAGAGAAAAAACAGCGCACAATATAGCATTTTTAGAATGCGTTTAAAAGATTGTAAATAAAAGGTAAAAGTGCGGTGCTTTTTGCGATTATTTTTATTCAACAATGACTACAATGTGCGTTTATGATCAACATCATACTAAATATTTCTTTTTTTGATTATGCTTAACTTCCTTGTTCTTGTTTGAGGTGTTTCAATGTATCCCTTTCAATTAATGGCAAAGCCGACAGGTTCTATTTGCAATATTGATTGCAAATACTGTTTTTATTTGGAAAAACCGCACCTTAATCAGCGCAGAATGGATGATGCTGTACTTGAAAAATATATCCAAAATTACATTGAACTCGCACCACAAAAGGAATTGACATTTCTCTGGCAAGGTGGTGAGCCCACACTCGCTGGCTTAGATTTTTATCAAAAGGCTGTTGAATTACAGCAGAAATATGCAAAAGGCAAACGTATTTATAACGCCTTGCAAACGAATGGTATTTTGCTTGATGAAAATTGGTGTCGCTTTCTCAAAGAAAATCAGTTTTTAGTGGGCGTTTCCATTGATGGCCCGCAAGATTTACATGATGCCTACCGAGTAACTAAAAGCCAGAAAGGGACTTTTCATCAAGTCATGCACGCCATTGAGCATTTACTGGCATATCAAGTGCAATTTAATACACTCACGGTGGTGCATAAAGAAAATGTACAACATGGCGCAAGAATTTATCATTTCCTCAAAGAAATTGGCTCAACCTATATGCAATTTATTCCCTTAATGGGCGATTTTGAGCAAGAAGCTACCGCAAAAGATTACGGGCAAATGATGATTGCTATTTTCGAGGAATGGCGCAAAGCGGATATTGGCAAAATTGGGGTGCAATATATTGAGCAATGGCTCATGGCCTATTTAGGTTTTCAACCCAGTTTGTGCATTTTCCGTAAAACTTGTGGCGATCAAATGATTGTAGAGCAAAATGGTGATATTTATAGTTGCGATCATTATGTTTATCCTGAATATAAAATTGGTAACCTAATTGAAACGCCATTATTAGATATTACCTATTCCACCCAACAACAACGATTTGGCAGTAATAAAGCGAAGGTGTCTGATCGTTGCCAACAATGCCGTTTCCGTTTTGCCTGTAACGGTGGTTGTCCAAAACATCGCAAAATCCAAGGCTTTGGCGAACCGCATAATGTGTTGTGCGAAGCCTATTATTCCGCACTTTCTCATATGGATAATTTTTTAAAACAATTCGCTTGGCAATTAAGACATGGAAAATTGTAAAAGTGTGAACTTGCTCACAGGCTCCATATGATAAATATCATAAGCCCCGAAGAAGATTAATTTGTATCCTAATTGCGACTTTTTTACTCAATCGGGGGTACCATGAAAAATATCAAATCTACTTTAAAAGCAACCTTAGTGGGTTTACTTGGTTTAATTAGTGTCAATGCGAATGCAGAACCAAATTGGCCAACTGCACCAGTGACAATTATCACACCTTGGGCTGTGGGCGGTTTAGCGGACCAAATTAACCGAGCAATGTCAGAGTATGGCAAAGAACAATATGGACAACCGCTCTTAGCCGATAATATTTTAGGCTCTGGCGGTGCAGTGGCTTTAACAGAATATGTTAAAGAACAACCAAATACCCATAAACTCATTCTAGGTGGTGAAGGTAGCTTCGCTATTGCACCTTTAACAATGAAAGTTGCCTATAAATTCGATGATTTCATTCCTGTGATTAACATCTACTCTTCTACTTTTGTGTTCCTTTCTAATCCAAAAGCCAAAGTAGATAGTATGGCAACATTAAAAGACTACATTAAAGCAGGCAAAACAGTGAAAGTAGGTGTGAACGGTACTAACTCATCTGAAGCCTTACAAACAGCTGCCTTCTTAACAGAATTAGATGCAAAATTTAAACTTATTCCATATGAAGGCGCGAATGAAGCCTTAACTGCGGTGGTTTCTGGCGAAGTTACTTTCGCAACCACACACGCATCATTAGCAAGAGAATTCGTTAAAGCAAACAGCGTAAAACCTGTTATTGCCTTTGATGAGAAAAAACTCGTTGATGAAGTATATAACTTAGAAAGTGTGGGCGATTATGGTTTAGATACTTGGATGACAAATACTTGTGCAGTATTTATTCGTGCAGGAACAGATCAAGCTATCGTAGATAAAAACTACAAAGCATTGAAAGCCATTCTTGAAAATCCAAAACTACAACAAACCGCAAAAAACATCGGTTTACGTTTAGATATTCGTGATGGTAAATCTGTTAAAGCCTACATTGATTCAACAATGGATAAAGCACAAAAATATTCTAAATTAGTTAAATAGTCGTTCAAAGTGCGGTGTGAAATTGCATGAGTACATAACAGTTGCACAATAAAACTGTAGGGACGCCACGCTGGCGTCCGTAAAATGTTTCTTAAAAATCAAATGGTTGTGTTCTCTTTTTGCAACGGACGCCAGCGTGGCGTCCCTACAAACACCCCGTCATTTCACCATTATGCAACAACTAAATAGGGTTAAATTTCAAAAATTTACACCGCACTTTTATTCTGTGGGGAGGTTGTATGACAATTCGTTTTCGACAAGATTTAGTCGGTTCTATTGTATTTCTCATTTTTTCATTAGTACTGTGGTTTTTAATCCCTTATCAAATTAAGGTTACTGAAGATGATGAGCTGATTACTGCACAAACCTTCCCACGCCTTGTGATAGGTTTAATGATTTTGTGCTGCGTTATTTTATTCATACAAGAAATCATTAAAGTTATCCGTAAACAACCGACTAAAATGGCAGAGATTAATTTACCGCATGAAGCTCGTTCTTTAGTCGTAGTCTTGTTGTTGGTGCTCTACTGGGGATTATTGCACTGGTTGCCTTTTATTGTATCCTCAACCATTTTTTCTGTTCTATTATTGATTTTCTTTCAATGTAAAAACTGGAAATATTATGCGATTGTCATTGCTGTCATTGTGTCCGTATCGCTCTTTTTCCAAAACTTATTGAATGTGTCATTACCATAAGTGAGGAAGTTATGTTTGATCAAATGCTCAATGGATTTAACGCATTTTTTAACTGGGGCAGTTTTTTCTATATCAATTTAGGATTATTTCTCGGGATTATTTTTGGCTCAATTCCGGGACTCACTGTAATGCTCTGTTTAGTGCTGTTCTTGCCAATTACTTATTCTCTCGATGCCATTCATTCCTTTATGTTTTTGCTGGGTATTTATTGTGCAGGTAGCTATGGCGGCTCCATTTCTGCAATCCTAATCAAAACACCGAGTACACCACACGCAACCGCTACCATGTTAGACGGTCACCCATTAGCCTTAAAAGGACAAGCACAAAAAGCCTTGAATGTTGCTCTCTATGCCTCTTTTATTGGTGGGCTAGTCAGCGCCATCGTGTTGTTATTTTTAGCGCCTGAAGTCGCAAAAGTGGCGATGAAAATGGGCTCGCCAGAATATTTTCTTATTTGTGCCTTTGGTTTAACCATTATTGCGGGGGTAAGTGGTGAGAGCCTACTAAAAGGCATTATTTCTGGTTGTTTCGGTTTATTCCTCTCTTTCGTGGGAATGGATCTGATGAGTGGCGATACAATGCGCTTTGCCTTTGATAACTTACATTTATATAGTGGCTTTGACTTAGTAGTTGTTCTTATTGGTTTATTTGCACTCATTGAAATTATCCATAAAAGTGCGGAGCTAAAATCTGCTAAAAATAAAGAAAAAGCGGACGATGTTACTTTAGACAAAGGTACATTATCCAAAAGCGAATGGCTACGCTTACCAAAACCACTTACTATCGGCTCGTTGTCAGGTATTTTAGTGGGCATTATTCCAGGTACTGGTGCATCTATCGCTTCCTTTCTCAGCTATGACTTCTCGCGCAAAGTATCCAAAAAACCAGAAGAATTTGGCAACGGATCTGTTGAAGGTATTGCTGCGACAGAATGTGCAAATAATGCCATTACAGGCACCGCACTTATTCCACTGTTAACATTAGGTATTCCTGGAGATGCGGCAGTGGCGTTAATGCTTGGTGCGTTAATGGTCAATGGTTTAACACTGGGACCAAATTTATTTACTGCGCACAGCGACTCTGTGTATGCCATTATGATCGGGCTCATTTTTGTGAATATTTTTATGCTTATCCAAGGAAAATATTTACTCAAATTATTCGCTAAAGTGGTAAAAATCCCACAAGAAGTACTTATCCCGATTATTGCCATTTTCTGCTTTGCTGGCGCTTATTCACTCAAGGAAAGTATGTTTGATGTGGGTACTGCTATCGTGTTTGGCGGCATCGCTTACATTATGGATAAATTAGGATTTTCCGCAGTTCCAACGCTGCTCGGCTTAGTTCTAGGAGCCTTAACGGAAAAAAATCTACGTCGCTCACTGATGATTTCTGATGGGGAATGGAATATTTTTGTGGAACGTCCTTTCTCATTAGTTTTCTGCATACTTATTCTGCTAGTTGTCGTGAGCATTATTTATAACAATTACAAAAAAATCAGAAATTAAGGAGCATGATATGAATAAACCCAATATCGTTTTCTATTTTACCGATCAACAACGCTGGGATACGGTTGGTGCTTATGGTCAACCCTTAAACGTTACACCAACATTGGATAAGCTTGCTGAAGAAGGCGTGCTATTTGAAGAAGCATTTTCATCACAACCTGTATGTGGCCCTTGCCGTTCTATTTTCCAAAGTGGTTTATATCCAACAGAAACTGGGTGTTTCCGCAATAATATTGCATTGCCTCAAAACATCAAAACCCTTGCCGATTATTTTACCGAAGATGGCTATGACACTGCCTATATTGGTAAATGGCATTTAGCTAGTGATGGTGAATTAGAGGAAGAACCAACCATCGACTACACCATTACTGCCATTCCACCAGAAAGACGTGGTGGTTATAAAGGTTTCTGGCGTGCTGCTGATGTACTGGAATTTACCTCCCACGGTTATGACGGTTTCGTTTTCGATGAAAATATGAACAAATGCGAATTTAAAGGTTATCGGGTTGATCGTATTACCGATTATGCCTTGGAATATCTTGATCAATATAATGGCGAAAAACCATTCTTTATGACCATTTCGCACATTGAACCTCATCATCAAAATGATAGAAAACGCTATGAAGGGCCTGATGGTTCAAAAACACGTTTCTCAAATTATGTCTTGCCCCATGATTTAGCAGTCCTTAAAGGTAATGCCGATGAAATGTACCCAGATTATCTCGGTTGCTGTCGTAGCTTAGATGATAACCTTGCTCGCTTAATAGACAAGTTAAAAGAAAAAGGCATCTATGATAATACCATTATCGTCTTCGCTTCTGATCATGGTTCACATTTTATGACCCGCAACAAAGACAATAACTTAAATGGCTATGATGACTATAAACGCTCTTGTCACTCATCTGCTCTTCATGTACCACTTGTGATTGCAGGCGGAAAATATGTTGGCGGAAAACGGGTTAAATCACTAGTCAGTACCGCGAGCTTACCAAAAACCTTCTTGGCAATGGCTGGTATTGATGTGGGCGATAAAATGATCGGTGAAGACTTATTCGACGTAGTAAGCAATAAAGATCCAAACCGCCGTAATGAAGTCTTTGCACAAATCAGCGAAAGCCGAGTCGGACGTGCAATCCGCACCGAAAAATATCTCTATGCGGTTACTGCACCAGGTAAACATGGAGGAGAACACGCTGGCAGCGATCTTTATCAAGAAGATTTCTTATATGACCTAGAAAAAGATCCTTATGAGCTAACCAACCTCGTGCGTGATCCAATCTATGAACAAGTGAGAATAGAACTCAGAGAAAAACTCTGTCAACAAATGGAAATCGCGAAAGAAAAACGCCCAACCATTATTGCGGCGAATTAGCATAAAAAACGGAGCATTTAGACAAACTAAATTGCTCCGTTTTACATCCCAAACAGCATTTTCTCCATTCAATGGAAATGGCTATTTTTAGCTTTCACATCAATTATATAAACAACAAGTGCGGTGTTTTTTGTTACCTTATTTGATATAGTTTTTATTGATTTTACTTTAATTGTATGTACAATCTAATGAATTTCAAAAAATATCATAAGTTATGAAAATTGAGTATGATAAAACAAAAAATCAACGCAATACCGAAGAAAGAAATCTACCATTTGATCTTGACCTTGATTGGGATACTGCTCTGATTTGGCAGGATAAAAGAAAAGATTATCCCGAACCACGTTTATGTGCTTTTGCACTCCTTTACAAACGACTACATCACATATGTTTTACACCAATAACAGATGGAATTAGAGTTATTAGTTTTCGCCGAGCAAATACAAGAGAGGTAAAAAAATATGAAAGTTGGAATTTACGATGATCCTTTTGAAAATACAGAATACACAGAAGAAGAACTAGATCAATTTCGCCCTATTCAAGATGTGATGCCTGCAGAATTTCTGACAATGGTCAAAAGACATCGTGGTAAACAAAAAGCACCAACAAAACAAGCAATTACTATTCGTTTATCCCCTGAAGTTGTCAACGCCTTTAAAGCGACAGGAAAAGGATGGCAATCTCGTATTAATGAAATTTTATTAAAACATGTAAATTCAATGTAGGTTTCTTTATTGGCTTACCCCGAGTTAATCTGTATAATTAACGTACTTTATTTTCTTTAGGAATCTTTTATGTTCAAAAAAGTATCTTTGGTTTTATGTATTGGTCTGATTTCAGCTTGTTCAATGAATTCTGTCACTTCTTATATTCCATTTATGAGCGATAGCAAAACAGTCATCAATTTAGACAAAGATAAAATCGATCAAAAATCTTACGCCACAGCTTACGAGGCAACGGTACAAAGTTACCAAGGACGTGTAAATAAAGAATATCATGTAAATTCTTTCGCAAGTGGTGCAAAAGATTGGTATTCAGCACGAATTTTAGTGCCTGTTGAGCAAATTAAAGAAAAATTGTTTCAAGGTAATGGCTTAGATAGCAATGTTTATGCTTATTATAGCGGTGTTCTGTTTGCTTCAGAATTACAAACAAACTTTAATAGATTAAGCTCAACTTGTTGGAGCCATATTGATCAAGCAAGTGCAACTCAAGGTATTTATGATGCCATGTTAGATTTACAAAATAATCGAGTTCGTGCCGAAGATGATGAATATATTGCACAAGGTAGTGAACAAATTTTAAAACTTTGCACAAAATAATATAGATCTGTTAACGACCTAAAGTTGTTAGCAGATTTCTTTTTTTAATCTTGCTGAAAGGTTTTTGCTTTATTATTTTCAGCAAAAAATAGTCAAACTTTACAAAAATAAGGAGCAAGAATGTTTAATTTGAGCGAACAAAACATTCATTTATCCGCACAAGCGGACAATAAACAACAAGCTATTGAATTAGCGGCAAAAGCATTAGAGCAAGCTGGCTATGTGGAAAATGGTTATTTACAAGGTATGTTAGCCCGTGAACAACAAACCTCTACTTTTTTAGGTAATGGTATTGCAATTCCTCACGGCACCTTAGATACACGTGCGATGGTAAAAAATACCGGCGTACAAGTTTTTCAATTCCCACAAGGGATCGAATGGGGCGAAGGTAATATTGCTTATATCGTAATTGGAATTGCCGCACGTTCTGATGAACATTTAGCTTTGTTGCGCCAGCTTACTCATGTTTTAGGCGATGAAGAGAAAGCAGCAAAATTAGCTACCTTGCAAGATGCTCAAGCATTTCGTGCCATTTTAATGGGAGAAGAACAATTTTCAGTACAAAAGGAAAATATCAGCTTAGATGTAGATACTGAAAGTTTATTAACCCTAGTAGCGATGAATGCTGGCAAATTACAACAACAAAGTGCGGTCAATAATCAATTTATTTCTGAAGTCATTGCAAATCCAGCACTCCCTTTAGGCAACGGTTTATGGGTAACAGACGCGGTGACTGGAAATGAAAAAAATGCCTTAGCCTTTAGCCGTGCAAAACAAACGTTTAGCAATAATGGTAAAGCAGTAAAAGGCGTATTAACCCTTGCTTGTATCAATGATCAAATTAATGAAACCCTTGCTCGCTTATTAGATAGCGAAGTACAAAAAACCTTACTTGAAGGTTCTGCAGAACAAATTTTGGCAGCGCTTAATAGTGCAGAAAAAACTGTGGAAAATCCTACCGCACTTTCTACTGCAGCAACCGAGCAAAACACAACAGCTCAAGGCGTAGTAGGTACATTTACTGTCCGCAATGAACATGGTTTACATGCCCGTCCAAGTGCACTTTTAGTTAATGAAGTGAAGAAATTCAATGCCAAAATTACGGTGGAAAACCTCACTCGCAACACGGCTCCAGTTAGCGCAAAAAGTTTGATGAAAATCGTTGCATTGGGTGTAACACAAGGTCATCGCTTACGTTTTGTGGCTGAGGGCGATGATGCACAACAAGCTATTGAGGCATTAGGCAAAGCCATTGCGGAAGGATTAGGCGAAACAGTTTCAGCGGTGCCACCACAAGAGCCAGATACCATTGAAATTATGGGGCAAACTACGCCTGCAGAAGCTAGCGCACAAACAACGACAAATGAAAATAACAGCGACAGCGTTGAAGCCGTTTTTGTGATTAAAAATGAACATGGCTTACATGCTCGTCCAAGTGCGGTATTAGTCAATGAAGTGAAAAAATATAACGCTACCGTCACGGTGCAAAATCTAGATCGTGATAGCCAATTAGTGAGTGCGAAAAGTTTGATGAAAATTGTCGCTTTAGGCGTTGTTAAAGGTCATCGTTTACGCTTTGTAGCAACAGGTGAAGAAGCACAAAAAGCTATTGATGGTATTGGTGCTGCTATTGAAGCAGGACTTGGAGAATAGTTATGGCAAAAGTTGCAACTATCACATTAAATACTGCTTATGATCTAGTCGGGCGTTTAAAGCGCATTGAACTAGGCGAAGTTAACACAGTGGAAACTCTCGGCTTATATCCAGCTGGTAAAGGGATTAACGTAGCGAAAGTGTTGAGAGATTTAGGCGTAGAAGTCGCAGTAGGCGGTTTTCTTGGTCAAGATAATGCCAGTGATTTTGAAGCGATGTTCAACACAGCGGGTTTGGAAGATAAATTCCAACGTATTGCTGGAAAAACTCGAATTAACGTGAAAATCACTGAAACAGAAGCTGATGTAACCGATCTTAACTTTTTAGGCTATGAAATTTCGCCAAGTGCATGGCAAGACTTTGTTAAATCCTCCTTAGAATATTGCCAAGCCTTTGATATGGTTGCCGTTTGTGGCAGCTTACCGCGTGGTGTTAGCCCTGAATTATTTGCCGATTGGTTAAAACAATTAAAACAGGTTGGCGTAAAAGTCATTTTAGATAGTAGCCATGCGGCTTTAACCGCAGGTTTAAGCGCAACACCTTGGTTAGTAAAACCTAATCATCGTGAACTCGAGGCTTGGTTTGGACAACCACTTTCCTCCTTTGAGGAAATTATTGTGGCAGCAAAACAATTAAAAGCACAAGGCATTGCCAATGTGATTATCTCCATGGGCGCGGAAGGTTCTGTGTGGCTAAGCGATGAAGCCATTGTCCGTGCACAACCACCAAAATGTGAAAATGTTGTCAGCACGGTGGGCGCTGGTGATTCTATGGTTGCTGGGCTGATCTACGGCTTGAGTAAACAACTTCCACAACAAGATACCCTTGCATTTGCTAGTGCAGTATCAGCATTTGCGGTATCCCAAAGTAACGTAGGTATTGATGATGTTGCCTTGTTAGAACCAATTTTAAATAATGTTCAAATTCAATTAATTGAAGGGTAAAAAAATGAAAATATATATTAATCAAGGGGCAAACATCGGCAATGCAAAAGCCTTTTTGCTACGCCAAGTTTTAGCTACTGCGGCTCAACAACAAGGGCATGAAATGGTGTCTGATGTAGACCATGCGGAATTAGCTATTGCCTTTAATCAAATGCCAAATAATGCACAATTGCAAGGTAAAAAAGTGTTTGTGGTTGAGGCTGAACAAGCTTTTAATGCGCCAGAACAAGCTATTCAAAATGCTTTAGCACAAGCAGTGGATTATGTTGGTACAGAAAATAGCCAACAAAGTACCGTTGAAAGTTCGGTAGAAAATCTTGGACTTTCTGCGCAAGGCACAAAAAACATTGTCGCTGTTACCGCTTGTCCAACAGGGGTTGCGCATACTTTTATGTCTGCGGAAGCGATTTCTGAATATGCGAAAAAACAAGGCTGGAATGTCAAAGTAGAAACTCGTGGTCAAGTGGGTTCAAGCAATATTATTTCAGCAGAAGACGTGGCTAATGCAGATTTAGTCTTTATCGCTGCAGATATTGATGTGGATTTAAGTAAATTTGAAGGTAAACCAATGTATCGCACATCAACAGGTTTAGCTTTAAAGAAAACCGCACAAGAATTTGATAAAGCATTTAAAGAAGCAAAAATTTATTCGAGTGCAGCAAAAACTTCCGCAAAAGCAACCGCACCTGAAGCGACAGAAGAGAAGAAAGGCTTGTATAAACATTTAATGACAGGTGTTTCACACATGTTGCCTCTCGTTGTGGCGGGTGGTTTGTTAATTGCGATTTCCTTTATGTTTGGTATTGAAGCATTTAAAGATCCAAATATTGCCGGTGGATTACCAAAAGCCTTAATGGATATTGGTGGCGGTGCCGCATTCCACTTAATGATCGCTGTTTTTGCCGGTTATGTCGCATTTTCTATCGCTGATCGTCCCGGATTAGCTGTCGGTCTGATTGGCGGTATGTTAGCAACCACAGCAGGCGCTGGTATTCTTGGCGGTATTGTGGCTGGTTTCCTTGCTGGTTATGTAGTGAAATTCTTAAACAGCAGTATCCAATTACCCGCAAGCCTAAGTTCTTTAAAACCAATCTTAATTCTGCCATTGTTCGGCTCTGCAATTGTTGGTTTAGCGATGATTTATATCATCAATCCACCAGTAAAAGCACTTATGGATGCGTTGGTAGAATGGTTAAATACCATGGGACAAACTAATGCGATTTTATTAGGCGCAGTATTGGGTGCGATGATGTGTGTTGATATGGGCGGTCCAGTTAATAAAGCGGCTTATACGTTTGGTACAGGTTTAATTGCTTCTGGCGTTTATACACCAATGGCAGCAGTGATGGCGGCAGGTATGGTTCCACCTATTGGAATGGCAATTGCGACTATTTTAGCGCACAATAAATTTACGGCAAATCAACGTGATGCTGGTAAAGCCTCTTTTGTGTTAGGTTTATGCTTTATTTCTGAAGGTGCATTACCATTTGTGGCAGCAGATCCTGTGCGTGTCATTGTTTCAAGTATTTTAGGCGGTGCAACCGCTGGTGCGATTTCTCTTGGTCTAGCGATTAGCTTAAAAGCACCTCATGGTGGTTTATTCGTTATTCCATTTGTAAGCCAGCCGTTAATGTATCTTGTAGCGATTGCTATTGGAGCATTAATTACTGGCGTGATTTATTCTGTGATCAAACCAAAAGCAGCATAAAATCAACCGCACTTTACAACAACATAAGCCCGGCAATAAGTCGGGTTTATTTTTCTCTTTTGTTTACAGCCTTTCTTCTGATTGTTACTATTAGCGGTCAAAATTTATGGGGAAATAAAGCATGGAAAAATATAATAAATTCCGTATTGAATGGGATTGCCGCCGCGGCATGTTGGAATTAGATAAAGTGATTATGCCCTTTTTTCAACAATATTTTGATGAGCTACCTGATGCTAAAAAAGATATATTTTTGCGTTTGTTGGCTTGCTCAGATTTACAACTTTTTTCTTGGTTTTTTAACCGCACTCCAGCCGCTGATCTTGAATTACAAGAGATGGTGGATCATATTCAAGAAAAATTAAATTTACATCAATAATCTTTTTTAAAAAGATTGAACTTTTTTTATTCCATTACGTCTAACCAAGCACGAGAGCTTGCTGGCTTTAATATTAAGGCTTGTTAGATGTGATTAAGAGGTTATATGGCTGAACAACTAACAGATCAGGCTTTGGTAGAAAGAGTACAGCAGGGAGATAAAAAAGCCTTTAACTTATTGGTTGCTCGTTATCAAAATAGAGTCGCTGGGTTACTCACTCGGTATATTTCTCAAAATGATATTCCCGATGTTGTACAAGAATCCTTTATAAAAGCCTACCGCTCAATTGAGTCGTTCCGTGGCGAGAGTGCTTTCTACACTTGGCTATATCGAATAGCAGTGAATACTGCAAAGAATTACTTAACGGCGCAAGGGCGTCGTCCACCAACAGAAGATATCTTGGCTGAAGATGCTGAAAGTTATGATGTTGGCACAAATTTAAGGGATGTGGATACGCCTGAAAATGAAATGTTATCCAGTGAATTAGAAAAAGTTGTTTTTGATACAATCAGCAGCCTACAAGAAGATTTAAAAACAGCGATTACTTTACGAGAAATGGAAGGTTTGAGTTACGAAGAAATTGCAGAAATTATGGATTGCCCAGTGGGAACCGTACGTTCTCGTATCTTCCGTGCAAGAGAAATAATTGAAAGCAAAATTCAACCTTTATTACAACGTTAAATCAATTAACCAAAAACTTGGAGTTCAAGATGCAAAAAGAGTTACTTTCAGCTTATATTGATGGCGAGCATCATAGTAACGAATTTACTGACAACCTTTGCCAAGATAAAGACCTGCAAAAAAGTTGGGGAAATTATCATTTAATTCGTTCCGTTATGCGCCAAGAAAGTAAAGTTCTATTAGGTTCTGACTTTACCGCAAAAATGGAAATGCTTATTGAACAAGAAGAAAATGTAAAAATTGAACAGCCTCTTGTTTCGCAACCAACGCTTGAAGAAGTAGAAACACTTCCATTTGTACAAAAAATCCGTTCTCTATTTTCACCAATGTTGCAAATGGCAGTGGCGGCGACAGTTTGTTTAGTGGCGGTATTCGGTGTGCAATCTTTTACCAATGAAGTTGTACAAGAAAATGCTGCTGATAATCCTGTTTTACAAACCCTTCCATTTAATAAATCAGTACAAGAAGTCAGCTATAATGCACCAAAAACTGAAATAATTACGCAAGAGCAATTAGAACAAAAAAATAAACGCATTGGCATGATGTTACAAAACTATGAATTGCAACGTCGTCTTCATGCGGAACAAAATAACGGAAACTAATCCAGTTTATGTTAAGATATTCACCACCATTTTGGTGGTGAATTTTTTTGTCTTAGGAATGAAATACCATGTTAAAAATTTTCTCTTTTTTGACCGCACTTGTTATTTTCTCAACTTCAACTTTTGCCCAAGAAACGCTAGATCCTAAGCAATTATTGGAAAAAATGGTTAGCGCACAAAATACCTTAAATTATGAAATCTCTTTTGTGAAAACCACACCAACAAATATGGAATCATTACGTTACCGCCATATAAATCAAGAAGGTAAAAACTATTCCCAACTTATTACTCTTGATGGCGTTCAACAAGAAATTGTCCAACGAGAAAATTTAGTCAGCTATTTTCAACCAAATACCCAAGCCTTTTCCTTGAAGAGTGGTCATATTGTGGATAATTTGCCTGCTTTAATGCGGACAAATGTAGATAAATTATCAGAAAATTATGACATCGTACCTTTTGGGCGTAATCGTGTGGCAGACCGTATTGTGCAAACCTTGCGCATTTTGCCGAAAGATGATTTTCGCTATCAATATTTGATCTTTATTGATGAACAAAATCATTTGTTGTTGCGTAGTGATATGTTAGACCGCGAAGGCAATTTATTAGATCAATTCCGTGTTGTAAATTTATATATTGGCGATGAACTGAGTGGATTAAGTAACTATATCAACAGCTTAGTTTTACCACCATTGTTAACTGAGCCTGAAAATCAACAAAAACAAAATTGGAAACCTGATTGGTTACCACAAGGATTTAAACTCATTAGCCAATCCATAGAACAAGATGATAACAACCATATTGAAAGTCAATTTTATAGTGATGGATTATTTTCTTTCACAGTCTATGTATCTAATAGCATCATTGCGGATGAAGGCGAAAATTCTTGGAAACAAGGTGCTACAACCTTTTATAGCGAAACTCGAGGTGACAAAGAATTAACCTTCATTGGTCAACTTCCAATTTTCTCAGCAAAACGTATTATTCAAGATATTCAAATTAAATAGGTGATTTATGCTAACAGAAAGAGCGGTCGTGATTGCTTATGAACAAGGCAAAGCAACGGTGAAATGTCAAAGCAAAAGCGCTTGTGGTCAATGTGCCGCCAAAAGTGCTTGTGGAACAGCCGCACTTTCAGAGCTCACTGGCGAAAACCCAGAACATATTTTTACCGTTGACAGCATAATGCCTTTAAAACTAGGGCAAATTGTCGAACTCGGCTTACAAGAAAGTTCGCTAATTTCTACCGCACTTTTGCTATATATTGTCCCTTTAATAACCTTGTTAAGCGCAACATTGCTCGCAAGCCAAGTTTTTAAGCAAGAATTGTGGAGTGCTATTTTTATCCTTTTTTGTACCGCACTTTCTTTTATATTCATCCGCTCATACAGTAAAAAATGGCAAAGCAAAAAGACCTTTCAGCCCATTTTATTACGCATTATTCAATAGGAGTTTAGTATGCCAATCATGTTAGGTATCACAGGTTATAGTGGGAGTGGAAAAACCACATTATTGGAAAAATTACTGCCTGAATTAGCTCATGTTGGCTTAAAAGTCTCGGTGATCAAACATAGCCACCACAATGCACAAGTGGATAAAGAAGGGAAAGATAGCTGGCGCATGAAAGAAGCTGGCGCCTCGCAAGTCATTATGGCATGTGATAATCGTTGGGCATTAATGACAGAAACTAGCACACCAACCTCGTTGCATTATCTTGCGCAACAATTTGACCCTCAGCTCACAGATTTAATTTTAGTGGAAGGATTTAAACAAGAACCTATTGTCAAAATTTTATTGCATCGCCAAGGAATGACAAAACCTTGCCCACCTTGCGATGGATATGTTATTGCCCTTGCCACCGATTATCCAGTGCAAACATCAGTACCAATGCTTGATATTAATAATCCAGCTCAAATTGCCACATTTATCCTAGATTGGTACAAAAAGGTGGCAAATAAGGAGCAATAAGCAAATGACAACCACCTCTTATCGTGGGCTAGCTTGGATTGCCGCTATTGCCCTTTTTATGCAAACCCTTGATGCGACAATTTTAAATACAGCCTTACCTGCGATTTCAAAAAGTTTACATGAAAACCCACTCAATATGCAGCTGGCAATTATTAGCTATGCACTCACAGTGGCATTATTTATCCCTCTAACTGGCTGGATTGCAGATCGCTTTGGCGTGCAAAAGATTTTTCGCTATTCAGTGGGAATTTTTGTACTCGGCTCGATTTGCTGTGCTCTCTCTTATTCTTTAGAAACCTTAGTACTATCTCGCATTTTACAAGGATTGGGCGGCTCATTAATGATGCCCGTGGCACGCCTTGCGATTATCCGTAATGTGCCGAAAAATCAGCTACTGCACGCTTGGAATTTAATGGCAATGGCAGGATTAATAGGCCCAGTTCTAGGTCCAATTTTAGGCGGCTGGCTTGTCACTTATACCTCTTGGCATTGGATTTTCTTAATCAATATTCCTATTGGTATTTTAGGTATTTTGGTTGCTGGAATATATATGCCAAATCATATTGGCTCAAGCCAACCTTTAGATTGGCGTGGCTTTTTGTTATTTGCTGGGGGCTTAGTGGGCTTAACCTTAGGCTTAGATTTAATGGCTGACAGATTAACCCCACATATAACAACATTAATTGTTCTAGCCACAGGCTTTCTCTTTTTTGCGCTGTATTATCGTTATGCTAAAAAAACAGAAAATGCGCTGTTACCATTATCCTTATTTCAGATCCGCACTTTCCGCATTGGCTTGGTAGCCAATTTACTTATTCGCTTATGTGGCTCTGGTGTCCCTTTCTTATTGCCCTTAATCTTTCAAATCGTTTTCCAATACAGCGCCGAATTTGCAGGCTGGTTATTAGCACCAATTGCCCTAAGCTCTGTATTAAGTAAACCCATTATTAGTCCATTACTGCATAAATTTGGTTACAAAAAGTTATTAATCATTGGCGCATTGGGTATTGCTATGGTCATTATTGCCATGAGTTTCTTCCATGCAGATAGCCCGCTGTGGTTTATTCTCTTAGTATTAATTGCTTACGGTAGCTGTATGTCCGTGATTTTTTCTGCGATTAATACTTTGACTGTGAGTGAATTAGAGGAAAAAGATACCAGTGCTGGTGCAACCATGTTAAGTGTTTCTCAACAAGTGGGTATCGGGATAGGTATTGCTGTATCAGCCGTTATTTTAGCTTTCTATCGTCATTTTAATGGGGAGGTGGGCACACAATTACAACAATCTTTTAGTTATACATTCCTCACTCTTAGCATTTTTGCTTTTATATTAGTGTGGTTATTAAGTTACTTACGTAAACAAGACGGAGAGAATTTACGCAATAAAAAATAAGGAGTCTATAATGGATCTACATAATATTAGAGAAGAATATAGTAAAAAAACCTTATCAAAAAATCATTGTTTAGATAATCCGATTAAACAATTTGAAATCTGGTTACAAGATGCAGTTAACGCTGAAGTACCAGAACCTACTGCTATGAATATAGCGACAATCGATGCCAATGGTAAACCAAGTAGCCGAGTTGTATTACTTAAAGAAGTGAATGAACAAGGCTTTATCTTTTTTACCAATTACAACAGCCGTAAAGGACAGGCTATTGCCAGCAACCCTTTTGTTGCCCTGAATTTTTTCTGGCCAGAATTAGAGCGCCAAGTCCGCATCGAAGGACAAATTGAAAAATTACCAGCAGAACAATCGGATCAATATTTTGCAACTCGACCTTATACCAGCCGTATTGGTGCATGGGCAAGTTCACAAAGTGCGGTCATTTCTAACAAAGCTTCACTCTTGGCAAAAGCCAGCGTTATCGCAGCAAAATATCCCTTCAATGTTCCTCGCCCTGAACACTGGGGAGGATACTTAATTACCCCAGATTATATGGAGTTTTGGCAAGGCCGTCCAAGTCGCTTACATGACAGAATTTGTTACAGCAAACAGCAATCCCAACAACAATCTGAATGGCACAAAGCAAGACTTTCACCATAATTATTTCGATCATTTACTCAACTTGATCCGCTGATTATAATAGCCTCAATTTTAATTTGATAAAGGAATAGGAAAATGCAATTTTCCAAAATGCATGGATTAGGAAATGATTTTGTCGTCGTTGATGCGGTTACTCAAAATGTTTATTTTCCAACTGAGGTAATAAAAAAATTAGCGGATCGCAATCGTGGCATTGGGTTTGATCAATTATTAGTAGTTGAACCACCTTATGATCCAGACTTAGATTTTCACTACCGTATTTTCAACGCAGACGGCAGCGAAGTATCGCAATGTGGCAATGGAGCAAGATGCTTTGCGCGTTTTGTTACGCTTAAAGGCTTAACCAATAAAAAAGAAATTGCAGTAAGCACAGCAAAAGGCAAAATGATTTTAAGCGTTCAGGACGATGGCATGATCCGAGTGAATATGGGCGAGCCAATTTGGGAACCGAATAAAATCCCTTTCAATGCCAATAAATTTGAGAAAAATTATATTATCCGCACGGAAATTCAAACCCTATTATGTGGTGTTGTCTCCATGGGAAACCCACATTGTGTGGTGCAAGTAGAAGATATACAAACAGCAAAAGTGGAAAAATTAGGACCGCTCTTAGAGGGACATGAGCGCTTTCCTGAACGAGTCAATGCAGGCTTTATGCAAGTGATTAATCGTAATCATATTAAACTGCGCGTATATGAAAGAGGTGCTGGCGAAACTCAGGCTTGTGGCAGTGGCGCTTGTGCAGCAGTGGCTGTCGGCATTATGCAAGGTGTTTTAGACAATTCTGTTCAAGTGGATTTACCGGGTGGCAGTTTAACCATTGAATGGCAAGGAGAAGGCCATCCGCTTTATATGACCGGTGATGCAACCCATATTTATGATGGCGTTATTCGTTTGTAAATAAATGGTGCAATGGAATAAAATATCTTTAGAGAACGACCTCGTCCCAAATTCT
>NZ_MUXZ01000030.1 GCF_002015075.1 Canicola haemoglobinophilus
AAAAGGCAAAAGAAAGTGCGGTAGGAAAATAAAGTGTTTTATACCGCTCTTTTTTGTCTTATTTATTTCTTTTTAAAAGATAATTAAACAGCGGATATTGGTATATAATATTCATTATTTATCAAGATTAATTATCAAATATGAAAAATTTAAAGTACTTCGCACAAAAATATGTAGATTGGGTTATTAGGCTCGGGCGCATTAGATTTTCTTTGCTTGGAGTCTGTATTTTGGCTGTCTTTGCTTTATTTATGCAGATAGTTGTTAGCTTAATTTTTATTGGCACAATTTATTGGCAAGATGTGGCTCGTTCTATTATTTTTGGCTTATTTTCTGCCCCATTTGTACTGTATTTTTTTACTTTACTGGTTGAGAAATTAGAAAAGTCACGTCTTGATTTAGCTAAGTTAGTCGATAATTTACGCAATGAAGTGTCAGATCGTATTCTTGCAGAAAGAAAATTATCTGTTGCTTTGAATGAAATTGAAAAAACTAGTCGAGATAAGACCGCACTTATGGCAACGATTAGCCATGAATTGCGAACACCTTTAAATGGCATTATCGGTTTAAGTCGTATTTTACTTGATGATCAGCTAACAGAACAGCAACGTAATTATCTTAAAACTATTAATGTGAGTGCGATTTCTCTTGGGCATATCTTTAGTGACATTATCGATCTTGAAAAAATTGATGCTCATCGTATAGAACTACATTATCAAGAAACTGATTTTCATAGTTTTTTAAATGATATTACCAATTTTGCGACATTAATGGCTGAACAGCGTAAATTAAAATTTGAATTAGAATGTGATAAAGATTTACCTGATTGGTTGATGTTAGATAGTGCGAGATTGAGCCAAATATTATGGAATTTAATTAATAATGCAGTGAAATTTACTCCTACTGGGAAGTTAAAACTAAAAGTTTCTCGTTTGACAGAGGACGCATTTTCCTTTGCTTTATCTGATACAGGGGTTGGCATTGCAGAACAAGAGCTAGATAAAATTTTTACGATGTACTATCAAGTTCAGGAAACAGATTATAAGCCAGCTGGTAGTGGTATCGGCTTAGCCGTGTCAAAAACGATAGCAGGCTTAATGGGCGGCGATCTAACTGTGGAGAGTCAATTACATCAAGGATCAACTTTTACACTGACCTTGCAAGCTAAAGCTGTAGAAAAACCTATAGAAAGCCAATCTAATGTGCCAAACACTTTAAATATTCTATTAGTTGAAGATATTGAAGTGAATATTATTGTTGCTAAATCAGTCTTGGAAAAATTAGGTTACAACGTTGATGTCGCAATGACGGGTAAAGAAGGGATTCAGAAGTTTGAACAAAATTATTATGATCTTGTACTCTTGGATATTCAATTACCCGATATGTCAGGTTTTGATATTTCCCAATATTTTCGCAAAAAATATGAGCAAGGTGTGTATGATTTTCTTCCTCCTTTAATTGCATTAACCGCTAATGTAATGCAGAGTAAAATTGAATATCAAAAGCAAGGTATGGATGATGTTTTACGTAAACCTTTATCTTTAGAAGCATTAGTAAATTGTTTATCTGATTATTTTGGCGATGAGTTAAATACTACTGTGCTCAAAAAATCTTATTCTAGCGATGTTTCAACTTTTTCTGATGTGCTTAATCTTGAAATGCTAACTGAGCTGCATGAGATTTTAGGCAAAGAGTTTATTATTAAAAACTTGTCATTATTTAAGCAGACTATGCCTGGTTATATGATTGAATTATCAGAAAGTTATGCAAAATATAAGCTAGATAACATAGCAAAAGATGATCTTCTTTCTAATGCACATAAAATAAAAGGTGCATTAGCATCTGTGGGATTAATTCGTTTGCAGCATCTTGCAGCTTTAGCTCAAGATCCTAATACAGAGAATTGGGAAGTATATATTGATGAATGGATCAATACATTGATTACTGATTGGTTAGTTGATACCCAAAAATTAGAGGATTGGCTGGATGAGCTGCAATTTATTGAGGAATAATTGTTGCAAAACAAGGAGTACAACTTTAAACTTGAGCCTTTGTCAACGATATAGTCGCAACTAAAAGAATTATGACCATTTTAAATGAAAAAGTAGCACAAACTGTAAATAATGATGAGTTATCACTAGGTGAATATTTTCGTGTGACTCGAGAAAAATTACAGTTATCTTTAGATGATGTATCTAAGCAGCTTAATTTAAGGCCTGCGATTTTACAGCTTTTAGAAAATAATGAACTGACACACAAAAGTATTCCAGCAACTTTCATGAAAGGTTATGTGCGTAGTTATGCGAAATTTCTGCGTATTCCAGAAGAAATATGGACAGTTGCTATTACATCCTTAGAAGAAAATACTCAACATGATTTAGGGAAAAATGCGCGTTCAACAAAAGCCGTGAACCAATATTCTTCTCATGGGCGTTGGATTGGTTATGTCACTATATTGGTATTGTTGATTGCAGCAGGAATGACGGCTTTATGGTGGTGGGAAAATTACCAAAAATCAACTCAAGAACGAGATACTTTCGTACAAAATTATGTAGAAAATACGCCAACTAATGTAGTTGATACTCAAGCGGAAACAGCTGTTGAAAATACACTGGTTGCTCCAGTAGACAATTCCCCTATAACTTCTTCCAGTGAAAGTAATTTCGTTGAAACTCAGCAAAATATAGTGAATGAAGAAGCTGTGGTTGAAAAAACAACTACACCATCTGCCGTGGTAAAAGAACAAAGTGCGGTGCAAAATTCACAAGATATAGTAGTGACAAAAAATGCAGAAACTGAGAGCTTGGCTACAAATTCAGAAGCAGTGGTTGCTGGTGATTTACAAATAGAAATTATTGGACCAAATTGCTGGATTAGTGTGAAAGATGCTAAACGTAAAGTACTTGCACAAAAAGAATATAAACAAGGTGAGATTTTAACCTTTAATGAAGGAGCTCCTTATTCTTTAATTATTGGTGCACCAAGCAACGTTAAAATTACTTATAAAGGTGAACATTATCCGTTAAAAGTCGACGGACGTGTAGCGAAATTCAAATTACAATAAATTATTATGTCATCATTTAAACCAACTATTAACCGTCGTCAATCGACTAAAATCTATGTAGGAAATGTACCAGTGGGTGGTGATGCACCTATTGCGGTACAATCTATGACCAACACCAGAACCACCGATGTTGAAGCAACAGTTGCACAGATTAAAGCCTTAGAGCGTGTCGGTGCTGATATTGTGCGTGTTTCTGTACCTACGATGGATGCAGCTGAAGCATTCAAATTAATCAAACAACAGGTCAAGGTTCCTTTAGTGGCGGATATTCATTTTGACTATCGCATAGCCCTTAAAGTCGCGGAATATGGCGTAGATTGTTTGCGTATTAACCCAGGTAATATTGGGCGTGAAGATCGTATTCGTGCAGTTGTGGATTGTGCAAGGGATAAAAATATTCCTATTCGTATCGGGGTAAATGCAGGATCCTTAGAAAAAGACCTCCAAGAAAAATATGGCGAACCGACACCAGAAGCTTTGCTTGAAAGTGCATTACGTCATGTGGAAATTTTAGACCGTTTGAACTTTGATCAATTCAAAGTCAGTGTAAAAGCCTCAGATGTATTTCTTGCCGTAGAAAGCTATCGTTTATTGGCAAAAGCAATTAAGCAACCTTTGCATTTAGGTATTACTGAAGCGGGCGGTGCTCGTGCTGGTGCGGTCAAAAGTGCGGTTGGTTTAGGGATGCTTTTGGCTGAAGGTATTGGCGATACGTTGCGTGTTTCTTTAGCCGCTGATCCTGTTGAAGAAATCAAAGTCGGTTTTGATATTTTAAAATCCCTGCGTATCCGTTCTCGTGGCATTAATTTTATTGCTTGCCCAACTTGTTCTCGCCAAGAGTTTGATGTAATTGGTACAGTCAACGCCCTTGAACAACGTTTAGAAGATATTATTACGCCAATGGATGTCTCTATTATCGGCTGTGTGGTAAATGGCCCTGGTGAAGCATTAGTTTCTGATTTGGGCGTAACAGGTGGTAATAAAAAGAGCGGTTACTATTTGGACGGCGAACGTCAAAAAGAACGCTTTGACAATGATGATTTAATTAATCAATTAGAAGCAAAAATTCGTGCGAAAGTCGCACAACAAGATCCAAAAAATAGAATTATCTAAAGGAAAAATATTGTGGCAAAAACAATTCAAGCAATTCGTGGTATGAATGATTGTTCTCCGACTGAAAGTCCATTATGGCAGTGGGTCGAAGAAAAAGTGCGGTCAGTTTTACAAACTTATGGATATTCCGAAGTGCGTATGCCTATTGTCGAAAGCACGCCTTTATTTGCTCGTGCCATTGGTGAAGTAACAGATGTTGTTTCAAAAGAAATGTACACATTCTGGGATAATGATGAGCAATTAACCTTACGTCCAGAAGGTACAGCAGGCTGTGTGCGTGCAGCCATTGAGCATGGTTGGATTTATAATAATGAGCAACGTTTGTGGTACATGGGACCGATGTTCCGCCATGAACGCCCGCAAAAAGGACGTTATCGCCAATTCCATCAAGCTGGTGTAGAGGTTTTTGGGATTGCGAACCCAGAAATTGATGCAGAATTAATTTTATTGACTGCACGTTTATGGAAACAACTTGGGATTTTTGAGCATGTGACCTTACAGCTTAATTCCATTGGCTCTCTCGAGGCACGTCAAAATTATCGTTCGGCTTTAGTTGAGTTTTTACAACAACATATTGATTTATTAAGTGATGAAGAAAAAGAACGTTTGGTTAAAAACCCATTGCGTATTTTGGATACTAAAAATCAAGCGTTACAAGAAGTGCTAAATGATGCACCGAAATTATTAGATTACTTAGATCAAGAAAGCCGTGAACATTTTAGCCAACTTTGTGATTTATTGGATGCCGCTGGTATTCAATATGAAGTGAACCCCAAATTAGTGCGTGGTTTGGATTATTACAACAAAACCGTATTTGAATGGGTAACTTCTGCTTTAGGTGCACAAGGCACAGTTTGTGGCGGTGGGCGTTATGATGGTTTAGTGGAACAGCTTGGCGGGCATGCGGCTTGTGGTGTGGGTTTTGCCATGGGCTTAGAGCGTTTAGTGCTACTTGTACAAGAAGTGAATAAGCAAATTGCTTTACCAAGTGCGGTGGATATTTATGTGGTTTATTCAGGTGAAGGAACCACATTGCCAGCCTTCCAATTAGCTGAAAAACTTCGCACAGAATTACCGCACTTACGCACAATGACTCACTGCAGTGGAGGCAACTTCAAAAAGCAATTTAAACGTGCGGATAAGGTTGGTGCAAAATTTGCGTTAGTAATTGGCGAGATGGAAGCACAAACTCAACAAGTCGTAGTAAAAGATTTATTAGGCGGAGCTGAGCAACAGAGTTTAGCATTAACAGATGTCGTAGCTTATTTAAAACAAGCAACTCAATAAGGATACTAAAATGGCTTATACAATTGAAGAAGAACAAGAACTGAATGAATTAAAGGCTTGGTGGCAAGAGAACTATAAATCTATTATTGTCATTGCGATCTTAACTTTTTCAGGGGTATTTGGTTGGCGTTATTGGCAAGATTATCAAGTAACTAAAAGCCAGACACTTTCGGCACAATATGATCAACTGATTGATAATGCAAGTAATCCAAATGTTTACAGCGCACAGTTAAATCAATTTGTACAAGAAAATGGCAAAACAAGTTATGCAGTATTAGCTTTATTAGATAAAGCAAAAGTTGAAGTTGGTCAACAAAACTTTACTGATGCAGAATCTACATTAAAACAAGCGCTTTCTAATGCAAATGATGATATTTTAATGTCAATCAGTGCAATTCGTTTAGCCACTGTTCAATACCAGTTACAAAAATTTGATGATGCGTTAGCTAGCCTCAATCAAGTAAAAGGTAAAACTTGGGATGTGCGTAAGCTATTGTTAGCTGGTGATATTCAGCTAGCAAAAGGTAATAAAGAAGCGGCCAAAAGTAATTTTGAGCAAGCATTAAAAACAACCAATTCTTTTGAGCAATCATTAATCCAAATTAGATTAAATAATTTGTAACTGTTTAATTATTAAGGCCTTGATATATCAAGGCTTTTTTTATGGGGAATTCTTATGCCTATTCAGCACTTATTGAAAACACAAGCTTATATTAATGGTGAGTTTATTTCTGCAAAAAATCACCGCACTTTTCCTGTAATAAATCCAGCTAACCAACAAGTCATTTGTGAAGTAACTTGTTGTGGAGAAGAAGAAGCTGAGTTAGCTATTAAAAGTGCTAAACAGGCACAGCATGAATGGAAAAAATATGCGGCAAAAGAGCGGTCAAAATTTTTGCAAAAATGGTTTGAGTTGATTATGCAAAATCAAGAAAACCTAGCCTACTTATTAAGCATGGAACAAGGTAAGCCCTTGAATGAAAGTCGAGGCGAGATTGCTTATGGAGCGAGTTTTATCGAATGGTTTGCAGAAGAGGCTAAGCGTGCTTACGGGGAAATTATCCCACAAGATAGATCTGATCATCGCTTGCTCGTGATTAAACAGCCCGTAGGTGTCGTTGCCGCGATAACGCCTTGGAATTTTCCCAATGTGATGATTACACGTAAAGCCGCACCTGCACTTGCTGCTGGTTGTTCGATCATTATTAAGCCAGCACCAGAAACCCCTTTGTCTGCTTTAGCATTGGCTGAATTAGCTGATCAAGCTGGCATACCGAAAGGTGTTTTTAATGTGCTACCAACAGCACTGGCAGAAGAAGTTGGTAGTGTTTTAACTCGTAGTGCTGATGTACGTAAACTCACTTTCACTGGCTCCACTAAAGTGGGCAAAATTTTAATGGCGCAATGTGCTGATACAGTGAAAAAATTGAGCCTAGAACTAGGCGGAAATGCGCCTTCTTTGATTTTTAATGATGCTGATTTAGAGAAAACTGTTGATGCGGTTATTGCCTCAAAATTCCGCAATTCAGGGCAGACTTGCATCTGTACCAACAGAATTTATGTACAATCAGGCATTTATCGTGCTTTTGCCGATAAACTCAAAGAAAAAGTGCGGTCATTTATTGTGGGTGATTTTCAACAACAAGGGGTAAATATTGGCCCATTAATTAATGAAAATGCAGTACAAAAAATTCAACGACATATTGGAGATGCTGTAAATAAAGGGGCAATTTTAGCACTGGGTGGGCAGCGTCACGCTCTAGGTAGCACATTCTTTGAGCCAACCATTTTAGAAAATGTGTCACAAGATATGTTGGTATGCCATGAAGAAACCTTTGCGCCTCTTGCCGCATTAATCCCTTTTGATACAGAAGAGCAAGCAATTAGTATGGCAAATGATAGTGAGTTTGGTCTAGCAGCCTATCTTTATACTCAAGATTTTAGTCGTATTTGGCGGGTTTCAGAGGAGTTGGAAACTGGTCTAGTTGGTATCAATGAGGGAATTATTTCCAATGAAGTTTCTCCTTTTGGTGGCATTAAACAATCTGGCTTAGGTAGAGAAGGCTCTCGTCATGGATTAGAAGAGTTTTTAGAAATGAAGTATTTGTGTATGGGAGTTTGATACTTTTATAACATCGAATATGACAGATCTGATCTGTTAGGAGATTGTATTCAAGTAGAATGAGCAAATTTTTAACGAAAAGGATAACTTATGAAAAAAATCGCTTTAATTTTTACTTTATCTATGGGGTTATTTTCTCATTCTACATTTGCTCATAATCTTCAACTGAATTCAGCCTTACCAGCGGTATCTGTAGCCAATGATGGCGAATTAGTATTGTCAAATAATGAAATTAAATATCAGCCTTGGAGCGCCGCCCAATTAAAAGGAAAGGTTAGAATTGTTAATCATTTTGCTGGTAGAACAGAAGCTAAAGAAAAGAATCTGGCTTTAATTGAAGCTATTAAATCGGCTAAATTTGATACTAATAAATACCAAACTACTACTATTGTAAATGCAGATGATGCTGTTATTGCAACGGGAATGTTTGTTAAAAGTAGTGCAGAAAAAGGTAAGAAAGCTAATGCACATAGCCAAGTTGTTTTAGATCAGAAAAGTGCAGTTAAAAATGCTTGGCAATTAAAAGAAAAAGACAATGCGGTTATTGTGTTGGACAAAAATGGTAAGGTGCAGTGGGTTTCAGAAGGAAAACTTTCTTCACAATCTATTCAAGAAATACTTGCATTAGTTAGACAATTAATTTCCAAATAAAATAAACCCCGCTTAATTGCGGGGTTATTTTTAGCTAAATTTTATAAGATTAAAGTTGGTCAGCATTTTGTTTTAAATATTTTGCAACACCTTCAGGGCTACCAGTCATGCCTTCTTTGCCTTTTTCCCATTGTGCTGGGCAAACTTCACCATGAGTTTCATGGAATTGTAATGCATCAACCATACGTAACATTTCATCGATATTACGACCTAGCGGAAGGTCATTTACGACTTGATGACGAACAATACCTTCTTTATCAATTAAGAATGATGCACGTAATGCAACACCATCTGGGTGCTCGATACCATAGTCTTTCGCAATATCATGTTTTATATCAGCTACTAAGGCATATTGCACTTGACCAATACCACCGTTTTCAACTGGTGTATTACGCCATGCATTGTGTGTAAATTCAGAGTCGATTGAAATACCAACAACTTCAACACCACGATCTTGGAATTCTTTATAGCGGTGATCAAATGCAATTAATTCTGAAGGACATACAAAAGTAAAATCTAAAGGATAGAAGAAAATAACAGCAGTTTTTCCTGCGATATGTTGTTTTAAATTAAATTTTTCAACAATTTCACCATTGCCTAAAACAGCAGCAGCGGTAAAATCTGGTGCTTGACGGGTAACTAATACCATAGTAGAAATCTCCTATAAAAGTTATTAAGAATTTTGCCTCCCAAAGCAAAATTTCTCCCATATTCTATGAAAACAGACAGTACTTTTATATTAGGTTTTGGCTATTGAACCAATCATTATAATCTTTAATTTATTTAAATATGGATATTCCTATGAGCAATGAAATTTCTTTCACTACGTCAACAATTCATACTGGACGTAATAAACGAGTGTGTAAAAATGCAGTAAATCCTGTTATTCAGCGTGCATCTTCATTAGTATTTGATACTTTAGCCGATAAGAAAGAGGCTACGATCAATCGTGCTAAAGGAGGATTATTTTATGGACGCCGTGGAACCTTGACGCATTTTGCATTACAAGAATTAATGTGCGAACTTGAAGGTGGAGAGGGATGTTATTTTTATCCTTGTGGTGCAGCGGCAGTAAGTAATGCGATTTTATCCTTTGTTAAAACAGGTGATCATGTCTTAATAACAGGTGCAGCTTATGAGCCAACACAGGAATTATGTAATACGCTTTTAAAAAAAATGGGGATTGCAACCACATTTTATGCTCCTCTAATAACTGGAGAAAAGATTGCTGATTTGGTTCAGCCTAACACCACAGTTTTATTCTTAGAGGCGCCGAGTTCGCTCACAATGGAAGTGCCTGATATTCCAGCAATTGTGCAAGCTGTCCGTAAAGTAAACCCAGAAATAGTAATAATGATTGATAATACTTGGAGTGCTGGCGTGTTCTTTAAGGCTCTCGATTTTGGTATTGATATTTCCATCCAAGCTGGAACTAAATACTTAGTGGGGCATTCGGATACAATGATTGGTACCGCAGTTGCTAATGCTCGTTGTTGGGAGCAATTGCGTGAAAACTCTTACTTAATGGGACAAATGGTTGATGCGGATACGGCTTATATGACAGCTCGTGGTATTCGTACTTTATTAGTTCGTTTAAAACAGCATCAAGAAAGTAGTATTAAAGTCGCTAAATGGTTATTGGAGCAACCAGAAGTAAAAACTGTTTATCATCCAGCCTTGCCAAGTTGTCCAGGACATCAATATTTTCAACGAGATTTTACTGGTTCCAGTGGACTATTTTCTTTTGAGTTAAACAAAAAACTTTCTCAGCAAGAATTAGAAAACTTTATGGATCATTTTAAGATTTTTACCATGGCATATTCTTGGGGCGGATTTGAATCCTTGATCTTACATAATCAACCAGAAGAAATTGCTAGAATTAGACCTAATATTGAACGTAAATTAACAGGTACATTAATTCGTGTGCATATTGGGTTAGAAGATGTTAATGATCTTATTGCTGATCTTAAAGCTGGATTTGAACGTTTAAAATAATAAAATAAGGCAAATAAGCACCGCACTTATTTGCCTTTTTATTTCTTCTAGGTCAATGTTTATTTTGAGCCTAAAATATCTAAACTTTCCCAAATATCATCAATTCGTTTAACCACATTTGGATCTTTTTTAATTGGCGTTCCCCATTCACGTTGGGTTTCGCCAGCCCATTTATTGGTTGCATCTATTCCCATTTTTGAGCCAAGACCAGCTACTGGAGATGCAAAATCAAGATAATCAATCGGTGTATTTTCTACAATCGTACAGTCTCGAGCAGGATCGCTACGAGTTGTAATCGCCCAAATTACATCTTTCCAATCACGTGCATTGACATCATCATCACAAACAATCACAAATTTTGTGTACATAAATTGACGTAAGAATGACCATACTCCCATCATGACCCTTTTCGCATGACCTGCATATTGTTTTTTCATCGTTACAACCGCAAGACGATAAGAGCAGCCTTCAGGGGGAAGATAAAAATCTACGATCTCTGGGAATTGTTTTTGCAAGATAGGAATAAATACTTCATTGAGTGCTTCCCCTAAAACCGCTGGTTCATCAGGTGGGCGACCCGTATAAGTAGAATGGTAAATAGGATCTTTACGCATTGTTATATGAGTAACAGTAAATACAGGGAAGTATTCTTGCTCATTATAATAGCCAGTATGATCCCCGTAAGGTCCTTCAAGTGCGGTCTCTTTTGGATCAATATACCCCTCCAAAATAATCTCTGCACTTGCAGGAACTTCAAGATCGTTACTAATGGAGTTTACTACTTCCGTTTTGTTGCCTCGCAATAATCCAGCAAAGGCATATTCAGATAAGGTATCAGGCACTGGCGTTACAGCGCCTAAAATAGTGGCTGGATCAGCACCTAAAGCAACTGACACAGGAAATGGTTGATCTGGATATGTTTCTTTCCAATCTTGAAAATCTAAAGCGCCGCCACGATGAGATAACCAACGCATAATCAATTTATTTTTGCCAATTAATTGCTGGCGATAAATACCTAAATTTTGCCGTTTTTTGTTTGGACCTTTGGTAATAGTCAGTCCCCATGTTACTAGAGGTGCAATATCACCTTTCCAACAATGCATAATAGGTAATTTGTATAAATCAACATCATCGCCCGAAAGTACGATTTGTTGACATTCAGCCTTCCCTAATACCTTTGTTGGCATATTTAGCACTTGTTTAAATCGTGGCAGGCTTGACCATAGGTCTTTGAAACTCTTTGGGGGTTCAGGCTCTTTAAGAAAAGCCAATAGTTTTCCTACATCACGTAATGCACTAACTTCTTCCTGTCCCATACCGAGAGCAACACGTTTTGGTGTGCCAAATAAATTGCACAGTACAGGAATGTCATAGCCTTTTGGATTTTCAAATAGCAAGGCTGGACCGCCAGCGCGTAAAGTGCGGTCAGAAATTTCAGTCATTTCTAAATAAGGATCGATTTCTTGCGTGATCCTTTTGAGTTCGCCTTGTTTTTCTAACAGTTCGAGGAAATCCCGTAGATTTTTATATTTCATATTTTATTTAAAGGGTTGTCAAAAATATCAGCATTGTTATAGAGAATGTTATGTAATGCAAGCCTTTTTGCGATCTTTGCTGAGATTGGGTAAAATGCGGAAAATTTTTTTGATGAGATCTGAATTTATATGACGAAGAAAAAAGCAAAAGTTGCATCTAATACCATTGCCTTAAATAAACGAGCAAGACATGATTATTTTATAGAAGATGAAATTGAAGCTGGTCTTTCTTTGCAAGGCTGGGAAGTGAAATCAATGCGTGCTGGTAAGGCAAGTATTGGCGATAGTTATATTATTTTTAAAGATGGTGAAGCATATTTATTTGGCGCCACTATTCAGCCACTCAACGTGGCTTCCACTCATATTGTTTGTGATCCCACAAGAACACGTAAACTGTTATTAAAGCAGAAAGAATTAGCCTCATTGTTTGGTAAGGCAAACCGAGACGGTTTTACTATTGTCGCACTTTCATTGTATTGGAAAGGACCTTGGGCAAAAGTCAAAATTGGCTTAGCAAAAGGGAAAAAATTACATGATAAGCGTGAAGATATTAAAGATCGTGAGTGGAAAGTAGCAAAAGAACGCATTATGAAAAATGCCCAAAGAGGATAAAAAAGTGCGGTCAATTTTGACCGCTCTTTTTAAAGCTTTTCCAAATAATTTAATAACAAAGGAAGTTCCTTTTTAATTTTTTTTTCTAAATCTACTTCAGAGCTTTCACGTTGTAAATCTAAGCGCATACGTTCATTTTTCTTTAATGTTCGGCGTGCTTCATGAGTTGGCATATCCATGACGACTTCATAGAGTTGATACATAGAGGCATAATTTTTTAAGGAGTGTCCTAGTGGTTCGAGTAACATTTTTAGGCGAATCACCCCTTCAGATAAATTACATTCACCACTTTGCATCGCTTTGGCAATAATTTCACAGCTTTCTTTTAGACGCTTAGTGCGAGCAAGTTTGGCTTGTGAAAACGCCTTTTTCTGTTTTTGCAAGGCAAGCAATAAATAGATTGCATAGCCAAGCATGGCGTTAATAATCAGTAGCGCTAAGATAATTAAAATTGTTGTCCACATAATTGTTATTTAAATTGGTTAATATCAATGTTTTCAAAAGTGCGGTATAAATCATCTTCACTTTCGTCTTCATCTTCAATGCCAAGCTCATCCATTAATTCCGCAATACGATCTAGACATTGATCCACAAAGGCTTGATCTTCTTTGTTTAAGGTTTTACCTGCATCAAGCTGATCTAATAATTGATTTAAACATTCATTATTTTCAAGTTGCTCAAGCTCTAGCATTGGATCAATTGTTTTTGCTTTTTCTTCTAAAACAACTTTAGGAATAAACATCCCTTTTTCTGGTTTATTGACGAACTCAACAATTAGAGGTACTTTTTTACGACTGCCAATTCGAGGATCTTTTTTCTCATTGAGTGTTACTGCTTTATTGGTATCTACCGCACTATGACGCGAGCCTGCACTTAATCCTTTATGTTTTTTCTTTCTTTTTTCTTCACGCGCTTTCGCATCCAGTTCATAGCGTGTTAGTTTCTTGCCTAGACGTGATGGTAGATTATCAGGGCGTTTATCTGCTTTACGGATAGGCATAATATCGGTTATTCGACGTGTTTTTTTTGTACGAGCCATTGTATTTATCTCTTTGTTATAACGGTGGTGGATTGTAACATTGCCAAGTGAAATTCACTAACAAAAAAGCGGTCAATACGACCGCACTTGCTGGAATAATTCAATAGACTTAAGCTATTAGTATTCCCATTCATCAGGATTTATTCCTAAATCCCTCATTATCTGTTTTGCACTTTCAGGGATCTCATCATGACGTTCTTTTAATAAATCTTCATCGGTCGGTAAGGGTTGACCTGTGAATGCGTGCAAGAACGCCTCGCATAATAGCTCACTGTTTGTCGCATGACGTAAATTACGGAGCTGGCGGCGAGTGCGCTCATTGGTTAAGATTTCTAATACTTTAATTGGAATAGAAACGGTAATTTTTTTGACTTGTTCGCTCTTTTTACCATGTTCTGCGTAAGGGCTAATATATTTTCCGTCCCAATCTGCCATTTTATTGATCCTTAATAACCTTAATAAGATTAAGCATTCTAATAAAAAATGGGTGAAATAACAATCTAGACTTCTAGATAGCTAAGAATTAATTTTGCTAGATATAAAAAAGAAGAGCCTAATGGCCCTTCTTAAATGTTAGTGAGAACGGTGGGGGAATTACATCATTCCGCCCATTCCACCCATGCCGCCCATACCAGCGCCTAGGTCAGCTTTTTCATCTTTTGGTAGATCAGTTACCATACATTCTGTAGTAATCATTAAGCCAGCAATAGATGCAGCAAATTGTAGTGCAGAACGAGTTACTTTAGTTGGATCTAAAATACCCATTGTGATCATATCGCCATATTGTTCAGTGCCAGCGTTGTAACCGAAGTTTCCTTCGCCATTTTTCACCGCACTTGCTACAACTGAAGCTTCTTCCCCTGCGTTAGTTACGATTTGACGCAGTGGGGCTTCCATTGCACGTAAAGCAAGTTTGATACCTACATTTTGGTCTTCATTATCGCCTTTTAAGGTTGTGGCAACTTTAGTCGCTGCACGAATTAATGCAACACCACCACCAGCAACAATACCTTCTTCAACTGCTGCACGAGTTGCATGTAATGCATCATCAACACGATCTTTTTTCTCTTTCATTTCAACTTCAGTCGCAGCACCGACTTTAATGACTGCTACACCGCCAGCTAATTTTGCAACGCGCTCTTGTAGTTTTTCTTTGTCATAATCTGAAGTTGCTTCTTCAATTTGTTGACGGATTTGAGCAACACGACCTTTAATTTGCGCTTCATTACCGATACCATCAATAATGGTTGTGTTATCTTTGTTAATGACAACTCGTTTTGCTTGTCCTAAATCTTCAAGCGTCGCTTTCTCAAGTTCCATACCAATTTCTTCAGAAATCACAGTACCTGCAGTTAAGATTGCAATATCTTGTAGCATTGCTTTACGGCGATCGCCAAAGCCTGGCGCTTTCACTGCAGCTACTTTTACGATACCACGCATCGTATTCACTACTAAGGTTGCAAGCGCTTCACCTTCAACATCTTCTGCAATAATTAATAATGGTTTACCTGCTTTTGCCACACCTTCTAATACTGGTAATAATTCACGAATATTAGAGATTTTTTTATCAACAAGAAGAATGAATGGATTATCTAATTCAACAGTAGCGGCTTCTGGTTTGTTGATGAAATATGGCGATAAATAACCACGGTCAAACTGCATACCTTCCACTACATCTAATTCATCAGAAAGACCTGAGCCATCTTCTACGGTAATAACGCCTTCTTTACCCACTTTTTCCATTGCTTGTGCAATAAGTTTTCCAACCGTTTCATCAGAGTTAGCTGAAATGGTACCAACTTGTTCAATTTCTTTTGAAGTTTCGCAAGGTTTAGAAAGCACTTTTAGCTCTTCAACTACCGCACTTACAGCTTTATCAATACCACGTTTTAAATCCATTGGATTCATACCAGCAGCCACAGCTTTTAAACCTTCGTTTACGATAGCTTGCGCTAATACAGTTGCTGTTGTTGTACCATCACCCGCCGCATCATTGGCTTTAGATGCTACTTCTTTTACCATTTGTGCCCCCATGTTTTCGAATTTATCTTCTAATTCGATTTCACGAGCTACAGAAACACCATCTTTAGTAATAGTTGGTGAACCAAAAGCTTTGTCTAAAATGACATTGCGACCTTTAGGCCCTAAGGTTACTTTTACTGCGTCTGCTAATACGTTAACGCCCTTTAACATTTTTACACGAGCATCATTACCGAATTTTACGTCTTTTGCTGCCATTTTCTTTATTCCTATCTTAATTATTGTGAGGCAAATAATTTGCCATAAAATTTAAATTTCCTTGGGCGAAAGATGTTTCGCCCCTACAAATAAAACTTTTTATTCTACGATTGCCAAAATATCATTTTCAGAGATGATTAATACTTCTTCGCCGTCAATTTTTTCTGATTTTACGCCATATCCATCATTGAAAATTACTGTATCACCCACTTTAACATCTAATGGTTGAACAGTACCGTTTTCTAAAATACGACCTTTACCAACGGCTAATACTTTAGCACGAGTGGATTTTGTTGCTGCTGAGCCAGTTAGCACAATACCACCAGCAGATAGCGTTTCTACTTCTTCACGTTTAATAATGACACGATCATGTAATGGACGAATATTCATGGTTTGATTTCCTTATTAATAAAAAATTAAAGCGGTCACTATATGGGGGAGATTTTTATGCTTTCAAGGGGATTTTTTATTTAATTTACCCCTAAAAAAACTAATGAATTTTATAAAAAATATGTCGATGAAGGGAATGATAAAAAGTGATCTGGATCACATTTTTAAGCTATTATCTACCCTATAATGATTAAGATTTTTTAATCCATTTAAAGTTAAAAAGGAAATAATTATGACAACAAGAAAAGAAGTTGATTTACTTGGTGAACGTGATGTGCCAGCAGATGCTTATTGGGGTATTCATACATTAAGAGCGGTAGAGAATTTTAACATTTCTAATGTGACTATTTCTGATGTGCCAGAATTTGTTCGTGGTATGGTTATGGTAAAAAAAGCGACCGCACTTGCAAATGGAGAATTAGGCGCAATTCCAGATCAAATTGCACAAGCCATTGTGAAAGCATGTGATGCAATTTTAGTTGATGGTAAATGTATGGACCAATTCCCGTCAGATGTGTATCAAGGTGGTGCGGGTACTTCTGTGAATATGAACACCAATGAAGTGGTGGCTAATTTAGCATTAGAAATTTTAGGTCATAAAAAAGGTGAATATAACATTTTAGACCCAATGGATCATGTTAATGCCAGCCAATCTACAAACGATGCTTATCCAACAGGCTTCCGTATCGCTGTTTACAACAGCATTATGAAATTAGTGACAAAAGTGCTTTATTTACAACAAGGATTTGAAAATAAAGCAAAAGAGTTCGCTAATATCTTAAAAATGGGACGTACTCAATTACAAGATGCAGTTCCTATGACTGTGGGACAAGAGTTTAAGGCGTTTTCTGTATTACTAGACGAAGAAGTACGCAATTTAACTCGTACAGCTGAATTATTATTAGAAGTAAACTTAGGGGCAACTGCTATTGGTACTGGGTTAAATACACCACAAGGCTATTCAGAATTAGTAGTTAAACGTTTATCTGAGGTCTCTGGCTTACCTTGTACAGTGGCTCCAAACCTAATTGAAGCAACTTCAGACTGTGGTGCTTATGTAATGGTTCATGGTGCATTAAAACGTACAGCAGTGAAATTATCTAAAGTATGTAATGACTTACGTTTACTTTCATCAGGTCCTCGTGCTGGTTTAAATGAAATCAACTTGCCAGAGTTACAAGCTGGTTCTTCCATCATGCCAGCAAAAGTAAACCCTGTTGTACCAGAGGTTGTTAACCAAGTTTGTTTCAAAGTGATTGGTAACGATACAACTGTAACTTTTGCTGCTGAAGCGGGGCAATTACAATTAAACGTAATGGAACCAGTAATTGGTCAAGCAATGTTTGAAAGTATTGATATTTTAACTAATGCTTGTGTGAATTTACGCGATAAATGTGTTGATGGAATCACTGTAAACAAAGAAATTTGTGAAAACTATGTATTTAACTCTATCGGTATCGTGACTTACTTAAACCCATTTATTGGTCACCACAATGGTGATATCGTGGGCAAAACTTGTGCTCAAACAGGCCGTGGGGTGCGTGAAGTTGTATTAGAAATGGAATTATTAACAGAAGAAGAATTAGATAATATTCTTTCTGTGGAAAATTTAATGAACCCTACTTACAAAGCTAAATTACATAAATAAAATAATTATTTAGTTCCCAGATAGGCATATAGCAAATATATGCCTATTTTTATATTTATCTCTATGTCCCCACATGTTGTGAAAAATCTGTAAAGAATGTGTTTCTTGTCACATTTTTTGCCTGTTTTTTTGTCTATAATGGATTAAATTTTTGTCCAAGTTGAAATGAAAAATAGTTAATGTAAGGAAAAATTATGGATGCACAATTACGTCAAGCCGCTTTAGATTTTCATGAATTCCCAAAACCTGGAAAAATTGAAGTTACTCCAACCAAATCGTTAGGTACACAGCGTGATTTAGCTTTGGCTTATTCTCCTGGGGTAGCGGTACCTTGTTTAGAAATCCAAGCAGATCCAGCTGCTGCTTATCGCTATACTTCTCGTGGCAATTTAGTGGCCGTTATTTCAAACGGAACTGCCGTCTTAGGTTTAGGTAACATCGGTGCGCTAGCGGGTAAACCCGTAATGGAAGGTAAAGGCGTTTTATTTAAGAAATTTGCTGGAGTTGATGTATTTGATATCGAGATTGATGAGCGTGATCCAGATAAATTAGTGGAAATTATTGCTGCTTTAGAACCAACTTTTGGTGGTATTAATCTCGAAGATATTAAAGCGCCTGAATGTTTCTATATTGAACAAAAGCTGCGTGAGCGTATGAAAATCCCTGTTTTTCATGATGATCAACATGGTACGGCTATTATCTCTACAGCAGCAGTAATTAATGGGTTACGCATTATTAATAAAAAGCTTGAAGAAGTTCGATTAGTTGCTTCAGGGGCTGGTGCTGCATCTATTGCTTGTTTAAATTTATTAGTTTCCTTGGGTATGAAACGTGAAAATATCACTGTCTGTGACTCTAAAGGGGTTATCTATAAAGGACGTGATGAAAAAATGGATACAACTAAAAAGTTATATGCCATTGATGATAATGGGCAACGCTCTTTAGCGGATGCGATTCCTAATGCAGATATTTTCCTTGGTTGTTCTGCAGCAGGTGCACTTACACAGGAAATGGTCAAAACCATGGGACCTAACCCATTAATTTTAGCCTTGGCAAATCCTGAGCCTGAGATTTTGCCTCCATTGGCAAAAGCTGTTCGCCCTGATGCAATTGTGTGTACTGGACGTTCCGATTATCCAAACCAAGTAAATAATGTGTTGTGTTTCCCATTTATTTTCCGTGGAGCATTGGATGTCAGCGCAACTACTATTAACGAAGAAATGAAACTTGCAGCAGTTTATGCCATTGCTGATTTAGCCTTAGCGGAGCAAAGTGAAGTAGTGAATTCTGCCTATGGCGAAAGTGGCGTTTCTTTTGGACCTGACTATATTATTCCAAAACCATTTGATCCGAGATTGATTGTAAAAATAGCACCAGCTGTGGCAAAAGCTGCAATGGATAGTGGTGTTGCAACACGTCCAATTGATGATTTTGATGCTTATATTGAGAAATTAACCCAGTTTGTTTATAAGACAAACTTGTTTATGAAACCTGTGTTTGCACAGGCAAAAGAAGATAAAAAACGTGTCATCTTAACAGATGGTGAGGAAAAGCGTGTGTTACATGCAGTTCAAGAAATTGCCACCTTAGGAATTGCACAACCTATTTTGCTAGGGCGTACTCAAATTATTGAGGATAGCATTAAGAAATTAGGCTTACAGGTACAAGTAGGACGTGATTTTGAGATTATTGATATTGAGAATAATCCATACTATGAAGAATGTTGTGATGCTTATTACAACAAATTGAAACGCCAAGGTATGACGCCTAATGGAGCTAAACGCAAAATGCTTCATAATCCGACCGCACTTGGTACAGTTTTGTTGGACTTAGGTAAAGCAGATGCAATGATTTGTGGTTTAGTCGGTCCTTTTGCAGCACATTTAGATGCCATTAAAGAAATTATTGGTGTGAAAGAAGGTGAAATTCCAGCAACAGTAAATGGTCTAGTTTTACCGACTGGTAATTTGTTTATCGCTGATACTTTCGTGAATGCAAATCCAACTGCGGAAGAGCTCGCAGAAATTACCATTATGTCTGCAGAAGAAGTTCGCCGTTTTGGTATCGTGCCACAAGTTGCTCTGGTTTCTCATTCTAATTATGGCTCTATTAATGATCCAAGTGCGGTAAAAATGCGTAGAGTTTTAGAGCTTGTGCGAGCAAAAGCACCTGATTTGATAATTGATGGTGAAATGCATTGTGATATAGCTTTATCTGAGAATTTACGCAAAGAAATTATGCCTGATAGTCCAATTAAAGGTGCGGCAAACCTGTTAATTATGCCAAATATGGAAACAGCTCGTATTAGCTTGAATTTATTACAAGGTACAGCTACTCCTATTACTATTGGTCCAATTCTAATGGGGGTTGAAAAACCAGCACATATTCTGACATCTGCATCATCAGTGCGTAGAATTATTAATATGGTGGCGGTTGCAGCAGTAAAAGCCAAGCATAATTAACACTGTTTTGATCTTAATAGCCCCATTATTTAATGGGGCTTTTTTGCTAAAAAATGAAACTTTTAATGATCTTAATCAATTTTTTTGCTAAAAAATGAAACTTTTAATGATCTTAATCAATTTTTTTGCTAAAATTCGCCGTCTTTATCACTAACCATCGTTTTTTATACAAGGAAACTATTATGGCTTATACTTTACCTGAATTGGGTTATTCTTATGATGCTTTAGAACCGCACTTTGATGCACAAACAATGGAAATCCACCATAGTAAACACCATCAGACCTATGTGAATAATTCGAACGCATTATTGGAGAATTTACCAGAATTTGCCAACCTTTGTCCGGGTCAATTAATTTCTAAATTGGCTGATATGCCTGCTGATAAACGCACCGCACTTCGTAATAATGTAGGTGGGCATGCAAACCATAGCCTATTTTGGAAAGGCTTAAAAAAAGGAACTACTTTACAAGGTGCATTAAAAGATGCTATTGAACGTGATTTTGGTTCAATAGAAAACTTTCAGACTGAGTTTGAAAAAGTTGCAACAACTCGTTTTGGTTCAGGTTGGGCTTGGCTTGTATTAAATCAAGGTAAATTAGAAGTGGTTTCTACAGCTAACCAAGACAGTCCATTAATGGGCAAAGAAATTGCAGGTTGCGAGGGTTTCCCTATTTTGACTTTAGATGTTTGGGAGCATGCTTACTATTTAAAATTCCAAAATCGTCGTCCTGATTATATTAAAGAATTTTGGAATGTTGTGAACTGGGATGTTGCAGCTGAGCGTTTTGAGAAAAAAGTTTCTGATTGCAGTTGTGCAAAATAATTTGTGAGTGAATGATATTTTATAAATTAGAGAACAAAAATACCGAGCTTTATGCTCGGTATTTTTTATCTATTTTATTTTGAATTAAAGGAATTTTTCTTTTAATTCTTTTGCTACTGCAATTTGTTTTTCTGTTGCTTTTGCAGTCATTGGCTCACGGCAGTAACCTGCATCAACACCTTGAAGTTTAAGAATTTCTTTGATAGTTAAATATAAACCATTCGCTAAAATACCTTCAATTAGGTCGTTGGTAACATGTTGAATTTCAAGTGCTTCAGCAATTTTTCCTGCTTTCGCTAATTCAAAGATTTGTCTTGCACGTACGCCGTTTACGTTGAACGTACTACCAATTGCGCCGTCTACGCCTAAAGATGCAGCTGGTAACATCATTTCATCAAATCCTGCCCAAACTAGGTGGTTTGGATATGCTTTTTTCAAACGTTCTAATAAGTAGAAGTCGCCAGCAGTGAATTTAACCCCTAATACTTTTGGATTTGCATAAAGTTCGCCAAATTGTTCAACGCCCATGTTAACACCTGTTAAGAATGGGATTGAGTAAACGATCATATTGTTGCCAGTTTCAGCGATGATTGTTTCGTAGTAATGTTTGATTTCAGCAAAGCTAAATTTGTAGTAGAAAGGTGTTACTGCAGATAAGCTATCGTAGCCTAATTCTGTCGCATATTTACCTAATTCAACTGCTTCATGCAAGTTCACACTACCAACTTGAGCGATTAATGCAATGTCATCTTTCGCTTCATCTTTTGCAATACGGAAAATTTCTTTTTTCTCTGCAGTTGAAAGCATAAAGTTTTCGCCAGTACTACCACCGACATATAAACCATCTACTTTCATTTTATCAATGTTATGACGAATAATTTCACGTAAACCTTTCTCGTTTACTGAGCCATCTTCGTTAAAAGACACTAATAAAGCACTAAAAATACCTTTTAAGTTTTTCATTTGTTTCTCCTGAAATAAAGGGATTAAATTTTTATTTAATGCGTTGTTCTAAAATCACATTAACAGTTTTTTGTTTAGTTTGTACCGCACTTTCTTCCTCAGCTTGAACAATCAAGGTGTAAATTAAGTCCAATACAAAAAGTTGGGCAATTTTGGTCCCGATAGAGTCGCCTTGTAATTGGCCTTGTCGGTTACCATTGGTTAACACATAATCGGAAACCATAGTAATAGGTGAACGTAAATTATGTGTAAGAGCGACAGTTACAGCGCCATTCTTCTTAGCAATATTCAATGCTTGAATCGTTTCTTTTGAATAGCCTGAATGGCTTATTCCAATAACGATATCACCAGGTTTCATTAATGCAGCTTGCATATACATAAAATGATTATTGCTTGTGGCATCAACTTGTAATCCAATTCGCATTAATTTATTTTTAGCATCTTCGGCAGTTAAGCCTGATGAGCCAACACCAAATAGGAATATTCGTTTTGATGTGCGAATTAATTCAACTACTTTTTCTAGTTGAGTGAAATCTAGCAAATTAATGGTTTCTGAAATTACATTATGAATTGCATTTTGTAATTTTTCTGCAATTTGACTTGTTCCATCAAATTTGGATATATCCGTTTCTAATAAGGAATTAGGTTGTTTATCTCTTGTTGCTAACTCGATCGAAAGTTGTAATTTGAAATCAGTAAAGCCTTTGAAACCTAAAGTGCGACAAAAACGAATAAATGTTGCTTCACCAACATCAAATTGCTGTGCAATCTCCGCCAAAGAATTTTGGCTTAATAATTCTGGAGAAGACAAGATTGTTGTCGCAATTCGTTTCTCTGTTTTTGTTAGGCTATCATATAAAGCACCAATGGTATCAAGTATATTACCGCTTGTTGCTACCATAAGAGCTCCTCCTATTCGTGTTGTTCGTGTTGTTTATTTTTCTTAGTCAATTAATGATACTGGCACTTTTACCACTAATTTCTTCAAATTCACCACTTGGCCATTGACGTTGCAGCAAGGTTTGTGTGGTTCATATGGGAAAAACACAACAAACATTTTTGGGCGTAATGTCACCGCACTTTTGTTTGGAATATCGTTAATTAATTGATAATCATCTTTCTCATCATATGGTGTGTAATCTGCTAAATTAGGATATTCAACACTATATTCGATAGTTTCTGCACCGGAAATTAATACTTGAATATCAATGTATTGGCGATGTAATTCTGCCTTTTTATCTTCTGATGCTGCCGTTGTTGGCTCCATCACATTCATATAAATTTGATCCGTCAAATCATGTCGCCCATTGGCTAAACTCTCTAAATCTAAAGTATTAAGATGATTACAAATATCCACCATGACTTGTGGTAAGTTACGTTTAAAATCATCTCTTGTTAAATCTCCAAAAATCATTTTTTATTCCTCTTCTTATGAATTGTGTTGCATTTGCATCCAATAAGCAGCACCAATTAAGCCAGCATCTGCACCATATTTCGCAGGCTCTAGCTTACATTGATAAAACTTCGGCATGTCATTTAAATATTGTTGTACTAAAGGCAAGTATCCTTCTGCTAATCCAACGCTACCGCCTAAAACTACTTTTTGTACATCAAAGCCAATGACCATATCTGCGATTAAATTGGCAATTGCCTTAGCAGAAGAATGAATAAGTGCGGTTGCTTTTTCGTCATTTTTGCGGAATAGCTCAAATACTTCTTTAGGGCTACAAGGTTTTTCCCATCTGCTTGCTTCTCGTTCAATAGCACGTCCTGCAGCAATAGCTTCGACACAACCTTGGCGACCACAGCCACAGAGCGGCCCATTTGGATCAGCTAAAGTATGTCCGATATGACCAACGATGCCATTTGGTCCAGTTGATAGTTTTCCATCCAGAATAATTCCACCACCAACGCCAGTTGATACGGTAATAAAAACGAAATTTTGTACCGCACTTTTATCTTGATCTTGATATTCAGCACAAACGGCTGCTTGAACATCGTTGAGTAAGCCAATTGGCTTGTCTGTATGGCGAGCAATGCTTTCTTGCAGTGGGAAATCAGCTAATCCACCAAGGTTTTTCGGATTAAGTGCGGTTAAAATTCCGTTATTGATGATACCTGTTGAAGCCACTGCAACAGTATCAAATTGTCCCGCATAACTTTGCATAATTTGTGCAATAGCTTGGTGTAAAGCTGTTACAGGATCTTCTTGGGGTGTACTAATTTGTTGGCGATTGGATACTTTTCCATTTTCAATAATTGCAGCAGCGATTTTTGTACCGCCAATATCAAGAGCTAAACAACGCATAGTTTTTTCCTTCAGCTCGTTAGAATTTTGCTGATTTAACTGATGTAGCAAACCAGCTAACAATATGTTCTAAGCGAGTTAATGCTGAACCAACTGTTACGCAATCTGCACCAATTTCAATGGCGGTTTTGGCTAGTTCAGGGGTGTTGTAACGACCTTCAGCCATAACATAGCAACCAGCCGCTTTTAAATCTTTTACTAATTGGTAATCTGGCTCGTCAGGAATTTCGCCACCGGTATAACCCGACATTGTACTCCCAACAATATCAAAACCAAGTTGTTGACAATACAGACCTTCTTCTAAGTTTGAGCAATCTGCCATAGCCAAGCAGCCCATTTCTTTAATTTTTTTAAGGGCGCTTTCGATTTCAACCGGACGAGCTCTATTTGTTCCATCAACAGCGATAATATCAGCACCAGCCTGAGCTAAATCTTCTATATCTTGTAAGAATGGGGTAATGCGAACTGGGCTATCTGGTAAATCACGTTTTACAATACCTATAATAGGTGCATTTACTGCAGCACGAGCCGCTTTTAGATTTTCAATACCTTCGATACGGATTCCAGCGGCGCCACCAACAATAGATGCAGCTGCCATCGCTGCTACAATTTCAGGCTTATCCATAGGACCGTCATCGACTGGTTGGCAAGAGGCGATTAATCCATATCTAATTTTTTCTAATATGTCTTTATTTGCTAATTTTGACATGTGAACTCCAATGTACAATTAATTAAAGAAGTTATTTTTCGTGCGTAAGAATACGCCCATAAAAAGAAAAAACAAGAGAAATAATTTAAAAGTGAGATCTAGATCATAAAATGAAGTAAAACTTCATAAATAAATTGAAAAAGAATATTTTGATCGCTATTCTACTCACAATAGGTTTTTCTTCTCACTTTTTAAGCTATGGTAGATATGAGTAGAAAATTCTCTAGAATATGAAATATTGCTTCATAAATAGCAGGAGTATCTATGAAAATTATTAATAAATTAGAAGAGTGGATTGGGGGAGTCACGTTCCTCATTATATTTGCTATTCTTCTTGCCCAAATTATTTCTCGTCAAGTATTTCACTCCCCATTAATTTGGAGTGAAGAATTGGCAAAAATTCTTTTTACTTATGTTGGTATGCTTGGTATTTCCATGGCTATACGTTCTCAACAACATGTGTATATTGATTTTGTGACTAACTTTATGTCAGAAAGAATGAGAAGATTCGCAAATACTTTAGCGCAAATTCTTATTTTTATCTGTATTGTACTATTTATGCATCTGGGCTATAAAGCTTGGGACTCCGAATTTTTCCCTCTAGAAGCATTAAAAGTAGCTCTTGGTGTTGATGAGTTAACGAGAAAATGGCTGTATGCTAGCTTACCTTTGATTTCTTGCTTAATGCTATTTCGTTTTTTACAAGCTCAGGCTGAGAATTTCAAAAATAAATTAAGCTATTTACCAGCAACGTTCTTTATTGTGAGTTTCGTGATTATTGCAGCTATTTTATTTATTCAACCTGACTTATTTAAAGCATTAAGAATTTATAACTATGTCAAGTTTGACTCAAGTACAACAGTATCGATTGTTCTACTTGTATGGCTATTTATTATGTTTATGGGGACTCCTGTGGGGTGGGCATTATTTATTGCAACTATTTTATATTTTGCAATGACCAGATGGAATACAGTGAATTCTGCCTCAAATAAATTGGTCGATAGTTTAGACAGCTTTACATTACTGTCTGTGCCATTCTTTATTCTAACTGGTATTTTGATGAATACTGGTGGTATTACTGAACGTATTTTCGATTTTGCAAAAGCATTATTGGGTCATTATACTGGTGGTATGGGACATGTGAATATTGGTGCGAGTCTAATTTTCTCTGGAATGTCTGGATCGGCATTAGCAGATGCGGGTGGATTAGGTCAGCTAGAGATTAAAGCAATGCGTGATGCTGGTTATGATGATGATATTTGTGGTGGTATCACTGCTGCATCTTGCATTATTGGACCTCTTGTCCCACCAAGTATTGCAATGATCATCTATGGTGTAATAGCTAATGAATCTATCGCAAAATTATTCATTGCGGGCTTTGTTCCTGGGGTATTAGTCACTATAGCATTAATGATAATGAACTACCTCGTTTCTAAAAAACGTGGATACCCAAGAACACCTAAGGCAAGTCTACAAGAGCGTTGTACTGCATTTAAGAAAGCTATTTGGGCAATTTTGACTCCAGTTCTTATTATAGGTGGTATTTTCTCTGGTTTATTTACTCCAACAGAAGCTGCGGTTATCGCTGCTGCATACTCAATTATTATTGGAATGTTTGTTTATAAAGAATTAACTTTAAAAATGCTATTCCAAAGTTGTGTTGAAGCTATGGCAATTACAGGTGTTACAGCATTAATGGTAATGTGTGTGACTTTCTTTGGGGATATGATTGCTCGAGAGCAAGTGGCAATGCGTATAGCTGAATTATTTATCACTGTTGCGGATAGTCAAATTACAGTATTAATAATGATGAACTTGCTATTATTGTTCTTAGGTATGTTTATCGATGCATTAGCGCTACAATTCTTGGTATTACCAATGCTAATTCCAATTGCAATGCATTTTGGTATTGATTTAGTTTTCTTTGGTGTTATGACAACATTAAATATGATGATTGGTATTTTAACACCACCAATGGGAATGGCATTATTTGTGGTTGCTCGAGTTGGTAATATGTCAGTAAGTACTGTGACAAAAGGAGTATTACCATTCTTAATCCCAATTTTTGCAACTTTAGTTTTGATAACAGTTTTCCCACAAATAATTACTTTTATACCTAATCTATTAATGCCATAGCATTGATAGTGAGAAAAGGGCAGAAATTTGAATATTTCTGCCCTTAGTTTTTTATAAAGCAAAATATTCTAAATGTGAAATTGGAGTATTCTTTCAAACTTGAAGGAATGCGAACATATTGAAAAACAAGCAGTTATGCCTGTGTCATGATTTTTGCTTAAATTTCTATTTTTTTCTAGTTTTGTGACACACTTCTCAGAAATGAAATAATACTTCATTTATTATATGTCTCGAATAGGATGCTATATATGTTGCGTCTTATTATAAAAATCCCTCTAAGTCATCTCTAAATTGTTTAAGGAGAATTACAATGAAATTAAATAAAATTGCATTAGCAACATTATGCTTAGGTATGTCTGCATCTGTTTTTGCTGCGGATTATGATCTTAAATTCGGTATGGTAGCTGGAACCAGTTCCAATGAATATAAAGCTGTTGAGTTCTTTGCAAAAGAAGTAAAAGAAAAATCTAATGGTAAAATTGAGATTTCTATTTATCCTAGCGCTCAATTAGGTGATGACCGTGTAATGTTAAAACAACTTAAAGATGGTGCATTAGACTTTACTTTAGGTGAATCAGCTCGTTTCCAAATTTTCTATCCAGAAGCTGAAGTATTTGCGTTACCTTATATGATTCCTAATTTTGATATCGCGAAAAAAGCAGTATTAGAAACTGAATTTGGTAAAAATTTATTCAAAAAAATTAACAAAGAATTAGGTGTTAGCGTATTATCTGTTGCTTATAACGGTACTCGTCAAACAACATCAAACAAAGCAATTAATTCAATTGAAGATATGAAAGGTTTGAAATTACGTGTACCTAATGCTGCAACAAACTTAGCATTTGCTAAATATGTAGGTGCATCACCAACACCAATGGCGTTCTCAGAAGTTTATCTTGCATTGCAAACAAATTCTGTTGATGGTCAAGAAAACCCATTACCAACTATTCAAGCGCAAAAATTCTATGAAGTTCAAAAATATTTAGCTTTAACAAATCATATTTTGAACGACCAATTATACTTAGTAAGCAATGAAACTTTTGCTGAACTTCCAAAAGACTTACAAAAAGTTGTACAAGATGCTTCAGCTAAAGCTGCTGAATATCATACAAAATTATTCGTAGACGGTGAAAAAGAGTTAGTGGATTTCTTTAAATCTAAAGGTGTAACAGTAACTATGCCTGATGCGAAACCATTTAAAGCAGCGTTAAAACCATACTATGATGAATACCTACAAAAAAATGGTGAAGTTGGTAAACAAGCTATTACAGAAATTGAAGCTCTAACTAAATAATTTATCTGTGCTCTTACGATTAGTTGTAAGAGCACATCCATTTTTTATTCGTTTATGCTGTATACAAACGATTCATTATTTTAATCTAACGACAGAGGTCGAATATGAAAAAATCACTTTTAGTATTACCTGTTGCACTTGCTGTTCTTACTGCTTGTTCTGCTAATACAGCTCCTGTTGCTAGCGCTCCTGCAGCAACACCAGCTCCAGCAGTGGCAGTATCAAAAGGTGTTTATCCAGATTTACCAGTAGGTATTAAAAATGGTGCTGGTGCATTAGTCGGTGATACAGTTTATGTAGGTTTAGGTACTGCAGGCGATAAATTCTATTCATTGAACTTAAAAGAAAAAGGTGCTCAATGGCAAGAGTTACCAGCATTCCCAGGTGGTGCTCGTAATCAACCCGTATCGGCAGCTATTGACGGTAAACTTTATGTATTTGGTGGAATGCAAAATACTGATGTAGCTGCCAACCAAATCATCAATGATGTGCATGTTTATAACCCTGCTAATAACACTTGGACAAAATTAGAGACTCGATCACCACGCTCAGCTTCTGTTGGTGCAAGTGCGGTAGCAAAAGACGGTAAAATTTATTTTGTTGGTGGCGTGAACCATGTGATTTGGAATGGCTTATTCCAAGATGTGAAAGCCGCTGCTGGAACTAAAGAAGGCGATGAGAAAAAAGCAGCTGAAGCACCAATTTATGATGCATATTTCAACCTTCGTCATCAAGATTTCTTCTTCAATTCAGATATCTTAAGTTATGAGCCAGCAACCAATGTTTGGCATAATGAAGGGCACTTCCCATATTCTGGTCGTGCTGGTGCAGCCATCGCAGTGAAAGGCAACAAATTATTAGTGGTCAATGGCGAAGTGAAAGCGGGTGTTCGTACAGACACAACAGAATTAGGTACATTTGGCAAAAATGGAATTACTTGGAAACAATTAGGCAAATTACCTGCACCAAAAGGCTATGTTCAGCAAGAAGGTATTGCTGGTGGTATGGGTGGTTATACCAATGGCCATTATATTGTAACAGGTGGAGCAAACTTCCCTGGTGTCCGTGCAAGCTATGACAAAGGTGTTAATGATCACCGTAAAGCAGGTGCGAAGAAAACTTTCCATAATGCGGTTTATACCTTGAATGAGAAAAATGGCTCTTGGAAAATCGTTGGAGAGTATCCAATTAATATCGCCTATGGTGTAGCACTTCCATATAACAACAAAGTGTTGATGGTTGGTGGTGAAACTGACGGTGGTAAAGCCTTAACAGAAGTGAAATTAATGAGTTTTGATGGCAAAAAAGTTGTTGTTGAATAATTAAATTATCAATAACCAAGCCCCTGTTTATTTTCAGGGGCTTTTTCTTTGGAGAGTAAAATGCAATTGTCAAAAAGAGAGCAATACATTCAAGAAAAAGGAATGTTGACAGATCAACAAATGTATCAACGCTATTTAGCAAAACAAGAGGAGTTTGATAAGCAAGCAGATATATCATTAATCGGGCATTCATTATTTGATATGTGGTCTGATTTACCCACTTATTCAGGTTTGCTGAAAAATAAAACTATGGCTAATCTTGGTGTCAGTGGAATAAGTACTTATCAATATTTAGATATTTTAGTGCGTAAAGAGCGGATCAAATATCTAGGGAAAACCGTTTTTATTTTTCTTGGTGTGAATGATATTGTGAAAGAAATTGATTATTCGCCAAAGCAACTTATGAATTGGCTTATTGAGATTTTCCAATATTTGCAAACAATATCGCCGACGTCTGATTACTATTTACTAGGTGTAACACCTTTAACAGAGAAGCAGAGTATTTCTAATACTCAAATCAGAAAACTTAATAATTACCTCAAAGAGAATTGCCCAATAGGTTTACATTTTATTGAAACTTATGATGCTTTTGCTGATGAAAAACAAAATTTACATACGGAACTACATACAGATGGACTTCATTTTTCTGCAAAAGGTTATGAAGTGTTATCCAACTTGCTGGAGCGGTTTATTCCTAGTGAATAAAAAATATGTATTTAATTTGTGCAAATTTATGTCAATAAAACATTACCAATCAATATAAAACTCCTGTACAATAGCCCCGCTTTATTTTTCCTATTGGCGTGCGGCTAACAAAAATAATTTTTATAGACAATCTTGTGGATAAAGTGCGGTGCTTTTTTAAGATTATTTTTGCTAGTCGCAAATTGGAAAATAGAGCAATAAGATTAACTTATCAATTTATAAGGACAATATTGTGAATCCAATTGTTAAACAATTTAAATACGGTCAACATACCGTTACATTAGAAACTGGTGCGATTGCTCGTCAGGCTACTGCTGCAGTTATGGCTAGCATGGACGATACAACAGTTTTTGTTACTGTTGTGGCTAAAAAAGATGTCAAAGAAGGTCAGGACTTTTTCCCTCTAACAGTGAATTATCAAGAGCGTACTTATGCTGCTGGTCGTATTCCTGGTGGCTTTTTTAAACGTGAAGGTCGTCCATCTGAAGGCGAAACTTTAATTGCACGTTTAATTGACCGTCCAATTCGCCCTCTTTTCCCAGAAGGCTTTTTCAATGAAATCCAAGTGGTTGCAACTGTTGTTTCTGTGAATCCACAAATTAGCCCTGACTTAGTAGCGATGATTGGTGCATCCGCAGCTCTTTCATTATCAGGTGTGCCATTTAATGGTCCAATCGGTGCAGCTCGTGTTGGTTTTATCAATGATCAATTTGTATTAAACCCAACAATGAATGAGCAAAAACAAAGCCGCTTGGATCTTGTGGTGGCTGGTACTGACAAAGCAGTATTAATGGTTGAGTCAGAAGCAGATATTTTAACTGAAGAGCAAATGTTAGCAGCAGTTGTTTTTGGTCATCAACAACAACAAGTTGTTATTGAAGCGATTAAAGAGTTTGCCGCTGAAGCGGGTAAACCTCGTTGGGATTGGGTTGCTCCAGAGCCAAATACAGCATTGATTGAAAAAGTGAAAGAGATTGCAGAAAGTCGTCTAGGCGATGCTTATCGTATCACTGAAAAACAATCTCGTTATGAGCAAATTGATGCAATTAAAGCTGATGTTATTGCGCAGATTACAGCAGAAGATGTAGAAGTCAGCGAAGGAAAAATTATTGATATTTTCACCGCACTTGAAAGTCAAATTGTGCGTGGACGCATTTTAAAAGGCGAACCTCGTATTGACGGTCGTACAGTGGATACCGTGCGTGCTTTAGATATTTGCACAGGTGTGTTACCTCGTACTCATGGTTCTGCGATTTTTACTCGTGGCGAAACACAAGCATTAGCAGTAGCAACGCTAGGTACTGAACGTGATGCTCAAATTATTGATGAATTGACTGGTGAACGTTCAGATCATTTCTTATTCCACTACAATTTCCCTCCATACTCAGTGTGTGAAACCGGTATGATTGGTTCTCCTAAACGCCGTGAAATTGGACATGGTCGCCTTGCTAAACGTGGTGTTGCAGCAGTAATGCCTAGCTTGGCTGAATTCCCATATGTAGTACGTGTTGTATCTGAAATTACTGAATCCAATGGTTCTTCTTCAATGGCATCTGTATGTGGCGCTTCTCTTGCCTTAATGGATGCAGGTGTGCCAATTAAAGCTGCTGTGGCTGGTATTGCAATGGGACTTGTGAAAGAAGAAGATAACTTTGTAGTGCTTTCTGATATTTTAGGTGATGAAGATCATTTGGGTGACATGGACTTTAAAGTTGCTGGTACCCGTGAAGGTGTGACCGCACTTCAAATGGACATCAAAATTGAAGGTATCACTGCAGAAATTATGCAAATTGCCTTGAACCAAGCGAAAAGCGCACGTATGCATATTTTAGGTGTTATGGAGCAAGCTATTCCTGCGCCAAGAGAAGATATTTCTGACTTTGCTCCACGTATTTATACAATGAAAATTGATCCGAAGAAAATCAAAGATGTGATTGGTAAAGGTGGCGCAACAATTCGCTCTTTAACGGAAGAAACTGGCACATCTATTGATATTGATGATGATGGTACAGTGAAAATTGCTGCTGTGGACAAAAATGCAGTGAAAGAGGTAATGGCGCGTATCGAAGACATTACGGCTGAAGTGGAAGCAGGTGCAGTTTATAAAGGTAAGGTAACTCGTCTCGCTGACTTTGGTGCTTTCGTTGCTTTAGTGGGCAACAAAGAGGGACTTGTACATATTTCTCAAATTGCTGAAGAGCGTGTTGAGAAAGTAAGTGATTATCTTGCTGTTGGTCAAGAAGTCATGGTTAAAGTGGTAGAAATTGATCGTCAAGGTCGTATCCGTTTAACGATGAAAGAGCTAGCAAAAGAGCAAGCTCAAAATGAAGAAACTCTTTCACAATCAGAAGAGATTTCTCCAGTTCAAGAGTAAATTTAATTGAAATAAATTTGGGGGCAAATTATATTTGCCCCTGTAAATTTTATTATTTCTGACGATTTTTTCTTATAGTGGTGTAGCAGAATGAAGTATTTTGCGATGCCGTCTAAAATATTACTATAATGACTTTCAGTAATATAATTTTTTAAATGCGCTATTTATTAAAGCTAAGATATTTAACAAATGTCTCTTTTTCTTCGTTGTTATTTGAACAACAATGAGATTTTAATAGAAGCCATTTATCCAGCAAAACAAAACTCAATATAAACAAGCAAATCGGGTTTTATACCAAAGCTTGTGTTTTTGATTAGGTGCGTAGTTTCCTTGAGTATCGTTTTGCCGAGCTTGCTACTCGATTAGCAAGTCATAATCCAGAGAGAACTCAAGCTGGATTACCTGTTGTGAAACGAACTTTACAACTATTAGTTAACCTGAAAGCATATTGAGCTTTCCTTTTTACATTCGAGTATTTTTAATGACTGAAACAACAATAACTTTTAATGAATTAGGTTTACCTGAATTCATTCTTAATGCTGTGTCCGAAATGGGCTTTTCAATTCCTTCTCCAATTCAACAAGCTTGTATTCCCCATTTATTAAATGGGCATGATGTGCTTGGTATGGCACAAACTGGGAGTGGAAAAACCGCAGCATTTTCTCTGCCGCTCTTAGCACAAATTGATACAAACAAAAAATATCCACAAATGCTAGTTATGGCACCAACCCGTGAGCTAGCCATTCAAGTCGCTGATGCTTGTGAACAATTTGTCAAATTTTCTAAAGGTATGCGCATTGTTACTTTGTATGGTGGACAACGCTACGACATCCAATTACGTGCATTAAAACAAGGTGCACAAGTTGTAGTGGGAACACCTGGGCGTATTTTGGATCATATTCGCCGTGGCACATTAGATTTATCTAATTTGCAGTCTATTGTATTAGATGAAGCGGATGAAATGTTACGTATGGGCTTTATTGATGACGTTGAAACTGTCATGGCTGAACTTCCAGAGGAACATCAGACCGCACTTTTCTCTGCAACAATGCCAGAGCCAATCAGACGTATTACGAAGCGTTTTATGCGTAATCCGAAAGAGGTCAAAATTCAATCAACACAGCGTACTGCGCCAGATATTGCACAAAGTTGCTGGTATGTTCATGGTTTCCGTAAAAATGATGCTTTATTGCGTTTCTTAGAAGTTGAAGATTTTGATGCTGCGATCATTTTTACTCGTACTAAAACAGGCACATTAGATGTGACAGAACTACTGGAAAAACATGGTTTCCGTGCAGCTGCATTAAATGGAGATATGACACAACAATTGCGTGAACAAACGTTAGATCGTCTGCGTAATGGTAGCTTGGATATTCTCGTTGCTACAGATGTGGCAGCTCGTGGTTTAGATGTGGAGCGTATTAGTTTAGTTGTGAATTATGATATTCCACTTGATGCCGAGAGCTATGTTCACCGTATTGGTCGTACAGGTCGTGCAGGTCGTGCAATTTTATTTGTTGAGCCAAAAGAGCGCCGTTTATTAGGTAATATTGAACGCTTGATGAAAAAGCCGATTGAAGAAGTTGAAATACCTAATCATCTTGCGTTGCAAGAATGCCGCCGTAAGAAATTTGTGGCTAAAATCACTAAACAATTAGAGCATCATGATTTAGAACAATATCGTAGTTTATTAGAAGATCTCTTTACTGCTGATCAAGATCAAGAAGATATTGCGGCTGCAATGTTGATGTTATTACAAGGTAAACAAAAACTTATTCTTCCTGAAGATCCTGTTATAGAAAAACGTTCACGCCGTAATGAGCGAAGTGAGCGTGGCGATCGCAGAGGGAGAGAAAATCCACGTTCTGCAGAGCGCCGTGGTTATGGTAATCCACAGCCAATGGATCTATATCGTATTGAAGTCGGAAGAGGCGATGGGGTGGAAGTCCGCCACATTGTTGGAGCAATTGCCAATGAGGGTGATATTCAAAGCCGTTATATCGGACATATTAAACTCTATGACGATTATTCAACAATTGAATTGCCACAAGGTATGCCAAAAGAGTTGCTACAAGTTTTTGCTAAAACTCGTGTAATGAATAAGCAAATGCGCATGTCTTTTGTAAGTGCGGTCAATTCTGGTGGAGAATTTAAAGGTCGCCAAGGAGAAAAACGAAAAGGGCGCAATGAGCGTGAATTTCGTGGTGAACGTAAATTTAACGAAAAAAATAACCGCTCTTTTTCGGAAGGTCGTAAAGAGCGTAGAGAAAGACGTCGATAGATCAAAATCAGGGGCTTTTGGCCCCTATTTTTAAGCCCTAAAAATTTGTATCAACAGTTCTTAAGTAGCTGTTAGTAATATGCTAGAGTATAGATGATGTTGTATAAGTGGATATTAGCCTTAAAAAAACCGAGTAATCAACTCTGGCTAACGCCAACTTACTGGACAGTGATTACCAGTCTTTTTGTGTTTTCACTGCGTTTAGGGGAGGAAACACTCCCACATAATATTTTGCCCAATATAACCAAAGATGTTCTGGGTAGTTTATTGAATGTAGTTGCATCTAGTATGTTAGCGGTAATTACCTTTTCTCTGTCTATTATGGTGGGGCATTTTCTGCAGCCGCAAATAGTGCAACGCCAAGAGCATTGGATTTGGTCATGGATGATAAAAGTTCGAGAACGGCTATCAGTAGTTTTATTTGCGCTTTTATTTATGCAGTCATAGCCAAAACAGTACTCGGTTTGGATTTCTATGAGCAGAATGGACGTTTTATTCTCTTTGTGAGTAGCATTATTGTCTTAATTTATTTGATTGTAACGCTTATACGTTGGATTTATACCCTCTCTTTACTTGGGCGTTTGAGTATTAGATAAAATTGCACAGGCAGCAGCGCAGTCTCTAGAACAATATCGTGAATCTCCATCTCTTCATACTGGATTATCTTTCGAGCCAACTTCAGATATGGCCAGCGTAGAGGCAAAGTGCTGTGGTTACTTAACTCATATTGATTTTCAAACCTTGCAAAGATTAGCAGAGGAAAATCAAGCAAATATTCATATTAATTTGCGACTGGGTGAACTGATTTCACCTGATGCTGTTTTATGCTTTGTTGATGGAAATATAAAAGATGATTGCCTGATTAGAGATTGTTTTGTTTTTTCATCGGCTAGAACCTTTGAACAAGATCCAACTTGGGGATTCATTGTTTTAGGCGAGGCGGCACAAAGAGCATTATCTCCAGCAGTCAATGATCTCGGTACTGCCATTAACGTGATGTCGAGAATGATGTCATTATTATTAACAGATACAAAATCGTTGGAAAATGAAGTGAAATATGATCGCCTTTCGATTTGTACTTTTGATTCCGCCGAATTAATCCAAGAGGCATTTACACCAATTGCGCGTGATGGTGCTGGTATTATTGAAGTGAACTTAGTCATGCAAAAAATATTAGCGAGTATTTGGCGAAATGTGAGAGAAAAGGATATTTCTGATGCAGCGCAAAAAATGGCACTACAAGCCATGGAAAGATCAAAACAAGAATTGTCTTTTGAGCAGGATATTGAGTTACTAGTTAACAAACATCATACCCTATTTGATTCTTCTGATTCTTTGAGCTAAGAATACAACTTACAGCTGATTAGTGATTGCAGCATTCTAGAAGAATAGATAGCAAAAATAAACCCATCTCTATTTCTTTGTTGAGATGGGTTTTTTGTTTAGCAAGAAATATTAACGGCTACGGAAAATAATACGACCTTTACTTAAATCATAAGGAGTCATTTCAACGGTTACCTTATCTCCAGTTAAAATACGGATATAGTTTTTACGCATTTTTCCTGAAATATGTGCAGTTACCACATGACCGTTTTCTAATTCAACACGAAACATAGTATTCGGCAAGGTTTCTAAAATTGTTCCTTGCATTTCAATGCAATCTTCTTTAGCCATTTATTCCTCTAAATATGAATGAAAATATAAAACTTTGGGATTATACTCTTTAATTCTGAATACTAAAAGGATTTATTCTATTAATAGTAGTTTATTTCTATTTACTTGATTTTGAAGCAAATTTGTATGATAGAAATTGCATTTATTAGTTAAAAAGTCTAGAATGTGACAAAACTTATATTATCTCATGTATAAAATTGGTTAAACGATGACAAAAATTGCAATCATCCCTGCCCGAGCTGGATCTAAAGGGATCAAAGATAAGAATCTTCAATTAGTTGGTGGTATTTCATTAGTTGGTAGAACCATTCTAGCTGCGCAAGAATCAGAGATGTTTGATGAAATTATTGTGACCTCTGATGGAGAAAGTATTCTCAATGAAGCAAAGAAATATGGTGCTAAGGCTTTTTTACGACCTGTTGAGTTAGCAAAAAGCAATACTAGATCCATAGATGCTATTTTACATTGTTTAAATGAGTTAAATATTGTTAAAGGAATAGTAGCTCTTTTGCAACCAACAAGCCCTTTAAGAACAGGTATTGATATTCGTAATGCGATGGAAATTTTTTTAGGGGGACATTGTAATTCTGTCATCTCTGCTTGTGAATGTGAACATCATCCTTATAAGTCTTTTATTATGCAAAATAATGAGATTATTCCACAAAGGGAAATAAGTGATTTTGAAGCTCCTCGTCAGCAATTACCTAAAGCATATAGAGCAAATGGTGCCATTTATATTAATGATATTGAAAAATTATTAGAAAATAAATATTTCTTTATTCCTCCAATTAAATTCTATTTAATGCCAACTTATCGTTCAATTGATATAGATACAACATTAGATTTACAAATTGCAAAAAATTTGATTGGTAACGGTATATAAAATTTATATATAACTAATATTATTATTTAATAAATATTTTTCTCTTCTATATATTATTTTTTTATTGAATATATATAATTTATCATTTAGAGGTTGAGTGTAATGATTTGATTATAAAGGTTTTTTCTAAGTTATCGATAAAAATATAATTTATTATGCTTAAAGTATTAGGATGCGTTTAAATAGGTGAAAATTATTTTTTTATTTTATAACAAAGAGAACTTGATATTTTGATAGTAATTTAATTGATTTAAAATAATTATATAGATATATGGTTATTAAAGATAGTGTTATCTATTTAATAGGGGAACTATTATCCAAGTTAGTCCCTTTTTTACTGTTGCCTTATTTATCTCATAAATTAGGGAGTGAGGGATACGGGTTGTTATCCTATTATCAAACTTATCTTGCATTATTTGTAATAATTATTGGGTTAAGCCAAGAGGGAGCAGTAGCTAGATACTTTTATTTTTATGGTAAAAGAGCCTTAAATAATATAGTTAATACAGGATATATATATACAAGCTTTATTGGAGGAGTGATCATTGTAATATGTTATATTCTTAACTCAGAAATTCTAATATATGTGGCTGTGTCAGCTATTTTTCAATCATTTATTAATGTTCAATTAGTGATTAGGCAATGTTATAGAAATGCGATTAGTTATGTTGCTATACAGTTATCTTTAGCATTGTCTTTAGGTGTGTTTACAGTATTATTTTTAGAGTTTTCAGATTCTTTTCTTGTTAAGAAATATATTTTAGCTCTTGTTTCAAGTTATATTTTAGTTTGGATTATTTCTTATATTATATATTCTAAACAGATTTTAAAAAGAAAATATATTTGTTCAAGGTATAAGCTATATTTTAAATATTTATTAACATTTGGATTCCCTTTGATTTTTCATCAGACTAGCCTGTTTTTGAAAGGGCAGTTAGATAGGTTATTTATCTATCATCAATTTAATGAGTTTGATTTAGGGTTATATTCAATGGGGTTTCAAATATCTTTTGTTTTTTCTGTATTAGTACATTCTTTAAGTAAAGCAACACTTCCTTATTTTTATGAAGGTTTAAAAATAAAAAATATTAATATAAAAAGAATTCAGAAGTGGGTAATAATCTCTCTATTATTTATTCCTCTGCCGTCATTTATTGTTTATTTTATTCCTAAGGAGTTTTTTTCTTGGTTGTTAGGTCCAGATTTTTATAATGTAAAGTATTATATATCTCTATTTTTAATTACAAACAGCTTGTCTGTACCTTATTTATTGTTGGTAAATTATCTGTTTTATTATGCTCAGAATAAATTAATATCATGTACATCTATTTTTTCTACTATTATTTATATCTTAGTGTTGGTAATTGTTTTGCAATTAAATGATATTGAATATATTCCATACTCTGGTATTGCTGGTGCTATAGCGAATATTTTATTGTTGTATTTTATTACTGCAAGATTAGGTATGGAAAAATGAATTTAATTATATGTTGCACTCCTTTTCAAGCTAGAATAGCGAAAGAAATAATAAAGCTAAAATCTGAAGATTCATTCATTCATTCAATTAATGATATCTCCAATAAATAATAAAAAATACAGACACTATTATTCATTGCTGGAGCAGGTTTGTGATGATTCTTTATTTTTATATCGTAATCAGAAACTATTCTCTTGGTTTTCTTCTTATGTAAAAATAAGAGTTTTTTTAAGGAATAAAACTATAAAGAATATATATATATCAAATATTAATGATGAGCTTATTCATATGATTGTTGATTTGTTTAATGATGCTTCTGTATATACTTTTGATGATGGAACAGCAAATATTTTGAAAACTAGCTCATTCTATTATAGAGATGTAAGATTTATATCTTATATGTTAAGGAGGATATTGGGTATAAAAACAACTATGCATACGATAAGAAATAAGAGTAAGTTACATTATACTATATATCCTAATATAAGTAATATTATTGATAGAACTTTTCCTATAAAGTTGTTTAATGAAATAGAAGTAAAGAAAAAAAGTATACTTATTGATAGAAAGGCCCTAAGGATTTTCTTAGGGCAACCATTTTATTGCTCAGATAAGAAAAATCTAGATTTGATTTCTAAATTAGTAAAAGATTTGAATATTGATTTCTATGTTCCTCATCCTAGAGAAAATTATTTTATAAAGGATATTAAATATATTGATTCGGAATTGATATTTGAGGATATTTTTGAACGCTATTTTTTAGGACAGCAATGTATTATATATACATTTTTTAGTAGTGCTATACTTAGTTTATTAGAAGTAAAGAATGTTAGTTTGGTTTCAATTAAACCTATAGATGTACATGAAACAATTATAGAAAGTAAAGCTTTGTCTGAATGTTATGGTCTATTCAAAAAATTAGGTGTGGATATAGTGAAAGCCTATTAGTTATATATTTTTTATAATGCTATCATCCTATCGTTTTATGGGGATGATATTTTGTATATGTTTGTGATTTTTATTTTATACATATTTTATTTTATAGATGACTCTCTATGAGGGTACTTCTCTAGAGTTATTTTTAAGGAATTATTATGTCATTATCTGTATTATTATCTATTTATAATAAGGAAAATATCACTTGTTTTAATAAGTCTATGGTAAGTATTTGGGATTCTCAACTATTTAAGCCAGATGAAATTATCTTAGTACAAGATGGGCCATTAACAGCCGAGCTTTATGAAAGTATTGAACAATGGAAATATAGATTATCCACCATACTGGTGGTTGTAGAACTAAAAAAAAATGTTGGTTTAGCTAGGGCTCTAAATGAGGGAATAAAGTATTGTAAGGGGGATTATATTGCTAGGATGGATACGGATGATATATCAATGCCAGAGCGTTTCCAAAAACAACTTGAATTTTTAGAAAATAATTCTGATATAGATGTCGTAGGAACTTGGATTTCTGAAATTGGTGAAGATGATCAACTAATTAAAGAAGAGATTCAATATCCTCTTGATCATGATGAGCTTTTTAAATTTTTTTCTAAAAGAGATCCTATAGCTCATCCGACAGCCATGTTTCGGAAAACTTTTTTTAAGAAAGCGGGGATATATAGCTCTGAAGTTCATTTAGCTGAGGATACGTTATTATGGTATTCAGCATTCATGAATAAATGCAAGTTTGCTAATATCCCTTACATTGGACTACAGTTTAGAAGGACTTCAAATTTTATTTGCGGCGTGCTAATTGGGAAAAATCTTGGGGATTGCTACGATTTCGTTTATATAAAATTAATCGATCATTAGGTTATGGGATTAAATCAGATTTCTATGCTATTGCTTATTTTATTATGTCAATTTCTCCATCTTTTATTAAGAGGTTTTTATACAATACATTTAGATAAATGTTATTAATACAAGGAAATAATTATGTCTAATTTTTTACCTTTTGCATTACCAGATATTGGTGAAGAAGAAATAAATGAAGTTGTTGATGCTCTACGTTCTGGGTGGGTTACTACGGGGCCTAAAACTAAGCAATTTGAATCTGACTTTAAAGATTATTTAGGTGGTAATGTTGAAGCATTAGCGGTTAATTCTGCTACTTCAGGTTTACATTTAGCTTTAGAAGCTGTCGGCGTGAAAGCAGGAGATGAAGTTTTAGTTCCAACATTGACATTTACTGCGACAGCAGAAGTTGTTCGTTATTTAGGTGCTCACCCAGTATTTGTTGATTGTGATCCTAATACCTTGAATATTGATATCAATAAAATTGAGGAAAAAATTACGGATAAAACTAAAGCCGTTGTTCCTGTCCATTTCGCAGGATTAGCATGCGATATGGATAGAATTATTGCTCTTGCTAAGAAATATAATTTGAAAGTTGTTGAAGATGCAGCGCATGCATTTCCTACCTTGTACAAAGGAAAGCTGATAGGAACTTTAGATAGTGATGCAACAGTCTTTAGTTTTTATGCTAATAAGACAATGACAACTGGTGAGGGTGGAATGGTTGTGTCTAGGGATAAAACCCTGATAGACAGAATGAAAGTAATGCGTTTACATGGTATTAGTAGAGATGCCTTTGAGAGATATCAATCGAAAACCCCAGCTTGGTATTATGAGGTGATTGAACCTGGTTTTAAATATAATTTACCAGATATTTGTGCGGCATTAGGATTACAGCAACTGAAAAAAATTGATAGGTTTTATCAAAAGCGTTTAGAAATGGCTAATAAATATGAAGAAGTACTTTCTAGTTTACCTATTATTTTGCCTCCAAAAGCACTAGGAAATAATACTCATGCTTGGCATATTTATCCTATTCGTTTAAAAGCTGATTGTGGCATTAGTCGAGATGAATTTATTATAAAAATGTCTGAGAAAGGGATTGGTTGTTCTGTTCATTTTATACCATTACATAAACAGCCGATATGGCGTGATAGTTATCACTTAAAACCAGAGGATTTTCCTATTGCAGAGCAGGTTTATCAGAATATTTTGTCTATTCCACTGTTTACTAAGATGACTGATGAAGATCAGAACCGAGTTATCAATGCAATGAAAGAAATTTTTGCAGAATTATAGGTATAGCTTATGCTAAAGCGTCCGTTTGATATAATAATGTCGTTAATAGGGTTAATTGCCCTATTACCTCTTTTTATCATTGTTGCAATTTGGATAAAATTAGATTCTAAAGGTAAGATTTTTTTTAGGCAAATTCGTGTTGGTTTAAATGGTGAATTATTTCGAATTCATAAATTTAGAACAATGGTTGTAAACTCTGAACAAAAAGGCGGGCTTACTATTGGTAACGATATGCGAGTTACTAAGGCAGGTAAATTTCTCCGAAAATATAAACTTGATGAGTTACCTCAATTAATTGATGTACTTATTGGGAAAATGTCTTTGGTGGGACCTCGACCTGAAATTCCAGAGTTTATGAAGTTGTATGAGGAGAATATTAGAAACCAAATTTTATCAGTTAAGCCAGGAATAACAGATAAAGCATCAATCGAAATGGTCGATGAGAATGAAATTCTTGGAAAATATGATGATCCTAGGCAAGCATATATTGATATTATAATGCCTATAAAAGCTAAATATTATGTTGAATATGCAAAGAGCCATTCAACTATTACAGATATAAAAATTATTTTTATGACAATAATGAAGATTATTCATAGATAGAGAAATTATGGTTAATTATTTATTAGGTTTAAAACGCTCGACCAAACTGATAATTAGTCTGATGGTTGACATTGTTTTGATTAGTTGCTCCTACTTTATAGCCTTGGGAATTAGATATGATAGCAGTTTTAGCCTTTATTCTGACATGCACTGGCTAAATATTAGCATAGTCACTATTATTACTCTTATTGTATTTATTAAACTTGGCTTATATAGAGCAGTTTTAAGGTTTGTCACAATTAAAATTGTTAATACTGTATTAATTGGTGCATTGCTTTCAACTGTAATGATGTTATTAGGTGCATATACTATACAGCTTAATATTCCAAGAACAGTTCCCTTGTTATATTTTATATTTCTATCTATTCTAATCATTGGTACTCGTTTGTTGTTTAGATCTTTAATTAATATAGGAAGGAAAGGTAAAAAATCCGTTATTATTTATGGTGCAGGTGATTCAGGAAGGCAACTTTTAACCGCTCTAAATCAAATGAATAGTTATTTTGTTGCGGCATTTGTTGATGATAATAGAAAACTTCATAAACTAACTTTACATGGTATTAGAGTATATTCACCTAATGACTTGGATAGATTATTAGAAAGATATGATGTACAACAAATTTTACTTGCTATACCAAGTGCTCCTCTTTATCGCCGAAAAGAAATAATTAACAATATTATTCAATTGAAATGCGAAGTTCTTAGTGTGCCTGGAATTGAAGATATTGTAACTGGCAAAGCTAAATTAACTACTTTAAATAAAGTTTCTATTGATGATTTGTTAGGCAGGGAGGCTGTTAAACCTATTCCAGAATTATTATCTGCAAATATTGAGAGTAAAGCTGTCTTAGTTACAGGAGCTGGTGGTTCGATAGGGTCAGAGCTTTGTAGGCAAATTATATGTTTAAGACCAAATAAATTAGTATTATTTGAATTAAATGAGTTTAGTTTATATTCTATTGAGTCTGAGTTAAGAAATCTGGCTCTTTCGGAGAATTTAGAGATAGAATTATATCCAGTAATTGGAACAATACAAAATAGGGAATATTTACTTAAAGTAATTAGGTCATTCAATATTGATACAATCTATCACGCAGCTGCTTATAAGCATGTTCCTCTAGTTGAATATAATGTTATTGAAGGTGTTAGGAATAACATCTTTGGCACCTTAAGCTGTGCTTTAGCAGCAATAGAAGCTAATGTAGAAACATTCGTGCTCATATCAACAGATAAAGCAGTGCGACCTACCAATACGATGGGAACAACGAAACGGGTAGCAGAGTTAATTTTACAAGCATTAGCTGTAAAACAATCAGGAACTAGATTTTGTATGGTTCGTTTTGGGAATGTTTTAGACTCATCCGGTTCTGTCGTTCCATTATTTAGAAAACAGATAGAGAAAGGAGGGCCAATTACATTGACTCATCGAGATATCACTCGATATTTTATGACTATTCCTGAGGCATCTCAGCTTGTAATTCAGGCAGAAGCAATGGGAAAAGGTGGCGATATTTTTGTTTTAGACATGGGTGAGTCAATAAAAATTATTGATTTAGCGAGAAGAATGATTCAATTAAGTGGTCTTACTGAAAAATCACCAAGTAATCTTCATGGTGATATTGAAATTAAAATTACAGGATTACGCCCAGGGGAAAAGCTTTATGAAGAATTATTGATAGGTGATAATGTCGAAAAAACGACGCACCCAAGAATTATGACTGCCAAAGAGGTTATGCTGGATTGGAATATCCTAGACTCAAAATTAAGACAGTTAGAAGAGGCTTGCAATGAATATAATTTAGATGTAATTAGAAAATTATTAATAGAATTGCCGGTTAGTTTTCATCCTGTTGATGAAATTTGTGATTTAATTTGGAAAGAAAGTCAGAAGCTTAATAAAATTTAATAAAAGTAGTTGTAATGCTTGACTCCAATATAATGAAAAAATGGCTACTAGCGATTAGTAGCCATTTTTTTCGTTACACCCCATTTCACACTGTTTCTTGCCGTTTTAATTGTTTACACATACTATAAAATAGCATTATCAAGAATGTGTAGAAACTTATCCCTGATGTATGAGCAAGGAACGTTTGTGTAAGAAAGAAAAATAAATGAGAAATTATATGAACAAAGCCTAAGATTGAAATGCATTTTATTTCAGTATTTTGATTGTTAAGCTCTTTAATGAACAACCTTAAAGGAATATAAATTATTAATAGTAGTCCAATAAAGCCAATTATTCCTCTTTTAACCAAATTCTCCAGGTATTGATTGTGTAAACTATTAAATCTTGCTGTATATATACTCATGTCTCCTGTTGATACTCTTTTATTTTGAAATTCTTCGTAACCAAGTTTTCCCCAACCTAATATGGGTTTTTCATTTATTGCTACTAATGCATTAGTCCACATATCTAACCTAGCGCCAATTGAGGATACTTTATCTTTTTCGTTAAGATATCTAGTGATATCAGATTTTGCCTCATAATATCGCGATATTACGCCTGTATTAGAATTCATTCCTATAGCTAACATTGAGCTAATAATGATTAAGAATATTACAAATGATATTTTTTTGTTAAGAGATTTACGATAGAAGAAGATTATTAGTGCCAAAATAAAAGGCAATCCAACCCAACCGCCACGGGCTCCTGTTAAGGCGCTAGCTAGCATACCAAGTAAACTACAAGCAAGATAAAGAACGGCCAGTTTATGGTTCTTTTTGTCAAGAAAGTAGAAGGTTATAGCAAATGAAAATGTTGCTATAGCGATTGCCATATCGCCAGCTTGGATAATCATTTGTCCAGGGAATGGCTTTTCCAGACCTAAATAAAATTTTTGGTAGCTGGCTAATATACCTAAAAAGGCTGAACCAATAGGGATGGCGTGAAAAATCAGCTTAATATTTAATGGGAAATGTCTAAACAGTAATAACAATGTGAGAAATAATAGCACTCGACCTGGGTTATCTATTTCTTTAAAACCACCTTTATGAATAATGGCTGACAATGCGAACGTCATAAAATAAGTAAAAAACGCCATGATGAACAGCTTATCATCATAGTCTGGTTTGGACTTAGATTTACGCTTGAATAGCAGAATGAGCAGATAGATAAGACCGATAGCGCCTAATGTTATTGTTGCATAGCTATAACCTTTCTTGAATGTAAGAACTGTAAGAAAAAATGATACAACTAGTGTATTTATTAAATAATAAACATATTTATTGAGTTTGTTTTGTGGTGTGAGTTGCATTTTTTATAACTCCGAAGAATAAAGAGTGTTATTACACTTAATATTTTAACAAAATATTAAGTGTATGGGATGTTTTAATGCATTTTCAGAGAAAATGCTTACCTATTAATTAGTATTTAATCTATTTTGATAAAAAACCTTAAGTAAAAACCAAACAAAAAGTTAACAAAAGTGTGATTATTGTCATATTTTTATAACATTGCATTTATCTTTTCTTTGAATTTTGTTTACAATCTAGCCCGCATTTAGCATTGTAAACTATTTATTTTTATTGGAGTAAGTTATGGCTCTCTTTTTGAGTATTTTTCCTATCGTTTTACTGATTTATTTGATGGTAAAACGCAACGCATTACCTTCTTCTCTTGCATTACCTTGGATTGCAGCTGTTGTTTTGATTATTCAGCTCGTTTTCTTTGGTACTGATATTAAGATTGTAAGTGCAAATATTGCATCCGCACTTGTAGCTGTTCAAACACCTATTACGGTTATTTTAGGTGCAATTTTATTTAATCGTTTTTCTGAGGTTTCTGGCGCAACTGATACGCTACGTAAATGGCTTGGAACGATTAACCCAAATCCAGTTGCACAATTAATGATTATTGGTTGGGCATTTGCGTTCATGATTGAAGGGGCTAGTGGTTTTGGTACGCCAGCTGCTATTGCGGCACCAATTCTTGTTGGTCTTGGTTTCCCAGCGATTAAAGTAGCTGTTTTAGCCTTGATCATGAACTCTGTTCCTGTATCTTTCGGTGCAGTAGGTACACCAACTTGGTTTGGTTTTGGTCCACTCAATTTAGGCGAAAGCCAGATTTTAGAAATTGGTTCAATGACGGCATTAATTCATGCTTTCGCAGCCTTAGTAATTCCTGTAATTGCGTTAAGTTTTATTGTAAACGTTAAGGACATTCGCCGAAATATTGTTTATATTTATTTAAGCATATTTGCTTGTGTTATTCCTTACATTCTATTAGCGCAAGTGAACTATGAGTTCCCATCTTTAGTAGGTGGTGCGATTGGGTTATTTATCTCAGTTTTACTGGCTAATAAAGGTGTTGGATTAGCTAAAGTTGAAAATAATATTGAAACGACAGTTAGCCTTGGTGAAGTAGTTAAAGCATTATTTCCTACCGCACTTTTAATTGGCATTTTAATCATTACCCGTATTCAACAGTTACCTTTCAAAGCTATGATGAATGATGCAACTACTTGGTTTGCAGTTCAATTAGGATCTTTAGGACGTTTTGAAATCAGTCATGGTTTAATCTTCAGCTTAAAAGAAATTTTTGGTACATCAATTAACTCAAGCTACAAATTATTATACGTTCCTGCATTTATTCCATTTGTTGTAACGGTATTAATTGCTATTCCAGTATTTAAAGTATCTGCAGCGAAAACAAAAGATATTTTTGTCATGAGCTTTAAACAAACTAAAAATCCATTCTTTGCTCTTGTGGGTGCATTAATCATGGTTAATTTAATGCTCGTTGGTGGAGATGGCTCAATGGTTAAAATTATTGGTAAAAGTTTCGCGCAGGCGACTGGTGAGTATTGGACAGTCTTTGCGGCTTACTTAGGTGCGGTTGGTGCATTCTTCTCTGGCTCTAATACGGTATCTAACTTAACATTTGGTAGCGTTCAGTTATCAACCGCAGAACTGACAGGCTTATCTACTTCACTCATCTTGGCGTTACAATCAGCAGGTGGTGCAATGGGTAACATGGTATGTATCAATAATATTGTTGCAGTAAATTCTGTGTTGAACATTCAAAATCAAGAGGGTGCGATTATTAAGAAAACTGCTCTTCCAATGATATTGTATGGAATAATCGCCGCTTTAGTTGCATTATTTGTGATTCCGATTTTTTTCTAAATAATGCTTACTTTCGTTTTTTTAAAATTAAGATGTTGGAGTTCTTTTATGAACGTAAATTTTTATGTCACTTGTATTGCCGATGTTGTTAAAGCTGGCGTGGTAAAAAATACCGTGTTGTTACTAGAAAAACTAGGATGCAACATTATTTTCCTTGAAAAACAAGGATGCTGTGGTCAGCCCGCCATGAATAGCGGTTATACAAAACAAGCATTAGAAGGTATGAAAAAATTGGTTGCAACTTTTGAAGTAAATGACTACCCAATAGTTGCACCTGCAGGCTCTTGTGTTTATGCCATCAAGACCTACCCAGAACATTTTTCTCGTTTTGGAGAGACGGAGTGGGCGGAAAGAGCACAAAAAGTAGCAGCTCGTTTTCATGATCTCACAGATTTTATTGTTAATAAGTTAAAAGTCACTAATGTTGGTGCAAAATTAACAGGCAAAGCCGTTTATCATCCATCTTGTAGCTTATCTCGTAAATTAGGCATTGTGAATGAGCCTTTAACTCTACTACAAAACGTCAAAGGGTTAGAGCTTTTACCAATCACTAACCAGCAAACTTGTTGTGGTTTCGGTGGTACATTCTCTGTAAAAATGGCAGAAATTTCTGGTGAAATGGTTACAGAAAAGGTGGAACATATTGCAGAAGTTGAACCCGATTATTTAATTGGTGCAGATATAAGTTGCTTATTAAACATCGGTGGACGTTTAAGTCGTGAGGGTAAAAATATCAAGGTTATGCATATTGCCGAAGTTTTAATGCAGGAGGATAAATAAGATGTCACTAAAAACCAGTAATCTTGCATTTAAAAAACGTGTAGATAACCAAATTCATAACGAAATGATGCGTAAGGCAGTCGTTAAAGCCCAAGAAACTATTGGCGCTAACCGTCAAAAAATGGTAGATGAACTTGGTCATTGGGAAGAATGGCGTGATTTGGCTAAACAAATTCGTAATCATGTATTAGCTAATTTAGACGCTTATTTATATCAATTAAGTGAGAAAGTTCAACAAAACGGTGGTAAAGTCTATTTTGCTGAAACAGCGGAAGAAGCAACGCAATATATTCGCCAAGTTGCTTTAGAAAAAAATGCCAAGACAATTGTTAAATCAAAATCGATGGTAACGGAAGAAATTGGTTTGAATGAAGTGCTGGAAAAAGAAGGCATGAAAGTTGTTGAAACTGATTTAGGCGAATATTTATTGCAAATTGTTGGCGACAAACCATCTCATATTGTTGTACCTGCTATTCATAAAGATCGTCATAAAATTCGCCAAGAGTTACATGATGCTTTAGGTTATGAGGGTACAGAGCAACCTGAAGAAATGAATACTTTTGTGCGTAAAACATTGCGTAAAGATTTCCTTGAGGCTGATATTGGTATTTCTGGTTGTAACTTTGCCGTAGCAGAAACTGGCTCAGTTTGTTTGGTAACTAATGAAGGTAATTTACGCTTAGCGACGACTGTCCCTAAAACGCATATTGCGGTAATGGGAATGGAACGTTTAGCACCAACATTCCAAGAAGTTGATGTGTTAATTACTATGCTTGCGCGTAGTGCAGTAGGTGCAAAATTAACTGCTTATAATACATGGTTAACAGGCCCTCGCCTTGAAGGTGAAACGGATGGTCCAGAAGATTTCCACTTAGTTATTGTTGATAACGGGCGTTCATCTATTTTAGAACGTGAATTTAAAGAAGTTTTACGTTGTATCCGTTGCGGTGCTTGCTTAAATACTTGTCCTGCATATCGTCAAATTGGTGGTCATGGTTATGGCTCTATTTATCCAGGTCCAATTGGTTCGGTTATTTCTCCTTTATTGGGTGGTTATGAAGAATTTAAAGAATTGCCTTACGCCTGTTCGCTTTGTACCGCTTGTAACTCTGTTTGCCCAGTTAAAATTCCATTAGCGCAATTAATTTCAAAACATCGTGAGCATATTGCTCAAGCGGGTATGACACCAATGTTAGAGCGCTTGTCAATTTTTGGTTTTACTTTAGCAAATTCAAATCCTACTTTATGGAAAGCAGGCGTTAAAATTGGTGCTAAAGTTGCAGCGAAAGTGATTAAAAACGGTAAAGCACCTATTGAAGTCGGTGCATTGGCTGAATGGACCAAAGCGCGTGATTTACCAACACCTGATGGAGAGAGTTTCCGTCAATGGTTCCAAAATAGAGGTAAGAACTAATGGATTTACAAAATCGTGATAACTTTTTAAATAAATTGGCAGCTAAAATGGGACGACCTCGTCAATTAGTTCCTGAGCCAATGCCTGAATTAGTTAATGATTATCCAATGACACGCTTAACTGAATTAAGCCAAACGGACTTAGTTGATGAGTTTATTCGTTTTGCTAAAGTGATGATGGCAGATGTTGTTGAAACAAATGAAGCAGAATTAAACCGCACTTTATTGGACGTTTGTGAAAAATATGGTGGTGGTAGCATCATTTTAAATAACGATAAAAGATTAGTCGATTTAGGTGTGTTGCAAGCTATCAAAGAACAATATGAAAGCTATGTTTGGGATTTAACTCAAACGGAAGAGAATTTCGCACAAGCAGAAAAGGCTAATATTGGTATTGTATACGGAGAGTATGGTCTAGCAGAGTCAGGCGGAATTGTGTTATTTTCCGATAAGGATTTTGGACGCTCTGTGAGCTTGTTACCAGAAAAATCAATTGTTGTGTTGCGTAAAAGTACAGTTTTACCGCGAGTAGCACAATTAGCTAAGATCTTACATGAAAAAGCACAACAAGGAGAAAGAATGCCTTCTTGTGTGAATATCATCTCTGGGCCAAGTGCGACAGCTGATATTGAATTAATTAAAGTTGTTGGTGTACATGGACCTGTGCATAAAATTTATGTTGTAATTGATGACTTATAATTAAGTTATAAATTATCGAAAAAAGAACCGCTCTTTAAAGTGCGGTTCTCAGACCACTGACAAACCCACCTTTTCAAAGTCATTTGATAAACGTGGGTTTATTTTTTAGTTTCTCACTTTTCTCTTCGTTTTTCCTTTATTTTCCCTTCAGATAACCTTGCAAGCGGTCATTTTCCCTAATTTT
>NZ_MUXZ01000031.1 GCF_002015075.1 Canicola haemoglobinophilus
AAATTATGGGAGAGGCTCAGTATTTCCTTATTTTTTCTTTGCTCCATATAATTAATAGGTTTTCCTAATATAGTAATCAGATCTTCTTTGGTTGATCCTGTTTTTATACCATCTAAAAGAATCCCTGTAGAGAAAAATGAGAACAAACTCTTTTTATGAAAAAAAATCATTTCATATCCTCCAAAACGTTTATAAAATTGAACACATAAAATCTCTTATCTGAATTCTAGAGCACCCATGTGGATGTAAGCGCTATCGGGATGTAAAGCTAAGCTTTCAGAACACACTACTCATTCATTCAATAAACAAACTGATCTGAGAAATACCTTTTTCATTAAATTCAAAATGAACAAACTTAGAATCTATATTATATTTAATCCAGTTTATAGATTCTGATATAGGCTGACCAAATGAGGAGATTACATCATTCTTTTTAAAACTTGGAGAAACTCCGCCAATCAAACTATCTTGAAATAGATAACTTTGGTAAGCCTCCGATGATTGAAAATAGAAAAAGATAGACTCTAACAAGTAGCCATTGACATCTTTATTAAATGAAAAATCTACACCATTTGTCAAAAATTGGTAATACATATGGTTAATTTCATCATCTGATAAAAAACTAACTTCAAAATTGCTAGATATTATACATATAGCCTCTAGAATGCTTTTATTACCTTCATAGTCACCTAATGCATTAAGGAACACATTAATATCACCTGTAAGTTTCATTTACTTAATTCCCATTTTCTTACTTCTTTTTTTAATAATCTTATTTATTGCCTCATCTACCAATTTTTCATCATAGCTTCCCCAGATGGCGCTTGTGTCCACATGAGTGCCTTGCTATATCTAATCACTGAACTCATTCGTCGCAGATAAGAACTATTTTTGTCGCGTGTTTCTAAGTCCAGCTAAAATAGCATTTTGTAAAAATTGAACATATTAATTTTTCTATAAAACATCATTTCATCATAAAAGCCCAACAATAATATTGGGCTTTTATAGTTTATAAAAACACTAATCTTTTTCTCTCTTTTTTCTCTATAACGATCATTAATGATTTTATAAGTGAGTTTTTCTTTTAGTCTTTTTTCTTTATCATATTTGGATCCTTTTCCGTATTTATAACCAAGCCAATTAATAAAAAAATAAGGGGTAACGAAAATCAATGTTGCAATACCTGCTTCCTTAAAAGAAAAGTCTATTATAAAAACTCCATCATATATATGTATGTAGAAATAATAACGTCTCTCATAAGAAGAAAAAGAAATACGCAAATTGAATATTTTAGCCACGAGAAATAGAAGTTATTATTTTTCATTCTTAACCTCTATTGACTTTATTTGATCCCTTAACACTCCTATGTTTTCTTTATACCTATTAGGATTACCAACCAAAATAGGAAGAAAAGCCAAAAAAACTGAAGTGCTAACTAATAATTTGTTCATATTTATCGCACACTTGATGAAATAACACGACTATAAAAATTGATAAATTGTAGCGGAAAACAATGCAGACTCCTCTCACTATTAATTATTATAAATAGATTACATTTGAGCCAGTTTTCTTTGTAGCTCAATCAATTTAAAAGGTTTAACTAATAGAGGAAATTTTTCCGTTTTTTCAATTTGTTCTGTATGCCCTGTCATTAATAATACTTTTACATCTGGGCGATTTTGATTTAGCCATTTTGCAACCTCAACCCCAGTTAATTTGCCGCTGAGCATAATGTCGGATAACACGTAATCTAATTTACAGTTCTGTTGCAAATATTCCATTGCTTGCTCACCAGATTTACAAATATTTACTTGATAGCCTAATTGACTTAATTGTTCATTAAGGGTGTCACATAATTCAGTTTTATCTTCGATAAGAAGTAAGTTTCCTTTCATTATTGGTGATACATTAGCTGATATCGTTTTATCTTGTGGATGTTCAATTACAGCTGTAAGAGGAAGTTGTAGTTGGATGTTAGTGCCTTGCCCTAATTTTGTTTCGATAATGACTCGTCCTTTTGATTGACGGATAAAACCATAAACCATAGACAAGCCCAATCCGCTGCCTCGCCCATTTTGTTTAGTGGTAAAGAAGGGCTCAAAAACTCGTTTTTTGGTGTTTTCATCCATGCCACAGCCATTATCAATGATAGATAATTGCACCATTTTTTGTTGGGAATGAGTGCGTTGTACCATTAATTCTTCAGTACGAATAATGATTTCCCCTTCATTTTCAAGGGCATCTTTTGCATTAATGATGAGGTTGACTAATGCTGTTTCTAACTGGTTTTTATCAATATAAACAGCAGATAAATTCTCGGCTAAATCTAACCGCACTTTGATACCAGCTGGTATGGTATGTTTAATTAAGTCTTCAAAATCTAGTATTAATTGATTCAGATCTAAGCTCGTTGGATGCAAAGGTTGCTTACGAGCATAAGCCAATAGGCGTTGAGTTAGGGTTGCACTATTTTCAGCTGCTTTCATGGCTCGATGCAGGCGTTTAGCTTGGCGTTCATCTAAACTATTTGGGTCGATCAAATCTAAATTACCAATGATAACCGCAAGGAAATTATTGAAATCGTGGGCGATTCCCCCTGTTAAATGTCCAATCGCTCGCATTTTTTGGTTATCGGCTACATCCGCTTCTAATTTTTTACGTTGGGTGCGATCAATTAAAAATACGACTAATCCATCATTGAGTCCGCTGACACGCCATTCTAGGATCTGTTGTTGATAACTAATTTCTAGAAAATCTGTTTCTTGGCGAATTTGTGTCAATAAATTTAAGTCTAGAGCTTGTTCAGTTGCGACAATTTTGGCTTGTTGTTGGTGGAAAAACTTTATTAAAGACGGGAGATCATGTTGTTGATATTGCAAAAAATAATCTTGCAGAAGATGTTTAAATTCTGCGTTATAAGAGGCAAGATTGAAGTCTTGATCAAAAATTGCCAAACCATCACGCATAGCTAAAAAGGTTTGTTCTAATAATTCACTTTTTTCTTTTAGCAAGGCATCTGTTCGTTCTAATTGCAATACATTTTGATGGAAAATATCAAAGGTACGAGCTAGATCACCAATTTCATCTTGGGTTTGTTGTTGTGGAACTGTGACATTTTTATCACCTTGAGAAAGGCGTTTAAGGGCATTGGTAATTGAATAAAGCCGTTTGCCAAGTAAGGAATAAATATAATGCCCTAAGATAATGATTAGAATGATAGTACATAAAGCAAAAATGATGATTAGATTGGTTTGCTGTGAAAGCTTATGTTGAATTTGGTCAGAGGCATGACTCACCGTTTCTACTTTTTCTTGAGCGAGCTGAGTATATTGTTGAACAATATTTTTCACTAAGGCTTCAATTTGGAAGGTCAAAAACTGAATACGTAAATTAATTTGCGTAAGTTGATTACCCTGTTCAATTAATATTGGGAATTGCTTAAGTAGTTTTTGATGCTCAGCTTGTAGGCTTGGGAAGCCAGATAATGATGGCAAAAAGTTAAAGCTTGACTGAATACTCAAAAACACACTACTGGAAAAATTACTTTGTGTGGCATCTTCAATTAGTTTCTCAATTTGTAATAAACCAGATAGATATTCTTGAGTAGTAAAGTCAAGTGCGGTGCGTTTTTGTAATCTCTTTATATGCTGAATATAAAGTAAACTTTGATGTAGATGGCTTAAAATATTAGTTCTTAAGATATGACGTTTATGTCCCTGTAATAATAAATCCTGTACGCTTTTTTCTAGTAAATCAATATGATTAACAATGTCTGTTACTTGCTGATTATCATTGTCGGTAGTCTGTTTTAATTGTTCTAATAGGTTTTGTAACTGTTCCGCATGTTTAGCTAATTGTTCTGATTCTGCTTGATATTCTAAAGCATTAATACTTTGATTTAAGCGAGTGGCATAAGTGGAAATTTGTGCTGTTTTAACACCCAATGTCATTGAAGAAAACATTTGGTTGATGGAGCGATCTCTTAAATTAGTTAAAGAACGGTAGGTATTATTCTGCCCAAGAATTGCAGTGCTACTAATAAAAATAATTAAAAAAATGGCGATAATTAGAAAGAAAATCAGACGGAAACGGACGCTATAAGGCTTGCTGAATAAAGTATTATTGAAAAAACGCATAAAATAGACCGCACTTAGAATAACTAAATGCCGCAAGCATAGCCTGTTTTATTAATTATAGGCAATGTGATTTTTATATTTGCTGAAATCCAAATTTGTGATCTATCTCTCAAAATGAGAAAAAAAGCTGAATTATGACAATTATGAATGAGATTTACATTTTTCATTCATATTGTTGTGGTTTAATCCTGATATGTTTAATTTTTATTAGGATTAATGGAGATGGAAACAGAACCAACCACTTCAACTGCACTTCCCTTGTTAGAAATGGAAGGAATCCAAAAGAAATTTGGGTCTTTCTATGCCTTACAGAATGTGGATTTATCCATTTATCGTGGAGAAATTCATGCTCTCATGGGAGAAAATGGTGCGGGTAAAAGTACTTTAATGAAGATCTTAGCTGGTGCTTATACAGCTACAGCGGGTTCAATCAAAATTGATGGCAAACCCTTTGAAATTTCCTCACCTAAAGATGCAATTAAAGCTGGTATCACTTTGATTTATCAGGAAATTCATCTTTCACCTAATTTAACCGTAGCAGAAAATATCTTCCTAGGTCGCGAAATTAAAAATATTTTTGGTCTTGACCGTAAAACTATGGCTGAAGAAGCACAAAAAGTATTGGATCGCTTAGGGGCTCAATTCTTAGCGACACAAAAGGTTTCTTCTTTAACCATTGCTGAGCAACAACAGGTAGAAATTGCTCGTGCATTACATCGAAACAGCCGAATTTTAGTAATGGATGAGCCAACGGCTGCACTTTCATCTCGTGAAACAGAACGCTTATTTGAATTAGTGAAAAAACTACGTGATGAGGGTATGGCGATTATTTATATCAGTCATCGTATGGCAGAGATTTATGAGCTTGCTGATCGTGTAAGTGTATTACGTGATGGTAAATATGTGGGCTCATTGATCCGTGAAAATCTTGATTCAGCCACTTTAGTTCAAATGATGGTGGGACGTCCACTAACAGATTTATTTAATAAAGAAAAAGTCCCTGTGGGTGAAGAAGTATTGCGAGTTGAGAATCTTTCCGACGGCAACAAGGTTCAAGACGCTTCTTTAGTGGTTCGTGCTGGTGAAATTGTGGGTATTTCAGGTTTAGTTGGAGCAGGTCGTTCTGAATTAGCTCATTTACTTTTTGGTGTTAAAAAAGCAACTAAAGGCAAAATATATTTAAGTGGTGGTGAAATTAGCTTTAATTCTCCAAGAGATGCCATTGCTCATCATGTTGCCTTATTACCAGAAAACCGCAAGGAAGAAGGCTTATTCCTTGATTTGAATATATTGAAAAATGTTACCATGGCGACTATGGAACGCGATGCCACCATGATGGTGATTAATCAAACTAAAGGAAAACAAGCTACTCAAGAAGCTATTGAAGGCTTAAAAATGCGAGTACCAAGTGCCAACGTTAATGTGAGTGGTTTATCTGGTGGTAACCAGCAAAAAGTATTGTTATCTCGCTGGGCGGCAATCAATCCAAAATTATTCATTCTTGATGAACCTACTCGCGGTGTTGATGTAGGTGCAAAAAGCGAAATCTATCGAATGATGATTGAAATGGCAAAACAAGGTGTGGCTATTTTAATGATCTCAAGTGAATTGCCTGAAATTGTTGGTATGAGCGATCGTGTTTATGTGATGCGAGAAGGCTATACCGTAGGTGAATTAACTACTGAAGATATTAATCAAGAACGCATAATGGCTTTTGCCTGTGGCGTAGAATAATTAAACAGAATTAATCATTAGGAGATGTAAAAATGGCAACAACAGACGTAGCAAAATCAGGCTTTAAAAAGACCGCACTTGCAGATGCAATGCAAGCAATGGGGATTTTGCCAATTCTAATATTAATCGTTATTGTGTTTTCTTTCGTTGCACCAAACTTTATGACTGAAGCAAATATGATGAATATTACTCGTCAGGCTTCGATTAATATTGTGTTAGCAGCAGGGATGACATTTGTTATTTTAACTGGTGGTATTGACCTTTCCGTAGGATCTATCCTAGGTGTGACAGCGGTGTTAGGCTTGGTTACCTCATTAAATCCAGCTTTAGCTGAATTTGCTGTTCCTTTAGCTTTAGTGGCGGGCTTAGGTATGGGGATATTTAATGGTTTATTGGTTGCCTATGCAGGCTTACCGCCATTTATTGTAACCTTAGGAACTTATACCGCCTTGCGTGGAGCAGCTTATTTAGTAGCTGATGGCACCACCGTTATCAACTCAAAAATTTCTTTCAGCTGGATTGGTAATGGCTATCTTGGTTCTGTGCCATGGCTGGTAATCATCGCATTTAGTGTGATAGCTGTTTGTTGGTTTATTTTACGCCGCACTACATTAGGTACACATATTTATGCGGTAGGCGGTAACTTACAAGCAGCTCGCTTAACAGGTATCAAAGTTTCTTTAGTTTTAATCTTCGTTTATGCAACTAGTGGCTTATTATCAGGTCTTGGTGGCGTAATGAGCGCATCACGTTTATATAGTGCCAATGGTAATCTTGGTGTAGGTTATGAACTCGATGCAATCGCAGCTGTTATTTTAGGTGGCACAAGTTTTGTCGGCGGTATTGGTACTATCACAGGAACTCTTATCGGGGCATTAATTATTGCAACTTTGAATAATGGTATGACATTAATGGGCGTGTCTTATTTCTGGCAACTCGTTATTAAAGGTGGGGTAATCATCGTAGCTGTATTAATCGATAAATACCGTACTCGTTCAGCTTAAAATCTACTTTTATAGGAGAACTTATAATGAAATTAAAAACCTTAGCAGTATCTTTAATGTTAGCTGTTGCACCTTTTGCTCAAGCAAAAGAGTTAAAATCTATCGGTGTAACAGTTGGTGATTTAGCTAACCCATTTTTCGTGCAAATTGCCAAAGGTGCTGAATTAAAAGCTAAAGAATTAGCTGGCGATAAAGTAAATGTCGTTTCTGTTTCTAGTGGCTATGATTTAGGTCAACAAGTAGCACAAATTGACAACTTCATTGCAGCTAAAACCGATATGATCATTTTAAATGCTGCAGATTCCAAAGGGATTGGGCCTGCGGTTCAACGTGCTCGTGATGCGGGTATCGTTGTAATTGCAGTTGACGTAGCTGCAGATGGTGCAGATGCAACAGTAACCTCTAATAACTATCAAGCGGGTGAAATTGCTTGTCAAACTATCGTAGAAAAATTAAATGGCAAAGGTAACGTTGTGATCATCAATGGACCACCAGTATCTGCAGTACAAGATCGTGTTCAAGGTTGCCAAGATGTATTTGCTAAACATAATGATATTAAAGTGTTATCTCACAACCAAAATGCGAAAGGTAGCCGTGAAGGTGGTTTAGAAGTAATGACATCGTTACTCATTGCTCATCCAAAAATTGATGCTGTATTTGCTATCAATGACCCAAGTGCGATTGGTGCAGATTTAGCGGCTAAACAAGCACAACGTAATGAATTCTTCATTATGGGGGTAGATGGTTCTCCAGATGGTGAAGATGCGTTAAAACAAGCTGATAGCTTATTCCGTGGCACACCAGCTCAGGATCCACAAGTGATGGCAGCTGAAGCAGTGAAAATCGGTTACGATATTTTACAAGGTAAAGCAGCACCTAAAGAAGCCGTGTTAATTCCTGTAAGCTTAATTGATCGTGATAACATCAAAGATTACAAAGGTTGGACAGTGAAATAAGGATTTGCCTTTTAGGACGCCTGAAATGGCGTCCTTTTTTAATCTATTTTTAAGCTAGGTTCAAAAGAGCGGTATCTTTTTAGCAAATTTTTAGCAACGCTCTGTTGCGACAGAGAAACAATAACCAGAGCCACGAACAGTTTGGATATAGCTTGGTGTTTTAGGATTTGGCTCGATTTTTTTGCGTAAACGCATAATCAGTACATCAATAGTGCGGTCGAAAATTTCAAGACTTTCATTATGGGTTAATTCTAATAATCGTTGGCGAGAAAGCACTTGCTGAGCATGGGAAACCAAAGCATAAAGTAAAGCATATTCCCCTTGGGTTAATTCAATTTCTTGTTTCTGTGGTGAATATAATTTGCGGTTTTTACTATCTAATAACCATTGTGCGAAACGAAAACCTTGGGCTTCATTATGATTCATCAATGGTATTGGATTCTGATGATGGCGTAATGCCACTTTAGCACGAGCAACAACGACACGAGGATAAAAAGGTTTAGCAATATAATCATCAGCACCCATTTCTAAACCAACTACAATATCAGATTCCGAATTTAAACCACTTAACATAATGACGGGTGCTGAGGTAAGTTTTTTAAGTTGTTGTAACAATTGTAAGCCATTAATATCAGGCAAAATCAGATCAAGAAAAATCAACGAAAAGTGCATTTTGTAAAAGTTTTAACGCCTGTTCGCCACTTTGTGCAACTGTGACTTGATAGCCATGATCATCAAAAATGTCAGCTAATAGCTCACAAATTTGAATATCATCATCAATGACAAGAATAGAGGTTTGTTGTGACATAGCAAAATCCGTTGATTGATAGAAGTAATGTTTAAGTATATATAATTTTGCAATGAAATTGTATTTGTTGAAAAAATAAGAGGTTTTTATGCGAATTGGAATTGATTTGGGTGGAACAAAAATTGAAGTTATTGCCCTTTCAGAACAAGGTCAAGAACTGTTCCGCAAGCGAGTAGCTACACCAAGAGGATCTTATCAGGACACTTTAATGGCAATTAAAGGCTTGGTCGATGATGCCGAAGCAGCAACAGGTATGACTGGTACAGTCGGAATTGGCATTCCAGGCACAGTTTCACCTTTTAGTCATAAAGTAAAAAATGCGAATTCAGTATGGTTAAATGGACAACCTTTTGATAAGGATTTGGCAACATTATTAAATCGTGAAATTCGTATGGCAAACGATGCGAATTGTATGACGGTCTCCGAAGCAACAGACGGGGCAGGTGCTGGAAGTGCGGTGGTTTTAGCATTAATTTTAGGCACTGGCTGCGGTTCTGGTATTGTCATTAATGGCAAGCCTCATAATGGTGGCAACGGTATCGGTGGTGAATGGGGACATAATCCATTACCTTGGCAAGATGAAGAAGAGCGGGCGGTTGCAGAATCCACACCTTGTTATTGTGGGCAAAGAGGCTGTATTGAGCAATTTGTGTCAGGTACAGGATTATGTGATGACTATGAACGCCGCTCGGGTAATCGCTTGAAAGGTAATGAAATTGTTGCTCTTGCGGAACAGGGCGATGAAATTGCTGAACAATCGCTTCAAGCCTACGAGCGTCGTTTAGCAAAATCTTTGGCTTCCTATGTGAATATCTTAGATCCCGATGTCATCGTGTTTGCAGGTGGCGTTTGTAATATCGAAAGACTCTATACTAATGTACCTAAATTAATGCCAAATTATATTTTTGGTAAGGAATTCCATACCCCTATTCGTAAAGCTCAGCATGGTGATTCTAGTGGTGTACGAGGTGCCGCTTGGTTATGACCATTAGAGAAATAATAAAACTTTTTGAAAAGAGACCGCACTTTATACGTGGGTAAGGGAGGCGTGAATGAAACGTTCTGACATTAATCAGGTTATCCGTGAGGCAAAAGCTTTAATGCAACAATATTGCTTTCATCTGCCCGAATTTGCTTACTACCATTTACAAGATTGGCAAGAGCAAGATTTAAATGCTCAACAGGAATTATTAGATGCACGTCTTGGCTGGGATGTGACGGATTTTAATCTGCATGATTTTGCTAAATTTGGTTTAACCTTATTCACTATTCGAAATCAATCTTCTACTAATAATAAACCCTATGCAGAAAAGATTATGATGGTGAAAGAGGGACAAATTACACCGATGCATTACCATTGGAAAAAAATGGAAGATATTATTAATCGTGGTGGTGGAACTTTAGTGATTCGTCTATATCAACGCGATGAACAAACAGATTTATTAGATGAAAAATCGGATATTCTAGTGGCGGTTGACGGTAAGCAAATTAAGGTGAAAGCAGGGGGGATCGTCAAATTAAAACCTGGGCAAAGTATTTGTTTAACACCTTTGTTGTACCATAGTTTTTGGGCAGAAGGTGGTACGGTGTTGGCTGGTGAGGTATCAATGGCTAATGATGACTTAACCGATAATCGCTTTTTAGAGCCCTTGGGGCGTTTCTCAAAGATTGAAGAGGATGAGAAACCAATTCATTTATTATGTAGTGATTATCAGCATTATTTAATGGGAGTATAAAATGGCATTATTGAACTTAAAATCGATTCTAGCAGTCGCAAATCAACATAAATTTGCTGTAGGGGCATTTAACGCAATTGATTCTAATTTTATTGATGCAGTCTTTGCAGCAGCACAACAACAGCAATCACCTGTTATTATCAATGTGGCAGAAGTGCATTTAAAATATATTGATTTAGAGCCGGCTGTAGAATACATCAAGAAAAAAGCAACACTAGCAGGCGTCCCAGTATGTTTAAACTTAGATCATGGCTTAACGTTTCCAACTATTGAACGCGCAATTAAGTGCGGTTTTTCTTCTATTATGTTTGATGGCTCACAACTCTTTTATGCAGAAAATATTGCACAAACACGTAAAGTGGTTGAGCTTTGCCAAAATTATGGGATCTCTGTTGAGGGAGAATTAGGTGCTGTTGGTGGTGATGAAGGTGGCGCCCTAGAAAGTCGTGCTGATGTTGCATTGTATACCAAAGTTGAACAAGCCGTGGAATTTGTTCATGAAACGGGAATTGATGCACTTGCGGTTGCGATTGGAAATACTCATGGTAAGTATAAAGGGGTACCTAAACTTGATTTTGATCGCCTTGAGCAAATTCATCAAGCGGTTTCTGTACCATTAGTATTACATGGTGGATCGGGGTTAAGTGTAGAAGATTTCCAAAAAACGATTCAACGCGGAATTTGTAAAATTAATTTCTTTACAGGTATGTCACAAGCGGCATTACAGAGTGTAGAACAAGATATTAATAATACAGAATTAGATGCAAAATATAATTATTACCTTATTATGATGAATAATATGCAACAGGCAATTAACAGAACTGTTGTTGAACAAATGCAGATTTTTAATAGCATCAATAAGGCACAGTTATATGCAGGATCGTAACGGCGTTTTAGCCATTGGTAACTTATTAGTGGATAGGACGTTAGTGATTTCGGACTATCCACAAGAATCCATGTTAGCTACTATTTCAAAAATGGAATTACATTGTGGTGGTGGCTGTACTAATGTATTGTTTAATCTTGATAAACTTGATCCTAACTTACCTCGTTTTCTCGCTGGTGCAATTGGCAAAGATAGTGAAGGGCAGTTTATTTTACAGCAATCCCATCAACATCGTGTTAATGTTGAAAGTGTGGTAACTGTCGATCTCCCAACATCATTTACAGATGTGATGATCAATTCAAAAACAGGTGACCGCACTTTTTTTCATTATGTAGGTGCGATGGCAGAGTATCGTATAGAGCATCTTTTACAACTCAATCATTCTGCGAAAATTGCACATATCGCCTATTTACCACTATTACCGCAGTTTCTTGATGTAGAAAAGTTGAAAGTAATACTTACTGAATTGCATCAACGTGGTTTTTTGGTTTCGATTGATTTAGTGTCTGTTTCGGATAAACAGATGTTCATACAACAAATTCAACCTATTTTAGCTTTTGTCGATTATGTCATTATTAATGATGTTGAAGCAAAATTGCTTACGGATTCTGTTCACTTAGATTCGACTCAAGATGTTTTACAGCACATGGCAGAAAAAATTATGTTACAAGGGGTGCGTGAGGCTGTGATTGTACATGATCCAAAATGTGCTGCCGCAATCAATAAACAAGGTGAACAAATTGCTGTTCCGTCTTATTGGGTAGAAAAAAATAATATTGTCAGTACATTAGGTGCAGGTGATGCATTTTGTACAGGTGTACTTTATGGCTTACATCATGATTTACCTTTATATGAGGTATTGCAATTAGGGCATGGTTTAGCCTATTTCAATTTATTTTCCATTTCTGCAACAGATGGTGCAGTGAGTTATCAGGAACTGAAACGTTTTATGGCACTGAATAAATCCTAATTTGAGGAGTGAATTATGTATATTGGCATAGACTGTGGTACACAGGGAACAAAGGCTATTGTGGTAGATAGTCGTAAGAAGCAAGTGATCGGCGTAGGTTATACTGCTCATGATATGATTGAAAATACTCAAGGCCGTAGAGAACAAAAGCCAGAATGGTGGACACAAGCTTTGGTTAATGCTTGTCAGCAAGCAATAAAACAAGCTCAAATTGAACCGCACTTGATTAAAGGAATTGGCGTTTCTGGTCAGCAACATGGGTTAGTGGTGTTAGATGAACATGACCAGCCTTTATATCCAGCTAAACTTTGGTGTGATACGGAAACAGCAGTTGAAAATGAACAATTTATTGAAGCTCTAGGTGGTCAACAAGCGGCATTTCAACAGCTGGGTATTATGGTACAAACTGGCTATACCGCATCAAAACTAGCTTGGTTACGTAAACATTTTCCACAAAAATACCAATCTATCGCTAAAATTATGCTGCCCCATGATTACCTAAATTATTGGCTGACAGGACAATTTTGTATGGAATATGGCGATGCTTCAGGTACGGGATTTTTTGATATACATAACCGCACTTGGCATCAACAAGCCTTTTCCAAACTTGCCCCTGAATTAGATATACAAAAAGTATTACCACCTTTATTAAGTGCAGAACAGAAAATAGGCACGCTTAGGGCTGAAGTGGCTCAGTTACTTGGGTTGTCTGAGCAAGTAGTGGTTTCTACTGGCGGTGGCGACAATATGATGGGAGCTATTGGTACTGGCAATATTAAGCAGGGAATTGCCACCATGAGCCTTGGCACGTCTGGCACGTTATATGCTTATACAGATAAACCTCTAGCTAATTTACCTATGGAAATTGCGAATTTTTGTTCAAGTAGCGGCGGTTGGTTACCCTTAGTTTGTGTAATGAATATGACATCTGCTAATCGTAATCTAATGGAGTTATTAGATATTAATGTGGAAAAATTTAATCAGTTGATTGAACAAAGCCCGATTGGTGCAGAAGGTATTCGCATTTTACCTTTTTTTAATGGAGAAAGAGTTCCTCCTCTTCCACAGGCAAAAGCCAGCATTTTAGGTTTAGATTCTGCTAACTTCACCCAAGCTAATTTAGCGAGAGCAATGATGGAAGCGGCAAGTTTCACCTTACGTTATGGCTTAGATCTATTCCGTCAAGCAGGGCTTTCCACTCAACAAATCCGTTTAATTGGTGGTGGTGCAAAAAGTGCTATTTGGCGACAAATGATCGCAGATATTATGAATGCGGAAGTGGTTTGTTTAAAAGAGGAAGAAGCAGGTGCATTAGGTGCAGCCATTCAGGCAATGTGGGCAAATGGTGAAGCTGATTTAGCCAGTTTATGTGAACAATTTGTCAAATTAGATGAACAGTCCAAAGTACAACCTAACCCACAAAGTGCGGTGCTATATGAGGGAGTTTATCAGACATATTTGCAGCATTTGACAGCGCTTTATTTATAAATAGGTGGTTGATCGTAATCAATATACGTTTGATCGCCTATTCAACTGAAATTGTTACGGTCATTTTCTTTCATACTCTAATGCATCATTATTAATAACCCCTTGCATATAATTTCTTGCTAAGAAGATTTAAATCCTTTTATAATTGAGAATTGTTTTTATGTCGGAGGGGTTATGTCCTTAAAACAACAAGTTGCTGATTTATTAGCAGAAAATCCAAATATGATTACTTTAGAGATTGCAGCAAAATTGCAACAACCTGAAGGAAATATTCTTAAAGCATTGCCAGAACAATTTGTTCGACTTTTTCCTGCGGAAAGAGCGGAGGAAATCTTGCAAGCCGTGAGCCAATGGGGAATTTTTACCACCATTATTGAAAAAGAAGGTTCAATTTTTGAAATTAAAGACCGTTTCCCAACAGGGATTATCGGACGTGGTTATTACAACCTAAATATGAAAGATGATGAAGGCGCAATTCATGGGCACTTGAAGCTTGATAATATCGCTGACATCGCTTTTGTAAGTTTACCTTTCCGTGGCAAAGAAAGTTATAACATTGCATTTATTGCAGCAAACGGACAAACGATTTTCAAAATTTATCTCGGTAGAGATGAACAACGCCAATTATTCCCAGCACAAGTGGAACATTTTAAAAATTTTGCATAAACAAGGAGATGGAATGACAACAAATCGTCAAGAGGTTTTACAAAACCGTTTAGGACCAGAAATTCAAGAGTTAAAACAGCAAATTAAAACTATTGTATTAGCGACAGTTGATGCGCAAGGTACACCAAATGTAAGTTATGCGTCTTTTGTGATTAATAATGGCGAATACCAAGTATTAATTTCAACTATCGCTCGCCATGCCCGTAATTTGCAAGAAGTGCCTAAAGTTTCATTGATGTTAATTGATGATGAAAGTAAAAGTCGTGAGATTTTCGCTCGTCGCCGTTTAACCTTTGATGCAACAGCAAGAATGTTAGAGCGTCATAGCGCAGAATGGGAAAGTGCGGTACAAGCTTTGAAAGCTCGTCATGGCGATTTAGTTGATAATCTTTCTACCATGAAAGACTTTAATGTATTTTGCTTTAAGCCTGAGCAAGGTTTATTTGTAAAAGGATTTGGTAAAGCATTCCAAGTAAGCACCGATGATCTTGTAAGCTTTGTGCATCTAGATGAAGGTCATCAACAAGAATAATTCATCATTGTTCAAAAATAGATAAAAAATCTGACAATTTTCCCTTATGAAATTGTCAGATTTTTCTTTTATATATCGCTAGGAACGCCCCTTAATAGCGGAATGGTTTGAAATGGCGATTGTGAAGTCGGTGCAGGTATATCGCTAAACAGATAAAGAAATGGTTTACGTGGAATGATTTTCTCGTTGCGCCATAAACTGCCCATACCAACCAATTGAATATCTTGTGGCAATTGCTTAATGCCAGCTTGTAAAACGGCAATGGTGTTTTTTCTAGGATGTCCAATCACAATCGCACTTCCTTTTTTGCGAGCATGTTGAATGGCAGCATTCCACTGGCGCTGAACATCGCTCAGTTCATCATTATCATCAATAAAAATATCTCGTTCTAAGGTCGATATGCCAAATTCTTTGGCTGTTTTACCGGCAACAGAGCGCCCAATAGTTCGGCTATCTAAAAAGAATAAATGTTGTTGCGAAAGTGCGGTCATTAATTTGTGCATTAAATCTTTGTCTGCTGTTGCCGCACTTCCCATATGATTATTCATTCCTATGGCATTAGGTAAAATATGCTGTGCCACTTTCACTCGTTGATAAACTTCAGGCTGTGACATGCCTAATTTTAACCCACCGTCTTCAATTTTTTGTTGATTGAGAGGCTGCATGGGTAAGTGAATTAAAATATCCCTATTTTGTTGTTTTGCCAGTTGATCTCGTTGTCTAGCATGAGGTGCGGAGGGAATAATTGCCACAGAAACTTCTTTTGGTAAGGCATAAATTTGACTATCTTCTTTAGGACGATAGCCAATATCATCAATCACAATAGCCAGTTTATTTTGCGCATAAATAGAACTTGCTAAGCAACTCAAACCCGCAAAAATAAAGCCAATTTTGACCGCACTTTTTAATCTTAGAACACTCATCATCTTAACCAACCTGTCGGATTAACAGGGATGCCTTTACGGCGAATTTCAAAATAAAGGGCAGATGTTGCATAACTTCCTGTAGATCCAACCTCGGCAATTTTTTGTCCTGCTTTGACAAGTTGCCCTTCTTTAACCATAGCGGATTGGTTATAACCATATAAACTGAGATCATGCTCGCCATGTTTTACAATAACCATTAAGCCATAACCTGCTAGCCGACTTACCAAAATCACGCGTCCATCTGCAATTGCTTTTACAGGGGAACCAGTTGCCGCTGCAATAACCATACCTTTCCATTTCAATTCACCCATTTGGCTTGTACCAAAGCCTTTTGCCACCTTACCAGACACAGGGAATGCATACTGTTTTCTGGCTGCCCCTAAACCACTTGTACTTGTCATCAGCTGTTTTTCTTGTGCAGTCGGTTTATAAGGTTTTTGGTTTTTCTTTTCTTCTACTTGTTTTTTATGGGCAAGAGCCTCACGCTCCCGTTTTTCTTGTTCTTTAGCAATTTGCTCAGCACGTTGAATTTGTTGGCGTAAAGCAACTTCGTTAGCTTTTAATTGTTCCAATTTATTTTGATCTTTGGCTAGATTCTGATTGAGCTGATTAAGCGTTGACTGTTGCTCACGCTGTAATCTTTGTAGCTCTTGTTGTTGCTTTTTTTGTGTAGTCAATTGGTTTTGTTGTATCTTTCTCTGTCCCTGAATAAGACTTTTTTCATTTTCTAGCTGTTCTTGAGTTTGCTGAATTTCATTAATTAATTTTAACCGCACTTGGTTCATGTGGTCATAATAGACTTTCATCCGCTCAGCTTTTTGGGCATCTTGCGAAAATAACTTTTCAATTGCAGATGGATTGATGCCCGATCGATACATTTTATCTATTTGTTTTGCAAGCAAGTTTTTTTGGTTTGCTAGCTGTTTTTCTAGACGCTTGATCTGTTTATCTGTGGTACTAATAAGTTGCTGCGTTTCTTTTAAATTGTTCTCTGTTTGACGTAATTGATTTTGGGTTTGGTTAATTTTATTTTCTTGATTTTTTAATGTGTTTTGTAATTTATTTTGTTCTCGTTTTTGTTGGGCTATTTTTTGTTCTTGTAATTTAATTTTCTCTTGGATATGGGCAAGATCATTAGCTTGAACAAGAAAAGGAAAAAATAAGCAAATTACAAAAAGTGCGGTCTTTTTTGAGAGATTTTTGAATTTTGAGTGTAAAAATAGCATAACCTATATCCTAGAAATTGAGCTTTTATAATATAGCACTATTTATAACCTTGGATAAATATTCCGAAACCAAGAGATGAATAGATAAATCGCCAAGAATAATTGCGCAAGATCAGGAAAGCCCGACTTTCTACTTTAAAATAGAGTTATTTTTTGTTATAAATTGTGCAGTTTTTTTACTTAACATTTAGGAGATATTTCTATGGAAATCGTATTTATCCGTCATGGTTTTAGTGAGTGGAATGCTAAAAACTTATTTACTGGCTGGCGTGATGTGAATTTAACAGAACGCGGTGTTGAAGAAGCAAAAGCAGCAGGTAAAAAATTACTTGAAGCTGGCTATGAATTTGATATTGCATTTACCTCTGTTTTAACTCGTGCAATCAAAACCTGTAATATCGTATTAGAAGAATCTAACCAATTATGGATTCCACAAGTGAAAAACTGGCGTTTAAATGAGCGTCACTACGGTGCTTTACAAGGTCTAGACAAAAAAGCGACTGCTGAACAATACGGCGATGAGCAAGTACATATTTGGCGCCGTTCTTATGACATTTCTCCACCAGATTTAGATCCGCAAGATCCAAATTCAGCTCATAACGACCGCCGTTATGCGCACTTACCAAAAGATGTTGTGCCAAATGCAGAAAACTTAAAAATTACTTTAGAGCGTGTTTTACCATTCTGGGAAGATCAAATTGCCCCAGCACTGCTTTCTGGTAAACGAGTTTTAGTAACTGCACACGGTAACTCTTTGCGTGCATTAGCAAAACATATTATTGGTATTTCTGATGAAGAAATTATGAATTTTGAAATTCCAACAGGTCAACCATTAGTATTAAAACTTGATGATCAATTAAATTTTGTTGAGAAGTTCTATCTATAATTTTTACCTTTAATTAATGGCTGAAAATATATCAGCCATTTTTTATAGTCACTCTTACTATGTCCAATCCAATTCTAGTTTAGCTTTATCTTAATCTTATCGCAATTTCTCCATAATTTCGGTACAATTGTCGAATTTATGTTTGTTGAGATATTTTATGAGTTTATACCCTAATATTGGTTTTGTTAGCCTTGGTTGCCCCAAAAATTTAGTGGACTCTGAGCGTATTTTAACTGAATTACGTTCTGATGGTTATAATATCATTCCCAGTTATGAAGGAGCGGATTTAGTTATCGTCAATACTTGTGGTTTTATTGATAGTGCGGTGCAAGAATCCTTAGAATCTATCGGCGAGGCATTGAAAGCTAATGGAAAAGTGATTGTAACAGGTTGCTTAGGAGCAAAAGAAAATCAAATTCGTGAAGTTCATCCCAAAGTGCTTGAGATCACTGGTCCACATAGCTATGAAGCAGTAATGAAGCATGTTCATAAATATGCACCAAAACCTAAATATAATCCTTATACCAGTCTCGTACCAAAGCAAGGGGTCAAACTTACCCCCAAACACTACGCCTATTTAAAGATCTCCGAAGGCTGTGATCATCGTTGTACTTTCTGTATCATTCCATCAATGCGTGGCGATCTAAATAGCCGTTCTATTGTACAAATTTTAGATGAAGCTAAACGTCTTGTTGATGCAGGTGTGAAAGAAATTTTGATCGTTTCTCAAGACACTTCAGCTTATGCCTTAGACAAAAAGAAAGAAAGTGCAACCAAAACGGTTTTTTGGAATGGTATGCCTATTAAAAACGATCTTATTACTCTATGTGAAAAATTAGGAGCACTTGGGGTGTGGGTGCGTTTGCATTATGTTTACCCTTATCCGCATGTTGATAATCTTATTCCACTGATGGCAGACGGTAAGATCTTGCCTTACTTAGATATTCCATTACAACACGCTAGCCCAAAAATTTTAAAGGCAATGAAACGACCTGGCTCGATTGACCGCACTTTAGAGCGTATAAAAAAATGGCGTGAAATTTGCCCTGAACTCACACTACGTTCTACCTTTATCGTTGGATTTCCAAGCGAAACAGAAGAAGATTTCCAATTGTTATTAGACTTCTTACAAGATGCTCAGCTTGATCGAGTGGGTTGCTTTAAATTCAGCCCTGTTAAAGGAGCGGTGGCAACCGATATGGCAGATCAAGTACCAGAAGAAATTAAAGAGGATCGTTTTCATCGTTTTATGCAGTTACAACAAAAAATCTCTGCAAACCGTTTACAACAAAAAATCGGTAAAACTTTACCTGTAATTATTGATGAAATCAATGATGAAGGTATTATCGGTCGCACCATGGCAGATGCACCTGAAATTGATGGAGTTGTTTATATAGATAATTTATCAAAAAGTGCGGTCAAAATCGGACAAATTATTAATGTAATCATTACCAACGCAGATGAATATGATCTGTGGGGAACTATTTGAATGAAAAATTGAAGGAGATGAGATATGTCAGATCAAGAAGTACAGCCTAGTGTGATAGCTTTTGAAACAGCTGTGCAAAACAAACAATATGAACAAGCCTGCCAAGAATTGATTAACATTTTAGCTAAAGTGGATAGTAATTTCGGAACCATTGATGATATTAAATTGGATTACCCAACACAGCTTGAAGACTTGCCTCAAGAACAAGTTGCTCACTTTTGTATGCGAATGGCAATAGCTATCACCGCACTTTTTACCGATCCGAATCTTAATATTTCAGAAGAAGGGGCACAGCGTTTTTTCATTTTACAACGTTGGATTGCAATGATTTTTGCCAGTTCGCCTTTTGTCAATGCGGATCATATTTTACGTACATATGACAAATCTCAAAGTTCCCATGATCCTGATAATGTGCATATAGAACCTACCTATGCCAATATTGTTAAATTCTGTATCCTTTATTTGCCAGAATCCAATATCAAATTAAATTTGGAAACACTTTGGGAAATCAATCCTGTGATCTGTGCTCAGTTATGCTTTGCCTTACAATCGGCACGTTTTATCGCAACCCCAGAAGCCTTTGGAAAACGTAGTGCTATCTTACAATGGTTCCCCCAAAAACTATCTCAATTCAAAAACCTAGATCGTCTTCCTAGTTCCATTGCTCACGATGTATATATGCATTGTAGCTACGACATAGACAAGAATAAACATCTTGTGAAAAAAGCTTTAAACCAGGTCATTCGTTCGCACTTACTTGAAATGGGTTGGCAGGATCGAAATATCGCTCAGATCGGTTATAAAAACCAAAAACCTGTCATGGTTGTATTACTTGAACATTTCCATTGTTCACATTCAATTTATCGCACCCATTCTACTTCTATGCTTGCAGCTCGCGAGCGATTTTATTTAATTGGAGTGGGTAAAAGCGAGGTAGATCAAGCAGGTAGAGATGTTTTTGATGAGTTTCATCTTATAGAACAGAGCGGTGCAATTTTTGAAAATTTAAATAAAATTAAAGAAATCTGCGAAAAAAACCAAGCCGCTATATTTTATATGCCAAGCCTTGGTATGGATTTATTGTCTATCTTCGCAAGCAATATTCGTCTTGCACCGATCCAAGCTATTGCATTAGGTCATCCAGCAACCACCCATTCAGATTTTATTGAATATGTAATTGTTGAAGATGACTACGTTGGTAAAGAAGAGTGTTTCAGCGAAAAACTACTACGCCTTCCCCAAAATGCTTTGCCTTATGTGCCATCAGCACTCGCACCTGCTAGTGTGGAATATCATATGCGAGAAAATCCTGAAGTAGTAAATATTGGTATTGCGACAACAACAATGAAGCTAAATCCATACTTTTTGCAGGCTCTTAAAACTATTCGTGATAGAGCTAAGGTTAAAGTACATTTCCATTTTGCTATAGGATTGTGTGCTGGTGTGGTTTATCCTTATATAAAACGATTCATTAAAAGTTATCTAGGAGATTGTGCTACTACAAATGAGCATGTTCCTTATCACCAATATCTTCATATCTTACATAACTGCGATATGATGCTAAATCCGTTTCCGTTCGGCAATACCAACGGTATTATTGATATGGTTACACTTGGATTAGTCGGTGTATGTAAAACAGGTGCTGAAGTTCATGAACATATTGATGAAGCCTTATTCAAACGCCTAGGTCTACCAGAATGGCTAATTGCACATTCCGCTGATGAATATGTAGAACGTGCTATTCGTTTAGCCGAAAACCATCAAGAGCGGTTAGCATTACGTCGCTATATCATTGAGAACAACAGCTTACAAACCTTATTTACAGGAGATCCAAGCCCAATGGGAAAAATTTTCCAAGAGAAACTGCAAGCATGGGCAGATGCAAACAACATCGCTGTTACCTTACCTAAAATTGAAGCCGCAAGCAATGCAGTAGTGGCAGACGTTAAGGTAGAGAAAAAGGCAAAAGAGAAATCGGAAACCAAAGCAAAACCGAAGAAAACCACAGCGAAAAAAGCAGAAAAGCCTGAAGGTGACTCAGCAAAAAAGCCAGCACGAAGTCCAAGAAAAAAGGTTGAGAAAACCGCTAAATAGTAAAAAATAAGCCAGTGAACCCACTGGCTTGAGCCTCTCCCATAATTTG
>NZ_MUXZ01000032.1 GCF_002015075.1 Canicola haemoglobinophilus
TTTTTATGGTTGGGTACATCTGTTTTTAATGCATCTTTGTTAATAGATAGGGTATATGCTTTAGCTGTAATACCGCCTTGTTCTCCCCCAGAAACATTGAGAATACTTTCGCTAGCATCCTTAGCCACTGTGGTTCTTGCATCACTCACTGCAGTATAAACAGCTTTACCACTTACCGCTTTTTCTTCGTTAGAAGTGACCGCACCTTTTTGTAATGCAAAGGTTACGGTAACATCACTACCAGCTGGTGCAGCTGTTGCACTAATATCTGCACTACCAACAAACTTCATCATGCCAGCAGAGAGTTTTAGTTTTTCAAATGAATTTGCTGCTCTACCAGTCTTATTGTCAGTGACTTTCATCGTCACATTTTTCAACTGAGCAACGTTGACAGCGTCGGTATCGGCAGAACCTGCGGCGACGCCGATTAATTGTCTGGTTTTAATCCTGTTATTATCTTGTTTATATGTTTGACTAGCTGCATCCCAATATTTACCCTCGACATTCCCGATAGAAACAGCACCATATCCTGATTGCCACTCCTTATTAGATGAAGTAGATACTGCAAAAGCATTTGGATCATATCCTTGACCACCAGCTGCCCTATCAACATAAGAAGCAGCACCTAAGGCAACTGAATTATCTACTTTAGAAACGGATATCAAACCAAACGCTAAAGCACCATTACCTTCTCCTCTTGCACCTTTACCTAAGGCAAAAGCATTTCCACCATTTGCTCTAGTTGATTGACCAATAGCAATAGTATCTGAGCCTATTGTTTGAGCATCTAAGCCAATTGCAATCGCACTTTTTTCATTATCAGGTCGGTTAGTAGTAGTCGGGTTGTTTTTCGCCCCATAACCAATTGCCACGGAGCCATCAACATCCGACACGGCACCAGCACCAATCGCAATGGCTCCTTCTTTCGCTTTATCATTAGCTTTGTTAATATTTTCATCAACTAAATTGTCATTGATATTCGAATTTCTTGGTTTTGTATTATTCACCGAAAAATACTGCACACTAGAACCGCTTACCACTTTTTTCAATTGCGCTACGTTGACCGCATCTGTATCGGCGGAACCAGCGGCGACACCAGTAATTCTGCGAGTTGCTGTAGAGCCATTACCAACGGAAACTTCGCCATGAGTTGGTTTCCAAATGGCATCTGCCACATTCGCTTCGCTTGTATAAGCTACTTTTGTTGCTGGGTTATAACCAAAATTAGTTAGGATTGCAGTATTTCTTGAGTTGCTTCCTAGAGCCACGCTGTTTGCGAATGTTGCTTGAGCATCAGCACCTAATGCAAGTCCATTAGTATTCAAGGCTTTAGCCGCCTTACCGATGGCAACACCACCATCAATAATTGAGCTATCATGCCCAACTCTCGCACCATCACCAATAATGACCGCACTTGTTGGTTTGTGAGCATTGTTATTATGGGTTCCTGCATCATATCCGATAACAACCGTTTTTTCGCCTTCAGCTTTTACTCTATTACCGATAGCAATAGCGTACTGAGCACTAGCTTCAGATTCATTCGCAAAAGCAAAAGCATTATCTGCGGTTATTTTTGTGTTATATCCCATACCATAAGACTGATTTCCGCTTACCGTAGGAGTTGTGTGTCCATTATCTCGTTTACCAATAAACGCAGATTTATTGCCTGTTACCGCAATATGAGAACCTATGGCAATTGAAAACTCACCTGCAGCACCTGCCTCATCCTTACCAACCCAAGATTTATCTGTATCTGTATCCGTTTGTTTTCCTGTTGAGGCGTAATGACCAATAGCAATTGATTGAGAACCACCAGCTCTTGCATTAACACTTGCAGCTAAAGATTCTTGACCTGTGGTTCTTGCACCTTTACCAACAGCAACAGAATCTTGACCTTTCCCCTCCGCACTATTTCCTAAGGAAATCGCATTAGACTCGGTTGCTTTTGCATTTGGTCCAATAGCGATTGCATCAGCCCCTGATGCTCCCTCATTTGAGTAGTTTCCTGCTTTTAATTTTTCTTTTTCCTCAGCAGTTAAAATATTAGCTAATTTTTCTTTCGTTGTGTCTGCAGCTTTAGCAGCTTCCAATGCCTCCATATATTTCGCAATATCAAATTTATTATTTGTTTGATATTTTGGGTCATTTACTGCTGCTAATGCTTTAAGATTAGTCGCTTTATCTACAATCTCGGTTTTCTTCTCTAACTCTTTTAATTGGTCTACTATCTCTTTAATGTTAGCTTCATTGATTTGTTTCCCGTCCGCTTTTCTCGCATCAACGGTTAATTTTTGGACTTTCAATCTAACATAATTTTTATAATCAACCTCTTTCTGTGCAATTGCTTGCAATTCTTTTCCACTTTTTACAGAGAAAAATCTAACCTTACTATCAGCTTTTTCTGTTGCGCCATCTAAGCGGTCTTCAATAGTTTTTAACTGCGAAACTGTTACGGCATCTGAGTCTCTATAACCTGATGCGACATTAATTATGCGGCGTTCATTACCTCTAGCACCAACAGATAAAACCCCCACTTTTGAAGAAGAAGGAATAGAATATGATCCTCTTGCTGTATATCTAGGTTTGGCAAGTTCTGTTTCTGTGTAATCCACAACAGATCTATAACCTAAAGCCACTGAGTTTGCTAAGGTTGTAGATTGCGCGCCATCACCGATAGCAATACCCCTTTCTACGGTAACTTTTGAGTCATTACCAATACCAATTTGGTAAGACTTATTCCCTCCACTTAAGTGCACCGCATTACCAATACCGATACTTGCCCTTGAATTATTATACACACCATAACCGATAGAAACGGAGTTATCTTTTCCGACCAAAGCACCAATACCAAGACCTACGGAGCCAGCGCCTAACACCGTTGTTGCGGTACCAAGTGCAACGGAATTTTGATGTTCCTACACCAATCGCCATAGAGTTAAAGGCTTCTTTGGAAATATAAGTTAATGCACCAATCCCCACGGAGTTATCGCCTAAAATAGCAGAGCCCGTACCAATCCCCACAGAGTTATCCCCCGAGTTATGGACGTAATAACCCACCGAAACGGCGTGATCGCCTTCTTTTTTGGTCTTCTTAACCTCTTCGGTTGTGGTAATAATGACGTCTCTATCTTTTTCTACTTCAAATTTGAAATCACTAGCAAGAAGCGCTGATATTCTTTGACTAACCGTTTGTAAGCCTGCTTTTGGGGTGGATTGATTTGCTTTAAACCCAGCTTGTACGATTGGGTTATTATCGCCTACTGTGACATCATCAACTGTTGCTGAGTTACCATCCTTGGTATAAATGGCTTGTTGTTTTAATCTATCTAAGAAAGTGTTTTCAGAATTACTGCTTAACTTCGCGTTTGATAATACATTTTCCCCGATAGCCACGGCGCCAGAACCCACCGCTCTTGAGTTAGCACCAAAGGCTAGGGAACCTATATTTGTTGCCTCACTCTTATTACCAATTGCCAACGTATTTGGAGCAAAAACACGTGATTCTTGGCCTATTGCCGTTGCCCCTTCGGCATTAAAGTCTGCATAGGTACGCAAACCAATTGCCGTTGAGTTTTTAGCCAAAGCGAAAGATAAGGTACCTAAAGTGGTAGAAACCGCAGCAGAAGCGACAGATCTTGAACCAATAGCAATGGAACCAATACCTTTAGCAAACGTTGGGGAGTATATACGTTGGTCTTTGTCTTGGTTGCCATCTCTATTTCTTATATATTTTTTCGAAAACTCCGTCCAAGTCATCCCTCCACCTAGAGCATGAGTTGGAGTTACCGCATTATTAAAGTCTCCCGTATAGTCACTATAAATTTTCTTAATCGTCTCTTCTGGCAATCTATCAATATATCCTTCTGCATTAGAAATAACATTACCCCAGTCATTGCTGGCTCCAGCAGCAATATCATCATTACCCAGAGCAATGGAAGATGCACCTGAAGCATAAACATCCGCCCCCACAGCAGTAGCTTGTGCTTTTGCATAAGTCGTACTACCGATAGCCGTTGCCTGTCCTCCTACACCTTTAGCACCTTTACCAACAGCAACTACAGAATTCTCAGTTGCACTAGCATTAATACCTATAACCGTTGAGTCCTGCTTAGTGGAATAAGCCCCACTACCAACAACAGTTGAACCACTACCACTTGCATAGGCGCTGTTTGTTCCTATAACAACAGCGTCTCTTACCTGTTTATTAGCATTACCAGCAACACTATTATCTGTTTTCGCTAAAAGCACAGAGTTGTTTTTATAATATAAACCTCCTGCGGCCCCAGTTTTTCCAGAAGAAACCTCTCCTGAACTAGGTTCGATCTCAAGATATTCCCAAGCATTCGCTTGTTGACATCGTCCCCACAAAAACAGCCACAGCCACCGCAACAGGATTTAAATAGAATTTTGAAAGTTTAGATAAGAAATTATTTTGTTTATTAATATCTGCCGGTTCTTTACCCGCACTTGATGCCTTACATTGCCCTGTGGCTAACTCAGATACGACCACAAAAGAATTGACAGTTTTACTCCAAATAACGCGAAATATCTTATTCATACCGATGTCCTTAATGTTCAAATAACTTAATATAGGTAAATTTTTCTAAATACTCTAATTATCCTCTTTTTGAATAAAAACTCAACAAGTGAAAGAAATGTTATAAAAGTGGATCTTATTTTGCATGATCAATTGGAGCAGTTACCTTAATCCGCAAGAAAGGAAAATAGTAAATTGCTCATTAAAGACATTTAAAAGAGCTGAAGTAAATTTTTGTAAGAAGTTACCGCACTTTTAGCAGTAGAGTAATTTGGGGATTTAATTTAACTTAATTAAGGCGTTATGCCAACGGCATAGCATTTGGAAACAGGTATGAAGGCAAGCGTTTAGGGCTAGTTTATTCTAGCCCTTTATGATTTATCTCATATTAGAAATGACTTTAAGCAAATAAAATTATTCCCCAAGTGATTACAACAATTATCATAGCCACAAAAACTGCTGCGGATCCTTGATCTTTAGCGCATCCAGATAATTCATGGTGTTCTGTACCAATACGATCGACGACTGCTTCAACCGCACTATTCAGCAATTCAGCTACCAATACCAATAATACTGAACCAATCATCAACACGAGCTCAATTTTATCCTTAGCAAGCCAAAAGGCTAAGGGGAGTAAAATACAGCAAGCAAATAATTCATGGCGAAAAGCGGCTTCATTTGACACCGCACTTTTCAGACCTTTGAGGGAATAACCCGTTGATTTAATTAAATGTTCTAATCCAGTTGTTTTTTTCATTTCTTTTCCTAAAGGCGTTTTGCCTCAATCACATCATCTAACTTGGCTAATCTTGCGAGGATTTTACTCAAGATTTGTACGTTATTTAATTCAATTTCCATATCAATAGCAGCCAGCTGTTTTTTAGTATCTGCTCGGCTGGATACGCCTAACACACTGATTTTTTCGTTGGCTAATACGGTGGTTATATCACGCAATAAACCGTTTCGGTCGCTGGCAATAATACGAATACTAATGCGGAAACCGCTGGCATAATTTTTGCCCCAAACAGAATCGACTACACGTTCTGGATGTGCGCTTTGTAACTCCATAAACTGTTCACAATCGCTACGATGAATGGAAATACCTCGTCCCATGGTGATGTAGCCCATGATGTCATCGCCTGGAATAGGCTGGCAACAACGGGCAATATGGTGCATTAAGTTACCGACTCCCTCAACAATCACATAGCCTTTTTTCTCTGTTTTTTGTTGGTTAGCATTATGGGCACTTTTGTTGGCAACATGGCGTAAAATTTCCTCATCGGCTTGCTGTGCGCTCACTTTGATCAGCTTATTTTGCAAAAAGTTAATCAGTTGGTTTAAACGAATATCGCCGCCACCAATGCCAGCATAGAGATCCTCTAGGTTTCTCAAGTTATAACGAGGTAAGCCATGTTGTTCCACTTGCTTTAAGGAAATACCTAAACGCGCGATCTCAGCCTCAAGCAATTCTTTTCCAGCGGGAATATTTTTATCGCGATCTTGTTTTTTAAACCAGTTTTGGATTTTTGCACGCGCTTTTGCGGTATGAGTAAAGCCCAAGTTTGGATTGACCCAATCTCGACTTGGGTTTGGGTTTTTCTGGGTAATAATTTCAATTTGATCGCCCATTTGCAGCTGGTAAGTAAAAGGCACAATACGCCCAGCCGCTTTTGCGCCAATGCAACGATGACCAATTTCGCTATGAATAGCATAAGCAAAATCCAATGGCGTAGATCCTGTGGGTAAATCTACTACCTCGCCTTTTGGCGTAAAGACATAAACACGATCATCAAAGACTTGGCTACGCATTTCTGCCATAACTTCGCCAGAATCCGTAATATCATCTTGCCAAGCTAATAATTTACGCAACCATGCAATTTTTTCTTCATAGCCAGAACGTCCGCCACTGACACCTTCTTTATATTTCCAATGTGCAGCAACGCCTAATTCTGCATCATCGTGCATTTGTTGCGTGCGAATTTGTACTTCAACAGGCTTTCCGCCTTTGCCTAGCACAACAGTATGAATAGATTGATAGCCGTTGGGTTTTGGGTTCGCCACATAATCATCAAATTCTTTCGGCAAATGTTTGAAGTGTGTATGCACAATTCCTAAAGCAGAATAACAATCTTGTAATTTTTGTACGATAATTCTGACCGCTCTTACATCGTATAAATCGCTAAACTCCAAGTGTTTCTTCTGCATTTTTCGCCAAATACTATAAATATGTTTTGGTCGTCCATAGACTTCTACTTGATCCAAATTCTCATTTAGATAGCCACGCAACTCTTGCACAAAATCAGCAATATATTGCTCCCGATCTAAACGGCGTTCTTGTAATAATTTGGCAATAGATTTGTAAGTATCGGGGTGCAAAGTGCGGAAACAATAATCTTCCAATTCCCACTTCAATTGCCCTATACCCAAGCGGTTCGCCAACGGTGCATAAATATTAGAACATTCTTTTGCGGCGAGGACTTTTTCTTCTTCAGAATACAAACGATCTGCATCACGCAAATAGCTAATACGCTCGGCAAGTTTGATGATCACGCAACGGAAATCGTCCACCATGGCCAATAACATACGGCGCACATTATCCACTTGTGAACTATTAGCGGAATGGCTCGCATTCAGTTGGCGTATGTTATCCATTTCCACTACGCCTTTGACCAACTTGCTGATATTGCTGCCAAAATCTTCTTTTATTTGTGCAAGAGAAGTAATTTTATGGTTTACCAATGGATAAAGCATGGCGGTAATCAAACTTTCTGCATCCATATTCAAACTATGCAGAATTTCCACCATTTCCACGCCAGCACGCAGAGAACAAACCAGTTTCTTCTCGGTTTTGCTTTGTGCAATAAGATACTGTTGCTGTGCATAATGCCAAGCCTGTATTAATTTTTGTTCTACCTGTTCAGGTAAAGCTAAACTTTTGCTCCATTGCTCAACCACAAAATCTTGTGGATTAAGTAAATGTGAACCACGCACTGCAACCATAATTCTACTTCCTATTTGTTCCGTTCAAATAAGCTAATACTTTCCAAATGACTGGTATGTGGAAACATATCAATCATTGCGACTTTTTTTAATTGATAGCCAAACTTGAGTAAGATCTCCGCATCACGCACCAGCGTGGCTGGATTACAAGACACATACAATATTTTCTCTGCGGCCAAATGACATAAGGCATTTAAAGCAAATGCGGCACCGCTGCGAGCTGGATCTAATAAGATTTTATTAAAAGGGATTTTTGCCCATTGTTGTTCAGCAAAAGGCTGACTTAAATCGCACTGGTAAAATTGGACATGATGGCAATGGTTTCGTTCCCCATTAAAACGGGCTTTTTCCACCATCGGCAAAACGCCTTCAATTCCTACCGCACTTTTTACTTTTCGGCTCATTGGCAAAGTAAAATTACCCATGCCACAAAATAAATCTAACACATTGTCCGTTTCTTTCAGCTCCAACCAATCTAGTGCTGTATTAATCATGCGTTGGTTAAGTTGGCGATTGACTTGAATAAAATCACGAATATCAAAATGTAAAATCGAACCATCGTCCAATTGGTAATAAGGCAAATTCCCATGCAAATGATGAATATCCAATTCATCTTGCACAAACAGCATTAATTGGTGCTCAAAGGCAAAATTAAGTAACAAAGTGCGGTCATTTTCTGCCAAGTTTTCAGTGACTCGCAATAACATCGCTACGCCATTATCAGCAGCGACTAATTCAATATGCCCCAAGGATTTTGGTTTTGACCAAGTCTGTAACAGCTTAGTTAATTGTGGCAATAAACCATTTAATACAGGTTCAAGCACTTCGCATTGCTGAATACTGACGATCTGTTGTGAGTTTTTTTGCCGAAAACCGATATCCAATTTTTTACTTTTGGTATCCCAGCGTAAACTCAAACGCGCTCTGCGGCGATAATGCCATTCATCGCCAATAATCATCGGCATAAATTCGATAGCTTGAGTTTGCAATTTGGCTAAGCGCTGAAATAAGGCTTTTTGTTTTGCTTCACGTTGCAAATGAATCGGAATATGCTGAGATTGACAACCACCACAAGTTTGATAATGCTCACATTTTGGCACTTGTCGCAAAGGGTTGGCTTGTAAGATTTTTATTGCTCGACCTAATCCATATTGGCGCTTATCGTCAACCACCTGAACTTGCACTTCTTCTTGTGGCAACGCATTTTCAATAAACCACGTTTTCCCTTGAATTTTCGCCACACCTAAGCCCTGATAATCTAAATCTTGAATATGGGCATGAAAAGTTGTGCTCGCTTTTTTTTGTTTTGTGGGCTGATAAAGTAAAACCATAAATTTATATCGACTGAAACTTATTTTGTATATAAAACGTTCTGGGTAAATAATTCGCGACTTTTTAAAGGTTTATTGCCCAAATAAGGTTTTAAGGCAATACGGCTAAAGCGCTTAGCTGCCTGTAATACGGCTTTATCCACAAACTCTCTGCGCTCAAAAGCCAATAATTCACGGCCGTAAAAAGTTAAATTATCTTTGATTAGAGAAGCAATAAAGCCTTTTTCCTCTCGATAACGATAAGTCATGTTTTCATCAACAGGTTTTCCCGAACCTGCACAATGGCAGAAATCCACGGCATACCCCAAAACAGCTAACAATTGAAACTCGAAAGTGCGTAAACTTTTTTCCAGTTCTTGTGGCGAACGAGCCAACTCCGTTAAACATTGTAAATAATCTTGAAAGAGATCTGGATAAGCAGTTTCGGGCTCTAATAGGCGAGCAATTAGCTCATTTACATAAAATCCACTATAAAGTGCGGTAGTTTGTAGCGGTAAACTTAACGATGCCGCCTCAGCTTTGATCAAAGTTTTTAACTCGCCACGCCCAGACCAATTAAGTAGCAATGGTGTAAAGGGTTGTAGCAAAGATTTCCATGGTGAACGTTTCGCTCTTGCGCCTTTTGCCAGCACAGTCAAACGACCATATTCTTCAGTGAATAACTCCACCAACAAACTCGTTTCACTATAATCTCGCCGATGTAAGACAAAACCACGTTTTAAATTACTCATCATTTTATCCCCCACCCCATTTCAAACGGCGCATAGTTTAACAGATTTTTTCTTCAGCATAATCTTCATTTGGGATTTATTTTTATCTCAAAAAGCCATTAGAAAATTTCTTTTAATTAGTTATAATTGCTCTCCATTTAGTCGGGGTGCTGTGAAAACAGCTGAGATAATACCCGTGAACCTGATACAGCTAATACTGACGTAGGAAACTAATAGAAAACTTAATTATGCACATTTCATTTTATTCACATCTTCCTTTTCTCTCTGAAATTTCTTTGCTGTGGTAACAAAATATGTATAGCGTAGAAATTCAAAATCTTAAATTAGCCTTTAATGCGCAAGTTTTATTTGAGCAATTCAATTTCACCTTGCCACAAGGAAAATGGACAAGTTTATTGGGCGCTTCTGGCATTGGTAAATCCACTTTATTGCGTGTTATTGCAGGCTTAGAAAAAGAGTCGATTTTGCAAGGAAAAATCAACTTTGCACCGAATACAAAACTCGCTTGGCTAGCGCAACATGAGTCACTTTTTCCTTGGTTGTCTATCGTAGATAACGTACGCTTACATGCCCATTTAACAGGGCAAAAAAATGCGGAAAACCTTGATAAAGCCTTACACTTGCTAGAATTAGTAAAAATGACCCCGCACTTAAACAAGCCTTGTTATCAGCTTTCGGGTGGGCAAAAACAACGTGTGGCTTTAGCACGAACGCTTATGCAAGATGCGAATTTAATTTTAATGGATGAGCCCTTTTCAGCCTTAGATGCCGTTAGTCGCTATCAACTGCAAGATCTTGCCTATCAGTTATTGGTAAATAAAACGGTTTTATTAATTACACATGATCCGCAAGAGGCAATTCGTTTAAGTCATCATATTGCAATCCTTGCCAAGCAGCCTGCTTGTTTGACTGAAATAACGCAAATTCAAGGCGTTCCGCCTAGAGCTTTGACCGAAACAGAATTTAGCCAATTACAGCAACAATTAATTGAAGTTTTAAGTGAGGGCGGATTAAGATGAAATTTTTATTTGCCGCAAAATCTTTTGTGATTACTGCATTATTAATTTTACTTTGGCATTGCATAGTTTCTTTTGCGGATCTACCAGCCTATATTTTTCCTAGTCCAAAAGCCGTGGCAACAACTTTTCTCAGCCATTACGATCTTATTTGGGATCATGCGCAAATTACTTTGCTAGAAATAGGCTTAGGCTTAACTATTGGGATTTTACTTGGCATATTTTCCGCATTGTTACTGAGTTTATCGCGCTTTCTTTCTTCTCTTTTATTACCGCTCTTTATTATCTCGCAAGCCATTCCAGTATTTGCGGTTGCGCCTTTATTTGTATTGTGGTTTGGCTACGGCATGGCATCAAAAATTGTGATGACGGTGCTTATTATCTATTTTCCTGTAACAGCAAGTTGTTTTGATGGGTTAAGACAAACGCCACAGGCATGGTTGGAACTGGCACAAACTTACAGGCTTTCGCCATTACAGTTATTGTTAAAAGTGCGCTTGCCAGCCGCTTTACCTTCGCTCAGCTCTGGTATTCGTATTGCGGTATCCGTTGCCCCGATTGGCGCAGTAGTTGGGGAATGGGTTGGTTCTTCACAAGGCTTGGGGTATTTGATGTTGCATGCGAATGCAAGAATGCAAGTGGATTTAATGTTTGTGGCACTTTTCACGTTGTTATTAATTGCCTTAACTCTTTATCTAAGTACCGACAAACTACTGAAAAAATGGATCCCTTGGGTTAATCAAGTGCGGTAGGTTTTGTGAAATTTTTGGAAAAATTTGCAAACACATCGACTTAATCGCAAAATAATACTGTTTAGTAAATAGGATAACCAAATGAGCAAAAAATTAATCACAAAGAAAGAGTCAATGGCTTGGTGGAATTGTCTTTCAGAAGAGTGGAGAGATCTTTTTTTGTATGCCTTAGAAATTACTCTGGAAGAATTTCAACAGCAGCCAGGATTTTATTTAGATGAGTTGATGACGTTAAAAAGTTTTGAGCTTGATATGAACGAAATCCAAGATATTTCCGCCTTAGGAAATTTAATACAGTTAACAGAGCTTACGATTTTTGATAACCCGATCCAAGATATTTCAGTCTTAAGGAATTTAACGCGGTTAACGGATCTCACTCTTTCGGATAACAAAATCCGAGATATTTCAGTTTTAAAGAATTTAATGCAGTTAAAAGGGCTTGGGCTTGGAAATAACCAAATCCAAGATATTTCGATCTTAAGGAATTTAACGGAGTTAACGGAGCTTACTCTTTCTAATAACCAAATCCAAAATATTTCTATCTTAGGGAATTTAACCCAGTTAACAGGGCTTTGGCTTAATCATAACCAAATTCAAGATATTTACCCTTTAACGAAATTAATAAATTTGGAATATCTAAATTTAGAAGGTAATCCTCTCACTCAACAAGATATTGGCTGGTTACAATCTAAACTACCTAATTGCGAAATAAAATTTTATTAATGAAAACAACAGTTCTTTTTGACAATATTGCTGAATATCTCAGCCAGCTATTAAGCCCAGACTAACATTCGGTTTATATTGCAGAGGCGTGTCTAACTAATTGTTCGCCTAATTTAAATAGTTGTGATATCTCTATATGACACATAAGGAAGAACAATCTTTCCTTATGGATAACATTATTAAACGCTTGGAAATTCAGAAAAACTATGGGTTGTTGGAAGAGGATGAAGATATTGAATGAAAGAGGTCAGTTGCAAATTTATCGCTTCCAACAGCAAATTAAGGAGATTATCACCGCACTTGAGCCAAATGTCTTCGGCGTGCGGTCAATTTTTTCTTTGTAATCCTGTTTAAATTCCGTTAAACTCTAGTTCGATTTTTAGTCGGGGTGCTGTGAAAGCAGCTGAGATGATACCCGTGAACCTGATACAGCTAATACTGACGTAGGAAACTAAATTATGCCAATCAAAATACCTTTCTTATATCCAAATTTTCCTCATCAATCCTTTTGTTTAACCGCATTGGTTTAATCATATTTAGTTCTTTGAGCTAATTATCGGATTTGTTTACCTTAAATTTATCTCAAGCCAACAGGAGAAATCATGTCTTTTACACAGCAGCTAATCCAGCAGGCACAGCCCCATTGGGATGCCTATGTTAATCACGATTTTGTGCAACAGTTAGAACGAGGAACCTTGCCTTTGCAGAACTTTCAGCACTATCTCAAACAAGATTATCTCTATCTTTTGCAATACAACCGCGCTTTTGCCCTAGCCATTTATAAAGCGGATAGCTTCAAACAAATGGAAATAGCCCATCAATCCGTTGCGGCGTTGTTGCACGAAATTCAGCTGCATATTGGTTTTTGCAAAGAATGGGGCATTGATGAAAAACAGTTGCTCAATACGCCAGAATCCGCTGCTTGTGTTGCCTACACTCGTTATGTGTTGGATTGCGGTATGACGGGCGGATTAGCAGAACTTTATGCCGCCATTATGCCTTGTGCCATTGGTTACGCGGAAATTGGGCGAACCTTGGCTCAACGAGGGTTAAGCCCTGCTAATAACCCTTATCAAATTTGGATTGACACTTACGCATCTGAGGAATTTCAGCAAGCGAGCCAAGCCCTTGCAGATAACCTTGATTTATTGTGTCAGGACATTTCCTCAGCTCAACGCCAAAAATTGCAACAGATTTTCACAACGGCAACCCGTATGGAAGTCGCCTTTTGGCAAATGGGTTTGGATCTCAGTTAACTCTCATCTAAAAAGGAAAAATTCATGAAAAAAATGACCGCACTTTTAAGCACAGGCTTACTCTTATTCAGCACTCATGCCCTTAGTAAAGAAAAAGTCACCTTATTACTGGATTGGTTTGTAAACCCAGACCATGCCCCACTCATTGTGGCACAACAAAAAGGCTTTTTTGCTCAACAAGATTTAGAGGTGGAAATTATTGAGCCAGCCGATCCTTCCATGCCACCTAAATTAGTGGCAGCAGGAAAAGCAGATTTAGCAGTGGATTATCAACCGCAACTACAACTTGCTGTTGCAAATGGCTTACCCCTTGTGCGAGTGGGCACGCTCGTTTCTACGCCACTTAATTCAATTACGGTGTTAGATAATGGCAAAATCAATAGCTTGGCAGATTTAAAAGGCAAAAAAGTCGGTTATTCGGTGAGTGGCTTTGAAGATGCGTTACTGAATACAATGTTAAGGCACGCTGGTTTATCTGCAAAAGATGTAGAAAAAATCAATGTGAATTGGTCGTTATCGCCATCACTGATTAGTGGAAAAGTGGATGCAATTATCGGCGGCTTCCGCAACTTTGAATTGAACCAACTGAAATTAGAAAAACAGCCAAGTAAAGCCTTCTACCCTGAAGAACATGGCGTTCCCCTTTATGATGAATTGATTTTAGTGGCACATAAAGACAATATGCCAAAAGCAAAAATTGATAAATTTCTGACCGCTCTTGAGCAAGCTACCACTTACACGCTCAACCACCCAGAACAAGCTTGGCAAGATTATTTGAGCTACAAACCGAAAGAGCTTGATACGGAATTAAACCGCCTCGCTTGGAAAGACACCTTGCCACGACTTGCCCTTCGCCCTCGTGCCTTAGATAGCGTGCGTTATGAAAAAATGGCGGCATTTTTAAAACAGCACCAACTTACCGATAAAGTGCTACCACTCTCAGACTATGCAGTGGAAATCAAATAAGGAAATCCTATGAACTCTCAATTTTTAGCTAAATTACGCCAGCGTAACCCTTTAATTCACAACATTACCAACATTGTTGCGGCGAATTTTTCCGCCAATGGTTTATTAGCCATTGGTGCATCGCCAATGATGTCTGCGTGCATTGAAGAAATGGAAGAGATGCCGAAATTAAGCCAAGCCCTTGTGATCAATATCGGCACGTTAATCGGCAAAGATGTTGAAGCAATGGTATTAGCAGGCAAAACTGCCAACCAAGTGGGGATTCCTGTGGTGCTTGACCCTGTTGGCGTTGCCGCTACCACTTTTCGCCAAAAAACGACCGCTCTCTTACTTGAGCAAGTGCAATTTAGTGCCATTCGAGGCAATGCGGGCGAATTAGCCTATATTGCTGGCGTGCAATGGTCTGCCAAAGGCGTTGATGCAGGTAAAGGAAATGCCGATCTTGCTGAAATTGCACATTTGGTTGCACGAAAATATCAATGTATTGCGGTGATCAGTGGCGAAACAGACTACATTTCTGACGGCACTCGTCTTGCTAAACTTAACAATGGCACACCGATGTTCCCAAAAATTACCGCTTCAGGTTGCTTACTCAGTGCTGTTTGTGGGGCGTTTTTAGCGGTGGCTGAGCCTAAGGAGCATTTCGATGCTTTAGTGGAAGGTTGTTCAGCTTATGCCATTGCGGGTGAACTCGCGGCACAATCTTTAAGCCCAACGCAATTAGGGCAATTTACGGTTGGTTTATTGGATCAGCTTGCCAGTCTCACCGCAGAACAAATCAATCAATATGCGAGGATTTCTTATGAGTAAGATAGCGATTGCGTTAACTATTGCAGGCTCGGATAACAGCGGTGGTGCGGGTATTCAAGCAGATTTAAAAACCTTCCAAATGCAAAATGTGTTTGGTATGACGGCAATCACCGCCGTTACCGCCCAAAATAGCTTGGGCGTTTATGATATTCACCCTGTTCCTTTGGCGACTATTCGCTCACAGCTCAAAGCGATTGCGAAAGATTATCAAGTGTCAGCCTTGAAAATTGGCATGCTTGGCAATGCAGATATTATTCAATGCGTGGCGGAAGAATTGGAAAAATATGATTTCGGCAAAATCGTGCTCGATCCAGTGATGTACGCCAAAGGTGGAGCTGCATTGCTAGAACCTAACGCTGTTGATGCCTTACGTTCCTTATTATTGCCAAAAACGGAAGTGATTACGCCGAACTTACCTGAAGCAGAAGCATTAACAGGTGTTCAGATTGTTGATGATCATACCGCTCGCCTTGCTGCTGAAAAATTATTGGCAATGGGCGTAAAAAATGCGGTGATTAAAGGTGGACATAGCCAAAATTCACAAAGTGATGTGTGTCGAGATTGGTTATTCACCCAAAATGAATTGTTGGAATTTGACACGCCACGTTTTGACACACCTCATACCCATGGCACAGGTTGTACTTTTTCCGCTTGCATTGCAGCAGAGTTAGCCAAAGGCGAAAGTGTGCAAAGTGCGGTTAAAACGGCGAAAGATTTTATCAGTGCCGCCATTAGCCACCCGCTCAATATCGGGCATGGTCATGGACCAACAAACCATTGGGCGTATTCGCAAAGGGGAAAATAATGCAACAAAAATTTGATATTGCCGCTGCGATGCGTTTGTATTTTATTGCAGGAAGCCAAGATGTGGCACATCTTGCAGGCGATCCCGCTAACAATTTACTTTCTGTCTTAGAACAAGCCTTAAAATCGGGCATTACTTGCTATCAATTTCGTGAGAAAGGCAAAAAGGCGTTGCAAGATCCCGCTGCTTATAAGGCGCTTGCCATCGCTTGTCGTGACTTATGCCGCCAATACAACGTCCCTTTTGTAGTTGATGATAACGTTGCTTTAGCCATTGAGATTGAAGCGGACGGTATTCACGTGGGGCAAACGGATATGCCCCCTCATCAAGTAAAACAACTTTGTGGCGGAAAATGTTTTGTAGGAACGTCGGTGAATACCCTTGAGCAAGGGCTGAAAGCACAACAAGATCCAAACGTGGATTATTTTGGCGTTGGTCCGATCTTCCCAACCCAATCGAAAGAAGATCCCAAACCTGTGGTTTCCCCTGAATTTATTACGCAAATTCGGGCAAATCAAATAGATAAACCCATTGTAGCGATTGGCGGTATCAAAGCCAAAGATGTGGCGATGTTAAGGGAAAAAGGGGCGAATGGCGTGGCAGTGATTTCTGCCATTGCTCAAGCTAAACATATTGAACAAACAGTGAAGGAATTACTGCAATGAAAAATAACCCAGCACGTACCGCAGTCGCTACCATGGTAGGCACAGCGATTGAATATTTTGATAACTACATCTACGCCATGGCAGCGGTGTTAGTGTTCAATTTGCAATTTTTTAACAGTAGCGACCCGCTTGCAAATGATCTCTACGCCCTTTCCACTCTTGCCTTAACCTTCTTTGCTCGTCCAGTAGGGGCAATTTTATTCGGGCATTTTGGCGATAAAATTGGACGTAAGAAAACCTTAGTAGCTTCTCTACTCTTAATGGGCATTTCCACCATTGCTATTGGCTTACTACCGACTTACAGCGACATTGGCATTTGGGCAACTTTGTTCCTTTGTTTATGTCGAGTGGGGCAAGGGATTGGACTTGGTGGCGAATGGGCTGGTGCAGCATTGGTTGCAGTGGAAAATTCACCAAAAGAAAAACGAGCTTGGTATGGCATTTTCCCACAATTAGGTGCACCTATCGGCTTACTTTTAGCAAATGGTGCTTTCTTCTTAGTGGGGGCGATTTGGGGGCAAAAAGCCTTGGTTGAATGGGCATGGCGTATTCCGTTTTTATCTTCCGTTGTATTGGTGATTATCGGTTTATATCTGCGTGCCAAACTCAACGAAAGCCAAGTTTTCCAACAGGCAGAAAAACAGGGAAAAACCGTTGCCGTCCCTTTCAAAAAGATTTTTACCCATCATCTCAAGCCGTTTACGGTGGGTATGCTCATTGCCGCATCGGGTTATGTGTTGTTCTACATTTTGGTAGCCTTCGCCCAACTTTATGCTAAAAATGCCCCAACTATTTCCGAAGCAGGTCACGCTCTTGGCTTAGGTATTCCAGCCAGCACCTTTACCCGTTTATTGCTGATTACCTCTGTGATTTTCGCTATCGCTATCGCTTTGTCGGGTATTTATGCACACAAAATCGGACGCCGTAATCTGCTGTTATGGTCAACCATTGCTATGGCGATTTTCGGGCTTTGCTTACCTTTCTTCTTAGAAAACGGCACCGCAACCAGCCTATTCTGGTTCTTAACCATTGGTTTTATTATTCAAGGCTTAACTTTTGGGCCAATGGCAATCCTGTTACCCGAACTCTTCCCAACGGAAGTACGTTATTCAGGTGCAGCATTATCTTATACAGTGGCGGGCATCGTTGGCGGCAGCGTGTTTACGGTCTTTTCTGTAAAAATCAATGCCAATTTCGGCTTAATTGGCATTGGTATTTATCTCGCCGCCATCTCCGTTATTTCTTGTTTAGCCTTATGGCGTTTGCAAGAAACCAAGCAGTTGGAGTTGGCGGAGATTTAGTTTTTGTCAGCATAAAAGTGCAGTGAAATTTATAAGCCAGTTAAAAATTTAACTGGCTTTTTTATGAACAGGTTGTGTTGATTGTAGTTAAATGTTCTTTGGTTGTGGGACTAACACTAAGTTAAACGCCCCTAAGATTTTTTGAATAGTCTCAAAACGTGGTTTGCTACCTTTGGAAAGCGTTTTATATAGACTTTCTCGTCCTAATCCTGTTTGTTTGGCTAATTCTGCAATCCCCCTTGCTCTCGCTACATCATTCAAGGCTTCTAAAAATTCATCTTGATCACCTTCTCGCAATACTTCTGTTAAATAAGCTTGAATAGTTTCTTCATCAGTAAGAAATTCTGCCACATCAAAAGAGCGTAAGCCGTGCTTTTCTGCCATTTCTTCGTTAATGTCTATGTCAATTTTTACGTTTTCCATTTTTATCCCCAATTTGTTTTAACTCTATCCATAATGCGGTAGCTTTATCAATATCCGCTTGTTGTTTGGATTTATCCCCGCCGTGTAGAAGAATGTAGATAATCTCGCCTTGTTGTGCGTAGTAGATACGATAACCTTTCCCTGTATCTACCCGCATCTCGTAAATACCACCTGTACCTGTTAGCAATTTATGATCTCCAAAATTGCCTTTTGTTGCATTTTTAATCCGTCTAGCCACGGCAGCTTTTGCTATTGGATTTTTCAGGCTCTCCAACCATTGAGCAAAATTATCTGTAATGATGATTTCATTAGTAGTCTGTCCAGCCATCTTGCCCCCATTAACATCACGCCCTTTGATTGTATCCGAACAGATACAGCAAGACAAGCACGCGATGACTTATTCTAAACAACGTATTTTTAATACAATCCTTAATTTGATTTATGTCGTATTAGGAGAGATGAAAGTGCGGTAAAATTCACCGCACTTTTAATTTCTGCTATCATAACGCCCAAATTAACTAACCGATTAAATCAAATGCGTATTCCTCGAATTTACCACCCCACTTCTTTAGAAAATCAACAAAATTGTCAACTCAGCGATGATGCTGCAAATCATGTCGGTCGTGTTTTGCGTATGCAGGTAGGCGAGCACATTGAGCTATTTGATGGAAGTAACCATATTTACCCAGCAATTATTACTCAAGCTAGTAAAAAAGCGGTTGAAGTGGAAATTCTTTCTCGTCAACTTGATGATCGGGAAAGCCCGTTATTTATTCATTTAGGACAAGTGATTTCTCGTGGCGAACGTATGGAATTTACGATCCAAAAATCTGTGGAATTAGGTGTCAATGTGATTACTCCATTATGGTCTGAGCGTTGCGGCGTAAAACTTGATGCGGAACGTATGGAGAAAAAAATCCAGCAATGGCAAAAAATTGCAATTGCCGCTTGTGAGCAATGTGGGCGTAATGTGGTTCCTGAAATTCGTCCATTAATGAAGTTACAAGATTGGTGCGCCGAACAAGACGGTACTTTAAAACTTAATTTGCACCCAAGAGCTCAATATAGTATCCGCACTTTACCTGAAATTCCTGCTCAAGGCGTGCGCTTATTAATCGGCTCGGAAGGTGGGCTTTCTGCTCAAGAAATTGCACAAACAGAAACCCAAGGATTTACTGAAGTGTTACTTGGCAAACGTGTTTTACGCACAGAAACAGCCGCACTTAGTGCTATTACAGCGCTACAAGTTTGCTTTGGCGATTTAGCTTAAGATAGAAAAATGGTGCAAGTTAATCTGAACTGCACCATTTTTATTTCAACTCATTTTTCAAAACACTTTATTCAGCAACGCTTCCACTTGGCTTACGACGTTTACCAATATTTTTGCTGTCTTTATGGCGAAGTTTTTGTTTTTTCTTTTGCGCTGCTTTTTTCTTTTCTTCCAATTTAGTTTTAGCACGTGCCTTTTGTTTTTTACTCACCGTTTTTATCTCGCCATCTTTTGGCGGATTAGTTCTTGGTTCTAAACCTTCAATGATACGAGGTTTGAGCAATTCTTCGGTATAACGTTTGATTTTGCCCAATAATTTATAATCATGGGCTTCAACAAAAGAAACTGCGGTGCCTTTTTTGCCCGCTCTTGCCGTGCGCCCAATACGGTGTAAATAAGTATCCGCACTATACGGCAAATCAAAATTCATCACATGGCTGACATCATCAATATCAATACCACGAGCCGCTACATCCGTGGCAACTAACACTGTAACCACGCCATTTTTCAATTTATCAATAGCATTATTACGTTGTGTTTGTGCCATCTCCCCTTCTAAATAAGTGCTACGAATACCACGTTTGCGTAAAGTTTCTGATAGTTCACGCACATCTTCACGGCGACGCACAAAGACAATACCGCGACTGACTTGCTCAGTTTCAATAAAACGCGCAAGCAATTTAATCTTGTGCTCATTGCTATCTGCATGGTAATACCATTGATTAATTTTTTTCCGCTCACGGCGACTTGGTTCTGCATCAACTTGCACAGGATTGGTCAACAAACGAGAGGCAAAATCTATTAATAACTCGCCTTCAAGGGTTGCGGAAAATAATAAAGTCTGCTTACGCCAGCGTGTTTCCGCCGCAATTTTTTCCGCATCCTGCCCGAATCCCATTTGTAACATGCGATCTGCTTCATCAAAAATCAGCATTTCTACCGCTCGACAATCAAAGTTCTCTTCTTTTATGTATTGCAATAAACGTCCCGGTGTTGCCACCACAATATCTTGGTTTTTATTAAAAACTTCGCCATGATTTTGATAAGCAACGCCGCCGGTAATAGTGGCAATACTTAAATTGGTAAATTGGGCTAATTCTTCCGCTTGTTCCGCTACTTGCATCGCTAACTCACGAGTTGGCGTAAGCACTAAAATACGTGGCGCACCCGGTTTACGACGGGGATAATCCAATAAATGCTGAATAGCTGGCAATAAAAAAGCGGCCGTTTTTCCTGTGCCCGTTGGTGCTGAACCTAATACATCTCTCGCCTCCATAATGGCTGGAATAGCATCAAGTTGAATAGCAGTTGGTCGAGAATAGCCTTTTTTTGCAATGGCTTTTAATAATTGAGGGGAAAGATCGAAATCTTCAAATTGCGCTGAAGTCATATTTATCTATATTAAAGAATTGGTATTCAAAAAAAATTGTGGCAAATTATACCGCACTTTGCCCTTAAAGTGCGGTCAATTTTCAGGATATTTATGACAAAGCAATTCATCACAAAAAAGCAAGGCTTTACCTTTAAACAATTTCATATTAATCAGGATCAATGTGCGATGAAAGTGGGTACTGATGGGATTTTACTGGGGGCATGGGCCAACATAGCACAAGCTAACCGCTTATTAGATTTAGGCACAGGAACGGGCTTAATCGCCTTGATGCTAGCGCAAAGAACTGCCGAACATTGTCGTATTAGCGCAGTTGAACTGGATCCGCAAGCCTATTTACAAGCGCAAGAAAATTGCAAGCAAAGTCCTTGGGCAAAGAAGATCCAAGTTTTCCAGCAAGACATTATGGCTTTTGCACAAGATTGCAGGCATAAATTTGATGTGATTACCGCTAATCCTCCTTATTTTGCGCAAGGGATAGATTGTGCCAATGAACAACGTAATTTAGCACGCTATACCCTAGCTCAGAGTCATTTAGATTGGCTCCATGCAGCTGAAAAACTCTTAAGCCCACAGGGCGAAATTCATTTCGTATTACCCTTTGAGGCTGGAAAAAGTCTGCAAAAACAAACCGCACTTTTTTGCATGAGAGAATGTGAAGTGATTACCAAAGAAGGTAAAACGCCACAGCGTTTATTGTTGAGCTTTAGCCGAAACGCACAGCCTTGTGCGAAAAGTCAGTTGCTGATTTATGATAAGAACAATCAATATAGCGCAGAATTTAAAGCATTGACCCAAGATTTTTATTTGAAATTTTAAGTAGAAATTCGCTGTTATTTTTTAAATTTAGACCAAATTTTATCTTCTTGCCCACGCCATAAACGTTGGATATTTTCATGGTGGCGATAAACCAGCAAACAGCAAACTAAAGCAACGGGGAAAGTAAATTCTGGTTTAAACCACCACACATAAAAAGGCACAGTTAGCGCAGTGACCACCGCACTTAAAGATGAATAACCGCTAATAATAAAAACGAAAAACCAAGTGCCAAGCATTGATCCCACAACGCCCCAAGCAATTGGCGCAATAGCACCGAATGCAGTGGCAACGCCTTTGCCACCTTTAAACTTAAAGAAAACCGGGAAAATATGTCCCAAACAAGCACCTAGCGCTACCATGCCTAATTCAAAATGAGTTAAACCGAGATAATATCCAGCCCAAACGGGTAACATGCCTTTTAGAATATCGAAGAGTAAAACCGCTAAAGCCAGCCAACGACCACCAATTCGCAAGACATTTGTTGCACCTGGATTGTGTGAGCCTTGTTCACGAGGATCACCAAGTCCCGCAAGACGACAAATTAAAATAGCACTAGAAATCGAGCCTAATAAATAAGCTAATAGCATATAAATAATTGCAAACAAACTCATCATCAGCTCCAAGTTGCTAGAAAAGAAAATTTTTGTTCGTCTATTGTACATAAACTTGATAGCATAAGCCTAATAGAATTTTACTCATCGGAGCTACAATGACAGATAAAATATTTATTGAAGGATTAACCGCACTTGCCCAAATTGGTGTTTACGATTGGGAGCAACAAATTAAACAAAAATTGATTTTTGATATTGAAATGGCGTGGGATTGTCGCCAAGCAGCGCTCACAGATGATGTGAATTATTGCTTAAATTATGCGGAAGTGAGTGAATTTATTTTGGATTATGTACAATCCCGTCCTTTCTTATTAATTGAGCGAGTAGCTTATGAAGTGGCACAACAATTAAGAGAAAAATTCAATATTTCTTGGCTCAAACTAAAATTAAGCAAGCCTAAAGCTGTGGCAGAAGCCAATAATGTAGGCATTATTATTGAGCAAGGAAAATTGCCAAATTAACTTTTAACTGCCAACTCCAACAACTGTTCCAAATTAGTCATTTCTGAGGTTGGCAACAATTTAGCTTCAGGGAAATCGTTGAGGGATTTTCCTGATAAATTAAGCCAAACCGCCTGACAGCCAGCCTGAATTGCACCTTGTACATCAGTGACTAAATTATCTCCCACATGCAAAATTTCCTCTGGTTTTAAATTAAATCGTTGCGCAGTTTGCCAAAATAAATCGCCATGTGGCTTGGCTCGTCCATGTTCACCGCCACGCAACACCCAGTCAAAATGGTCAAAACCAATGCGCTCAGGTTCAACATTCCCATTGGTAATTACTGTCAATATAAAGTGCGGTTTTAATTTTGCTAGCACAGTAAAACTTTGTTGTGGTACAGCAACCTTATGGCGCCATTGCACAAAAACAGCCATGCTTTGAGCTGAAATTTGTTCAATTTCCACCGCACTTTTGCCATGAAAAGTTAACAATTGACGAATAGTAGCTAAACGCCAAGCCACCACATCTTCACATAAAAGCGGATCTTGTTGTTCCACTCGTTTCTTCCAAACTTGCCAATAACTCAAATCCAGTTGTGGAATTTGGCTTTCTTGTTGCAAACTGGCGACAAAATTCAACTCAGCTAAACGGATCACCTCTGAATTATCATAAAGCGTATCGTCTAAATCAAAACTAATGAGTTTGAAAGGTTGTAAAGAGCGGTAATATTTCATCTCGTTTTCCTGTGATTATTTCTTGCGTTTTGCACGAGGATGCGCACTATCATAAACCTGCGCTAAATGTTGAAAATCCAAATGGGTATAAATCTGGGTAGTAGATAAATTGCTATGCCCCAATAATTCTTGTACCGCACGCAAATCTGAACTATTTTCCAACATGTGAGTGGCAAAAGAATGGCGTAATTTATGGGGGTGCAGATGTCCGTTTAAGCCTTGGCGAATACCCCAAATTCCCATACGTTTTTGAATAGAATTGTGAGAAATGCGATTACCTAATTGACTCACAAACAAAGCATCATCTTTTGGATTAAATAACAACCGCACTTTTAACCATTGTTGGATTGCATGGGAAGCATAACGCCCAAAAGGTAAAATTCGCTCTTTGTTTCCTTTACCAATGACACGAACCTCACGCGAGCGCAGATTGATACTATTCAAATTCAAGCCTTGCAACTCAGACAAACGCAAACCCGAGCTATACATCAATTCCATCATGGCTTTATCACGCAAATCAATAGGCTCTTTACTCGCATTATTAAGCAACTGTTGAACCTGTTCCACATCCAGATTTTTTGGGAGATGTTTCCCTTGTTTTGGTGCGGAAATGCCTGTGGCTGGATTAACTTGTAATTCCCCTTGCACAACCAAATAACTTAAAAATTGGCGCAATGCGGATAAGCGTAATGCCAAACTTTTTTCATGTAGCCCGTCCTTACGACTTTGAGCTAACACAAAACGTACTACACTTGGCGTAATCTGTTGCCAAGATTGAATATCATTCTGTCGCAAAATCATCACAACTTTTTCCAACTGGCGCTGGTAATTGATGAGCGTATGTGGACTAAGTTGCCGTTCAATACGCAAGTAGTTGTAATATTTTTGCAACAGATGCTCCATAATTTGCCTCTACATTTGCTTGATTAATCTTTCAGTTTCCATTTTACCAAACGTTCAACGAGTGCCAAAAACTCACTTCTTTCTCCATGATCTAATTGGCTCAATAAACGCTCCAATGTTCTGGCTTGATCCATAGTTCGATTACTACTATCTGTGAGCAAATCTGCTACCTCACAATGAAAAATCTCGGATAGTTCTACTAAACGCAACACTGTTGGCGTGGTTTTACCCCGCTCCATACGAGATACTGCATCATTGCTCATATCCAAAATTTCCGCTAATTGAGCTTGTGTTAAACCGCTTGCTTGCCGATATTTTGCAATCGCCTGACCAATTTGTTCCATCAACTGTCGATTTTTATCTGTCATCGCTTTCCCCTCGTTAGAATGGGGAAATAATAGACATTGACTTTTATCTATAAATAGCCAATCATACTTACATTAGATGTAAAAAGTCTATAATTCTATTTTCTCAAAATTTTTAAAAAATTTTTTCAAGACGACACAACCTGACATGCAATGCAATTTCGAGTCTGGTAAAGTTATACCATCCTTAACAAGAAGGAACACAAAGAATGAAGAAAAACGAAATATTAGCCAAAAGAATTAGTATAATTCTAAATAAACTCAATCAGGGGATACGTCTTGATATTAACCAACTTGCTGAAGATTTTGAGACTTCCATTCGTACAATTCAACGTGATTTCAAAGATCGCCTCAATTTTTTACATTGGAAAGAGGAAGGCCCACGCTACTATCAATTAGATCGCCAAAAATCAGGTTTTCTCACTGAAGAAGATATTCAACGTTTTGCTGTTTTTGCCAGCGTATCTGATTTATTTCCCAAAATCGACCGCACTTTTTACCAAGAAAAATTACTACAAAGTATCCAAGTAAAAGGGCTGCAATATGAAGATATTAATGGCAAAGAAAAAGAGTTTGAACAACTCAATCAAGCCATTAAAAATCATCAAGTGATCAGTTTTAGTTATTACAAAAACAGCACTAAGCAAAGCAAATTCTACCAAGTTTGTCCTTATAGTCTTACCAACAAAAATGGCATTTGGTATTTAATCGGCACCGAGCAAAACAAACAAAAAACCTTTTGTTTTACTCAAATGAGCCATTTGCAAATTTTGGCAGAGCAGTTTGAACCTAATCAAAAGCTGATTGAGGAAATTCAAAACAATGACAGTATTTCTCACGGCAATCAAATCAGCGAAATTTTAATTAAAGTGTCCGCTTACGCAGCACCTTATTTTTTACGCCGAAACCTACTCCCAAACCAAAAATTAGTACATAAATCCGAAAACGGAGAACTGATTCTCTCCAGCGAAAATGTCAACGAACTCGACATAGTTCCACTTGTGCAATATTGGATACCGCACTTAGTGATTATTAGTCCGAGTGAAATGCAAAATAAAATGTTAGAGAAATTGCAACTGTATCTCTCTAGCCACAAAAGTATAAAATAGTCGAATTCAATACAACACAATTAGTTAACCTTAAGTGAGGAAATTATGTTTATTTTAGAAAATCAAAAAAATTTTATTGAATATACTGAAAAAGTAGAGAATGTTATTTCTCCTATTTCTGTCATTCAGAAAAAAGAAGATGGTCAAGCATTTAGCCAAATTGAAAAACTTAAATCACTTCAACAAAAAATTAAAAGTACTGAGTTAATCGTACCTATCGTAGGTGGCTTTAGTGCAGGGAAAAGCTCATTAATTAACTCTTTTCTAGGTGGAAATATTCTGCCAATTGGAATTCAACCAGAAACCGCATTACCTGCAGAATTAAGATACAGTACAACTGATTATATTGAAGCGGTAACAGCAAATAACAGAATAGATAAATATAATCTAACTGATTTTGACGTAATTAAACAAAAAATCAAATCTGAAGAGTACCGCTATCTTAAGATTTATCTAAATAACCAAAACCTAAAAGATATTCAACCATTAGTTCTAGTTGATATGCCGGGATATAGTTCACCAGTACAAGGTCATAACTCTGTAATTATGGATTATACAGCCAAAGGTATATTTTTTATTTTCTTAAGTTCTGTTGAAACTCAAGGTACGTTACAAGGAAATATCCTAGATGAATTAAGCATAATTAATGGAATTAACAAAGGGTTCTCATTCTGCTTGAGTAAAACAAATTTAAAAGCACCATCTCAAGTTGAAGAGATTAAATCAATTACATGATGTCATTGATAATTTTGACGAAAATGTTGTGTTATTAGATAACAATAGTGGTGAAAATCTGAAGAAAATTATTCAATCAATTAACCCAAATGAATTGTTTAAAAAGGTCTTTTTAGAGGAATTAGATGATAATTATATTGAGTCAGAAAAACTGATAAAAAAATATATTAACCATTTACAAAGAGACTCAGAAGTTCTTGAATTAGCAATTAAAGAAATTGAAGAAGGATTTCAAAGAATAGAACAACAAAAACAAAATGCTATTCAGGAAGTCAGATCACAAAATACCGAGCAAGCAAAATATTTTATTATCAATAAAGTCACTGAGACTATTATGGATAGAAGAGAATACTTAGCTCAATTGGCATTAAATAACAAATATCAATTCCAAGAGGAGCTCAATGAAACAGTAAGAAATAATCTCTCATGTGAGTTAAAAAAATATTTAAAAGAAATGAGTGATAAGGCAATTTATGATTTCCAATCAGAAATTGATTCATTAAATTTCTTAAAAGAATTTGATCCTAACCTTGTTGATGACATCGTGGCTAAAATTCAAAAAGATATTGAGAAATCTGATACGAGTATAGATCTTGGAGAAATAACTTCTGGTATAGCAACTCTAATTGGATTACTTGCAGGAACAGTTGGAGCTATTCTCAAAAAAGTTTTAGATGTATTAAATGCAATACCTATAATAGGTAGTATCTGGAACAGTCTATTTGGCTCTTCTAATGATGAAAGATACAAAGCAGAAGCTGCAAGACAAGAGGCTATTTATAAAATTGAGGACATTATTGCTAAAGATATTGTCATGAAAATAAAAAGTAGCCTTGAACGTGAAATTCCTAAAATTTTAACTAACGCCTTAGAAAGCATGGTTGCAACTATTGCAAATGAATTTAATCAACAACTGAAATCAGCTCAAACGGCACAAAAAGACGCTTTAGAAGTGAAAAATAAAGATCGAGCTTCTATTGAGCAAAATATTCAACAACTTGAAACCGTGTTATCTCAACTAGCTAATTTAAAACAACAATATCTAAAATAAGGGAGATTAATTATGTCTTTATTAACTAAAGTAAAGCATTTTGAAGACTTTGCGAATAAATATAAACATGAAAGCGATCTTTATTCCGAGATTAAACGAAATAGAGAACTAGAGTCTGTCGAGACTATTGAGAAACTGTTAAAAGAGTACCAAGATGATAATAAATTATTGCGAATTGGTATTGTAGGACGAGTTAAAGCTGGTAAAAGCTCATTATTAAATGCTCTTGTATTTGATGGTGAAGATGTTTTACCTAAAGCAGCAACACCAATGACAGCCGCATTAACAATTATGAAATATAGCCAAGAAATGCGTGCCGAAGTTGATTTTTTCACTGATGAAGATATAAGAAAATTAAAGGAAGAACATCAACAATATCAACAGAACTTCAAACGCTTAGAAGCTGAAGAAATGGAGGCTGAAAAAAAGAAAGATCCGAAAAGATCAGATCCAGCAAAAGCCAAAAGACGGGCAGAACGTAGAATAAAGGACTCCCCTTATGCTGCAAGTGCGGATCAATATGAGCGAATTTCGAAATCAGGGATTACTTCCGTCAGTAGCTTAAATGAATATCGTGATATTTATGCTGATTCAATGTCTGAACTTAATCAAAAACTATCAGACTTTGTGGGAGCAAATGGTAAATATATGCCATTTACCAAATCTGTTACACTTTATCTTCCAGAGCCAAAATTAGAGGGGTTAGAGATTGTAGATACTCCGGGAATTAATGATCCTGTTCAATCTCGAGGCAAACGCACAGAAGATCTTCTAAGCCAATGTGATGTGGTATTAATGGTATCTCCAGCTGGACAGTTTTTATCCGAGCAAGATACAGCGTTAATGTCAAACATGACAACGTCCAAAGCTATCGGGCATGTCTATTTAGTGGCTAGCCAATGTGATAATCAGCTATTTGGTAATGAATATGGCGATCACAATATTCAAAGTATCTTAGCAAATATACGCACAACTTTAGGCAAACATGCAACAGATACCCTATCCCAAGAGAAACAGAAATATCCTGATATGGAGCCTATTTTTGACCAATTTTGTCAAAATGAGTTAATTCTCACTTCTGGAGCCTGTTATGGATTGGCTAAATATTTAGCACAGCCAGAAAAATGGGACGAAACACAACAACATGTTTATAAATTGCTAAGTGGCAAATTTCCGCAAGAGTTTTCAACTCAAACGAAGAGTTTATCAACATTGAATATGCTATCTAATACGGACAGCGTACAAAAAGTGCTAGATATTGTTCATCAGAAAAAAACTGAAATCATCGCGGAAAAAACCACGAAATATCAACAAGCTCAATCTAATGCTTTAACGAATATGATTGAACTCTTACAAAATCTGTTACGAGATAAAGAATATGAACTAAAAAATTGTACCATTGAAACATTAATCGAAGAGCAAGCTCGTTTTGCTACGCTCAAAACCTCTGTGAATGATATTGTGTCATCAACATATCAAACTCATTCAACAAATCTACGAGATAGACTAGCTTCAGGTCTAAAAATAAGCCTCCAGCAACAAATGAATAAATTTGTTAGAGGATCAACCGAAAAAGGTTATACAGAACGTAGTGAATCTTACGAAGTTAAGGTGGGAGAAGAAAGCACATCAACTTGGTATAAGCCTTGGACTTGGGGAGATACAAGAAGTATCTATGAAACCCGTTATCGTACTGTAAGAGATGAATATAGTTATGTTAGAGCAACGCCAGTTCGTGAATCCATTTTAACTATTTTAGACATCTTAAATTCTCAGCTCACTAAAAAAGCCAATTCTGTTATAGAAGATGCTAAAGATGTACTCAATAAAGAATTGAGAAGTCAATTATATGTACTTGATAAGGATAATTTCAGTCCAAAACGAATTGAAAACATATTAAATCAAGTATTAGATAAATTGCCTAGGGCAGAATTTGAACTAGATTCTATGCCTTCTAGTTTGGATAAATATGGCGAATTAAGAGGCTATGAGGGGGATAAATTCTTACAAGAGGCTAGAGAATATATTTCTGAATTAGAAAGTAATATCCAAAATCAAATTGATGATTATATTCAGGATTTAAAGAAGAAATTGCAAAGAATTCATTTATCAAGATTATTTATTAGCACTTTCGAAGAAAAACTAGAAAACCTGAAAAGAGATATTCAAAATTCTGAAGCAAGAATTAAAGAATTCCAAACAATGCGTGATGAATTAAATCAAATCTAATTACTCTATTTGGTATAGAAATAATCTTATTTCTATACCTATTTTTCTAAAAGACGGCGGACTTATCCATGACTTTAAAGCATCAAATTGTAACTGAGGTTTTATTACCACAAAACTACTCTGAGCATATTAACCAATATTTATCAATTATTAATCAAGATTTTGTCCAGTTTACAGAGGTCAACAAACTAAAAAGAGCGGTAACTTTTTATAAAGAATTGTTAAATATCGGCGACTTACTAAAAGAGTTCGCCACATTACCAAAACTACACGAGAATAAGAAAATTGCTGTTGCAGGCAGTTTTAGTGCCGGTAAATCAGAATTTATTAGCAGTTTATTTTGCAATAAAGATATTCATTTACCAACGAGCATTGAACCTACTACGGCAATTCCAACTTATATTATTGATAGTAATGAAAATGCGGTTTATGCAAAGCAGTTTCTGGAGGGTGGTTTTGTTAATTTAACGGATATAGATAAAAATATTTATGAAAAATTTTCTCATAAATTCTTAAATGATGTTGAATTTAATATTAAAAGCATAATGCCTTATCTTTGCTTATCTACGCCATTAACTTATAAAAATATCTGCTTGCTTGATACGCCAGGATACAATCCATCATCAACTGGTGGTTATACCAATGAAGATAATCAATCTGCTTTTGATTTTTCACAAAAAGCCGACATATTAATTTGGGTCGTTGGTATTGATGTAAATGGAACAATATCTAAAAGTGATATTGAGTTTTTACAAAATATACAAGAAAAACAATCTAAACCACTCTATATCATATTAAATAAAGCTGATCTTCGCCCATTGTCGTCAATAGAAGACATAATGAATAATGTTGTTGAGCTACTAGATGATTTTGATATTGAGTATGAAGGTATTAGCGCTTATTCATCTATTAATCAGCAAGAATATGCTTACAACAAAAAATCTTTAAGTGAATTTTTTGAGGAATATGGCAAAGCTAATTTACAAACTAAAGAAGATGTTGTTTTAAATAAAATTACTCAAATTAAAGAAATGATTATTGAAGATAATAAACTTTCAAAAGCAACCCAAATGGAACTTAATAAAATCTTTGATAATATTTATTTATCTTTAGAAAAAGCATTTAATGCACCTTTATTAAAAGAAACTAAGAAGAATAAAGAAATTGAAGTCGAACCTAAAACACAGTTTAAGCTAACTCATATCATCATTATTCTTCTTATCATATTTTTCTTACTATATATTGGGATTTTTTAAACTATGCAAGAAAATGAATTAAAAGAACTTCGCTTAAAAGAAGATCTTATTTCTTTACTACTTAATGCTAAATTCGAAAATAATCAAGCCAATGAATATTTTCGTTTAATTCAAAATGATTTTATCTCTTTTGCTAACCAAGAATCTTCTTTAAAAGAAGAAGCTCAAGCAATTCTCAAATTACAAGAAATAGGTAAGGAATTAAATCTTGTTGCTTCAGAGCCTGAATTTTATAGTAAAAAAACAATAGCTATTGCAGGTGGATTTAGTGCGGGGAAATCGGAGTTTATTAGTAGTTTCTTTAATATAGATACCCTGCACTTACCTAGTGGAATTCAGCCAACAACAGCAATCCCTACTTATGTAATGGACAGTAAAGATTTATCTATTTCCATCAATGCCTTTAATCATAAAGGTGCTAAAGTTGACTTATTAAAAATTTCACCTGATTTTTATACAAATCTTTCACATAAATTTTTACAGAGTTTTAAATTTAACTTAAGAGACATCATGCCAAATGTTTTTATCTCTTTGCCGATGAAATTTAAGCACCTCTGTTTCATTGATACTCCAGGATATAACCCATCAGAAACCCACATGGGATTTACCGGTGAAGATATTTATGTCGCTAAGAATTATTCTAAAAGTGCGGATATTTTAATATGGCTTATTGGTTTAGATGCTAATGGAACTATTCCTAAAACAGACTTAGATTTCTTAACACAATTATCTGAGAATGATAAGAAGAAAATTTATGTAGTTTTAAATAAAGCAGATCTTAGACCAAAATCGAGTATTGAAGATGTTCTTGATACAGTCGAAGATACTTTAATTGATTATGATATTGAAGTGGAAGGTATTTCTGCATACAGTTCAATATTAAAAACTGAAATTGCCTATCGCAAAACAGCCTTATTTGGCTTTTTAGAAAGCGTAAATACCAGAGTAAATAAACATCATCAAATTTTACATAAATTATTTGAAGTTGATCGTATGTATCAAGTAGCGATTTTAACCAAAATAAAAGAATTCCAATATATACGAAAATTGCTAGATAAAGGAGATTGGTCAGGCAAAGAAATTGTTCGCCGTCAGTTAAGAAGGCATCTTTCCGTGTACAACACTCGTAAACAATTTGAATTATTGGAAGAGGTTATACTAAAACTTGAAAAAGCAATTAATAATGTATTCCATATTCAAGAAAATTCTTCTAAACGCAAAGTATTAGATTTAGAAGATGTGAATTATGTACCGCACTTTAAGGATGATGATTTTCAAAAAGCAACTAACTCCAAAGCATCTTCGAGACATAAACATAAGACTGTAAATCATAAAAATACAGAAAGATCTTCAGTTGCAACAGAAGCAGTAAACTCAAGTTCAGGCAATCAGGAAAAGGATATAACAACTATAGACTCTTGGCTTTTCCCTTTCCATAAACCTCTTTTTAATCAGGTTAATCAGGCTTTGAATTCATTTTCTGAAAAGAATAAAAATCAAGATAGCAATGCACCATCTAGATCAACAATTAAGGCTTGGAGTTGGCTTTTAGGCGGGAATGAACGAGATTGACATAAACTTTAGAGTGGTTCCAAATAATTTTAAGTTGTATAAAATTAAAAGGATCCGCTCTATTTCAGAACTAAACATAACAATATAAAACATTTCCAAATCAAAGAAGGAGCTAAGCAATGATCCCCTTTCAAAACCCCTTAATAGAAACCTGCCCTCACTGTAAATGGCAGAATAACTTCATCATAAAATCAGATTGTATTCCTGCGTTAGAAAAACATTGTCCTAAATGTGGGGAAAAAACCAAGTTAGTGGAATTAAGTACTTTAGAGAAGTTTATGCATTCTATTAAGAAAACGCCTATTTTCTAGAATATTAAAGTGTTTTTAATAAATTGAATTTTATTCATTGACTAATCCCCCCACTCCATTAAAATTCAATGTATCTACCAATGAATATACAAGAGGTTGTTATGTTGGAACAATTAACGATTAGTAAATGGGGAAATAGTACCGCTGTTCGCCTACCTAAAACGCTTTTGGCTAAATTTAACTTGACTGAAGGTGATGCCTTACGTTTGGTCGTCTCTTCTGATCAATCGAAATTAGTTTTTGAGCCTGTCTATAAAAATGCAGCTATTAAAGAGCGTCAATTTTCTCCACAAGATTGGCAACTAATCAGCGATTTACTGGATAATCCGCCTAAACCTAATGATCGTTTACTTAAAGCAGCCCAAGCCTTGAAGGAAAATTATCATGAGCTTTAATTGGCGAGAGGAAAAATTATCTAAGCAACATAATCGAGTAAACTTTGATTGTGGTAATGCTGATCTTAATCAGTTTTTACAAAAATATGCTCGTCAATCTCAGGATAGAAATTCCTCTAAAACCTATGTAGCCATTGATAATCATACTGAGCAAATCATAGGTTTTTATACTATTACGCTTAGTGCTATTTCTCCGCAGAAAGTCCCTTCGCATTTAAGCAAGCGTTTTGGTTCTCATCAAATTCCTTTATTTACACTTGCTCGTTTAGCTGTGGATAAAAATGCACAAGGAAAAGGATTAGGTGGGCAATTATTATTAAAAGCAGCTCAACGCTGTATGCTTGTTGCAGAACAAGTTGGCGGTGTTGGGTTGCTCATTGAAGCGAAAGATCAACAAGTGGCTAGTTGGTATCAATCTTTTGGTGCTACGCCTTTAATTGATGAACCTCTTTCTTTAATTTTACCTTTCCAAACGATAAAAGCGGTTTTGCTCTCTTTAGTGTATTAGCATAAAATAACGTCTGATACTCGGATAACTCAACAAGGAGAAAATCTATGGCAACCAGTTCATTTAGTCGAAATTTTGTCATTGCAGATGATAAAGAAGTGGATAAGTTAATTCACTCCTTAGAAAACCCAACAAAAGTGGTGTTGGAAAAACGTGATTTAGCTGAAGAAAAAAGAAGAAAAGAGAAGATCCTAAGTAAACTAAATGAATTCATCGGATCATTAACCCCCTAGATTAAGTGTAATATCCCACGTCTCTGAGACCTTTTTGGACAAGGAAAAACCATGCTAAATAACTTAAAAAACCAATATAAAGAAAATCGAGATCAGTACCATGATAACTTCCGCTTAAGAATACACCGCTCTTTAAGTTGGTTGAGTAAAGCTGAAGCGGAAGAAGATTTGGATATGAAATTTATTTCCTTGTGGATTGCGTTTAATGCTGCCTATGCGAGAGAAATTGACAATGCAACGGATCGTGCTATCGGCAATGAATTTTTAATACGTATTTGTTCTTTTGATAAAGAACAACAGATTTATGACTTAGTCTGGAAAAAATTCTCAAGCTCAATTCGTTTGTTATTAAATAATCAATTTGTTTTTCAACCTTTTTGGGATTTTCATAACGATAAAATTACACAAAAAGAATATCAACTTGCTGAAATTCGTGAGCGAGAAAAAATTCTTTCAGCCTTAGAAAATCAAAAAACAGCACAGATTTTAGGTGTGATGTTTAGCCGTTTATATACGTTACGCAATCAAATTGTACATGGCGGTTCTACTTACCAAAGCTCTGTAAATCGTAGTCAGCTCAAAGATGGCTGTGCAATTTTATCTTTTGTTATCCCTGCTATGCTAAAAATCATGTTAGATAATCATGCTAAAATTGATTGGGGAAAACCTTTCTATCCCGTCATTCAAGATTAAAACAAGCCGCATCAAAAGTGCGGCTTGTTTTACGATTATTTTCCAGCTAATACATCAACTAAAAAGACATTTTCAACTTGCTCAACGTCAAGGCCTGTGCCTACAACAATATTTTGTGCATTTGATGCGGTTTCTCCAATTTTTTCGGTAATTAACGCAAATTGCTCTAATGTTAGTGAGGTATCTGTGGTAAGAACAATTAATAGGTTTGTTGCTTCGGCTAAGTTTTGTTCATGTTTGCTAACAAACTTATCTAGTTCTATTTCAAGATTATTTACATTTAGTTCAGCTGAGTATAAATGACTAATACGTTGTTCTAAGCAATTTATGGCATCTTTTTTACCAATATTAATTAAACCGGAATTAATAAAAATAGATGAAATGGCTTGATAGAATTTAGGTAATTGCTCGGCTTGAAGATGAATTATGCCATTCACAGTTGCTTGATAATTATCCGTATTGATATTGTCATTTAAGGTCACAACATATAAATGCTCTGCGCTTTGTTTGAAATCCTTTACAAGTTCCAAATCTAATGATGAATTGAGTATCAAAAATGCTACTTGAGCCTTTGTTTGAGTTGTTCTTTCTACAAATGCATCATGAGATAACATTTCCATTTTAGAAAAATGGTCATCGTCCATTAACATTGCATCTGTATCAGCATTTTCTTCATGCTCAAGGACTAAAAATTGATAAGGTTGAGAGAAATCATATTTAAGTTCATTGCTCATAACTTAGCTCCTAAGTTGTTTGGTTAATTAATTGTTTTGCATTATAAAATAAATTATCCAATCATCTGCGACAGGTTGTGTCGGGTAGAAAAATTTTATGCTAGGGCATATCCTTTCTAAAAGTGCGGTCAGTTTTCAGCTATTTTCCAATAAAAATACTGAGCGAAAATAAATCATTATTTTCTGTTTCATTTATTTCTAGCCCTGTTGCCATGTTGACAATAGTATTGGGGGCATACTGCTGGATTTCTTCGCCTATCATTACAAACTGCTCTAATTTTAAGGCTAAGCCTGTTGTTATAACCGCTAGAATACTTTTTGCATTAAATAAGTTTTGTTTGTTCATATCCAGGAACTTGTGCAAGCTGCTTTCTAAATTACCTTCATTTAATTTGTAGGTATATAGCTTGCTAATCTGTCCCTCTAAGCATCGCCTAAAGTCCATAAGATCAATTTGGATAATGCCGTAATTAATACAAATAGATGAAATGGCTTGATAAAAATCTGGCAGTTGTTCTTCTTGAAGATCTATCACACCATCCGCTGCATGTTGATATTTGTAAGGATTAATCATGTCATTTATGGTTATTACATAAAAGGATTCTGACATAGGCCTAAAGTGAGCAACCCATTCAACATCAAGTGGGGTATTCATAATAAAAAAGGTAATCGCTGGTTTTATTTGAGCGCTTATTGAAACAAACTCCGCATAAGAAAGTATCTCCATTTTGGAGAGTTTATTACTTGAAGTTTTATCTTTGGTTAAAATGACAAACTGATAAGGTAGCATAAGGTTATTTTCAAGTATGGTATTCATTGAGCATTCCCCTGATTATAAATGATGAGCTATTTAACACTATACAATAAAGTATAAAATTTTTAGCGACAGGATATGTCGTATAGAAAATATCTCTTATTACCGTCTTTCTCTAAAAACAACTTTAAAACATTTTTTTTACAATAATTAAACACCTTGATTTAAAACAAACTTTATTCACTTTCTTAGCAAAAATCTTCTTTAAATACTTCTTTTTCATTTGGAGTATAGAGTAGAATACGCACGGATCATTTATTTCATTTTAATCATTTCTCGGAATATTCATTTTATAAAGAGGTTGGTTTTTCCACAAAATCCATAAAACCATTATTTTGGTCGATATATAAAACTAACCGCACTTCTCCCCTTTTCTCTTTGTTGATCTCATCAGCAAAGAAACAAAACTTAAAATTGTTAATTTAAATTAAATAAGGAGTCACTTATGAAAGGTTTCGCAATGATTGAAATTGGTAAAACAGGTTGGATTGAAAAAGAACGTCCAGTTTGTGGTCCATTAGATGCTATCGTTCGTCCTTTGGCTTTATCACCTTGTACATCAGATATTCATACCGTTTGGGCTGGTGCATTAGGTGAAAGACACAATATGATCTTAGGCCATGAAGGCTGTGGCGTGGTCGAAGAAGTTGGTTCATTAGTTAAAGATTTCAAACCTGGTGATCGTGTTATGGTTGCGGCAATTACGCCTGACTGGGGCTCAGTTGAAGCACAAGGCGGTTATGCAATGCACTCAGGCGGTATGCTTTCTGGTTGGAAATTCTCCAACTTTAAAGACGGCGTATTTGGCGAATTTTTCCATGTAAATGAGGCAGATGCCAATCTTGCTCATTTACCAGATTCCATTAGCCCACAAGAGGCTTGTATGCTTTCTGATATGGTGCCAACAGGTTTCCATGGCGTTGAATTAGCTGATGTTCAATTTGGCGATACAGTATTAGTGGTAGGTATCGGTCCTGTTGGTTTAATGTCTGTTGCTGGCGCAAACTTACGCGGTGCATCTCGCATTATCTGTGTTGGCACACGCAAAAAATGCCAAGAAGTTGCTCGTGGCTATGGTGCAACTGATTTTATTAGCTATAAAGATGGCCCTATTGATGAGCAAGTACTGAAACTCACTAACGGCAAAGGCGTAGATAAAGCCATTGTTGCTGGTGGTGAAGTAGATACCTTTGAACCTGTGATTAAATGCTTAAAACCAGGTGGTAAAATTGGTAATGTGAACTACTTAGGCGAAGGTATGTATGTGAATATTCCTCGTGTTGAATGGGGCGTAGGTATGGGTCACAAACAAATCAATGGTGGTTTAATGCCGGGAGGTCGCCGCCGCTTAGAAAAATTAGCGAGCTTAATTGAATGCGGTAAACTAGACGTGAAACCATTATTAACTCATGTATTCCATGGTTTTAAACATGTAGAAGATGCTGTGATGTTAATGAAAGACAAACCAGCGGATCTCATTAAACCTGTGGTCATTCTTGATTAATTTATGTATAAGGCTGGATATTTCCAGCCTTTCTTTTTCCATTTTATTTTCGGGTCACTTATGAAAATTATTCTTGTATCAGGCTTTCTTGGCTCAGGCAAAACCAGTTTTATTCAAGAAATGATAAAAAAAACGGGAAAGCGTTTTGCTATTGTAGAAAATGAATTTGGTACTTTAGGTTTTGACGGCGAGCTGCTTAAAAATCAAAATGAAGATCTCAAAGTATGGGAGCTGACTGAAGGCTGTATTTGTTGTTCATTAGGCTTGGATTTTACTTATTCTATTCTCACTATTGCCAATTCAATTAACCCCGATTACTTAATTATTGAACCAAGTGGCGTAGCATGGCCAAGTAAAATTATCCGCCAGTTAGAAAAAATTACTTACGAACAAATTCAATTTGCACCGCCAATTACGATTGTAGATGCAAAACATTTCCGTGAAAGTAAACAAAAATTTGCCGATTATTTTCGAGATCAGCTTGCTGTTGCTGGCACAGTGGTACTCAGTAAATCGGAAAACTTAGATACAGAAGATTTTTTATCCATTCAACAAGAACTTAACCTCAATGCACAAGTGCTTTTCCCAACAGAACATTACCAAAATTGGCAGACAGACACTTGGCTTAGCTTGCTTGAACGTGAAGTCAAAGTGGATGCCAAAAGTGATGAAAAACAAGTTTTCCTTTCATTCAAGCCTATTGCGGAAAAGCAAAAATCGGAATTAGAAAATATAGCCATTGAGCAGATAAATCTCGCCAGCATAGAACAACTGAGCCATAGTCTATTACTTCTTACTACTGGACTTTGCGGTAAAATCGCCAGAGTAAAAGGCTACTGCCAAATTCAGCAGCAATGGGTTAAGTTTGATTTAGTGGATAATGAATATGCCATAACAGGCTGTGAGCCTATGCAAAATCAAGGGGTTGTTGTGATTGGTATGGATTTGAAACCAGCGTTAATTCAAAACTTATTTAATATTCGCTAATGACTATTCATAAGAAAATACTAAAGCACCCGTGTAGTGTGGGCACTGGCGCTATCGGGGGTACTATCGAGGTTATTTCATATATAAAAGTAGCAACTTTATTAAGGCATATCTAATTTATCTAATAATTCATTTTTCATTTTAGAATAAATACTCTCAAATTCTCTTTCTTTTTCTCGACAACCATCATGATATAAATCCCAATCAAAACTTTTTAAGCATTCGGGTATAAGACTAATCCGTTTGCCATTAAGATATTGAGTAATGCTCCATTCATTTATATTACATTCATCATAAATAAAGAAATTATCTAATTTCTCTAATATAGGGGTTAAATCACTATCTCTTCTTATCAGTACATAAATAGTATTAAGATCCAACAAAATATCTATTCCAAAACAAAGATATTTCTTATTTTCTTTTATACTAGATGTGTTTTTTTGGAAACTAAAATCATTATTAATTATCCTTTTGCTTTTTATTTAACTATTGCATTTTTATTTTAAAATTATCAACTTCACCTTTTATTTTAAAGTCTCTAGTTTCATAATCAATTTTTCCCCCAGATGGCGCTCGTGTCCACACCACACGAGAGCCTTGCTATATCTAATTAGTGAAAGAAGCTCGTCATAGATAAGAGCTATTTTTGTAGCGTATTTCTAAACACATCTAAAAATAACATTTTGTAAAAATTGAATAAAGTAAACTATTCATAAGAAAATCCTAAAGAACCCGTGTGGACATGGGCGCTATCGGGGTTTTGTGATTAAGTATATCAAGTGCGGTGGGTTTCATATTAATTTTTCTATAACACATCATTTCATCATAAAAGCCCAACAATAATATTGGGCTTTTATAGTTTACAAAACACTAATCTTTTTCTCTCTTTTTTTCTCTATAACGCTCATTAATGATTTTATAGGTGAGTTTTTCTTTTAGTCTTTTTTCTTTATCATATTTTGAACCTTTTCCGTATTCAAAGTAGATAACATCACATTAATATCCATCACTTTTCAACTTTGGTGATGTTGAATTGTCATCACTAGTTATAATTTACTCCTATATACAAAATATAATGTCACAAAAAACAGGATTGTTAGAAAAACAACAGATTTTATATATACAACATCTAAAATAAAGTCATTTATAATGTCAATCTTGAATATATTTTGAGAAAACTCAATATTATTAATGACAGAAAAAATAACAAACATAAAAAAAAGAGAAAAAAAAGCAGAAAAAAAACTATAAACTAATAAAATAATCTTACTTTTCATTTTTTTCTGACCTCGTCCCAAATTC
>NZ_MUXZ01000033.1 GCF_002015075.1 Canicola haemoglobinophilus
CAAAAAACATAATGAAAAGCGTGAAGTGCGTGTGAGCCAATATATTGATATGCTTAACGAAGATGTGGCAAAAGTTCGGGAAGAAAAAGGAAAAAAGCCCCTAAAGGCAAGTGAGAAAGCGGTAGAGGTCAAAGACACCAAAGTCAGTAATACCGACCCTGAAAGTGGTTATATGCACCGAGATAATAAGCCCAAAGGCTTCTTCTATCTCGACCATCGTACTGTCGATGGGAAATACGGGATTATTGTAGACACCTTTGCCACCGCAGGGAATGTCAATGACAGCCAACCCTATATCGCTCGCCTTGATGCCATCACAACCCGTTTTCGCTTTAAACCGAAAGCTGTGGGACTGGATGCGGGTTATTTTACCGCCCCTGTGACCGAAAGCCTTGCTCGACGGAAGATTACCGGTGTGTTTGGTTATCGCCGCCCGACCAAAGGGAAAAACAGCCTGAGAAAGCGAGACTTTAAATACGATGCGTATACCGACAGCTACACCTGCCCAATGGGGCAACCACTCATTTACAGTACCACAACAAGAGAAGGTTATCATACCTATAAATCCAACCCCGCTTATTGCCAGACTTGCCCATGACGAACACAATGCACCCAAAACCAAAAAGCGGAGCGTCTTATTACAAGGCATATTTACCAAGAAGCGATAGATAACGCCAACGCCGTAAGACTCTCAGAACAAGGCAAAACACTGTACAAGCGTCGAGCGGAAACCGTTGAACGCAGTTTTGCCGATGCTAAAGAACATCATGGACACCGCTATGCCCGTTATAGAGGATTATCTAAAGTCCAAATGCAATGCTTTCTTGCTGCAATGGCACAAAATATCAAGAAAATAGCCCTCGTGGTATGGGCGTTTTTGTTTGGTTTATGGCTGCAATTATGCTCATCTGGAGCATTTGCAAAAAAATTAGGGAAAATGACC
>NZ_MUXZ01000034.1 GCF_002015075.1 Canicola haemoglobinophilus
GTACAGGCTTATGATTTGGCGGAAATCAAAGCACAACAAGAAATGGCACAGGTGATAGGAGAGATAGCCCAAAATAGCATTAATCTCACCTTAAAACCAAAGCTTGAGGAGGCAGAGAAACAAAAGGCGGAGGCAGAAGCTATCTTAGCCAATAAAGAGACTAACGCAAATCAACGAATCCAAGCACAACGCCAACTGGATAATGCAAACCAAACCATCCAAACTTATGGACAAGGCGGAGATATGCAAATGGCGATAAGAGCGGTGACAGGCTTATTACAAGGCATTGTAACCAAAAATACAGGTGCTGCAGCGGTGGGTTTAATTTCGCCTTATGCTAACCAATTTATCAAAGCACAAACAGGAGACAACACCACAGCTAATCTTATGGCACATGCTTTATTGGGTGCAATAGAAGCCAAAGCCACAGGCACAAATGCCCTTGCAGGGGCTGCTGGAGCACTCACAGGCGAAGCCGCAGCACAGATTATTGCCCAAAAGCTTTATGGCATAGATGGCAAATCGAAAACCACCAATGACCTTAGCGAAAGCGAAAAACAAACCATCACCGCCTTAAGCCAACTGGCGGGCGGATTAGCTGGCGGCGTTATCGGCGATAGCACCACAAGTGCGGTGAGTTCTGCTGATATAGCGAAAAGGGCGGTGGAGAATAAT
>NZ_MUXZ01000035.1 GCF_002015075.1 Canicola haemoglobinophilus
AAGGGCGGTGGAGAATAATCATTTAGGAACAATATTATCCAATCCTGAATATGCTTCATCCTTGGTATTAAAATCAGAAGCTGATGCTATAAAGCAAGAAATTATAGAGAAAGCTAATGAAGAAGTTGCTGAAGAAATAGTAAATGTGGCAGACAAATATACCCCTCACTACATATCTATTAGCGGGCAAATGTATGGAATCGGAGGCAAATTTGTGATTAATCTTAGAAATGGGGATGTTTTATCTGGTGGAACATTCTCACCATTAGCAGTCCCTTCAAGAATTGGCACTTCCATGGGTATTAATTTAGGATGGATCACTAACTTAGAAGCATCTGAAATGAAAAATGACTTAGGTCATAGAATAACAGGGGATGCTATCTCTACTGCTATAAAGGGGACTGCTGTAGGTATCAATGCTTGTTATAGTTGGTATTGTGCAGGTTATGGAAAATCTATTTCATCAGATCTGAATAACAAAAGTTATGGGACTTTTGAGCTAGGTATCGGTAAAGGAGGAAGTGGGGGAAGTTTAAATGAAGAATTGATGAGGGATTGGAGTAAATAATGAAATTCAGCTTATCCTACAAAATTATCCTATTACTTTTTATTTTAATTATAAATGGATATACGTTTTTTGGAGAACCGTTCTATAAAGGAGAAATGATAAACAAAGAAAGTAGGGAATTTAACAAATTATTATCAGATGAAATAGAAAAAATGGATGGAGTTATTTTATCTCGTAGAGGAAAACTAAATGGTTTTTTCTCTCTTGATGTTACTTTTGAAAATTCAAGACTATATGATAAAAATAAATTTCTTGAATATATTAAAAGTATAGGTTTTGTTTTAGATGAAGGGATAAGTTCAACATCTAAGGTTAAACTTTTTTGTAAAGGAGAAATAGGAGTTTCGATCAGTGGTAGCATACGATTAAGAATTTATTATGATTATAGAATGAGTGAATGCAAAAATAAGAACTAAAAGGGCTAGCAAAGGAGATAATATTCCATTAGAAGAGCATTGGGATTAAGGCTGGATTTGATGGGTATGATTATTACAGAGATCCAAATAAGAAACTGACAAAAGAGAATTTATTGAATTCAGGGAAAGAACTTACTTTATCAGGAGGATTAGGATTAGCGACTTCTGGGATGCCATTAAGCCTTTCAATTGGGGTGGGGATTACTAGTGATAAAATTAAAAATGGAGATTTTAATTTTAATAAGACTTATTCTTCAAATGTTATAAGTTCTGCATATGAAGAAATACTATATGTACCATCTAATACGATTCTAAATCCAATAATAAAAGAAGTAATTATTAATACATATGAGAGATTTTATGATGAAAAAATTGACAATAAGCAAGATAAAAAATAGTACTTTATTTAAAGTGTTAAAAGCTTCGATTTTTTTTGTTTTAGCTATAAATTTGTTTTTCTTTATTGAGCTTGGTTTTGTTTTTGATGAGAGTATTTTTTGGGCTACTATTAGTAAATTTCCTCTTGTATGCTGTTTATCCTGTATAATTCTTTTTTTGAAAAAGAATATGTGAAGGGATTTTTGTATTAATGGAATATCCAAATGGCGATAAGAGCGGTAACAGGCTTATTACAAGGTATTGCAACCAAAAACACAGGTGCTGCAGCGGTGGGCTTAATTTCGCCTTATGCTAACCAATTTATCAAATCACAAACAGGAGACAACACCACAGCTAATCTTATGGCACATGCTTTATTGGGTGCAATAGAAGCCAAAGCCACAGGCACAAATGCCCTTGCTGGTGCTGCTGGAGCACTCACAGGCGAAGCCACAGCACAGATTATTGCCCAAAAGCTTTATGGCATAGATGGCAAATCGAAAACCACCAATGACCTTAGCGAAAGCGAAAAACAAACCATCACCGCCTTAAGCCAGCTGGCGGGCGGATTAGCTGGCGGCATCATCGGCGATAGCACCACAAGTGCGGTGAGTTCTGCGGATATAGCGAAAAGAGCGGTGGAGAATAATTTCTTAAGTGAAGCCTCGAGAATTAGGCTTAACGAATTAAGAAATAAATATCTAAAAGGAGAAAAACTAACAGTCAAAGAAGAAAAAGAGTTTCTTGTTTTAGTACAAAGCGATCATCAAAGTGATGGTTTGTTAGATAAATTTAGACAAGACCCAAACTCTTTAACAACATTAGAAAGACAACAGTTCTTAATGTATGTGGAGCGTTATCTTCAAGAAAGTATTAGTGGCAAAACGCTATCTGGATATAAGTTTGCGAAACCTATTAATATGTTAGATGCTAAGAAAGCATTTGAGTTTTCATATTTAAATGGAAACCCAACATTAAATAGGGATTACACTTTCCCATATGCAGGAACGAATTGGCAGAAAAATAATGCTGTAGATAATCTTTCTCCTGAATATAAAACTTTAGGTTTTAGAACAGAAAAACACTCTATAGAAGAAGAGATGTATCACAGCATTAGTCGTAAATATAATGCTCTAAGTACTTATTACAATTCTTTTAATGGTAGAGTTGCACTTTCAACAAAAGATGCTTTGGAATATGGTTTAAGTTTATATGGTGGGCAAAATATACTTAAAGGCATCCAAGCTGTAACTAATATTACATCTAACTCAACTAAATTCACATTAGGGATTGCTGGTGCTAGTAGCGTTGGTTCGCAAATGATTTCAACAGGGAGTGTTGATCCAAAAACATTAGGAATTGACTTGGCAACAGCTTATGCATTGAAAGGTAGAGGTTTTACTGCAAATGTATTAGGAAATACAGCTTCGGGAGCATTTAATGGTTATGTAACAGATCAATCTGTAGTTAATGGTGCTATTGGTAGTGGAGTTGGTAGTTTGATAGGTTATGGAACAGGTAAAATAGTCGAATTACCTTTAAACAAAAAATTTAACCCTGATCCTACATGGTTAAAATATAATCCACAGCCATTAAGTAATGAGATACCTTTTATTTATTCTTATAAGAAGGATATACTTCATGGGGTCCTGGGCAATGGTGTTGGTGAGTTAGGAAATAGGATTTATCAGTACCAAAGAGAAAAATATAACAATGGAGAAAATCAGAGGGAAATAAAGCTAAGCTTAAGTCGAGCCTCTCCCATAATTTGTGTAAATACCTGTTTCTGGAGATAATACATCTAGACACAGGTATTTTATTAT
>NZ_MUXZ01000036.1 GCF_002015075.1 Canicola haemoglobinophilus
TTATTATAGTTGGGCAAATGCAACTGGATATTTTCTAACTCCAGAAGCAGCAAGAAAGTTACTAACACATTGTCACGAATGGGTTTATGAAGTTGATACACAAATGGAAAGATATTGGGAAACCAAAATTCCTTATTTATCTATAATTCCATTCTGCGTTGAGCCTGATTTGCCTATGGAGAGTAATATTGCGATGAATAGGGATAAAAAGACATTAAAGGTGAAATTAATGAGGGAGTATTTTAATTTTATAGATAGAGTTGAGAGATTTAAATTTTTGTTCAAAATTTCTATCAGATAAAATATTTTTAAATAACTTTTTATCTTATTAAGAGATTAAATATAACAGAGAAAAACTATGCGATCGTATACTGGATTAGTGTCTGTTTTAGTCTGCGCTTACGATGTAGAAAAATATATTAAAGAATGTTTGGAAGCTATACTCAACCAAAGTTATTCTAATTTGGAAATTATCATTGTTAATGATGGTTCTACAGATTCAACATTATCTATTTTAGAGAGCTTTGCTCAACAGGATAACCGAATTAAGGTTATTAGAAATGAAAATAATCTTGGTTTTGTTGCCTCTCTAAATAAGGGATTATCATTCTGCTCTGGAGAATTTATTGCTAGAACAGATTCGGATGATATTGTTAATCTCGATTGGATAGAAACAATTTTGCAATATATGCTTGAGGATAATTCTATTGTTGCAATGGGAGGGCATTTAGAAATTTTAATGTCTAAAGATGCCACAGGAAATTTATCAAAATATTGTAATAATGGCGATATATGGCATGCTCCTTTAACTCATGATGAGATTATTACAGAAATGTTTTTCCGTAACCCAATCCATAATAATTGCATGATTATGCGATCTGATATTTACCATAAATACAACCTTACCTTTGATAATAATTATATTCATGCTGAAGACTTCAAATTTTGGTTTGAGGTAAGTAAATTAGGAAAAATAGTCAATATAGATAAGGTTTTAGTTAAGTATAGGGTGCATTCTCATGCAGACATCTTCTTTGTATCATAAAATTCAAAACAGTACTGCAATTAGAATTAGGAGAGAAATTATAGATTATTATTTTTCTGATGAGAAAAATAATATTAATTTTATGGGTGAAATTACAACTAAGCATATTGAACACATTCTATCAAAAGGAAAAGAAAAAGAATTTAATCAAAGATTAATCTATGAGCTTTATTGCTCTTTAAGTAAATATGATCTTTATTCATTTAAGATGTTTTTATTTAAGCATATGCATATTTTTTCATTAAAACAAAAAATAAAAATTATCAAACGTTTTATAAGACCATATAAATATAGTAAAAACTTATAGGAGCCTTATGTGAACATAGTTCTAAGTTGTGATGAAAATTACTCTCCTTATTTAGCTGTTAATTTATTGAGCATATTAAAAAACACTAAGTCTACTATAAATTTTTATATATTAGATCTAGGAATTGCTTTTGAAAGTAAAAGTAAAATACTAGAAATAGTAAATAAAAATAATAGTAATATCGAATTTATTGGAGTTGATAAAAAAGACTTTTTAAAATTTCCTAGTACTATTTCTCATATATCTATTGCAACTTATGCAAGATTAAAAATAGACCATTACTTACCTGCTCTTGATAAAGTTATTTATCTTGATGTAGATACATTAGTTATTAATGATTTAACTCCCCTTTGGAATGTAGATTTAGATGGTTGTGTCGTTGGTGCTTGTATAGATTCATATGTAGAGTTTGGTTTACAAGGATACAAATATAATATAGGTCTAACAGATAAAGATGTATATTTTAATGCTGGCGTTTTATTAATTGACTTGCTAAAATTTAAAAGTCTTGATGTTTATAATAGAGCTATTTCATTTTTACAAAAATATCCGAATATAGAATTTCAGGATCAAGATATTTTGAATTTCATACTTAAAGAAAAATCAAGAATAGTAGATCCTGCATTTAATTTCATGCCAACGCTCAAGAATAGGATGAAGAATAGAGAAAAATTACATGAATATGAAAAGCTAGATCGCTTAATTACTGTCATTCATTACTGTAGTAACGTTAAACCATGGGGAGGTCTATCAAATCATATAAAATCTTATTTATTCGACTCTCTGTTTAGGGAGATTAAAGATAAGCCAATAATCTGGAATAATCGAGTTAATAGAATAAATTTACTAAAAAGAATATCTTTAAAAATAAAAGACTTTAGGAATAAAACCATATATAAAATCAAATATTAAACATCTAGAGAACATCATGACATCAGTAAAAAAAAGAATTTTATTTTTTCATAAAAGCCTAGTTATTGGTGGTGCTGAAGTAATTTTAATTAATTATTTAAAAATCTTATCTAAAAATAATAATTTAGATATAGATCTTTGGATTTTAGAAGAACAAATTGAAAATGCTTACATAGAAAAAATCCCTAATAAAATAAATTTACTCTTCTTATTAAAGAGAAAGGATTTAGATATGTTAAGTCTAAAAGAACAATATTTACTGGCAAGTAAAATAATTAAAAAACTACTAATTGAAAATAAATTTAATCTTATTGTAAACTTTAATAGTCACTTTGACTTCTTTTTGGAAAAATACTCCTTAAATATCCCTATTATTCGTTGGGTACATGGTATAGCTCATTGTAATTATTGGGAAAAACATTCTGATTATTTTCATTTTATTTTAAAAAAACATCATTGTTTAATAACAGTTAATGAAGAGCTAAAAAAGCACTGTTTAAAAACCCTAAGGCGTTTAAAACTAAAAGATATTCCAATTTATAGCATATACAATCCTATAAATATTGAATACATCAAGCAAGCAATGAATCAATCAATCAATATCAGGGTATCTATTGCAAGTATCTAGACTAGATATATCAAAGAATCATCTTCAACTAATAAATATTTATGCTAAATTGAAAAAATTAGGAATAAAAGAAAAACTTTTAATTATAGGAGATGGGGAAACTTACCAGCAGCTTAAGCAACGGATTGCTCAACTAGGTTTAGAACAAGACTGTTTACTTTTAGGTAGTAAATCAAATCCTTATCCATTTATGAAAAATGCCAAGCTTTTTCTACACACTTCTCTTTCAGAAGGATTACCAACAGTATTAATCGAAAGTATGGTTTGTGGTGTACCTGTAGTTGCTATGGATTGTCAAACAGGACCAAAAGAGATTCTCAATAATGGTAAATATGGTGAATTAGTTAAATTAAAAGACGAAGAAGAATTCGTACAAAAAACATATAAACTACTTAAGAACAAAGATCTTTTACAAAATTTTAAAGAAAAAACTCAAATAGCAACAAATAGATTTAGTTTTGATTATGTCGATAAATCTATTAATGCGCTTTTTATACAAATATTTAGCAATAATTTACCTTTATATACAGAGCTTACCTATTGTCCTTATAAGCCATCATTGATCAGAAAACTAATATTAAGAGTTAATAGATATCTAGTTAGATGAAGAATACAATTACCACACTCAACTCAAAAAACTAAAATTAGAAAAATGAATAACTACGTAATTAGCTTAATTGATGCCCAAAATAGAAGAGAACATATTAAAAGAGAGTTTGATAAACACAATATCAGATTTGAGTTTTATGATGCAATAAAACCATCAATAGAACTAGATAAATTAATAGAATATCACATCCCTAATCTCAAAAAATCAGCTCTTACCCAAGGAGAAAAAGCTTGTTTCATGAGCCATTTTTTATTATGGAAAAAGTGTTTAGAGCAAAATTTAGAATATATAACAATATATGAAGATGATATTATATTGGGCAGTAATGCCGATAAATTTCTAGGTAATGATGATTGGTTAAAAGAGAGAATAACCACTAATAAGTTTATTCTAAGATTAGAAACATTTCTGATGTCATCAAAGATGGAAAATAGCCAAATACCTGCTTATTTAAATAGAAAAATAAATATCTTAAAAGAGCCTCATTATGGAACAGCAGGCTATATTATAAGCTCTGATTGTATTAAGGAAGTCATATCAATAATTAAAAATATACCCGACTCAGAATTAGATGCTATAGATCAAATATTATTTAATTATCTGCTTACTCAAAATACTATTTCAATATATCAGTTATCTCCTGGGGTGTGTGTTCAAGAACTACAAATCAATAAAAAATCTAGTCTTTTATCTAGTGACTTAGAGGCTGATAGAAAAAAAAGATACAACGAACAAAATAAAAAAGGTATAAGATATAGAATAATGAAAATAATTACAAAGCCTAAACGCATGCTAAATAAATATTTAGCTAAAAAGTATATAGTCAAATTTGAATAACAATTTGAGCCTATCCCGCAATTTGTGTAAATACCTGTTTCTGAGATAATACATCTAGGCACAGGTATTTTATTATGAACGAAAACAACTCCATACCTTGGCAATCGGGCATGCCATAAATTGATTTTATTACGCAAAAACAAAATGAAAAAGTTAGCGTTTAAGTTGAAATGTGAGCAAAATATTCAACGTGAGTTTTAGTCTTTACAAATCCTTTTGCCCATCCCCTCTTTTTATCCATAAAAAAATCCCCCTCATCATGAGGGGGAAAATAACCTAAGGAACCAATTTTTTATCAAACAACTGCGGCGAGTTGCTATCTTATTAGGTGCGCTATACTATCATAAAAATTTAAAAATCTTTACATAAATTTACAATTATTGACAATAATCTTAAAAATCATGATCTAGATCACATAATATCAAGGATATTTTTTCTGTGAGAGGATGAAAATCAAGTTTTCATTATCTTGAAAATTTACGGTATCATAGCGTTGCAAGCAATTATCCTTGCAAATCCCCCCTTAATTATCTCTAAAGGACAAATTATGCCATTACTTGACAGTTTTAAAGTTGATCATACAAGAATGAACGCACCCGCTGTGCGTGTAGCAAAAACGATGCAGGCCCCAAAAGGTGATAATATTACAGTTTTTGATCTCCGTTTTTGTGCACCTAATAAAGAAATACTCTCTCCAAAAGGAATTCATACCTTAGAGCATTTATTTGCAGGATTTATGCGTGATCATTTAAATAACGAACAGGTTGAAATTATTGATATTTCACCTATGGGATGCCGTACAGGATTTTATATGTCATTAATCGGTACACCCAATGAGCAACAAGTTGCAGATGCTTGGTTGGCTTCAATGCAAGATATTTTAAATGTTAAAAACCAATCTGAAATTCCTGAGCTAAATGAATATCAATGTGGCACTTATACCGAACACTCATTGGAAGATGCACATAATATTGCACAAAATATTCTTAATCGTGGTGTTGGTATTAACAAAAATGAAGATTTATTGTTAGATGACAATTTACTAAATCCTTAAACCGAATAGCAAACACAATCTCAAAGGATAAAAAAATGGCAAAATTAGGAACAGCTTTAACCTCTAAAGCGACAAAAGTAATGTTACTTGGCTCAGGAGAGCTGGGCAAAGAAGTCGTCATTGAATTACAACGTCTTGGCGTAGAAGTGATCGCTGTGGATCGCTATGAAAATGCCCCTGCACAGCAAGTTGCGCACCGCTCTTATACGATTTCCATGCTTGATGGAGAAGCATTAAAAGCCTTGGTTGAGAAGGAAAAACCAGATTATATTGTGCCAGAAGTAGAAGCGATTGCGACATCAACACTCGTTGAATTGGAACAAGCGGGCTTTAATGTTGTTCCAACAGCTAAAGCGACACAATTGACGATGAACCGTGAGGGTATTCGCCGCCTTGCCGCAGAGGAATTAAAACTACCGACCTCAAATTATCAATTTGTAGATAATTTTGCTGATTTTCAAAGTGCGGTAGAAAAAATTGGTATTCCTTGCGTTGTTAAGCCAATTATGTCTTCCTCTGGGCATGGTCAAAGTATCTTAAAAAGTCAAGATGATTTACAAAAAGCATGGGACTATGCACAGCAGGGTGGTAGAGCTGGAGCGGGTCGAGTAATTGTTGAGGGCTTTGTTAAATTTGACTATGAAATTACCTTACTCACAGTTCGCCATGTGGGTGGTACCTCCTTCCTTGCACCAATTGGACATCGTCAAGAAGATGGCGACTACCGTGAATCTTGGCAACCTCAAGCAATGTCAGAGCAAGCTCTCGCTAATGCGCAACATATTGCAGAGAAAATTACTACCGCACTTGGTGGGCGTGGAATTTTTGGCGTCGAAATGTTTGTATGTGGAGATGAGGTTATTTTCAATGAGGTATCCCCTCGCCCTCATGATACTGGTATGGTAACGCTAATTTCACAAGAACTTTCTGAATTTGCTCTCCATGCCAGAGCAATACTGGGCTTACCAATTCCTGAGATTAATTTGATTAGCCCAGCAGCATCAAAAGCGATTGTTGTTGAAGGTAAATCTAACCAAGTACAATTTGGTAATTTATTTGAGGTATTACAGGAACCCAATACTAACATTCGTTTGTTTGGTAAAGGGGAAGTTAATGGACATCGCCGCTTAGGTGTTATTCTTGCTCGTGATATTTCTGTTGAGAAAGCCTTAGAAAAAGCAATGCGTGCTTATAACAAGTTGGAAATTGAACTGTAGTTTGTGAAACATTAAATCAATGTTCTAAATATCAACTTTGAGCCTAAAAATAAACCGCACTTTTTACTGTTTTCTCAAAAAAGTGCGGTTTGTTTTTTACTTAAATTTAATGATGTTGATTACTCGCCAATGGTTTTATGCTTTCATCAAATTCAGGTAAAGGTTTGTGCTCACTTGCGATATAAGAATAAATTACAGGCAACACAAACAAGGTAAATAAAGTACCAATTGAAAGCCCTGCAACTAACACAATAGCAATACTGAAACGAGATGCTGCACCCGCACCTGATGCTAACAATAATGGAATTAATCCAGCGACCATCGCAGCCGTTGTCATCAAAATAGGGGGTAAACGCACTCTTGCCGCTTCAGTAATAGCTTCAATGCGAGATTTACCAAAATGAAGTTGCTCTTCTTTTGCGACTTCACACATCAAAATACCATGTTTCGTAATGAGCCCTACGAGCGTAATCAAACCGACTTGTGAGTAAATATTTAGAGTAACGCCCGATAAGTGTAAAATTTTCATGCCTGTTAATAAGCTCAAGAAATTCAATACTAACAAGGCACCACTTACAGCTAAAGGCACAGAGACCATAATAACTAATGGATCTCGGATAGACTCAAATTGAATCGCTAGCACTAAGAAAATAACAAGAACCGCTAACACGAAAGTAGTCGTTAAGGCATTTCCTTCTTGTACAAGCTGACGAGCTTCACTACGGAAATCATAGCTATATCCTTGTGGTAATTGCTCTGCTGCCGTATCTTTGAGCCATTTAACTGCATCACCCGTTGAGGTTCCCGGCATTGGTACAGCTTGAATTAATGCTGAGTTTAACTGACTAAATCTTGGTAATGAAGTAGGTTGAGGCACTAACTCCATTTTTATTAAGCTACTCAAAGGAATACTCTGCCCATTACTTGCTGATACGTAGAAGTTTTTCAAGCTTTCAGGGGTTAAACGATCCGCTCTTTTTACTTGCGCTATAACTCTATATGCTCGCCCATCAATATCAACACGACTTACAGTTGCCGCAGACAAATAACTTCCTAAAGTACTGCTAATTTGTTGCATCGAAATACCGTAACTTCCAGCTTTTTCTTTATCTATGCTGATTTTCATTTCAGCCGTATTGAATTTTAAATCGAGGTTAGTATAGATAAATCGACCCGATGAGCGCATTTTAGCTAAGAAATCTTCCGCAACAGGAGCTAAATCACGATAGTCATTTGGCGTACTAATAACAAATCCTATCGGTGGTCCAGACTCCCCTGTATCAATTTCAGGGAAATTAAAGGCCGAAACACTAACTTCAGGAATTTGTGTGGCTTTTTGATTCAATTCCGCCATCACTGCAGCTTGACTACGAGTACGATCTTTCCAGTCTTTCAAGGTTACAACATTTAATGTACCGCTAGGCGTTGGAGCTCCTGCAATAGACATTGTAAATTGTACTTCATCTGTCTTATTCAACAGATCAACGTACTGTTTCGTTGCCTCTTGCACATAGTCAACGTTCATATTAGAAGGTGTTGAGCCAATAGCAATAAATGCGCCTTTATCTTCTGCTGGCGTCAACTCACTAGAAAGAGAAGTAAATAAGAACGGCAACATCGCAAAAATAATAGCAGCAAAAGCAAGCATACATTTACGGCTTGACATGACTAAGCCTAAAATATAGGCGTAACCATTAGTTAAGCGAGTTAATGATTTTTCAATTCGTTGCTCTAAACGATTTGGTTTTTCATTACTTTTTAGTAGCTTACTGGTCATCATTGGCGACAAAGTTAATGCCACAATACCCGAAATAAATACCGCACCTGCTAATGTTAAAGCGAACTCTTTGAATAAGGATCCCGTAATTCCCCCCATTAATGCCATTGGTGAATACACCGCAATAAGTGCAATTGTCATGGAAATAACAGGCACTGCAATTTCTCGAGTACCGATAATTGCTGCACGGAATGGCGTTTCTCCTGCTTTTATATGGCGATCCACATTTTCCAGCACCACAATCGCATCATCAACAACCAATCCGATTGCTAAGATCATTGCCAACAATGTCATCAGATTAATGGAGAAATCAAATGTTTGTAACATCATGATTACCCCAATTAATGAAATAGGGATGGTAATCACAGGGATTAAAATTGCACGCAAAGAGCCAATAAATAACAAAATAACGACTAAAACAATCACAGTGGCTTCAATAATTGTTTTAATTACTTCATTAATAGAACTATTAATCGCAATGGTACGATCATAAAGTAGATCAGAATACATACTGCTTGGTAAGTTCTGCTTAATTTGTGCGTACAATGGACGAATATTTTCTGCAACTGTCAATGGGTTAGCTGTTGCGGTTGGCTCAATAGCTAAAACAACAGAGTCAGAACCATTTGCCGTTGCTCTCGTACTATCGCTTTCTTTATTTAACTCAACTGTTGCAATATCACGCAAGCGAACAAGATTATCGCCCTTGGCATAAACAATTAAATTCTCCAAGTCTTTAACTGAATTAGTAGTGGTGCCCACTTTATTTTTGTAAACAGTGTAATAACCATTAGCACTTCCTGCTGCTGTCTGCACATTATTAGCAGATAACGCCGACATAACGGCTGGAGAAGAAAGATTTTGAGCAGCCATTTTTTCTGGGTCTAGCCAAATGCGTAATGCATATTGAGCAGCACCAAAAATTTGTGCTTTAGCAACCCCTTCAACCGTAAATAACTGAGGTTTTACCACTCGTTCAATATAGTCAGTCACCTGACTTGAATCTAACTTATCAGAATAAAAGCTGATATACATAATCCCTGTACCACCTGTTGAGGATGAAATAACAGGGTCTTCAATATTACGAGGTAATTTTGAGCGCACAGAATTTACTTTCGCCAATACATCAGCTAAAGCACCATTAGGATCTGTATTCAATTTCATTTTGACAGTGATCATCGAGGAGTTTGCAGCACTACTTGATGACATATAGTCAATATTATCCGCTTGAGCAATAGCTTCTTCTAAAGTTGATGTAACGAATGCTTGCATCAAGTTCGCATCTGCCCCCGGATAGACTGTCGATACAGTAATTACAGTTGTCGTCATTTTCGGATATTCACGCACAGTCAATTTTGAAATCGCTTGCAATCCTAAAATAATGATCAGCAAGCTAATTGACACCGCCAATACAGGACGACGAATAAATATATCGGTAAATTTCATTGGATATATTCCTACTTCAAATTAAAGATTGGTTTTCTTCGCTGGTTGTTGCGTACCAATTATTTCTTTATCTACAACGACAACTAAGCTACCATTCGCAATACCTTGCTGACCACCTACGACAATTTTATCGCCAGCTTTAATATCTTGGCCTTTTAATTGTGCATAAATTCCTTGACGGTCTTTAGTAAACACGGTGGTTTGTTTTACACGATAAACATTGTCAATCTTATCTTTGTAAGCAAATTTCTCGTTATCAAGCAATTTTTGCTTATCTTCATCTGAAAGTGCGGTCAAAACGTAGCTACTTTCTCCATACATGTTGTAACTAATGGCCACCTGAGGAACAACAATTTGATCTCGTTCAGTAGTTAAAGCCACACGCAATCTTGTAAACATACCGGATAATAATTTATGGCTATCTGCCCCTTCAAAAGTGGCTTGCACATCAATCAACCCTGTGGCTGCATTCACTGCTGGCTCAAGTGCGGTAATTTTTGCGGCAAAAGTTTCACCTAAACGCGCATCGCTAGTTGCAGTTACTTTTTGTCCAATAAATAAATTTTCAAGCTCATTTTGTGCAACAGAGAAATCTACCTTCATTGAACTCGTATCTTCAACACGCACAATTGGCGTACCTACGTTTACGTATTGCCCCACATTTACTTTAACAATACCAGCAATCCCATCAAATGGTGCAACAATTTTGCGGCGCTCAATAGCCGCTTTTAAGGCACTAATATTTGCCACTAAAGCATCATAATTTGCTTTGGCATTATCCAATTCTTGTTGAGATACACTTTTTGTTTTATACAAATTAAGGTAACGTTGATAAATTTGTTTAGTTGTAGCTAATTTTGCCTCTGAAGCCTGTAAATTAGCTTGCTCAACAGAACTATCTAACTCAACCAAGACATCACCTTTTTTCACCACTTGTCCTGATTGGATAAACACTTTAGCAACAGCACCTGGCGTTTGAGCACTTAACACAGCGCCTTGATTAGGTCTAACCAATCCAGTCGTTTCAATCACAGGGGTCCATGAAGTTGGCTCAACTGTAATTGCTGTAACAGGTGTAGTTTTTTCAGGCATACTAGCTATCATCTTGCTAACAATCATACCTGAAACAACTTTTAAGCCGATCATAACGGCAAATAACAACACAATAACGCCCAAAATAAGTTTTAAGAAAAACATATGAGAACGTTTTGGTTTTACGTGAGTTTGATTACTCATAAAAACTAACTCCTAGCAAGAAAATAAAAATCTTTAAAATTGAATCGCTCGCCAGCTACGCTGAACGGCTGTTTCTAATACCTGATTAGATAATTCTGTTTTAAACATCATTTGGTTGAAGGCTAAATTAATCGCACTTTCTAAACCTAACGTGAATAAAACTTTTGTAGGCAAATCAATGATAGCTTTATCATTAATTGCCTTCTGACAAAATGCAGACCAACGCCCTTGTCCTTCTTTTTCCTGGCAAATCTGACTGAAGCCAGGTAATGCTTGATATTGGCTTACATTTAACAAAATCATTGGGTTTTCATGTAGGTAATGCCAAATATTCCACCACATTTGACGATATTGCTCAAAATAAGAGAGCTTTTCATCATAATCTTTTTCCATTGCAACAGAAAAAAGATTAAATACTCGCCGAGCCAGCTGCTCCAATAATTCATCTTTATTTTTAAAATAAAGATAAATAGTACCAGGAGAGATTTTTGCCTCTTTAGCAATTTTGTGCATAGAAAGGCTATGTAGCCCACCTTCCGCCATTAATCGCTCTGTGGCAATAAAAACCTGCTCGGTCATATCTAATTCAGATTGACGCATAAGAATTTCTATAAAATAAATAAAATTAAGGAAAGTTACATACAGTAAGAATTGTTTGATAATTGAAGAAAATATCACAATATAGGGACTGAATGAACGTTCGTTCATTTTAATGATTTTTACTCATTTCGCAAGCTGAATATAGAATTTAATCATAAAAATGGGCAATAAACTTGCCCATTAAATTACGATTGAAGGCTGATTTTTTCAAATTCAGAAAAATAGGTTGGGAAAGTCTTTGCAGTGCATTTGGGATCTAAAATTGTTACCGCTGTATTAGATAATGCGATTAACGAAAAACACATTGCTATTCTATGGTCATTATAAGTAGCAATTTCCGCGTGCTTAAATTTTGTTAAAGGGAGAGGTTGAATGCGAATAAAATCTTTTCCCTCTTCGACTTCTGCTCCGATTTTACGCAACTCTGTTGCCATTGCCGTGAGTCGATCCGTTTCTTTTACACGCCAATTATAAATATTACGAATAACCGTTTCAGTTTGAGCAAAAAGTGCGGTTGTCGCAATCGTCATTGCAGCATCTGGAATATGGTTCATATCCATATTAACGCCCTTCAGTTCGCCTTGTTCCACTTGGATAAAATTTTCTCCACAAGTTACTTTTGCTCCCATTTTTGCTAAAACATCAGCAAATAAGCGATCCCCTTGAATAGAGTTTTTACCTATGCCGGTTACTTTTACTTTGCCTTTAATTGCCGCCGCTGCTAAAAAATAAGAAGCCGAAGAAGCATCGCCCTCCACCAAATAAGTTTTTGGCGAAACATAAGATTGCTGACCTTTAATCAAAAAACGCTGGTAATTATGATGTTCAACCGTAACGCCAAAATCTTTCATCATTGCCAAGGTAATATCAATATAAGGCTTGGACACAAGTTCCCCTAAAATTTCTATTTCCATATCATTCTCAGCAAGGGGCGCAGCCATTAAAAGTGCAGTCAAAAATTGTGAAGAAATAGAACCATCAATCTGAACTTTACCTCCGCCAATACCTAAATTACGAATAGCAATAGGCGGATAGCCTTCATTTTCTAAATACTGAATACTGGCGCCTGCTTGTTGTAAAGCATCCACTAAATGCTTAATCGGACGCTCTTTCATTCGAGGCTCACCTGTTAAGATAACTTCAGCCTCAATATTTCCTTTTAAGCAAAGAGCGGCAGTCAAAGGACGCATCGCTGTTCCAGCATTTCCCAAAAACAAAGACAAACCATTTTGCCATTGAAACGCTCCACCAACGCCTTCAACAATACATTCTTTTTTATCCTCAGAAAGTTGATATTTCACTCCCAAGGCTTTCAACGCATTCAACATATGTCGAATATCATCGCTGTCCAATAAATTAGTGACTTGAGTAGTGCCATGAGCAAGTGCGGCTAATAAAAGTGCACGATTTGATAAACTCTTTGAACCCGGCAAATTAATCTCGCCTTCAATACGGCTAATAGGAGTTAAGGTTAATTTTTCCATAATGTTGTGTTGTTATTTAACTGAATATAAGTATAACAAGAGTATAACTTAGTTCTTTTTTTTCACCTAGCTACTTACTTTAACTTTCTCTATAATACCTTACTTTCGCTTAAGTAAAGCGATAGTTGCATAAAGGGAGTGGAGAATGAGTTTTAGTAAAGAAGCAGATTTTGAACTTGCTTTAATTGCATTGTTAAAACAAAAAGGTTGGGAAGAAAAAGTTATAGAATATCCAACAGAAAATGATTTGTTGAGAAACTGGGCAGATATTTTATTTGAAAACAATAGAGAAACGGACCGCTTAAATAATGTGCCTTTAACAGACAGTGAAATGCAACAAATTTTGGAGCAAATTGCAGAACTGAAAACACCTTTAAAACTCAATGGCTTCATTAATGGCAAGAACATTTCTATTCGTCGAGATAATGAATTAGATAGCTTACATTTTGGCAAGGAAATTAGCTTAAAAATTTATGACCGATTAGAAATCGCTGGCGGACAAAGCAAATATCAAATTGTACGCCAACCTCAATTCCCAACAAAATCTCCGATACTCAAAGATCGTCGTGGCGACATTATGTTGCTTATTAATGGTATGCCTGTGTTTCATATTGAATTAAAACGCAGTGGCGTACCTATTAGCCAAGCCTGTTATCAAATTGAAAAATATGCCCAAGAAGGTATCTTTTTTGGTTTATTCGCACTTGTACAAATTTTTGTAGCGATGACCCCAGAGAAAACACTCTATTTTGCTAATCCAAATGGGCAATTTAATCCCAATTATTATTTTCACTGGGCTGATTTTAATAATGAACCAGTAAACGATTATAAAGATATTGCCTCCCAGTTTTTATCTATTCCAATGGCTCATCAGTTAATTGGTTTTTATATGGTGCCTGATGATACTGATGGCGTTCTTAAGGTAATGAGAAGCTACCAATATTATGCGGCTCATGCTATTTCCGATCGAGTATCTAAACTTAAATGGCAAAATTACCAAGAACAGCGTGGGGGCTATATTTGGCATACTACGGGCTCTGGTAAAACGATGACCAGTTTTAAATCAGCTCAGCTTATTTCGTCCTCACAAGATGCCGATAAAGTAATCTTCCTTATGGATCGCATTGAATTAGGTACACAATCACTAGAAGAATATCGTAATTTTGCGGACGAAAATCAGCAAGTTCAAGAAACAAAAAGTACTTATGAGTTAATTAAAAAACTCAAAAGTAACAACAGTTCAGACACGCTAATCGTTACCTCTATTCAAAAAATGAGTAATCTTGCTAAAGAGCAAGTAATGAAAGAAAGTGATTTAGCTAAAATCACAGCAAAACGCATCGTTATTATTGTAGATGAATGTCACCGTTCAACCTTTGGTGATATGTTGCAAGATATTAAGCGAACCTTTGCGGGTGCTGTATTTTTCGGTTTTACAGGTACGCCAATTTTTGAAGATAATCATAAGAAAAATAGTGCAACCACAGATGTATTTGGCGATGAATTACATCGTTATAGTATTGCCGACGGTATCCGAGATAAAAACGTACTCGGTTTTGATATTTACAAGGTGAGTACTTACAAGGAGAAAGATTTACGTCAAAAAGTCGCGCTAGCAAAAGCAAATGCTCATAGTGAAAGCGAAGTTTGGGAAAATGAAGATAAAAAGCAAACCTATCTGCATTTTATGGATAGCAAAGCGGTTAGTATGGCTGAAATTGAGGATCTGACACCTCCAACACAGTGGCAAACTGAAGGACATTATCAGGCTGTGGTAGAAGACGTGCTAGAACATTTTCCTACGTTAAGCCGAGGCAAAAAATTCCATGCCATATTTGCTACCAGTAGCATTAGTGAGGCTATTGATTATTATCGTCTATTTAAACAAAGCGATCCTACCTTAAAAATCACCGCACTTTTTGATCCCAACGAAGATAATCAAGCTAATTCATTTAGCAAAGAGCAAGGACTTGCGGAAATTATAGGCGATTATAATCAGCGATTTGGTAAAACCTTTACAATAGCTAACCACGCACAATTTAAAAAAGATGTTGCAGAGCGTTTAGCACATAAAGAAACCTATAAATTCATCAATAATAAACCTGAAGAACAACTTGATCTGCTAATTGTTGTCGATCAAATGCTGACGGGTTACGACTCAAAATGGGTGAATACACTTTATTTAGATAAACTTATTCGCTACGAATTACTTATCCAAGCGTTCTCCCGAACCAACCGCTTATTTGGAAAAGACAAGCAATTCGGCACCATTCGTTACTATCGCAAACCAGCAACCATGGAACAAAATATCGAAAAAGCCGTTGAATTATATTCAGGTAATCGTCCGATAGGTTTATTTGTGGATAAAATCCCACAAAATATCAACAAAATGAATGGGTTATTTGAGGAAATTAGTCAGATTTTCCAAAGTGAAGAAATTCAGCATTTTGCAGAAGTACCAAAAACGGAAATTCATTGTGTGAAGTTTATTTCATTGTTTAACCAAGTGAACAATGTATTGGAGGCAGTCAAAGTTCAAGGCTTTGATTGGCAAGAAATAAGCTATGGCGAAGGAAAAGAAAAAACACAATTGCTATTCACGAAGCAAATCTATGATGCCTTGTTATTGCGTTATAAAGAACTTGCTAGCAAAAAGATAAATAATGAAGAAGAGCGTAATTCACTACCGCCCTTTGATATTGATAGCTATATTACGGCAATAAATACTGACAAAATTGATCATGATTATCTCAATAGTCGTTTTGATAAGTATCTCAAAGCACTCTGCAATGATGAAAATACGGAAATTGCTCTGAATGAATTACATCAAGCCTTTCCAACCTTAAGTGCAGATGAACAACGTATTGCGAATATCTTACTCCATGATATTCAACGAGGTGATCTACAAATTGAGCAAGGTAAAACATTCAAAGATTACATTATCGAACACCAAACAGCAGAGCAACATAACCGTCTATTACGTTTTGCTGAGGATCATGGCTTAGATGCGAATTTGCTTATTGCGATCTCGCACTTGCAAATTACCGAAGAAAACATCAACCGCTATTTAGAAGAGCTAAAAACTACTGCAAATAAAGCACAGGCGAAAAAACATTTTGAAAAAGAGGGAAAACCAGTTCCTTTACCGCTTGTGAATGTCAAATTAGATAAAGCTCTGCGAGAATTTTTATTACCTAAACAATAGAGCGGTCTATTTTGACAAAATTTTTACAACATAACCCACTACAAAGAGAACAACATGAACAAGCAACAACTCGCAAATAAAATTTGGGAAAGCGCAAATAAAATGCGTTCTAAAATTGAAGCAAATGATTATAAAGATTACATTCTTGGCTTTATTTTCTATAAGTTTCTTTCCGAACAACAAATTCAATTCTTAAAAAAGAACGACTTTACTGAGAGTGATATTCAACAAATTGACGGAGCTGACCTCGAAATTGTGGAGTTTATTCAAGATAATATTGGCTATTTTATTGCCTATGAAAATCTGTTTTCCACTTGGCTAAGTAAAGGTAGTGATTTTGATGTATCAAATGTGCGTGATGCACTCTCTGCCTTTTCTCGCAATATTAAGAAAAAGAAAGTATTTGAGGATATTTTTAATACCTTAGAAACAGGCTTGAGTAAGTTAGGAAGTAGTAATGCTTCACAGACTAAAGCTGTCAGTGATTTAATCAATCTTATTCAAGATATTCCAATGGGGAAAAAGCAAGATTACGATGTGCTCGGCTTTATTTACGAATATCTCATCGGTATGTTTGCAGCCAATGCTGGTAAAAAAGCAGGTGAATTTTACACACCTCACGAAGTGTCTGTTTTGATGTCTGAAATTATTGCAGAGCATCTCAAAGATCGTAAAGAAATCCAAATTTATGACCCAACAAGTGGTTCAGGCTCATTGCTTATCAATATCGGGCAATCCATTGCTAAACATATGGATAACCAAGATCACATTACCTACTACGCTCAAGAATTAAAGCAAAATACTTATAACCTCACCCGCATGAATTTAGTCATGCGTGGGATCAAAGCGGATAATATCATTACTCGTAACGCAGATACGTTAGAAGATGATTGGCCGTATTTTGATGACAACGATCCTGTTAATACTTACCAAGTACTTTATGTTGATGCCGTTGTATCTAACCCCCCTTATTCTCAAGCATGGGAGCCAGCCAATAAAGGAAGTGACCCTCGTTATTCTCGTTTTGGGTTAGCACCAAAAACGAAAGCGGATTTTGCATTTTTATTACATGATTTATATCACTTAAAACCCGATGGCATTATGACGATTGTATTGCCTCATGGCGTATTATTTCGTGGCGGTGAAGAAGAAAAAATCCGTAAGGCTCTCATTGAACAAAACCATATTGATGCCATCATCGGTCTACCTGCCAATATTTTCTTTGGCACAGGCATTCCAACCGTCATTTTAGTGCTACGTCAAAAACGTCCAAATACCGATATTCTGGTGATTGATGCGTCAAAAGGCTTTGTTAAAGTTGGCAAAAATAACAAATTACAAGCCTCACATATTCGTAAAATTGTCGATACCGTTATTGATCGTAAAGATGTAGAAAAATTTGCTCGTGTAGTCAGCCTTGATGAAATTAAAGAACAAGGCTACAACCTCAATATTCCTCGTTATGTCAATTCATCGGAAGATGCTGAAAGTTGGGATATTTATGCCACTATGTACGGCGGTATTCCACAACAAGAAATTGAGCAACTCAACCATTATTGGAAAATCTTCCCAACATTAAACCGCTCTTTATTTATGCCAAAGGCAACCCAAGGCTATTACGAACTAACAAGCTCAGATATTGCGGACACCATTTCACAAAATAGCGAAGTACAGCATTTTACCCAACAATTCCAAGACGCTTTTAGCAATTATAGCGATGAATTAACTCAGCTACTGATTAACCAAGAAGTCAGCAACATTGCAAAGTTAAAAGAAACGCTTACAGCGGATCTGTTTGCTCGCCTAAAAAATATTGCGTTAATCGATCCTTATACCGCTTATCAACTTTTTGATGATGCTTGGGAAATGATTGCGAACGATTTGGAAATTTTACAAAATGAAGGCTCACAGGCGATAAAACAAGTTGATCCCAATATCGTTATTAAGAAAAAAGATGGTAAAGAAAGTGAAGTCCAAGAAGGCTGGGCAGGACATCTTCTACCTTTTGAATTGGTACAAAAACAATTACTTAAAGAGGAATTGGATAGCTTGCAGCAAAAAGAAAATCGCCTAAATGACATTGCCGCCGAATTAGAAACCTTGCTCAGTGAAATTAGCGAGGAAGACAAGCAAAGCGAAGCAATCAATGAAAATGGCGATGCGTTTGTGGGCAAAGAATTAACTAAAGCCATAAAATTAGCTGAAGGTGAATTTAAGCAACAGCTTAGTCAAGCTCAATCTTTGTTGAATGAAGAAAAAGCATTGAAAAAAGCCCTTAAAGAAAATGAGCAAGCGCTACATTTAAAAACCAAATCAACGATTGAAAACTTAAGCGATGAACAAGCGAAAGATTTGCAAAAAAGCAAATGGATCACACCACTTGTTGAGGAGCTTCACAGCTTACCAAGCCAAATGATCGATCAGTTAAGCCAAAAAGTGCAAAACCTTGCCGATAAATATGGCGAAACTTTGATTGAAATAGAAGAAAAATTACAAGAAAGTGAACACCAATTGGCTGAATTATTGGCTCAATTACAAGGTAACGAGCACGATATGCAAGGTACAAAGGCTTGGCAAACATTGCTTCTTGGTAAATAAGGATCCGACTATGACAACACAGAAAAAATGTAGCCCAGCCCTACGCTTTGTAGGCTTTACTGATGATTGGGAACAGCGAAAGTTGGGGGAGATATCGGAAAATTTTGATAATTTGAGAGTGCCAGTTGCTGAAAACTTAAGAAAAGAAGGAAAAACAGCTTACTTTGGAGCCAATGGAATACAAGGATTTATTGATGGCTTTACCCATGATGGGGAATTTGTTTTGATTGCCGAAGATGGTGCAAATGATCTAAAAAATTACCCTGTACAATATGTTACTGGAAAAATTTGGGTTAATAATCATGCTCATGTTTTACAAGGAATTCCTTTAGTGCTTAACAATTTATTCTTAACTTACAGAATAAAATCTATGGATATATCTAAATATTTAGTTGGAGGGGGAAGAGCAAAATTAAATGCAAGCACAATGAAAGAAATTAATATCTGTTTTCCTAATGTTAGTGAACAAACCCAAATTGGCAACTTCTTTAAACAACTAGATGAGACTATCGCCCTTCATAAACGAAAGCTAAAAAAGCAACAAAATTCAAAGAAATTCTATCTTGAAAAAATGTTTCCTAAGGAAAATTCGCTATTTCCAGAAATTCGCTTTCCAAACTTTACAGACGCTTGGGAACAGCGAAAGTTGGGGGATATTGCCAAATTTTTAAATGGTAGGGCATATAAGCAAGAAGAACTTCTTTCAAAAGGTAAATATCCAGTTCTAAGAGTAGGAAACTTTAATACTAATAGCCATTGGTATTATTCAAACCTAGAACTCCATGAGAAATTTTATGCTAAAAAAGGTGATCTCTTATATACTTGGGCGACAATATTTGAGCCTTATATTTGGGAGAAAGAAACAGTTATATATCATTATCATATTTGGAAAATAGATTTATCTCCAAACCTAAACCCATTATTCACATTACAATTATTGAAATCTGATAATTCTCTTAGTTCCAATACAAATGGCTCTACAATGATCCACATAACTAAATTAGAAATAGAAAATCAAATTGTAAATATACCTAAACTTAAAGAACAAACCCAAATCGGCAACTTCTTTAAACAGCTAGACGAGACTATCGCCCTTCATAAGCGAATGATCGAAAAATTAGAGAAAATTAAGCAAGCTTATCTAAAAAGAATGTTTATTTAACAATTTTTTGTAAAGTATATATTACAAAGAGCGGTTAGGATTTTGAATATTTTGCAAAAAACTAGATAAAATTGACCGCTCTTTTTATATCTCGTTTTACACTTTCTCTGAAACATAGAAAGTTGGCTGTTTTTTACCATCGCTTATCAGCGGAGATAGTTTTTTAGAATAAAAATCTTATTATAAAACAATATGTTATAAACATATTCAATATTCTGGATTTATCTATATACAAACTCTTGGGAACAGCGAAAGTTGGGGGAGTTAAGCTCTATTAGGCGTGGAGCAAGCCCTAGACCAATACAAGATCCCAAATGGTTCGATAACAATAGTGATATAGGTTGGTTAAGAATTTCCGATGTTACTGAACAAAATGGGAAAATATTTAATCTTGAACAAAAGCTTTCAGAAAAAGGGCAAGAAAAAACGTTAGTATTACATACTCCACATCTAATACTTAGTATTGCTGCAACTGTCGGAAAACCTGTAATAAATTATGTTCCAATCGGTGTCCATGATGGATTTATTGCTTTTTTAAATCTAAATACCGACATAAATTTTCTTTTCCAATGGTTAGAATATTTTCAAAATAAATGGCAAGCATTGGGGCAATCAGGTTCACAAGTAAATATAAATTCTGAATTAGTTAGGAAGCAGAAAATATCAATCCCAAGATTTAAAGAAGAACAAACCCAAATCGGTAACTTCTTTAAACAGCTAGATGAGACTATCGCCCTTCATAAGCGAAAGCTAGCTAAATTATTCATACTTAAATCAGCATTTCTTACTTCAATTTTTTGTACAAGAAACATTCAAATTCATACCCAAAATCCTATTTCTTGGGAACAGCGAAAGTTGGGAGATATTGCCAAAATCACAATTGGAGAATTTGTAATTCAAACTAAGCAAGATGATAGCTATCCATACCCTGTTTTTAATGGAGGTTCATCTAATACAGGTTTTTATAATGAATTTAATAATGAAGGAAATAAAATACTAATAAGTGCGCGAGGTGCAAATGCAGGTTTTATAAATATAATTAAAACTCGATATTGGGCAGGAAATAGCTGTTATTCAATAGATTTATTAAATAAAAATTTGTTTGATATAGACTATGTTTATTATGAGATGAAAAGAACTCAATCTAAATTTACCGATTATAAGCAGTCTGCGAATATTCCGTCTGTTTCTAAAAATAATGTTGAAAATTTGGTTATAAAAGTCCCAAATATTAATGAACAAACCCAAATCGGCAATCTCTTTAAACAGCTAGACGAGACTATCGCCCTTCATAAGCGAA
>NZ_MUXZ01000037.1 GCF_002015075.1 Canicola haemoglobinophilus
TCGCCCTTCATAAGCGAAAACAGCGGAAATATCAGCAAATTAAGCAAGTTTTCTTGAGTAAAATGTTTACATTTAACAACTACACAAAATATTAAATCCGTAGTATGTAGGGACGCCATGCTGGCGTCCGAGATAATAAATTTATTTAACGAGTTTTTAATAAGAATTTATTTTCGGACGCCAGCATGGCGTCCCTACATGGTTATGCAACTACTAAAAAATATATATAAGGCGGATGTCCGCCCTACTTTTATCAGCATAAGCCCGATAAATGTCGCATAACAATATCTGTATCTTGGTTCTCTAATTCCTGAATAATATGCAGATAAGTATGTTGCGTAGTTGTCATACTAGAATGCCCCAGTCGCCGAGCTACACTCGCAATAGAAACGCCAGCAAAGAGCAACAATGAAGCATGGGTGTGGCGTAAACCATGAATTGTGATTTGTGGCACATTCGCTTTACGGCAAAGGCGTGTAAGAATACCGTTGATAGTGGAATTATAAATGGGGGTTGAGCTATAAAAAATCGGGCGTTCTTGCGGTAGATTTTTCACTAACTGAGAAAATTGGATCACCGTTTGCCAATCAATTTGTACTTTTCTCACCGATGAGCGATTTTTGGTTGGAGAGAAACCGCCTTTTTCTTTGTAATTCCAAGTTTTATTGATGTGTAAGGTTTGGCGAGCAAAATCAAAATCTTCAGGCGTAATGGCTAGTGCTTCAGAAAATCGAATTCCCGTTTTAGCTATCAATAAAATAAACCAATCCCAGTTAATTTGTTCATCAAGGTTAAGGCTATTTAATAAGGTTGAAAGCTCAAATTGGTTCAGAAACTTCAATTTTTTCGTCTTTGGCGATTTACCTTTGATAATCGCTTTGCGTGTTGGATCATTCTCAATCAAGCCTTCATCAACAGCATCTAAAATTGCACCTTTGAGTTGATGATGAAAATCCATCGTGGTTTGTCTTTCATGCTGCTCTGCATAATCATTCAGTAATTTTTGGTAGGTTAAACGATTGAGATCACATAAACGCAAACGTGGTGCAAGTTGTGTTAGCCAGCGTTGTGTTGAATGGTATTTTTTCATGGTTACCGAACGAATTGCCCCCTCTTTGTAAGTGGCAACCCATTGCGTAAAGTAATCAAAAAATAATTGTTGTGAGAGTTGTGATTTTTTCATACAAAATTCCTTTATGAGTTACGCTCAAAATAAGAGCAAAGGAATTTTGTATTTTAGAAGAGGAAAAATGGGATAATTTTTCTCTATATGTGACTAACTTAACACTTTTAGCAACGCATTAAAAAACTTGTCGTTTTCTTCTGGTAAGCCAATGCTGACACGTAAATGATTTGGCATGCCGTAGCCTGCAATTGGGCGGACGATGACGCCTTCGTACAGTAATGCTTGATAAATTTCATTGGCTGGGCGTTTAAAATCAATGGTGATAAAGTTGCCTTTAGATTGAATATAATCGAGCTTATGTTGTTGGCAGAAAGCTTCGTAGCGAGCCATTTCAATACGATTGTTTTCTGCCACTTTTTCTACAAAAGCATCATCTTGTAACACTGCCACAGCTGACACTAAAGCTAAAACATTGCAATTAAAAGGCTGGCGAACACGGTTGAGTAAATCTGCAATTTCAGGATTAGATACAGCATAACCAATGCGCAATCCAGCTAATCCGTAAGCCTTGGATAATGAGCGAGAAATAATCAAATTTGGATATTTTTGTAAAAGTTTGAAAGAATTTAACCGCTCTTTTTCCTCTGTAAATTCTGTATAAGCCTCATCTAGCACAACAATCACTTGCTCTGGCACTTGTGCAAGAAAATGATCCACTTCTTTTTCCGTTAAAAAATTCCCCGTTGGGTTATTCGGATTAGCTATGTAAATTAATTTAGTGTTGGGATTAATTGCCTGTAAAAAGGCATCTAAATCATGCCCCCAATTTTTTGCTGGAATTTCTCTAGAAACGGCATTGATGGCTTTGGTAACTAAAGGATAAACAATAAAGGCATATTGCGAATAAATAATTTCGTCTTTTTCTGAGGCAAAAGTATGAGCGATTAATTCCAATAGATCATTGGAACCATTGCCTAAAGTGATTTGTTCAGGTTGAACCGCAAATTTTTGTGCAATCACTTGTTTGAGCTCAAAACCGTTAGCATCAGGATAACGTGTCAAATCGTTCAGTTGTTTTTGAATAGCTTGCTTAGCGCTTTCAGGAAAGCCAAAAGGATTTTCATTGGAGGCTAGTTTGACAATATTCTTAATGCCTAATTCACGTTCTAATTCTTCAATAGGTTTTCCTGCTTGGTAAGGAGAAAGGGATTTCACGCCCTCGTTAGCGATGTTGATATATTGCATAAAAAGTCCTGTATTTGAGCATAAAAAGGACCGCTAAAGTGCGGTCATTTTTAGCGTAGTTTTAGTTATTTTCTGTTTCAAATTTACGCATAAATTCAATTAAGGCTTGTACACCTTCAATTGGCATAGCGTTATAAATTGAGGCACGCATTCCGCCAAGTACTTTGTGACCTTTCAAAGCTTGTAAGCCACAAGCCGTTGCCTCAGCCACAAATTTTGCATTGAGTTCATCGTTGTTAGTAGTAAATGTAACGTTCATTAAGGAACGATTTTGGGGCGCCACAACATTGTGATAAAGCGCACTTTGATCAAGAAAATCGTATAGCAATTGTGCTTTTTGCTGATTGCGTTTTTCCATTTCTTGCACTCCACCTTGCTCAAGCAAATGCTTAAATACAAGAGAGCAAAGATACCAAGCAAAAGTGGGCGGTGTGTTGATCATTGAATCATTTTTACTTTGGACTTCATAGTTCCAAATGGATGGCGTTTCCTTTCTCGCTTGACCAATTAAGTCTTCACGCACAATCACAATAGTAATGCCTGCTGGTCCGAGATTTTTCTGAGCACCAGCGTAAATCACACCGAACTTACTCACATCAATTTCACGGGACAAAATATTGGAAGACATATCCGCTACTAGCACCGCACTTCCAACCTTTGGCAAGTCAAAAATCTCAACGCCACTAATAGTTTCATTCGGGCAATAATGCACATAATCGTATTCGGCGGCAATCTGGCTGAAATCAAGCTCCCCAACCTCTAATTTGCCCTCCAGTAAAATATTAACCTCATCAACTTCGGTAAATGAACTCGCCTCTTTTGCCGCTGTTGCCGACCAATGTCCGCTGGTGAGATAAAGGGCTTTGCCTTTGTTATTGGCTAAGTTCATCGGAAGAGCAGCAAATTGTCCTCTTGCTCCGCCTTGTAAAAATAACACTTTGTAATTGTCTGGAATGTGATATAGCTGGCGAAAATCTTTTTCCGCTTGAGTAATCATTTCCATAAAATATTTACCACGATGACTCACTTCCATAACGGATGTACCTTGATTTTGCCAATTTAATAATTCTTGTTGCGCGTGCTCTAAAACCGCTTTTGGCATCATCGCTGGCCCTGCGCTGAAATTAAATACTTGTGTCATATTTGCAATCCTAATTGTGTTTATAAAAAAGAATTTTTAATTTTTATCATCTCATCAGAGGCTAATCAACAGGCTTTTAATAAATTGCAGAATTTTTTTCTAGTTTAAGAAAATCGAAAGGGAACACTTTGACGAATAAGGGAAAAAAAGTTACATTAGCCGAGGTTTTATTTTAATAAAAAGAGAAGAAAAAAATGGAAAATATCAATAAACAATCTTTCCAAGAAGTTTTGGAGTATGTACGCATGTATCGTTTAAAAAACAAACTTTTACGCGATATGGACGATAATAATCGTAAAATCCGTGATAACCAAAAACGTGTGTTGTTATTAGATAACTTAAATCAATATATTCGTGATGATATGAGTATTGCTGATGTTCGTGCAATTATTGAAAGCATGCGTGATGATTATGAAACTCGTGTTGATGATTATACTATTCGCAATGCGGAGCTTTCTAAACAACGCCGTGAAATTAATAACAAAATGAAAGAGCAAAAGAAAGCGCATGCTGAATTGTTAAAAAATCAAAAACATTCTTGCTAAAATTCGGCAAATTATGACCGCACTTTTCTTAGACAAGTCGATTAAATAGTGAACTAGATCACATTTATTCGACTTTTCTTTATACAAAACATGAGCTAAATCACTTTTTTTAGTCAATTAAACTTATAAATTGTGATCTCAATCACATTATCTAACTCAAACTTCCTTTAGAATACGTCGCCTTTTAAATTAACTTAATACTTTTATTATGAAGGAGTCTAAATGTCCATTGCGATTATTATAGCTACGCATGGTGTTGCGGCTGAACAATTGCTGAAAACAACAGAAATGTTGATTGGTGAGCAAGAGAATGTTGCAACTATTGATTTTGTTCCAGGTGAAAATGCTGAAACTATTATGACAAAATATCAAGAGAAATTAAGTACGACATTAGCGCACTGCGATGAAGTCTTATTTTTAGTTGATACTTGGGGCGGTAGTCCATTTAACGCGGCAAATCGTGTGATTGGTGATAACACTAATATGGACATTGTTACTGGTGTTAACGTGCCTATGTTAGTAGAAACTTTTATGGCGCGTGATGATGGTTCTAGTTTGCAAGAATTAGTGAACATTGCATTAGAAACGGGTCGTACTGGTGTTCGTGCGTTGAAATACGAAGAAGAACCAGCACAAGAAGAAAAAGCAGTTGAAACCGCACCAGCGGCTGCACAACCTCAAGTTGCGGTAGCACAACAAGAAGGCAATTTGATTGTGGGTTTAGCTCGTATTGATGACCGTTTAATTCATGGACAAGTGGCAACTCGCTGGACCAAAGAAAGTCGTGTGAGTCGTATTGTTGTAGTGAATGATGATGTGGCAAAAGACGAAGTGCGTTCTACTATGTTGAAAAGTGTTGCACCTCCAGGCGTAACTGCACATGTTGTCAATGTGGAAAAAATGATCCGTGTTTATAACAACCCAGAATATGCCAATGAACGTATGATGTTGTTATTCACTAATCCTACTGATGTTTTAAGATTGCTTGAAGCTGGCGTTGATATGAAATCAATCAATGTTGGTGGTATGGCATACAAAGACGGTAAGAAAATGATTACAAGTGCGGTGTCTGTTGATGATAAAGATATTGCAGCGTTTAAAGCGATTGATGCAATGGGTGTCGAGTTAGATGTTCGTAAAGTATCAAATGATGCGCATCAATATATGATGGATTTATTAAAGAAAAATAACTTAATTTAAGGACTTTTATTATGGAAATTTCAATGTTACAAGTTCTACTTGTATTCCTTGTTGCCTGTGTATCTGGTATGGGCTCAATCCTTGATGAATGGCAAACTCACCGCCCTTTAATCGCTTGTACTTTAATTGGTTTAGTTTTAGGCGATATTAAATTGGTGGCTCACTTGAGCTATTAGCTTTAGGTTGGATGAATATTGGTGCTGCACTTGCACCAGATGCGGCTTTGGCTTCTGTTGTTTCAACAATTTTAGTTATTGTTGGTAAACAAGATATTAGCACAGGTATTGCGATTGCAATCCCATTAGCTGCGGCAGGTCAAGTATTAACTTATGTTGTGCGTGCGTTGACTGTTGGTTTCCAACATGCTGCGGATAAATCTATTCAAGATGGTAACTTAACTCGCTTAGATTGGATCCACCGTAGCGCTCTATTATTACAAGCAATGCGTATTGCAATTCCAGCACTTATTGTTGCATTAACCGCAGGTACTGATGTTGTACAAGAAATGTTAAATGCAATTCCAGCTGTTGTAACAAATGGTCTGAAAATCGCTGGTGGTATCATTGCTGTAGTAGGTTATGCAATGGTTATCAATATGATGCGTGCTGGCCACTTAATGCCATTCTTCTACGCTGGTTTTGTTGTTGCTGCATTTACAGATTTCAACCTTGTTGCTCTTGGTGTATTAGGCGCAATTATGGCCGCACTTTATATCCAACTTCACCCTAAATACAACCAAAGTAAAGTGGTACAAGTTGTAGCAAATAGCAATAACGATTTAGATAACAGATTAGACTAATGGGGATCCAAGAAATGACAACAGAAATGAAAAAAGTAACCCAAAGTGATTTAAATGCGGTTGTTCGTCGTTCAAACCTTTTCCAAGGTTCATGGAACTTCGAGCGTATGCAGTCATTAGGCTTTGCCTATTCAATGGTTCCAGTGATTAAACGCTTATATCCAGATCCAAATTCACAAGAACGTAAAGATGCTATTAAGCGTCACTTAGAATTCTTTAATACTCAACCTTTCGTTGCGGCACCTGTATTAGGCGTGACCATTGCGATGGAAGAAGAACGTGCAAATGGTAAAGAAATTGATGATGCGGCAATCAATGGTATCAAAGTAGGTTTAATGGGACCTTTAGCTGGTGTGGGTGACCCAATTTACTGGGGAACTGCGCGTCCAGTCTTTGCGGCATTAGGTGCTGGATTAGCACAAACTGGTAGTATCTTAGGCCCTATTTTATTCTTCGTGCTATTTAACTTAGTTCGTTTAGCAACACGCTACTATGGTGTAACTTACGGATATAAGAAAGGCTTGAATGTTGTACAAGATATGAGCGGTGGTTTATTACAAAAATTAACCGAAGGTGCATCTATCTTAGGCCTATTTATTATGGGGGCCTTAGTGCAAAAATGGACAAGTATTAATGTTCCACTGGTTGTTTCTGAAATCCAAAAACAAGATGGTACACTTGAAGTAACCACGGTACAAAATATTTTAGATAGCTTAATGCCGGGCTTATTGCCACTTCTATTTACCTTTGCATGTATGTGGTTATTGCGTAACCGTGTAAATGCACTATGGATTATCGTAGGTATTTTTGTTATCGGTATCTTAGGGGCTGCAACAGGTATCTTAGCTTAATTTATCCATTCAAATCCTTCTCTCTAAATTTATGTGAGGGAGGGATTTTTTATTATGGGAATTTAATATATGGTTAATACCTTTCTTATTATCGGTATTTGCTGTTTTTTTGCTTATGCCTTTTACGATCAGTTCCTAATGGATCATCTTAAAGGCGCAACCAAATTAAAAGTGCGGTTAAAAAAACGAGCAAAAATTGATGCTCTTATTTTTATTGCACTGATAGCGATCATTCTCTACCAAAGCTCAGGACAAATTAATCCAACTACTCTCTATTTATTAGCTATCGCTATTCTTCTTAGCCTTTATATTGCTTTTATTCGTTTTCCCGTTTTGTTACTTAAAGAACAAGGTTTTTTCTTTGAAAATATTTATATTGCTTATGCTAAAATTCAGCAAATCAATCTCACTGAAAATAAAATTCTGGTTATTGACTTAAAAAACAAAAAACGCCTTATGATTTCAGTAGACAATCCACAAGACATAGAAAAAATAGTACAATTTTTCGGCGGATATAAATAATCTCATATAAAAGGACGACAAAATGCACAGTATCTATCAACTACAAGGGCAGCTACAACATTATGTTTGGGGCGGGCAAGATTTTATTCCAGAACTCTTAAACATCGAAAAACAACAAAATCAATATTATGCAGAATGGTGGCTAGGCGCTCATTCTTCTGCGCCTTCAGTCTTAAATATTGCGGGTAAATCAGTTCCATTAACAGACTTTTTAGCAGAAAATCCACAAGTTTTAGGCAAAACAAGTTTGGCAAATTTTGGGCAAGAACTACCCTATTTACTCAAAATTTTAGATGTCGCTAAACCGCTTTCCATTCAACTTCATCCGACAAAACAGCAAGCAGAAATAGGCTTTGAGCAAGAAAATCAGGCTGGAATATCCTTAAAAGATCCAAAAAGAACTTATAAAGATCGCAACCATAAACCAGAAATGATGATCGCTTTATCTGATTTTTGGCTATTACATGGCTTTAAACAAAAGGCTGAAATTATTGCCACCTTAAAAACTCGTCCATCTTTGACCGCACTTGCGCAACAGTTAGAAAGTCAGGATTTACATAGTTTTTATGCGCAAATTATGCAAGCAGATCAAAATCAACTTTCTACTTGGCTAGCCCCAATTATTGCGCAAAATCAAGCTGCTTATAAACAAGACCAACTTGAATTAGACAATCCTGATTATTGGGTTTTATATACCATTGATGCAATGGAAATTGCAGCAGATAAATTAGATGCTGGACTCATTTGTTTCTACTTGTTCAATATTGTGCATCTCAATGCTGGTGAAGGTATTTATCAAGATGCGGGGATCCCACATGCCTATTTACGCGGTCAAAATATTGAATTAATGGCGGGATCTGACAATGTTATTCGTGGTGGTTTAACCCCAAAACATGTGGATATCAACGAGCTATTAAAAATTGTAGATTGCAGTGAAATTACTCCACGCATCATTCCTGTTGCACCACAAGAGCAAGATATTTTTACTTACAGCACGCCAGCAAAAGATTTTGCCATGAGCAATGTGCGTTATAGAGCGCAACAAAAACAGACATTAACAGCAAATAACGCTGAAATTTTATTGGTAATGCAAGGTACAGTAAAAATAACCGCAAATCAGACCGCACTTGAGCTAAAACAAGGTGAAAGTGCATTTATTTGTGCTGATGTCACTTATCAAATTGAAGGTTTAGCAGAAGGCTACGCAGTGATTGCAAAATTACCTTAAAAAATAGGGCGAATATTTCGCCCTACTCTCTCTTTATTGTCCTATTCAGCCTGATAGCCCACATCCTCTAAAGTTGGGTTTTCAGCGCCTTGTTTAGCAAGCTGGTCACAAATTTCATTTTCTCTATGCCCACTATGCCCTTTGACCCAACGCCATTCTATTTGATGTCTTTGAATAGCTTGATCTAACAAACGCCATAAATCTTGATTTTTTACCGCTTTACCTGAACTTGCTTTCCAATTATTTTTTTTCCAATTAAAAATCCATTGTGTAATGCCATTTTTCATATACTGGCTATCGCTATGCAAAATAACGGAACAAGGTTCTGTTAAGCTATTCAATGCAATAATAACCGCTCTTAGCTCCATGCGGTTATTGGTAGTCTGAAAAAAGCCTTGAGAAATTTGTTTTTCATGTTGCTTATAGCGCAATAAAATCCCTACCCCACCAGCGCCAGGGTTACCTAAGCAAGATCCGTCCGTAAAAATCTCAATTTGTTTTAACATAATTTTCTACTAATTTTTTTCAAATGGGGCGATAATACCGCAAATTAATTTAGAGAGATAGCAAAATAGCATGGCATTAGAATTAACCCCCAATCGCCAAATCGTTCTGGATACTGAAACGACGGGCATGAACGAATTTGGCGCACATTATGAAGGGCATTGTATTATTGAAATCGGTGCGGTTGAGATGATCAATCGCCGTTATACAGGTAGACAGCTACATTTTTATATTAAGCCAGATCGTCCAGTTGATCCTGAGGCAATTAAAGTTCATGGGATTACCGATGAAATGTTAGCAGATAAACCTGATTTTTCCGCTATTGCGCAGGAGTTTATTGATTTTATAAAAGGCGCCGAACTACTTATTCATAATGCACCCTTCGATATTGGCTTTATGGATTATGAATTTAAAAAGCACAATTGCAATATTAAAACTGCTGATATTTGTTTAATCACTGATACATTGCAAATGGCTCGCCAGATGTATCCAGGAAAACGCAACAGCTTAGATGCGCTTTGTGATCGATTACATGTTGATAATAGCAAACGCGAACTACACGGTGCTTTACTGGATGCGGAAATTTTAGGTGATGTATATCTAGCAATGACTGGTGGGCAAACCAGCTTATTTGATGAAGAAGAACATAAGGAAGAAGAAAGTGTGGCAGTAATGGCAATGGAAGAAACAATCCAACAACAAGTCATCACAGATATGCATGATTTTAAATTACTTTTGCCTAACGAAGAAGAAAAGCTAGCTCATGAAGAATATCTCCAATTACTCAATAAAAAGAGTAAAGAAAATTGCTTATGGATTAAGCGAAATATACAAGACACCGTTCATTAATGCTTGCTAAATAAGCACTTAATAAAAATAAACATATAATCAATAAAAAGCGCTTGACGAAAAGCCTATTCACTATTATCATGCGCATCACTTTTTGCGGAGTGGTAGTTCAGCTGGTTAGAATACCTGCCTGTCACGCAGGGGGTCGCGGGTTCGAGTCCCGTCCATTCCGCCAAAGTTTCCTCCTTATATCCAATTATTGCGGAGCGGTAGTTCAGCTGGTTAGAATACCTGCCTGTCACGCAGGGGGTCGCGGGTTCGAGTCCCGTCCGTTCCGCCAATTTCAAGCTTATAATCAACCACTTATAAAATCATATAAATTCCCATAAGCAAATACTATCTTATTGCTTATATCAATGTATCTATCTAGTTATATTTGTTAATTCATCCCCTTAGTCGCAAGCAAACTTGACCACAACAAAAAACTCCATTTGACAACAATAATTTATCAAAAATGAACAAAAACTTCATAAAAATAATTTCGCATAAATTTTATTTACAACAAATCACAATTTTTCTTATAAATTTAATTACGTTATGATATATAAAAAAGCAAAATATTTTATTTTATTTGTATAAATCTCAATCAAACAAATATTATTATTTGACTTAAATCATATTTTTACCTATACCAATAAGGTAAATTCTTTCACTGTAACTAAATCTAGTTGGATAAAATCCAACTCTGGAGCAATACTCTGAATTTCTTTTTGAACAAACTAAAGGATATGTAATCAAATGGAGTTTTTAAATCGCAAAAATTTAAAAAAGAGCATAATTTATACCGCACTTTTCATATCTTATGGTATGAGCTATGCAGAAACTAACCCTCTAGAACAAGAAAATATTCGTTTAAAGCATCAGCAAAATTTAAAATTGAGTACAGAAGGTATTCAACAAGCAGAACAGCTTAATAAAGAAACCTCAGTAAAAACCTCAGTAGATAAAAATATCAATCAGGCATTACCTTTAATTAAGAACATTAGTATTGATACGGGAATTGGTGTCTACCTACCCGAGTTTAATAACATTATTTCCCAATATATAGGTACTAACCTCACTACAACTCAGGTTTACAATTTATCCAAAGATCTGACACAAGCCTTATATCAAGCAGGTTATGTTACTAGCGCTATAGGATTACAAACCGATACTATTACTGATGGACATATTCCTTTTGTTGTTCATTGGGGGAAAATCGATCAACTTTATGTGAATGGTGAACAGCCAAAATCCTTTAAAGATAAAGGAATGTTATCGGTGTTACCTAAACTTAGAGAAGCGCCTTTAAATATTTTCTACATCGATCAGTTGATAGAAACATTAAATACTACGAATAAAAAAGTTTCCGTTAATGTATCTGCCAGCGATAAAACCTCTTATTCAAATCTGGATTTTCTAGTGAAACGTAGCCTATTCCCTACTGTGCAAATTGGGTTTAACAATTCGGGAACAGGAAATAATGCCAATGGGCGTAATCAGGCAACTCTAGCTTTGCAAGCAAGTGATTTATTAGGTATTAATGATAGTTGGTCCTTCTCTACTGGTTATCGTTTTTATAAAAACCCTAAAGCAAATAACCAAATCAACTATTCACTCAGTTATTCCCAACCATTTTCAACTTATACTTTAGATACACGCCTCTCTCAATCTGGCTATGAGAAAAAAATTAAAGGCGAAACAGGCTCATATTCAACAGAGGGAAAAACTAAATCTCTTAATTTAAAACTCAGCAAAGTTTTAATGCGAAATAAAGAGAGTATCTTTTCTGCCTATACTGAATTGGAATTTAAGAAAAGAACAAATTTCATCGTTAATCGACAAGTATTAAATAGAAATGAATATAAAATTAATTTAGGTATTTCTTACATTACCCAATTATTAGGTGGCCGATTATATACAGATTTGAACTATGCTAACGGATTAAATTGGCTCAATGGTAAAAAACTAGCTTATGAGCAAGATAGAGAAAAAACCTTAAAAACCTTAAGTGCCAATCTTACTTGGTCGAAACATTTTGCAATTAAGCAAAGAGCGTTGAATTATCAATTACGCTTAGGTGGTCAATATAGTAAAGATGCACTTTATTCAGAAAACCAATTTAGTATTGGTGATGAATATACGGTGAGAGGCTTTAAGGGCGGTGCATTATCTGGTGAAAAAGGAATATATGCCTCTCAAACTCTGACTTTAATTTTTCACCCAAATAAATTTTATATTCAACAAATTGCACCTTTCATTGGTTTCGATATTGGCCAGGTATATCAAAAAGCTGAGAATAATAAAGAAGTCATTTCGGGATTTGCTATTGGTGCAAAATCTACAATTGGTAAGTTCTCACTATCCTTAACTTACTCTAGACCATTAAATACTATTGATAACCAGTCTAAAAAGCCTGTTATTTATGCTAACGGCTCTGTTTCATTTTAAATAGGGAATAAATTTCATGAACAAGAATTGTTATAAATTAATTTTTAGTCACACTAAATTTTGCTTAGTACCTGTTGCAGAATATATCAGCCATACCAAAGAAAATAGCCAAAGTAATCAAGAAAAAGTAAGCCAAGATTTACCTAAAACCAAATTATCAAAACTTGCACAATGTATTCAGGCGATTTTCTTAATGAGCTTGTCTAGTGCTGTTTTTGCGAATAGCAATGTTAATCCTAATATTGTGACTGAAAATAATAGCAATATAAAAGTAGAAACAACCGCTAATAAGGTCGTAATTATTGATATTAATGCACCACAAACAGATGGTATTTCTGATAACAGATTTAATAAATTTAGCGTAGAAAATGGCGCTGTATTTAAAAATAATACAGATAAATTCACATCTCATTTAGTTGGTCATTTAGATAAAAATGAGAATTTAAAAGATAAATCTGCAACAGCCATTCTTACCCAAGTAACAGGCTCAGAAAAAACCACACTAAAAGGTGGCTTAGAAGTTGCGGGTCAAAAAGCTGACTTACTGATTGTGAACCCAAACGGGATTAGCATTAATGGTGTACAGACTTTTAATACTGATCGCTTTATTACCTCAACAAGTAAAGTTGTTACACCTAGTAAAAATATAAATCTTGAAGTAACTCGCGGGGAAATTACCATCGAAGAAGGTGGATTATCCCTTGATGGCTTGAAATCAGCTGAAATTGTAGCGAAGAAAATTCATCAAAAAGGCGCGATTAGAAGAAAACAAAGAGAAGAAGGAAAAGAAGAAGACAAAGAAAAAACTGAAGTTTTTTTAGTGGCTGGTTCGTCAAAATATAACGTTACAACAAAAGCAACGGCTCAACTTAGTGATCAAGTAAGCAATGAAGATATCATTACAGGTACTGAACTCGGTGCTATGTATGGCGAAATCATTCACTTTATTGTGACTGACACTGGTGCTGGGGTAAATCATAAAGGCGTTATCCTCGCTGAAAAAGATATTAACATTAAAGGACAACAAGGAAATGTCACTGTTAATGAATTAAAAGCCAATAGAAATGTAAGTTTTGTGAGAACTAAAGATCTCACTGTTACTGGTAAAGTTCAAGGAAAAAAAGTTGATGTTAATAGTACAAAAACAACCTTAAATGAAAATGCCGCTATTAAAGGGGATGATAACGTTACTATTGGCTCTAAAGAGGTAGCATTAGCAAAATCGAGCAAAATTAGTGGTAAAGAACTTAATTTAACTGCTAAAAATGATCTTAGCCTTGATAGCACTTCATCTATTATTGGTACCAATGTAACCCTTACTAGCGATAAGTTAGAAAATAAAGGCACTATTAAAGCAAGAGATCTAAAATTAGATGCAAAAAATCTTAATAATAACAATACTATTTTAGCTAAAGAAAAATTAAGAATTAAAGTTGATGGACAAAGAGCAGATGGAAGTAATGGCTTTAATAACAAAGGGGTAATCAAAAGTAATGTTACTGCCGAAATTGCTTTTAATGAGGGAACAACTTTCAATGCTAGCCAACATAATTTAGCACAAGCTAAAGAAGAGCTAACTCTAGCTACAAATAATTTCTCGCTATCTACAAACCAAGAAATTCAATTAGATAGTAAGCTCACCATCAAAAGTGATTCCTTTAATAATGAAGGCTTAATTGCAAGTAGCAAATTAGTCAACATTTCGGCTAAAAATCATTTAGAGAATCATGGTTTCCTCGGTGGTAAAAATGGTCTTACCTTATCTTCAGAAAAAGATATAAGCAATAAAGGATTCCTTCATTCTGAAGGAAAAATGTCTCTTACAGCAAAAGAAAATATTTTTAACTTTGGTGAAATGTATTCCAAAGAAAAAATGACGCTTAAAGCCAGAAAATTGGTTAATGATGTTACGTTGAGCGGTGACACAGTTAAATTTCTGAGAGAGAAATACGCAGAGCATCTTGATTTTGGTGCTGTAGAAATTCACCACTACAAATTAATCGCTCATTTCAATGACTATGATTACTCCAAATTAAAAATATCAAAAATCGGGCAAATCTATTCTGAAGGCGGACTTGAATTTATTCAGGACAAATCAGGAAAAAGAGAAGATCAAGGCATTGTCAACTATGGTGTGATTAATGTAAAAGGTGACTTCAACAATAATGGTACAACTAGTTTAACCAATAAAGGTAAAGGACTAGAAAAATCCATCATAAAAGATGTTTTTGATGACCGCACTTCAAGATTTATTTTTAGATTTTTACCGAAAATGAAATTCTTTGGGGCTGAACTTGCTTTAGCTGGTGATGCTTCTCGAGAAGTGACTTCTATCTCTGAATTATTAAATGCAATATTAAATTATGAATATCCTTTAAATTCTGCGAGTTATTACGCTCGTTCAAAACAATATTTAAAAGATCTTAAAGCATTAAAATTTGAGAACTTACAAACAGCCTTAACTCAAGTTTTTGGACCAAACTGGGAAAATCAAGACTTAGCGACCTTAAGAGCCAGTTGGGAAAGAGCAAAAAAAGAGGATCCAAAACTTATCTTTTATCCGCAAGGCTCACAATACACAGCCAAAATTTTAGCTGACAACATTACTGGGACAATTACAAAAGTTCAAAATGGTACAGGTGGCGAAACAGACTCATTCGATCATAAGATTTCTATTGGGCACGATACAATCAATGTGCCACGCATTGATTTTGCTGAATTTACCAATGAAGATAAAGAAGAACATGATGTTGACCTCTCTGTGCTATTAGACCTCTTAGCAAATACACATCTATTTATTGACCGCACTTTGCAATTTAGACCTGAGCCTGAAACAGATAATCATGTTAGCCCAGAAACAAATCCTGAAGACGATAATTTACTTAAAACAGAAGAAGAAATTCGTGCAGAATCTGAGAGAGAAAAAGAGCGTCTTTTGAAAGAACAACAAGAGCAAGAAGCCGCTCGTCAAAGAAGTGTAGAAAATCGTAAACGAGAAGATGAGCAATCAGCTCAGCTTCAACGAGCAAAACAGGAAAAACGTGACGAAGAAGTCCGTGCTAAATTGCTCAAAGAAGCGGAAGTACGTGAAGAGCGTCAAAAAGAGCTTGATCAAAAAGCGAAAGTGCAAGAAGAAATCAAGCAGCAAGAGCAAAAAGAAGAACGCAAACTCGTAGAAGAAGCGACGGCTAAGCATAAAGTAATAGATGACAAAGAAAAAGCGATTTTAAAAGAATACGAAGATAAATTAGCAGAAGAAAGACGCAAAGCAGATGACTTTGCACTGCGTAATTTAGTTAAAGTTTATGATGTAGATAAACCTCGTGTTGAAATAGAACCTCTTTATAAAACCAGAGTGAAATATATTAATCCAAAAGATTATGTCGGTGCTGATTACTTCTTTAATAATGTGGTAAATCACTCAGAAAAAGGCACAGTTAATGTCATTGGTGATAGTTATTTTGAGCATCAATACATTCAAAAAACAATTGAGAAGAAAGTAGATAACCATCTTTCTCTTAAATATGACTTAACTGATAAAGATTTAGTTAAACGCTTAATGGACAATGCTGCTGGTACAATTAAAACCCTTGATCTCACGTTAGGTAAAGCATTAACCAAAGAGCAGCAAGCTAATCTGAAAGAAGATATTATTTGGTATGTGAAGAAAACCGTTAATGGTAAAGAAGTCTTTATTCCACAGGTTTATTTGAGCACAGAAACCTTAAAAGATGCAGAGAAATATAAAGGACTTGGCAATGCCTTAATTAAAGCAAGAGAAATCCGTCTTGATGCTCAAAATGTGAATAACGCAGGTACAATTTCATCTTCAGTAACCCATATTAATGCTGAAGGTAAAATTAATAACAGCGGTAATATTTTAGCCAAAGAAGATATTTCCTTAAAAGCGAAGGAAGGTATTGATATTTCTGCAAAAACGAAAGTAGATGGAAAAGGAAATACTGAAGTTGTTAAAGCTAATATTATTTCTGAGAATAAATTAAGTTTAGAAACTAAAGAAAATATCAATGCAAGAGCGGCGAATATTAAAGGTAAAGAAACCAATATTAAGGCTAAAAATCTTAATTTAACTGATAGCCAAGCAGTGAAAAGTGAACAAAGCCAAGGTGTTATTATTTCTCGTGGATTTACCCATATTGCCGGTTATAAAAATAAACACACTGAATCAACGCATTCGGTGGGAACAGTATTAGCTTCAGAAAAACTAAATTTAGATATTGGTAATGATTTGAATCAAAAAGGCAGTGCAATTCATACCAAAGAAATATCTGGTACAGTCAAAGGAAAATACAATACCCAAGCTGGCAAAAATATTGTTCATCAAGAAGAAAATAAAATGGTGAACTCATTGGAATTAGATGCAGTGATTGGGGCTTTTGGTATGTCTGCAAGTGCAAAACTAAGCAGTACAGAAAAAGAACAATTCTTAATTGACAATGAGAGTGATACTTCAACGGCAAATCTTGCTCTTGGTTTATCTTTACAATCCACGAAAAACACCGAAAGTGCACTTATTCATAATAACAGCCAACTCAATGCTGAAAGTGGAAAACTCTTCGTGGGCAAAAATGCGGAAATTGGTAACTTAGATATCAATAAGGGTGCGGCGGCGACTAAAGATAAGCAATTTGAATTATCTGCTGCAAGCATTTCATCGAAAAAGGCGAAAGATGTCATCGATATTCAGCACAGTAGCAAAGGTATTAAGGTTGGTTTAGAAATTGAGGCTCACTCTGCTATTGCCGATTTAGCCACCAGCGTGAGCACTCAAGTGAGAAATGCTCAAAATGGCTTAAAACAAGATGGAACTGCGGTATTACAGGGTGCAAGCGATGTACTTAATGTGGTAACGGGGGATTTAATTGGCACTTCTGCAAGAAGAAAAGCAGAACTTGGACTTTCAGAAGTCTTTTCTATCGAAGGTAAAGACACTAAATCTCACTTAGGCGGTAATACGGCATTAACAGCCAGAGACGGCTCAATCACGCTAAAAAATACCGAAAGTAATAAAGAAAGCGAAATTCAATTAACTGCAAAAGAAAACATTAACCTTGTTGGTGGTACATCATCAAAAGTTGATATTTCTGCTTCATCAAATGTCAAAATTTATGATGGCGTTTCATCTTCTTGTGGAATAATGAGTGCAGGTTGTGCTGTGGGTGTTTCATCTGGTGTTGAAGCAAGCTATAACAAGTCCACCTCAAGAGCCACAGAAATTACCAACAGTAAAATTGAAGGTGAAAAAGTGACTTTAGCGGCAGGTAAAGACTTAAATTTACTTGGTGCAAACGTGAAGGCAAAAGATGTTAATGTTGATATTCAAGGCACAACAAACATTCATTCACAACAAAGTGAGTTAGAAAGAACCTCAAGTAATGTGGACATTTCCGTTTCTGGTGGAGCATCTGTCACGAGTGCAGCCCAAATTATTCCGAATGGTAGCATTGGTGCTGGCTATGGTTATGAATACGAAAAAAGTAAGAAAGTTCTACAACAATCTGGCATAAGTGCGGACAAAATTACCGGTAAATTAAACAATGTTGATTTAAAAGCGGGCTATATTGAAGATCGCAATAAAGGAAAAGATGTTCAAATTACGGGTAAAGTGACTAGCGAGAATATCCAAGATTCACACCATAAAGATGGTGGAAACTTTGGTGCTACGGTAGGTATCAACGAAAGAGGTACACCACAACTTAACTTAAGAGGTGGACGTACTGAACAGATCCATTATGAAGCAACGCAGAAATCGACTCTTGCTGGTATTCAAACAAAAGAGAATATCAACAAAGATCTTTCTAAAGCCAAAGAAGTGCAACAAAATGATCGCTTTGCAAAAACAAAATTTGGCTTTGAAGTTTTAGATATTGCAGAGTTAGGTAGTAAAGGCGTTAAGAAAATCAAGCAAGCCAACGATAACGCCTCAACGCCTCGCAGCAAACTAAGCGAACCTGTGTACGCAGAAATTAATGACTCACCTTATGCAAAACTTGGTGATCAAAATGCTGACTTCCGTAGATCCAAACCTGCGGATAGTGAAAACATCTATGCAGAAATTAAAGAACCAACTTATTCCAAAGTTGGAGATCAAAGTGCGGATATTCATAGAAATAAAGCAGCAGATAGCGAAAATATCTACTCTGAAATTAAAAATCCAACTTACTCAACGCTAGGTGATCAAAATGCAGATACACGTAGAGCTAAATCTACGGATAGCGAAAATCTTTACTCTGAGATCAAAGACCCTACTTATTCCAAACTAGGCGATCAAAGTGCGGATAATCGTAGAGCAAAATCTACGGATAGCGAAAATCCTTATTCTGAGATCAAAGAGCCTACTTACTCAACCTTAGGTGATCAAAGTACGGATAATCGTAGAGCTAAATCTACGGATAGTGAAAATCCTTACTCTGAGATCAAAGAGCCTACTTATTCCAAACTAGGCGATCAAAGTGCGGATAATCGTAGAGCTAAATCTGCGGATAATGAAAATCCTTACTCTGAGATCAAAGAGCCAACTTACTCAACCTTAGGTGATCAAAGTGCGGATATGCGTAGAAATAAATCTGCAGGCAATGATGATACCTACGCAAGATTAGGCTATCCAAATGCTGACAACCACAGAAGCACTACCACTGAGACTGACAACACCTATGCCAAAGTCAATAAAGCGAATAAATCGCAAGACAATGTGGAAAAACAACCGATTGTACAAAGTGGTAAAGCTGAGCCGCTTTATGCTGAAGTGAATAAAGCAGGCAAGCCACAGGCAAATACCGAAGTTCAGCCTAAAGTTGCAAAAGATAAAGCTGAACCACTTTATGCAGAAGTGAATAAACCGAAGAAATTGCAAGAAAATGAGCAAAAACAACCGCTTGCTCAAGCTGATAATGGGGATTATTCAACAATTAGCGAGCAGCCAAAACCGAGATCAAGACGTTCTTTAGCTGAACCACCAAAAGCGAAAGTGGAGGCTGATGATACTTATGCGGAAATTCCTGAGCAGCCGCAATCTTTAGCAAAACGTAAATTGCCTGAGTTACCTGCTACGCCAAAAGCTAAGACGGAAGCGGATGATACCTATGCGGAAATTTCTGAACAGCCGCAATCTTTAGCAAAACGTAAATTGCCTGAGTTACCTGCTACGCCAAAAGCTAAAGTAGAAGCTGATGATACTTATGCGGAAATTCCTGAACAGCCACAGTCTTTGGCAAAACGTAAATTGCCTGAGTTGCCAGCTACGCCAAAAGCGAAAGTGGAAGCTGATAATACTTATGCGGAAATTGGGGAAAAACCACAATCTCTCGCTAAACGCCCTTTACCTGAATTGCCTGTTGCACCAAAAACTCAGGGGGACAGTGATGGTATTTATGAAGAAATTCGCCAGCCAGCACCACCTAAAGCGGCTGTTGAAGAAACCGTTGTAGAAAAAGCGAAAGTGGAAACTAACTCTGAAGTTACCGCAACACCAAAAGAGAAAAGCTCTCTCTTAGATAAGCTGAGAAACTTCTTCGCAAGTGATAAAACTGAGAAAAAATCAGCACCAAAAGCAGAGAAAAAAGTGGCTGAGCAACCAACAGAAGCGGCAAAACCTAACTACGACAATCTTACGGATAATCTCAACCTTAAAGGCTTGATTGATTTAGAAGATTCTCGTAACAGCCAATTTGAGAACAACGTGTTGAAAAACGAAAAATTCTTGAATGAAGCAAGAGAAGCGGCGAAGAAAACGATCCCAGAAGCGACGATCAAACAAATGGGGAACTTACCTGAATTTGATGAAATTCTAACCGAAGGGGCGAAGAAAGTTGAAAAACGCATTAACGATGCGGTTACCTTCAAACCAACGGTTGAAGATTTTAATGCGATTCAAGATTTAGTGAAAAAATTACCGAAAAATGAACCGCTCTCTGAAACGGATAAACAAGCAGAAAGCATTGCCGATGCCTTAGCAAGTACGTCAAAAACCATTCAGAAAAATCCTGAATTGAAAGAACAGTTGAAAGGTGCTATTGAAAACTTCTTAGCTGAAAGTAAAGGTAAAGATTTAACGGTAGATATGGTTGAGAAACTCAATCATGGCTTACGCCCAGATGAAGGCGAAAACCGTATTCTGTACAAGAAAGAGACTTTAACTAAGGAAAATGCAGTGTTCTCAAGCCCTGAAGCAGCTCGTTTACAACTTGCGGAAACCGTTGATTTTATCAACCAAGCGAAAGCAAAAGGCATTGAGCCAAGCGTACTTGCGGGCTTAGTGTATCAACGTTTGATTGCTTACCACCCATTTGCAGAAGGCAACGGACGAATGACACGTGTTATCGTCAATAAACTCTTGTTAGATGCGGGCTACCCAGCATTTAAGAAATTTGATGAAGATTTTGAAACACAAATCATTCCACAAACCAAAAGAAATGCAAAATCGGCAACAAGTAGTGAAGTGGTTAAAGTCTTCTTAGAAACTTTAGGTAGAAATTCACAAGATGTGACAGCGGATGTTGTACAACCAAAATCAGCACCAACAGAAAGTGCGGATAGCAATCTAGCGAAAGAGGCTGTCAGTAAAGTTTCTGATGCAGACAGCATTCAACCGAAATCGGCTCAACCACAGGAAGTTCCTGAGTTGCCGAAAGCGGAACCACTAAGAACGGAACAGCCAAAAGCAGAACAGCCGAAGGTAGAAGTGGAAGCCAAAGCTGCTCAAGAACAAGGTAGTGCTGAAAAAGCAAAGCCAGCTCAACCAAAAGCCGCAACCCCAATTTCAGATAAAGTTAATAATTCTGAATTGGTGGAGCAACCTCGCTCCGCATTACAAAAAGTGAAAGATACTTTCCAACCGATCAAAGTAGGTAAGAAAATTCACGATGTTCGTAATTCGGTAGAAGCCTTTGGTGGCGAAGTGAGCTTCAAATTTGCACAATCGAAGGGCGAAGTATTTAACGAAATTATTAAACATAACGAAACTCAACATGGTGCTTGTGAAGCGACTTGTGCATTCTGGATCACTAAGAAAGTAACTCAAGATAAAGACTTATTCCAAGAGCTTTATCCTGAAGGTCAAACAGGTAACTTGAATAAAGAAGCCTTTGCAGCGGTTAAAAAATTACAAACGGAATTTATTAACAGCGGTACAACGGCTAACCAACAATTCAAATTTACTGAATCTTGGTTGCTTGAACAGGGCGTTACACCTAAACAGAAAAAAGTGGGTGAATTTAGCCGTAAAGATGAAGTGGCTGGCACAGTAACCAACACTGATGTTAATGCCTTAACGAAAGCAATTTTAGATACAGGCGATACAGCATCTGGGGTTAAGAAAATTTCTATTAACCTTAAAGGCGGTTCACATACTGTTGCAGCGAGTGTGAAAGGCGAACAGGTTGTATTCTTCGATCCAAACTTCGGTGAAGTGACGTTCAAAAGTAAACAACAATTTGAACGTTGGTTTAAAGAAGCATTCTGGGAAAAAAGTGGTTACGCAGGTAAAGATAGCAGTAAGCGATTCTTTAATGTGATTAACTATAATGCTGAGTAATAACTAGAATAAAAACTGGCTGTGAGAAATATCATAGCCAGTTTTTTTATATCACAAAAAATTCTGGAATTAGAACATTTTGAAATAGGAGATAGTAATTAAAGACCTAATATCTCTTTAACAAAAGGAATGGTTAATTTACGTTGTGCTTGTAATGATGCTTTGTCTAACAAAGTTAAGGTATCAAATAAGGATTTAATATCACGGTCTAAACGTTTCAACAAAAAATTAGCGGTTTCATCTGGCAATTCAATACCTCTTTGGTACGCATTGCGTTTTATTACTTCCACTTTCTGTTGTTCATTTAATGGATTTAGTTGATAAATTTCGCCCCAGTTCAAGCGTGAAGCAAGATCAGGTAAAGCAATATTTAAACTTGCTGGAGATTGATCCGCACTTATCAGCAGCAATGTATTCTCACTTTCCTTAACTCTGTTCATTAAGTCAAAAATCGCTAACTCCCATTCATGATTGCCCATAACCGCTTGTAAATCATCTAAACAAACTAATTCTTGTTGTTCTAAATTATCTAAAACTTCAGGAGAAAAATATTCTGATTTACTCAAAGGAATGTAAATTCCATTACGTTGCAATGAGAGAAAGTAATTTGAGCATGCTTTAAGTAAATGACTTTTACCTGTGCTTTCTGCACCCCAAATATAGAAAAATGGTTGCTGAACTTGAATAAAATTTTTACGCAAGGAATTAAGTAACAATAAATTATTGTCACTGTAAAAATTCTCTAAAGTCTCATCATCTATTTGATGAATAGGCAAAGGGAGTTGTTTACTCAATAAATAATTCCATTCAAGATTAAAGCTGTATGATCATACAGAAAAAATAGGAACAGGTGAACCTATTCCTATTTTTATCGAGTAAAATTAGTCTTCGATTTGGTTTTTAGCAGGTGGTAAAACTAGGTTTAGAATAATTGCAACAACTGCACACAAACTAATACCCTTCAATGACACCTCTCCCAGATTAACGAACATACCACCGATACCAAAGGTCATAATGACGGAGATAATACATAAATTACGTGATTCTGTAATATCTACTTTACCACGAATTAATGTACTCATACCGACCACGGCAATAGATCCGAAAACTAGCATCATAATTCCCCCCATAACAATGGTTGGAATTGTAGATAAGAAGGCACCAACTTTACCACAGAATGAAATTGCAATTGCCCAAACCGCAGCCCACGTCATAATATTAGGGTTAAAATTGCGTGTTAACATAACCGCACCTGTTACTTCTGCATAAGTTGTATTTGGTGGGCCACCTAATAAAGATGCTGCCGATGTTGCAATACCATCACCCAATAAAGTGCGGTGTAAACCTGGATTTTTTAAGAAATCTTTACCAGTCACTGAGCTGATTGCCATAATACCACCAACGTGCTCAACTGCTGGTGCAATCGCTATTGGTAATAAATATAAAATTGCTTCAAGTTTAAACTCTGGAGTGGTTAAATTTGGCAAGGAGAACCAAGAGGCTTTAGCCACAGGAGTAAAATCAATTAAACCCATGAATAAACACAAGACATAACCCACTGCAATACCAAACATGATAGGGATAAGCTTCATAATACCTTTAGCAAAAACAGCTACTGATAAAGTAGTTAATAAAGTGACCATTGATACAAGAACTGCATCACTATATTCATAGTTACTACCTTTCCCGATTGCCATATCAACTGCCACAGGCGCTAATCCTAGGCCGATAATGATAATAACAGGTCCAACAACAACAGGAGGGAAAATTTTCTGTAAAGCACCCGCACCACGCAATTTAACCAAAAGGCTTAATGCGAAATAAACTAGACCAGCGAAAGCTAATCCACCCATTGTTGCAGGAATTCCCCAGGTTGCAACACCGTATTGAATTGGCGCAATAAAAGCAAAAGAAGAGGCTAAAAAGATCGGAACTTTCTTACCTGTACATAATTGGAAAAGTAAGGTACCAATTCCAGCAGTTAATAATGCTGTATTCGCGTCTAATCCTGTGATTAATGGAACTAATACTAATGCACCAAATGCAACAAATAACATTTGTAAGCCAATGAATGCTTGTTTGATGCCACCCTGAACGTCTACGGGTGTATTTTGATTTTGATTTGTCATTTAAGTTTCAACTCTCTGTCTGAATTAACTAAAAGTGCGGTCCATTTTTCAATAGATTACGCGGAAAAAAACGGCATTCATTGCCGTTTTATATTTTGGTCTTATTTCGTACCAAAAATCTTATCGCCAGCATCACCTAATCCAGGAATAATATAGCCATGTTCATTTAAATGGCTATCAATTGATGCTGTATATAATTCAATATCAGGATGTGCAGCTTCTAAAGCCTTAATCCCTTCTGGCGCAGCTACTAATACTAATACTTTAATATGCTGACAACCTTTCGCTTTTAATAAATCAACTGTTGCGATCATAGATCCACCTGTTGCTAACATCGGATCGACAACAATAGCTAAACGTTCTTCTAAATCACTGGCTAATTTTTGGAAGTAAGGAACTGGCTCGAGAGTTTCTTCATCACGATACATACCCACCACGCTAATACGCGCACTTGGTACATGCTCTAACACACCATCCATCATACCTAATCCAGCACGTAAAATAGGAACTACAGTGACTTTTTTACCTTTAATTCGATCAATTTCAACTGGACCACACCACCCTTCAATAGTCACTTTCTCAGTGTCTAAATCTGACGTTGCTTCATAAGTTAACAGACTTCCCACTTCTGTTGCTAATTGGCGAAAATCCTTTGTACTAATATCCGCAGCACGCATTAAGCCTACTTTATGCTTTACCAATGGATGTTTAACTTCAACAATTTTCATCGTATGCTCCCTTATTGATCAAGTAAGTAAAAAAATTTTAAACTGCGGAATTCTAAATGATCTTAATAAAAATTAATAGTGTAAAAAAACTTTTTAATGAAAAAAATGGCGATATGTAGAATTTCTAACCACATTTAAGCAAACGTTTGCACTCCAAGCGTACCATCATCAATAATCTCAGATTCAACACCTAAAATCTCAGCCACCTTATCACTATCTTTAAACATAACAAAACCACCTGACATCATCTTATTCCAATGCTCATCTTTAGTTAGTGGAAAAGTTGTAATAATAGTCACTTTGTCTGTTTCTTTAGCATAATCCCTAAAATCAATAACATTATCATCATCTATTCGTTGAGCCTTGCCGAATGGTGCTTTACGAGTCAGATAATGTAAATTTGTAGAACAATGCGCAATCATCCATTTCCCATTAGATAGAATAAAATTGAACGTTCCTCTTTGAGTTAACTCTTTTGTGATCTCTTGAATTGCGGCAAAAATATCTTGTTCATTGGGCTTTTTGGCAAAACGACTTTTCAATTGACTAAGCATATAACAAAAAGCAGTTTCTGAATCTGTTGAACCTATCGGCTGAAAAATACTTTCGGTCATATCAGGTAACGAAGTTAAGTTACCATTATGAGCAAAAACCCAATTTTCTCCCCAAAGTTCACGAATAAAAGGGTGAGTATTTTCGATATTTACATCACCTTGTGTGGCTTTACGAATATGAGCAACCACATTTAGTGATTTTATATTGTATTGTTTAATACAATCCGCAATAGGTGAAGAATGTCCCGGGCGATTATCACGGAAAACACGAATTCCTTTCCCTTCAAAAAAAGCAATACCAAAGCCATCAGAATGACAATCCGTTAATCCAGCTCTACGCCGAAATCCCTCAAAAGAAAAGACAATATCCGTTGGTGTATTACAATTCATTCCTAAAAGTTGACACATAATTTACTTCACTCAAACTAACTTCATATTCGCACAGTAGATGCAGATTTAACAGAATTGCTACCTAAAAAGCAATATCGCACTTAGACAAATTCATTACACAAAATAACTAAAAACTATAAAAAACTAACCGCACTTTATTTTCACAAAGTGCGGTAAGCAAATAAGAAGGTTTAATTGATGTTATAGGAGATTAATAAACGCCTTGCGCTAACATTGCATCTGCCACTTTAACAAAGCCTGCAATGTTTGCTCCTACCACATAGTTGATATTTTCCTGTCCTTCAACAGTGCCGTATTTTTTACAGTTTGCATGAATATCTAACATAATACGGTGTAATTTTTCATCAACTTCTTCCGCGGTCCAATATAAGCGCTGTGAGCTTTGCGCCATTTCTAAGCCAGAAGTTGCAACTCCACCAGCATTTGCTGCTTTACCCGGTCCAAATAATACACCAGCTTCAAGGAAAGCATCAGTAGCTTCAATAGTTGTAGGCATATTTGCGCCTTCAGCCACAAGTTGAACACCATTTGCAATTAATTGTTGAGCATCAGCTAACTCTAATTCATTTTGAGTTGCACAAGGTAGCGCAATATCCGCTTTCACGCCCCAAGGACGTTCACCTTCCACATATTGCAAACCAAATTGTTCTGCGTAATCTTTCACACGTCCACGTTTCACATTTTTGATGTCTAAAAGTGCGGCTAATTTTTCTTGTGTAAATCCTTCTGGATCATACACATAACCAGAGCTATCAGAGCAAGTCACTACTTTAGCACCTAATTGTAATGCTTTTTCAATCGCATATTGTGCCACGTTACCTGAACCAGACACGACAACTGTTTTACCTGCAAAAAATTGTCCTTTTTCAGCTAACATTGCTTGTGCAAAATACACTAAACCATAACCAGTTGCTTCAGGGCGAATTAAACTTCCACCGAATGACAAACCACGTCCTGTAAACACACAAGCCGCTTGGTTAGATAATTTTTTCATATAACCAGCAAGATAACCAACTTCACGACCACCCACGCCAATATCACCTGCTGGAACATCAGTATCTGGGCCTACATGACGATATAATTCAGCCATTAATGCTTGGCAGAAACGCATCACTTCTGCATCAGACTTACCTTTTGGATCAAAATCTGAACCACCTTTACCACCGCCCATAGGCAATGTTGTTAATGCATTTTTGAAAATTTGCTCAAAACCTAAGAATTTTAAAATAGATAAATTCACGGAAGGATGAAAACGCATACCACCTTTGAATGGTCCAATTGCACTATTAAATTGCACTCGGAATGCACGGTTTACTTGAACTTGACCTTTATCATCAGTCCAAGCAACACGAAATTGAAATGCACGTTCAGGCTCGACTAAACGCTCTAATAAAGCCTCAGAACGATATTTTGGATTTTTTCTAAGAATGGCCAAATAGAAGTTAAAACTTCTCGTACAGCTTGTAAGAACTCTGGCTGATGACCATCACGTTGCTCTACTTTTGCTAAAAAATCCTCTAATGATACGATTGCTGACATAATTTGTTTCCTTCTTAATTGAAATGTTTTGTTTGCTTATTTATATAATAATTAAGAGCTGTTAATTGGCTCGTGATTAATATGCAATAAAACATAAAAATATTGCAAACAAATTTATTAAAAAATATTACAAAAATATTTAACAATTAAATTTAATTTAATAAAAGACAAAATAATTTAAATAAATTTCAAAAATAAATACAAAATATAGAGGAATACTATTAAAAGTGCGGTATAAAAAAGAAAGGTTTTAGAAAAAGTAAAAGGGGATTTTCATCCCCTAACACTTTTTCCATTATTCATCTAAGAAACTTCTTAAGGTTTCAGAACGACTTGGATGACGTAATTTGCGTAAGGCTTTCGCCTCGATTTGACGAATACGTTCACGCGTTACATCAAATTGCTTCCCAACTTCTTCCAAAGTATGATCTGTATTCATATCAATGCCAAAACGCATCCGTAAGACTTTTGCTTCACGTGGTGTCAAGCCTTCTAATACTTCGTGAGTTGCGGCTCGCAAACTTTGTGCTGTTGCCGAATCTAATGGCAATTCTAAAGTATTGTCTTCGATAAAGTCACCTAAATGTGAATCATCGTCATCGCCAATTGGCGTTTCCATTGAAATAGGTTCTTTAGCGATTTTCAACACTTTACGAATTTTATCTTCTGGCATTCCCATACGTTCTGCTAATTCTTCAGGTGTTGCTTCACGCCCCATTTCTTGCAGCATTTGACGCAAAATACGATTTAATTTATTAATGGTTTCAATCATATGCACTGGAATACGGATTGTACGCGCCTGATCTGCGATGGAACGTGTAATCGCTTGACGGATCCACCATGTTGCATAAGTTGAAAATTTATAACCACGGCGATATTCAAATTTATCTACCGCTTTCATCAAACCTATATTTCCTTCTTGAATGAGATCTAAAAATTGTAGTCCACGATTTGTATATTTCTTTGCGATAGAGATAACTAGACGTAAGTTTGCCTCAACCATTTCTTTTTTTGCTCTACGAGCTTTTAATTCGCCTTGTGCTACTTTGTCACAGATCTCACGAATTTGAGAAATAGTTAAATTCGTATCCTGCTCAATTTTTAATAATTGGTTTATTCCTTGGCGAACCCCACCTTCGTATTGCATAAGTCTTTCTGACCAAGGTTTTCCTGCGGCTAAAGCTTTTTCTAACCAAGCTTCAGAGCTTTCATTACCAATAAACAATTTATGGAAATTTTCTTTTGGCATTTTAGCCTGATCAACAACTATTTTTTGAATTTGTCTTTCATATTGGCGAACAGATTTCATCATATCGCGCATATAATTTACTAAAACATCAAACTGTTTTGGTACCAAACGGAACTGGGTAAAAATATCTGCTAAAGCTTGAATATGATCTTTTGCTTGTTTACGTGAACGACCATGCTTTTCAATCGCATCCAAGGTTTTTTGATGTTGCTCTCTCAATGCCTCAAATTTCTCGCGCGCAACTTCAGGATCAATTGAATTATCTGAATCAGAATCTGAGCTACTATTATCTTCACCGTCTTCCTCTTCTTCGTCATCAACATTGCCTGTTTCATGCTCTTCATCATCAGCATCTTCAAGCATATCTTCCGTTTCAATAATCTCTTCTTCAACAATTGCATTTGGATCAACAAAACCTGTAATGAGATCAGCTAAACGCATCCCTCCTTCTTCTACTAAAGCATATTGTTCTAGAAGGTAGTCTATAGCTTTAGGATAAGCTGCTACTGAGCTTTGAACTTCATTAATCCCTTCTTCAATACGTTTTGCAATACCAATTTCACCTTCACGAGTAAGAAGCTCAATACTTCCCATTTCACGCATATACATACGCACAGGATCTGTTGTTCTACCTAGCTCCGCTTCTACACTGGATAATACTTGTGTTGCTTCCTCAACTGCATCTTCATCAGTAATATTCTCATTGAGCATTAAATCATCGGCATCTGGTGCACTTTCAAGCACTTGAATCCCCATGTCATTGATCATTTGAATAATATCTTCAATTTGATCTGCATCAACAAGCTCTTCAGGAAGATGATCATTCACTTCGGCATAAGTTAAATAACCTTGTTCTTTACCTCGTGCAATTAACAATTTCAATTGAGATTGTTTACTTTGTTCCATTTAATATCTGCCTCGATTAATAAGGGTTGAAGAATGGGGGATTTTACCATTCTTATCAAAGATTAACTATTTCTTTTCTTGCTTTTTCGATAATAATTGCGCTAATTCCATTTTTTCTTCACTCGTCAAACCACCTGTACGCTCTTGCCCAATTAATTCCTGAATACGTCTATCAACTAGTTGTTTATAAAGATGAATTAGAGTGTCTCTAAATTCTTGCTCCACTTTATTGTCATCAACAGCATGTTGCCATGAAGCTAAAATCTCAAGAGGCTGGCTATATTCTGTATCTCGCCAGTGCTCCAAAATTTGTCCAGCGGTCATACCCACATTTTCACGACAAAGCATTACTATTTGCTCAAATAAATCTAAGCCCGGCTCTTGTAAAACTCTTAATGGAGATAAGTCAGGTACTATTCTAGCCAAATTCGAATCTTGCAATAAAAGAGCAATTAAAACACGCATGGGCGTTCTTTTTACTGTTGGTACAACTTTCTTATGTTCAATCTCTTTATTAGGCAATAATTGCTCTAACTTGTCTGGATTAAATATACCAACTTTCTGGCCCAACGTATCACGTAAAGACAAACGCAACATTTCTCCAGGTACTTTATCAATGAGCGGAACAGCAAGAGAAACTAATTTCGCTTTTCCCTCTTTAGAAGAAAAATCCACTTGAGCACTTAAGCTATTAAACAGAAATTCACTTAATGATTGTGCTTGCTGAATATAATTCTCAAATCCTTCTTTGCCATATTGACGAATAAAACTATCAGGATCTTCTTTTTCTGGTAAGAAAATAAATTTTAACTGTCGCCCATCTTCTAATAAAGGAAGCACATTTTCTAATGCACGCCAAGCGGCATCTCTCCCAGCCCTGTCACCATCATAGCAACAAATAATTTGCTCAGTTGAACGAAATGCTAATTGCAATTGTTCTGTGGTTGTTGCTGTCCCTAAAGATGCCACTGCATAATCAACACCAAATTGCGCTAAAGCAACAACATCCATATACCCTTCCACGACAAGTAGCATTTCAGGATTAGCATTAATTTCCAATGCCTCAAATAAGCCATAAAGCTCATAACCTTTATGATAGGTCACACTCTCCGGCGAATTTAGGTACTTAGGTCTATTATCCTCTTGCGTAATAATCCGTCCACCAAAAGCAATTGTTCTCCCACGTCTATCACGAATAGGAAATATCACTCGTTGGCGAAAACGGTCAAATAATTCACCGCGCTCTCGTTTATTTAGCATTCCGACATCAAATAACCTCTGAACATCATCTCTATTTGTAGCAAATTTTTTTATGAAAATATTAGATTGAGCGGGAGAAAAGCCAATTTGAAAACGTTGGATAATTTCATCGGATAGACCTCGTTGCTGTAAATAGCTTTGTGCTGGAATATTTTGGCTAAGCTGTTCTTGGTAGAATTTTGCAATTTCTTGCATTAATTCATACAAATCTCGCTTTGTTTTAAAGCTAACTTGCGGTTTTCCATTAAACTGATGAGATTTTTCTCTCGGCACTTCTAACCCATGTAAAGCGGCTAGCTCTTCAACAGCCTCAACAAATTCTAACTTGTCATATTCCATTAAAAATGAGATGGCATTACCATGAGCATGACAACCAAAGCAATGGTAAAACTGTTTTTTCTGACTAACGGTAAAAGAAGGCGTTTTTTCGTGATGAAAAGGGCAACAAGCTTGATAATCTCGCCCCTGTTTTTTAAGTTTAACCCTAGAGTTAATCAGTTCTACAATATCTGTTCTAGCTAAAATATCGTCAATAAATGAGCGAGGTATTGTGCCTGACATAAAGAGATAAATCCTTTCAATGTATAGAATGAGGGATAAACTAGCTTAGGAATGCTGTAAAAGCAAATATAATAAAGAAATTCTAAAAGAAACAAAACCGTGATTCCTACTGGTTTCACGGTCTGCTTAACTCGAGTTTAATTAAAAAATTTTTTAATTAGTATAAACGTGTATTACGTGCATTCTCACGAGCTACGCGTTTTGCGTGACGTTTAGCGCGAATTGCGTTTTCACGTTTGCGAATTGTTGTTGGTTTTTCATAGAATTCACGGCTGCGAACTTCTGCTAAGATACCTGCTTTTTCACAAGAGCGTTTAAAACGACGTAATGCAACGTCAAATGATTCGTTTTCACGTACTTTAATTACTGGCATAAGCCATCACCTCAATAATTAATTAATATTTTGCAAAATTTAATAGTGTTCAATAAACAAATTATTGACCCTAAAATAAGGGTTGCGATTTTAATCTAAATTTGTACTAAAAGTAAAGGAAAGATTACGATTTACGATAAAATCTTTCCTTGAAATACACCGAAAGACTAAAAAGCGCATTAACCTTCAACTTTCGCCATTTCAAATTCAATGAGCATCATTAAAATATGAATGACTTTAATATGAATTTCCTGGATACGATCTGCATAACGGAAGTGCGGTACTCGAATTTCTACATCGGCAATCCCAGCCATTTTTCCGCCGTCTTTTCCTGTTAAAGCAATCACTTTCATACCTTTTGCTTTCGCAGCTTCAATCGCATTTAAGACATTTTTTGAATTACCAGAAGTTGATAAACCGAATAAAACATCGCCTTTTTGTCCAACTGCTTCTACATAACGAGAAAATACATATTCATAGCCAAAATCATTACTAACACAACTCAGATGACTTACATCTGAGATAGCTATCGCTGGATAACCCGGACGATTTTCACGATAACGTCCGGTTAATTCCTCAGCAAAATGCATTGCATCGCAATGTGATCCACCATTACCACAAGATAATACTTTGCCACCTTGTTTAAAGCTGTCTGAAATAAGTAATGCGGCTTGCTGAATTAATTTGATATTATTTTCATCATTGATAAATTTATCTAGCACATCTTGCGCCTCTAGTAATTCAGCCCTCACTTGTTCTAAATACATTATTTGTCTCCTTTTATTTTATTCGTCTATATAACCTAAACTACGCAATGCTCGTTCATCATCAGCCCAGCCTGATTTCACTTTCACCCATAATTCAAGATGTACTTTATTATCAAATAAACGTTCCATATCTTGACGCGCTTCAGTACCAATAGTTTTTAATTTTTGTCCTTTCGCTCCAATTACCATTTTTTTCTGCCCTTCACGCTCAACTAAAATCAATCCATTGATTTCATAGGTACCACGTTCATTAAGTTTAAACTGCTCAATTTCCACTGTAACGGAATAAGGTAATTCCTCTCCTGTAAAACGCATCAATTTTTCACGAATAATTTCTGATGCCATAAAGCGTTGTGAACGATCTGTTACATAATCCTCGGGGAAGTGATGCACACCTTTACGCAAAGAAGTGCGGACGATTTTTTCTAAATTATGTACGTTATTACCTCGTTGAGCTGAAATTGGGATAATTTCTTTAAACTCAAACTTCTGACTAATTTCTGTAATAAAAGGCAAAAGCTCATCTTTATTTTTAATGTTATCTACCTTGTTAATGGCTAATACCACGGGGGCTTTGGCTTGGCGTAATTTATTCAGCACCATTTCATCGTCATCTGTCCAATGAGTGCCATCAACCACGAAAATAATCAAATCAACATCGCCTATTGCACTGCTCGCTGCTCTATTCATTAAACGATTAATTGCGCGCTTTTCTTCAATATGCAATCCCGGTGTATCAACATAAACAGCTTGATAAGCTCCATCAGTATGAATACCAACAATGCGATGTCTTGTAGTTTGCGCTTTACGTGAAGTAATAGAAATTTTTTGTCCTAAAATTTTGTTCAACAACGTGGACTTCCCAACATTAGGACGACCAACAATGGCAATAAAACCACAATATGTTTCTTGTTCTGTCATTTTTTCTCTCGTTTTATAAGGATAATTTTATCCCTTATATGATTATTTAATTTTCAGCTTTTCAATCGCTTGCTGGGCGGCATTTTGTTCGGCTTTTCGGCGGCTAGTGCCTTGCCCAAAAACAACTTCTGTCAGCCCTTCTACCTTGCAACTCACTTTAAAAGATTGATTATGTGCCTCTCCCTTAATCTCAATTACTTCATATTCAGGGAGTTTCATACGTCGGCCTTGTAAAAACTCTTGTAAACGTGTTTTGGGATCTTTTTGAGCTTCTCCCGGCTTTATTTGCTCAAGCAATTCTTGATACCATTGGTAAACACGAGCTAACGCAGCATCTATCCCCGCATCTAAATAAATCGCAGCGATTAATGCCTCAACACAGTCAGATAAAATAGATTCTCGGCGAAAACCACCGCTCTTTAGCTCACCAGCGCCTAGCTTTAAGTAATCGCCTAATTCAAATTGACGAGCCACGACCGCTAAGGTTTGTTCCTTCACTAAAGCCGCTCGCATTCGGCTTAATTCTCCTTCATCAGACTTAGGAAATTTTTCATAAAGGGCTTTACCAATGGCAAAATTCAGAATGGAATCTCCAAGAAATTCTAAACGTTCATTATTCAATGCGGCAGCACTTCGGTGAGTTAAAGCTTGTTTGAGGTAATCAAGGTTAACGAATTGATAACCTAATTTTTTCTGTAATCGTTCTAATTGCATAATTCTGTAAAAATATTGATAGCAAAGTATCCTAAAATTTTGGTTCGGCGCCGAACACAAGAACTCATAATACCCCAATTTATTAGATTTGAAAATAAACAAACAGGATGTTACAGGGGAAATATAAATTTTTTAACCAAGTGAGTACTTAGCCAAAATAGCTCACTGTCTGCCGCTATTGAGCAATCGATAGTAATCGCAACCCAATTGTTCACCATTATCGCAAGCCTGACCAAAATATTCTTTCGCTTGCATATCATCTTATCTTACTCCATGCCCTTTTAATAGGCTACGCCCAAATTAAATTGAGCATCGGAGTGACCTTGTTCCGCAGCTTTTCTCAACCATTTTACCTATTGATGATAATTCTGTTTAACGCCTAAGCCTTTGTAATACATTATCGCTAAACTAAATTGAGATTGCGCATCCCCCAACTCAGCAGATTTTTCGTACCATTTTACCGCCTCGATATAATCTTGCTTAACACCTTTCCCTTCTTCATACATCAAAGCTAAATTATATTGAATATTTGCATAACCTTTTTCTGCTAGTGGTTTCCATAACTCGAAGGCCTTAGCATAATCCTGTTTGTTATAAGCTGCTAGCCCTTGCTCAAATTGTTTTTCAGGACTATTAGCATATACAGAGGTTGAGGAAATGATTACTAGAAACGTAGTCATAAGTAATCGGTTAAGTATTTTCATTGTCATATCCTTTTCTACTTGGTTGAAATACATTATATCCACTTCGCAAAGGGCTATAAATTTTTTTGCTGTGTAATTTATCAGCTAAGTAATAGATAAAACGCCCTTTAACTGATCTGCACCCCAAAAGT
>NZ_MUXZ01000038.1 GCF_002015075.1 Canicola haemoglobinophilus
AAATTATGGGAGAGGCTCGCTGTGGCTGCAAACATTAATTAGCTCAAAAAAATAAATGCCATTAGTTAATATAATTCCACTAATGGCATTTTTGTTTGTCATTGATAATATACATGAAAATATTAAAAGATAGTTTTATATATCTAGCTGGTGAATTAGTTTCTAAAATAATGCCATTTTTACTCTTGCCTTATATCTCAAGAAAATTAGGAGTAGAAGGATATGGGGAACTCTCCTATTATCAAACATTCGCAGCTTTATTTGCTATATTTATTAGTTTGAGTCAAGATGGAGCAGTGACTCGTTATTTTTATACTTATGGACATCGTTCTTTAGATCTTATTGTTAAATCTGGACATATTTATTCTGTTTTACTGGGATTTATATTTATTATATTTGCTATATCTTATAACGCACACATATTACTATATATTATTTTAAACTCTATTCTTGGCTCTTTTATTAGTGTTCAACTCGCAATAAGACAATGTCAGAAAAGAGTGCATTCTTATATTTCAATACAAATCTTTGGAAGTTTTATTTCTACAATAGTAACAATTATTACGTTAGAGATTTATACACAAAATTTAGTTGAAAAAAGAATAATATCATCCCTTCTTGCCAACATTCTGATCCTTATTTTTGCTTATTATTTTTACAATAAAAAAATATTATATAAAAATATATCTTGGAAAATTAAAAAATACAAAATAGGAATTCTATACCTACTAGGATTTGGCATTCCTCTTGTATTACACCACACTAGTGGTTTTATAAAAGGGCAAATAGATAGAGTATTTATATATCATAAATTTACTGATGCTGACCTAGGACTATATTCCATGGGTGCTCAATTGTCATCAGTTTTAATGATTTGTATAATGGCAATAAATAAAGCAACAATACCCTACATTTTTGATTCATTAAAGAATAAAAGAATTACAATTAGAGATATACATAAATACTTCTATTTATCATTATTACTTATCCCTATACCCGTATTAATGATTCATTTTATCCCTGAATCATTATTTGTTTGGGTTTTAGGAGATGCTTTCTGGGGAGTAAAATACTATTTCCTTTCTTTTTCTATTTCCACGGTTTTATTCATACCCTATATGCTACTAGTAAACTATTTATTTTATTATGGTAAGAATAAATTAATATCTTATAGCTCAATATTATCAGTATTATCATATTTAATATTATTATTTTATTTAATAAATACTAAAATATCTTATATTCCTTTTGCGAGCATTTTTGGCAGTTCAATAGTTTTGCCTATCCTATATTATTTTACGAATAAAGTTTCAAAGGAAAAAGAATGAATTTAATTATATGTTGCACACCACTACAAGTACTAATTGCAGAAAAAATAATTGATCTATATCCTGAAAACAAATTCTATGGAATTCTGTTTGATGCACTTGATAATAAAAAATTTGAGCTTTATGGAAAAAGGCTAAAAAAATAAATGCCATAATTTTTTAATTATAGGACTTAACAATACAAGATTAAAGAAAATAAAAACAATTTTCTCTATATTAAAATATAAAAACCAGGAATTTAACAAAGTTTTTTTAGCCAGCATAGATAAACCTCTTATTCATATACTTCTTAGTAATATAAAGTTTAAAGAGCTATATACTTTTGATGATGGAACCGCAAATATAACTAAAACTAGTTTTTATTATAAAGAACCAGAAAATAACATTCCAAGAAAATTACAGTTCATTCAGACTATTTTAGGAAATAAACTTGATATAAATAAAATAAAAAATATCTCTAAATTACATTATTCCATCTATCCAAAAAAAGAAAACATTATAGATAATATAGAATATATTTCCTTATTTGAAAAAGAAAATACAAATCCAAGTAGAGTAGAAAATAATATAAGAATACTCCTTGGACAGCCAATATTTAATGATATTGATAAAAATATCCAACTAGTAAAAAGAGTATTTGAAAAATACAACATAGATTACTATTTCCCTCACCCTAGAGAAAGTTATATAGTAGATAATATTCCTTATATTGATACAGAACTCATTTTTGAGGATTTTTATTTTAAAGAATCAGAAAATAAAAATATTATAATATACACTTTCTTTAGTGGTGCAGTATTAAATATAGTCAACAAAGAAAATATCAATCATATTTTTTCTTTAAAACCTAAATTAGAAGATGAAGCTTACGTAGATACATATAAAATATTAGAAAGTTTTGGAATAAAAATTATTGAGATCTAATAAGAATGAGAAAGTACATCATATCTTTAGAAAAAGATAGATTAAGAAAAGAAATATTTTTTAGGCAAAAAAATGCTATAACATTTAACATATTTAATGCAATTAATACATTAAATTTGAATAAAGAGCAGCCTAATTCTATATTTAACATTAATAAATTCAATGATATCTATAAAAGAAATGTAACAAATGGGGAAATTGGTTGCACATTAAGCCATATAAGTCTACACAAAAAGATATTTAATGATAATAATATTGGTAATGATGATTTTGTTTTAGTAAGTGAAGATGATATTTTATTCTCTGAGCATTTTTGGGACGTGCTATCTAAACTTGAAAAACAAACAATAAACGCTGACCTACTAGTATTAGGTGAGTCAAAAATAAGCTCTTTTTCATGCAAAAAAATAGAAATAAAGGCACCTCTTTCATTAAGACCATTAAATAAAAAAGTAGAATATCGTAACTTTGTATATGGGTATCCATCTCATTATTATTATGCAGGAACCGTTTGCTATCTTATCAAAAAATCTGCAATCGCTAAATTTCCAATTCATAACAACAATACTCTACCTTATTGGTTAGCTGATGATTTCTCACTATTTTATAAAGAATTTGGTATCAAAACAAAAATGCTAAGACCTATAATTGCTATAGAAAATCCTATATTAGAAAGCAACCTAGAAAATGATAGATCCATCATATCTCCTAGGCCAAAAAAGTATAGAAGAAAAATAATGTTTTTACTTAAATATCCTTTTAAAAAGATCATTGCAATAATTATAAATATTTTAAGATAGATAATTTATGGTTAGTGTAATTATTCCAATTTATAATAGTATGAAATATCTCAGAGATACCCTAGATAGTGTTATAAATCAGACGTATCAAGATTTAGAGATTATTTTGATTAATGATGGTTCAACAGATACTAGCTTATCAATTTGTAAAGAGTACTCAAAAAATCACCTTAGAATCAAATTGTTTAGTCAAGACAATAAAGGGGCATCTATGGCTAGAAATCTTGGTTTAGAAAATGCTCAAGGAAAATATATTCTATTTGTAGACTCTGATGACTATATTTTACCTAATCATATAGAATCTTTAGTAACAACTTTAGAAAAAAATAATTCTGATATATGTATTTCTAATTGTAAGAGAATTAATGAAAATGAAATAACTTATAATAAATCTTCTAAGCCGCAATTAGACGTTACTTATACTCTTACACCAGAAGATTTATTAAAAGATGTCATTTATGGAAATAATATTGGCTGGGAAGTAGCAGCTAAACTTTATAAAACATCAATATTAAAAGATATTTATTTTGATGATAAAGAGGTATTAGGTGAGGATTTTGAATTTTTTTATAAAGCCTTACATAGATGTGAATCAACCTCTGTATGTTTAAATAATAGTTATTTTTATATAAAGAAACCTACATCAATCACAAATAAAAATGATATAAAGATTAGTGAGAAGTTAATTAGTATAGCTGACAAGTTTTCTGAACATATAAATGCTAATTACCCTTCTTTAAAATATTATTCTGATATATTTATGTTTTTCACTTATATAGGTATTCTAGGACAATATGCTATAAACAATAATAAATCCTTATTTAAGCAAAAGAAAAACTCTTATATGCTTTGGATAAGAAAACTTATATTCAAAATTTTACTAGATAACAAAATAAGATTTAAGTTCAAACTAAAAACAATCCTAATTCTAGCAAATAGTAGCCTTTATAGAGTCATTCAGAAATATAGATAATCTATTCTTTTTAATAAAATTTATCAGGTAGATCTATTATGTGAGAATATTCTAACCTAGATAAGGTTGCAAAACTTAAATATTAAGTGACTAATATGAGAATAATATTATCCAGTATCTACCTACAGGTGTAATGGACAAAATAGTTGCTAAAAAGTGGTTTAAAGCCTTATAGTGCAAGGCTTTAAGCCCTATTTTTGAAAATGAACAAAAAACTTGTCCTTTCTGCTCAAATCAGAATATAAAGAAACATGGCACTCAAAATAACATTCAACGCTATAAATGTAATATCTGTAATAAAACATTACCTTCCAAAAGAAATTAAATCCCAGTGATATTTGGAAAGATTATTCACAAGGAAAACAAACCTATAAAGAACTCTCAATTAAATATCAATGCTCAGTTAAAACTATTCAAAGATATATCGATAAAGCCCCTAAAACAGCCTTAAATTCCCCTATTTCAACCTATTTAAATATTATTATGGATACCACTTTCTTTGGGCGAGAATTTGGGGGTTTAGTATTAATGGATAGCTTGAGTGAAAAGGTCATTTATCATCAAATTGTGAGTACAGAGAGGGATGAATATTATCAGTTGGCTTTGAATAGATTTAGAGATAAAAATCATGCAATTCAATCAGTTACCTGTGATGGTCGGCGAGGCT
>NZ_MUXZ01000039.1 GCF_002015075.1 Canicola haemoglobinophilus
CTTGACAAGGTACTTTTGAGATTTTATCAGTGTTTATAGCAGGTTTGGAGATAAAATGCACTGCAAGATTTTACTTGACAAGTACCCTATAAAATAATACCTTTTTGCCCACAGAGAATAGTCCCTTCATTACGGCTTTTACTTTTTAAGCCCAAAAAGGCTTAGAAAGTGGTAATGAAGGGGCTTTTCTTTAGGTTTCCTTCATCCCAAATTATTTTTCAACTCACAGAAGGAAATCATCATGAACTCATTTCTCTTTGAACTTGTTACTATTCCACTCTTGGTGCTAATTTGTCGTAACGCTTTAGCCTTAAAGCCAAGTTACTATCTTATTTTTATGTGCATACTAATCGGCTTATCATTATGGTTAACAAAAACAGATTCTATCTTCTGGCAAGAATATGGGGAGTTAAGCTGGCTAGTGTGCAGTATGGAGGGATTGATTATGGAACTCCAACTGATTCCCTACTTAAGCGATCTGTTTACATCCCGAAAAACCTACCTACAAGAAATGCCAATGTATTGTTTTGTCTCAAAAAACTGGATTTTTTCAGCGAAAAATCGAGCCAAATGAGAGGAATATTGGGAAAATTATTTCCGCTTAGAGGATAAAGAATGAAGTCTTTTATTTTTAAGCGGATCTTGTTTTCTGAGGTTTGGTTTAACACCATTTTTCCCTCAGAAGAAGAAAAGAACCTTATCCGTATTTTGTATAATAAGCCTGCTTCAATCCCCTATGAAGAGGAAATAATTGGTTGGGATGAAATAGAAACAAGTAATAAACCTGCTAATGATAAATTGTGCTGCTATGATGAGCGGAAGCCATTTCATCATCAAATATTCCCAAGTGACACACGAGCTTATGCAATGTTGAAAGCAGAAAAATATATTGAAGAGCTTGATAGCTTTTGAATGGCTCTACGATGATGTGGAAGGCTACATGCTAGAAAGATACGAGGTTTATCAACGAAAATTCGAGCTTATAAATTAGTCTTTGGGTTCATTCTTCGATACATTCAAAAACTCGTTAGGAGTGTCGTCTAACGAGTTTTCTTTTGTTTGATATAAAAGAAAATCGGCGAATTTTATACCGCACTTTAAAGCAGCCCTTTTGAGATTTATTACTGTGTCTGCAGTATACTAGTATTGAGTATGTAGTGGGAAGTTATGTAATAAAATTTGGGATTTCCATATAGCATTTCATTTAGGAATAGTATGCTCAAATTATGGGATGATTGATTTATGACTGTCATATCAAAGAATGTTCAAAATATCAGCAGTCAAACTCGTCAAAAATTTTTCCTTGACATAATCCAGCCCTTTCTCCAGCTGGATAGTTTTAAAAATATCGAAATTTTCAAAAATCACTTGACAAAAGAAAGAGCTTGACAAACACCCTATAAAATAATACATTTTTGCCCACAGAGAATAGTCCCTTCATTATGACTTTGTTTTTTAAGCCTAAAAAGGCTTGGAAATTTCAGAGTTTTAATGAAGGGATTTTTGTTTCTATGGCACAGCATTTTCGGTTATCAGCGGCAGCACACCAGCTATCGGTAGATAGCTTGGCGAGCTTATCTGATGCCGAAATTTTTCAGCTATTGAAACAAGCTCGTTGGGGTAATGCAGATGAAATGAACGATGTTATTTGTCCGCATTGCCGTACTCGCCACCACGCCTATTTCATTTCTACTCGTAAACAATGGCAGTGCAAACATTGCCAGCATCGTTTTTCTATTACAGCAGGTACGATTTTTCAAGGTGCAAAACTTTCTTTACGTAAAATTATGTTAGCCATTTTCTATTTTGCGACCGAAAGTAAAGGCTTATCCGCCATTACGTTATCACATAAACTCAATGTACAATACAAAACTGCATGGGTGTTGTTACATAAATTTCGTGAATCCCTTGATAAAGCCAAAGATTTAACTCCGCTACATGGCGAGGTTCATATTGATGGGGCTTACACAAACTACTACATTCGCCCTAAAAACTTTCGCCATAAACGTATTGATAGACGGAAGAAACGTTATCAACGTGCAGATAAGTCTTGTGTGTTAGTATTCCGTCAACGTGCAGCTAATCAAGAGGTCATGAAAGGGGCTGATAGAAGTATCGTTGCTTTAGTCAAGGAAGAAAATACGCAAGATATACTTCATTTAACGCAACGATTGGTCAAGCCAAGTAGCACTATTCATGCTGATGAAAATCCTGCCTATGACAGCCTTACCTTTTATTATGATTTATGGCGAGTAAATCATTCGCAAGAGTATCGTTCAATTGATGGTATAACGAATAATCTTGCTGAATCCTTTTTCGCACGACTACGACGAGCCATTACAGGTATCTATCACAAGATGAACAATAAATATCTGATGTTCTATGCAAATGAAATTGTATGGAGAGAAGATAATCGCCGAAAAAGTGTCAAAGAGAAACTTGAGCAATTACTAAAATGTTGCTTAAACACCTTACCTTCACGAGATTTTACAGGTTACTGGCAAGGCAATAAAAAAGCTGAAGCACTGTTTGGCTTAGCAAGTCTAATCGCTTCAAACGACTTACACTACATGAATGCAGCATAAACAAAAACCAATGTACACCTTACTCAAATATCTTATGGGTAATTTAAAATGTTTATGGTGGCTTTGCTTTATGCGGAATATGTATAAAATCTCCCGCAATGCTCCGCATGCATAAAAAAATATCTCTTACCGCAAGAGTAAATATCGCCTATCTACTTGTAATGGAAGACTTGTTGTGAATTAAAAAGCCTTTAGCTTTATTGAGCCAAAGGCTTTCTTTTGAGATTAACTGCTTGATTTTTTTTGGCTTTGTGCAACTGCTACATAATACCG
>NZ_MUXZ01000040.1 GCF_002015075.1 Canicola haemoglobinophilus
GACGTGATGAAAACACTGCACTGTATGGAGAGGGGTTTGAATTTGAGCCACAAACAGATAGATCAACGGTAGATTCATGGGGTGATGGGACGTTAGATGACAATGGTTGGATAAAGCCGACTAATACCTCAAAATATGCTACAGGTGGCGCTGAAACTCGCCCCAAAGCTATTGCGTTTAAGCTTTGCATCAAGGCAAAAAATAGTTTTGATGATGTGCGTTTTTGGATTAAGGCATTTGGCGAAGTGACTAATGTAGGCGCGTTAGATGCAAGTAGATTAGCGCAAGAGTTGCAAGGTAAAGCTGATGCAAATCATACTCATACCACGAGTCAAATTACTGACTTTACTCACGCCACAAATCAATTAATAAATGCAGCCTTTAGTTATCAAAAAATAGATAAATACAAAATCCGAAAATATCCAGATGGTACATTAATTTTATCTGGCAAGATAAAAAATAAAAGAGATAGCGGTACAGAAAATGTTAACCCTGTGATTTTCCCAGTAAGTTTTATAAATAACGACTATGAAATATTCGTATCTGAAGTATTTAGGAGTAATGCATCGGGTAAAGGGCAATATAACTGGGTGTTTGCTACTCCGGTTGATAAATCCAGAGCTAATATATCAACTTGGTATGATGGCGAAACAATGTGGCAAGCAATAGGGAGATGGAAATAAGGAGGGATGAGATGACAATTTATTTTAAAGACGGATTTTATATCAGCGATATTCACGAGCAAATTCCCGAAAATGCGGTGGAAATCTCTGAAGATTTATACCGCACTTTATTGGAAGGACAAGCAGAAGGCAAACAAATCGTCATGGACGAAAAAGGCTATCCGCAACTTGCTGAACCGCAGCCTAGCCCTTTGCATCATTTTGAGAATGGGCAATGGGTGATTTCAGAAGAGCATCAAACTCAACTCAAAGCCGACCAACAGGCGCAAGTTTGGGAGCTAATCAAACAAAAACG
>NZ_MUXZ01000041.1 GCF_002015075.1 Canicola haemoglobinophilus
GGTTTCGAACAGGTGTGGTCTATCACCAAATCCAGTTCCATTATAAATATCCATTGTATTGGTTCCCAAGGAATTGATATTTGCCAAGATTTTTTGTTGTGAACCGTTGCCTAACGCAACCACAGAAACCACAGAAGTTATAACAATAATAATGCCTAACATGGTGAGCAGCGCACGCAATTTATGCGCAATGATAGCTTGAATAGACATTTTAAAAGCTTCAATAAATTGGTCTTTGTAGTAATAAAAAGGATCTTTTTTTACTTCGGGAAACTCAACTTTGGCGGATATTTGTTCTGATTTTTTGGTATCAGCAATAATGCGTCCATCTTTAATCTCAATAATACGATTTGCAAAATTAGCCACTTCTTTGTCATGGGTCACTAAAATAATCGTATGTCCCTCATGATGTAATTGTGTCAGGATCTCCATGACCATTTTGCCACTTTGGCTATCAAGAGCGCCTGTAGGCTCATCGGCTAAAATGATTTCACCACCGTTCATTAACGCACGAGCAATACTCACTCGTTGCTGTTGCCCACCAGAAAGTTGGTTAGGTTTATTTTGGATACGTTCTGCCAGCCCTAATTTTTCTAATAAAAGTGCGGCTCGTTTTAAGCGAGTTTCTTGATCTATGCCTGCATAAATTGCGGGAAGCGCTACATTTTCAAGTGCGCTCAAGGTTGGCAGTAAATTATAACGCTGAAAAATAAAGCCAAATTTTTTCTGGCGTAAATCAGATAATTGTTCATTATTTAATAAACTGGCTTCTGTTTGCGAAATTTTATATGAGCCAGAAGTGGCATTGTCTAAACAACCAATAATATTCATCAAAGTAGATTTACCTGAGCCTGATTGTCCAATAATGGCAACAAAATCACCTTTTGTAATTTCAAGGTTAATATCTTTTAAAACTTGGCTCCGATTTTCATTTTTACCAAAGAATTTATTGATATTGTGCATTTCAATAATGTTCATATCATTTCCTTAAAACATTCTTGGTTTGCGTGTATTACCAACTTTTTCGCCATTTTCTAATTGAGAAGATATGACTTTTTCGCCTTCTTTTAAGCCCGATAAAATTTCACTGTACGTATCATCATTTAAACCAATTTCAACTTCACGTTGCTCAACTTGATTATCATTATTCAGCACATTGACGAAATAAGCATGATTTTGCTTTTGTAATGTGATAGTCGGAATAACCAGAGCATTTTGCACTTCTGTAATGCTAATGGTATTTTGCGTTGTCATACCGAGGCGTAACTTTTGATCCTGATTATCAATAATCACATTGGCATAATAATAAATAGCTTTGGTATCAGAAATACTTTCTGAATATTCATTATCTGTAAGCGTTGTTGGCGCTGGATCGACAGATGATATAACCCCTTGGTAAAACGTATCGGGTTCGGCAAGAGTGCTAAATTTGACCTTCATTCCCGACCGCACTTTACTTATATCGCCCTCGGATATTTCAAGTTTGATTAATAATTTTTGTAAATTAGCGACTTGTACGATTGTGGGCGTAGTTTGGTTAGCATTGACAGTTTGTCCTTCGGATACAGGAATAGAAATAATGGTTCCACTAATAGGCGACAGAATTTTGGTGTAAGCCAAATTTGTTTTAGCATTATTCACATCGATTTCTGCTTGTTTAATAGATGCTTGGATAGCTTGAATTTCAGCCTCAGCAATGGCAAAGGTATTTTGAGCATTGTTCAATTCATCTAAACTTGCAGATTTTTTGCATATAAGTTTGCAATTCGATTATGTGCAGATTTAGCAATATCATAAGCAATTTGTTTAGCTTTAAATTGTGCTTGATAAGAAGCAAGTTGTGCTTGGGCAGTATTTAAGTGATTAAGTTAGGTTGTGGAGTCAATTTCAGCAATAAGATCGCCTCGTTGAATTTCTTGTCCCAAAGTCACATGCATTTTCTCGATTTTTCCAGAGACTTGCGCCCCCACTTCAACTCGATTGTATGCCCTAATTGTGCCAGTTGCGATAACAGAGCGTTGTAAATCCTGACGTTTTACTGTTTCAGTGAGATAAATAATATCTTTTTGCTTAGAATAAGAGAGGTAAAAGTAACTAGAGATAGCAATAAAAGAAATAAATAAAAGTATTAAAAAGGTTTCGACGCCTATGGATAGATAATAAAAAAATCCCTATTGGAAGTCAATAGGGTTTTTAGCCTAGTTATAAATTGATGTATCTACGTGTTTGAATTGACCATTTTTAAATTTTGTTAAGTCTTCAATGATACGCTTAACATTGGTAACATCAAAAGTAATGCTTTCTATCATACAAAATCCATTCTCACCTAATACAAAACACACATCTAAGAAATTTGAATGTTGGCTTCCTGAATGGAAAGTATAAACAGAATAACCATTTATTGTTTTTGCTCTACCAATTTCTTTATCAAATTGCTCTGATCTTGACTTTGCTTTTATATCCCAATCAAGGAATTTATTCAACAAAACTAAATGTTGCTCTAATGATGTATCAGGGATAGTTACATTTGCAGTTTGAATATTGCCATAGTTATCACGTTTATACGTCTCCATTTTATAATGAATAGCTTTAGAACCATCATCAAAATCCAAAAGAGAGGCTGTAGTAAACATTGGTGTGTAATTAGATGCAACAGAATTGTATGCAAGCCCCTGTACATTAGAACTAACTTTTGTAAGTTTGCTTGCTGTTGTACACCCAACCAATAACCAATAACACACTAACCAAACCAACTAAAAATAACTTTTTCATATCGTTCTCCAATTTTATAAATAAGGAATAACATTCTACCAACTCCCAAAATTATTTCTGTGATCTATATCTAGATTATAAAATCTATGCATAAAAATACGCCATAATTTCCGCCCCATCAATCGCCCCCTCAACGTAACTTTTCGCCCTAGCAAGCTCTCTAAAATAAAAGATTTGGTTTTCATAAAGCTAATTGTATGTAATTCATCAAGAGCGCAAATTTTAAAATGATTTTATTAAGAAAATATTAAGTAAAAATGAATGAAAGTTCGTTCATTTTTGCAAATTCTAACATTTCTTTTTGCAGAAACGAAAGTTTAATTTTGTTTGAGTAAATTATTTTAATTAATCAGTACAAAAAATTCGCTTTTATAAAAAATCTCTTGTATAATCGCCCGACCCTGTGAATGTGTCGGATTTCCCACCGCACATTATTTTATCGAGATCGCACTCGAAGGGGTGAAGATTAAGATTGATGGTTGTGCTTAATGTAAGCACTGGGTATTAATATTATTTTATTGGTAATTAATTAATGAAAACTTTTGTAGCAAAACCAGAAACGGTTAAACGCGACTGGTATGTAGTAGATGCGACAGGTAAAACTTTAGGTCGTTTAGCGACTGAATTAGCACGTCGCCTTCGTGGTAAACATAAAGCTGAATATACTCCACATGTTGATACAGGTGATTATATCGTTGTTATCAATGCAGAAAAAGTTGCAGTAACTGGTAACAAAGAAAGCGATAAACTTTACTACTGGCACACTGGCTATGTAGGTGGTATTAAACAAGCGACTTTCAAAGAAATGATCCAACGCCGTCCTGAAGCAGTGATTGAAATTGCGGTTAAAGGTATGTTGCCAAAAGGTCCATTAGGTCGTGCAATGTTCCGTAAATTAAAAGTGTATGCTGGTTCAGAACATAACCACGCAGCACAACAACCACAAGTTTTAGATATTTAATCACGAGGTTAGGAAAATGGCAGAGAATCAAAACTACGGTACAGGTCGCCGCAAAAGCTCTTCAGCTCGTGTATTTATCAAACCGGGCAGTGGTAAAATTGTTATCAACCAACGTGAATTAGACGTATATTTCGGTCGCGAAACATCTCGTATGATCGTACGTCAACCATTAGAATTGGTTGAATTAACTGATAAATTAGATTTATACATCACAGTTAAAGGTGGTGGTATTTCTGGTCAAGCGGGTGCAATCCGTCACGGTATCACTCGTGCGCTAATTGAGTATGATGAAACATTACGCCCTGTATTACGTGCAGCTGGCTTTGTTACTCGTGATGCTCGTCGTGTTGAACGTAAAAAAGTTGGTTTACACAAAGCACGTCGTCGTCCACAATACTCAAAACGTTAATTTTATTTTCGTTTTATATACAGAATTGCAAGTCAAATGGCTTGCAATTTTTTTTCTTTTTTTATGGGTAAATTCCCATTGAAGTTTATGTATTACCCTATCATTTATGGTAGAATAAGCGACCTTTTTATCAATTTAATTTTTGGTCGTCGGAGGAAAAGATGACAAGCGCTGCAAATAAACGTTCAATAATGACTCTTTTTTCAGATAAAGTTGATATTTATTGCCATCAGGTTCGTATAGTTTTAGCTGAAAAGGGCGTTGCCTATGAAACAGAAACTGTGGATCCGAGTTCTATCTCTGAAGATTTAATGGAATTAAATCCTTATGGCACAATTCCTACTTTAGTTGATCGTGATTTAGTTTTATTTAATTCTCGCATTATTATGGAATATTTAGATGAGCGTTTTCCATATCCTCCATTAATGCCGGTTTATCCTGTTGCACGTGGTAAAAGCCGCTTATTAATGTTACGTATCGAACAAGATTGGTATCCAGTATTAGAAAAAGCAGAGAAAGGCTCAGAGAGTGAAAAAGCTAATGCATTGAAACAATTAAAAGAAGAAATTTTAGCAATAGCACCAATTTTTAGCCAAACTGCTTATTTTATGAGTGATGAATTTAGCTTAGTTGATTGTTACATCGCTCCATTATTATGGCGTATGCAACAACTTGGAGTTGTATTTACAGGCACAGGCAGCAAAGCGATTAAAGCTTATATGGAGCGAGTTTTCCAGCGTGATTCTTTCTTACAATCTGTTGGCGAAGCGACACCTAAAAATTTAATGGATGACAAATAGGATCGATATGTCGCAAAAAACTTTACCTAAACGCCCATATTTATTGAGAGCATATTATGACTGGCTTGTTGATAATGATTTCACGCCTTATCTCGTTGTAGATGCAACTTATTCAGGTGTAAATGTTCCTGTTGAGTACGTTAAAGATGGTCAGATTGTTTTGAACTTGTCTGCTAATGCAACGGGTAATTTCGTATTAAATAATGAAGCTATTCAATTTAGTGCTCGTTTCCAAGGTGTACCTAGAGATATTTATATTCCTATGGGGGCAGCGTTAGCTATTTATGCTCGGGAAAATGGCGATGGCGTAATGTTTGAGCCTGAAGCTATTTATGATGAATTAAATACAACTAGCATAGACGAACAGCCTTTGAGTTTTGCTGAGGCTGTCGATCAAAAGCAGCAACCTAAAAAGACTAAATTAAAAGAAAAAAATGCTGCACCTCATTTACGTATAGTGAAATAGGGCAAAATGATTATCTTTTTGAACCGCACTTGAAGTGCGGTTTTGTATTTTCTAGTTATTGAAGTTATTTTATTAGACACGGTTAAATTATATAAAAGGTGTTTTATGTTATGTGCAATTTATAAAAGTAAAAAAAAGGAAGGAATGTATCTTTACGTTGCTAAAAGGGATTTTTTTGATGATGTTCCAGAGGAGTTATTGTTTGTATTTGGAGTACCTATTTTCGTTATGTTGTTTAATTTAAATGGCCATAAATCTTTAGTTAATATTGACAATAAAACGGTTCAACAACAAATTTTAGAAAAAGGTTTTTATTTACAAATGCCAAAGCAAGAAGAAAACTTATTAGAGAAATTTAGGCAACAAAATTTTGGTAAGTTTGAAAACAATGTATAATGATCCCTCTTTTTAATCTTTTAGGAAGATACATGAAATTTATTTCATTCAATATTAATGGGCTACGAGCTCGACCTCATCAATTAGAAGCAGTTATCAATAAATATCAACCTGATGTTATAGGACTACAAGAAATTAAAGTCGCTGATGAAGACTTTCCTTATCAATTGGTAGAACACTTGGGATATCATATTTATCACCATGGACAGAAAGGGCATTATGGTGTTGCATTGTTGTTAAAACAAGAAGCAAAAGCCATTCGTAAAGGATTTTCAACTGATGATGAAAATGCGCAAAAACGTATTATTATGGCTGATTTAGAAACAGAGTTTGGACTGTTAACTGTGGTTAATGGATATTTTCCACAAGGTGAAAGTCGTCAGCATGAAACAAAGTTCCCAGCTAAAGAAAAATTTTATGCTGATTTACAGTATTATGTTGAGCAAGAGCACGATAAGCATAATCCTCTTTTAATTATGGGTGATATGAATATTAGTCCAACTGACTTAGATATTGGTATTGGTGAAGAAAGTCGAAAACGTTGGCTACGCACAGGAAAATGTTCCTTTTTACCAGAAGAAAGAGAGTGGATTAACCGTCTATATAATTACGGATTAACCGATACATTTCGTCATAAAAATCCAATGGCCCATGATAAATTTTCGTGGTTTGATTATCGTTCTAAAGGTTTCGATGATAATCGAGGTTTGAGAATAGATCATATTTTAGTAAATTCAATATTGTTAGATCGTTGTATTGATACTGGTATTGCATTGGATATTCGCGCAATGGAAAAACCTTCAGATCATGCTCCGATCTGGGCAGAGTTTAAATAAGGAAATATAAATGGAAATTGAACAAGATTGGCAAAGCTACCGCTCAACGATTAATGAGAATGCGGCTATTTTTTCGGTAAATTTAGGACTTTTTGAGCAATTTCCAGCCGTTAATCATATATGTGAAATTATTGTTCAATTTGATGTCCCTTATCTTTCGGATGACACAGGATTACCTCAATTAGAAACCTATGTGGATTTACAGCAAAATTTATTAAAAATCTCCACTCTAATTTCAGCGCAACCTAATGTTTATTATGCGGGAAATATCCTTTGTAATGGCAATGCTACACTCTATTTTTATTGTAATGATGCTCTAGATGTTACTGATGTTTTGGATTCGAGTTTCCCACAAGCAACTCATATTCAAAAGCAATTTGATCCTACCTGGGATTTGTATTTTGATTTTCTTATAATTTCTCCTTTAGAAATGAAATTAAACGCTACAACAGAGTTATTAAATACATTGAAAAATAGTGGTAAAGATCTCTCCAATAATTATCAAATTGAGCATAAATTTCATTTTTTGAATGAGCAGAATCTTTCTTCATTCCTTGAATATATATCGACAAAAGCAATGCCGCTTGGTGATATAAGACTTTCATCGGAAACTATTTCTATTCATGAAGAAGAGGAAGGTTATACTGTTAAATTAGTACAAGAACTCAGCTTGGATAATTCTTATATTTTCCAATTAGTTAAAGAATTTGATGCGTTAGCCTTTCAATATGAAGGTGATTATATTGGCTGGGAATGCTTGGATGTGTTAATTGATAAGCCACAGCTAAACTAGCTTTATTAGTAACAAAAAGCAGATCAATTGTGATCTGCTTCTTAATTTTATTACATTAGTTCATAATACCCTTATGGCGTAGCAAGGCATCTAACTTCGGTTCACGACCTCTAAAGCGTTTGAATAATGTCATCGGTTCTTCTGAACCACCGCGAGTTAAGATTTCATCTAAAAATGAATGCCCCGTTTCTGCATTAAAAATACCTTCTTCTTCAAAACGAGAATAGGCATCAGCAGATAAAACTTCAGCCCAAAGATAGCTGTAATATCCTGCCGAATATCCGCCAGCAAAAATATGACTAAAGCTATGAGGGGTTCTCGCCCAATCGACACCTTTAATGACTGCCACTTCAGCTTTAACTTGTTTTAATGTATCTAAGATTTGATTTTGTTTACTCGCATCAAAATAGTGATGTAAACGGAAGTCAAACAAGCCAAACTCTAACTGACGTAAAACAAATATTGCAGCTTGGAAGTTTTTGGCTTTCAATAATTGCTCTAATTTTTCTTTTGGTAATGGCTCTCCTGTTTCATAATGACCAGAAATAAATGCTAGCGCCTCTTCTTCCCAGCACCAATTTTCTAAAAATTGACTTGGTAATTCCACTGCATCCCAAGGAACACCATTAATTCCCGCAACATCAGCCACATCAATTTGAGTAAGCATATGATGAATACCATGTCCAAACTCATGGAATAAGGTTGTGACTTCATCATGGGTAAATAGCGCAGGTTTATCCCCAATTGGCGCATTGAAATTACAAGTAAGAGAGGCCACAGGTTTTTGAATTGTTCCATCAGCTTTACGCTTGCGACCAATACAATCATCCATCCAAGCGCCACCACGTTTATTTTCTCTTGCATAGAGATCTAAATAAAAACTTCCTCTGATTTCATTGGTTTCATCAATTAAATCAAAGAAACGCACATCTTTATGCCAAGTTTCTACATCAAAACGCTCAACAGCACGAATATTGAAAATACGTTTCATTAATTCAAATAATCCAGAAATGACTTGATTTTCAGGGAAATAAGGGCGAAGTTCCTCATCGCTAATTGAATACAAATGTTGTTTTTGTTTTTCGCTATAGAAGGTAATATCCCAAGGCTCAAGTGCGGTGATATTATAATTTTTTTCACAAAATGCTTGTAATTCAGCTAATTCTTTTTGTCCTTGTGCTTTTGAACGCTGTGCTAAATTATCAAGAAAATCTAAGACTTGCTGAGGATTTTCTGCCATTTTTGTGGCAAGAGAGAGCTCAGTATAAGTATCAAAACCTAATAGGTGAGCAAGCTCAACACGCAAGGTCAAAATTTCTTGCATCACATCTGTATTATCCCATTTCCCTGCATTTGGTCCCTGTTCGGATGCTCGAGTAACAAAAGCACGATACATTTCTTCACGTAACTTTCTATTTTCACAATAAGTCATAACAGGCAAATAACTTGGAAACTCAAGAGTAAAGCGATAACCTGTAAGCCCCTTAGATTGTGCAGATTGTTTTGCTGCTTGTAATGCACTTTCAGGCAAACCAGTTAATTCCTCTTCGTTTTCAACAATCTTCTCCCAGCCCATTGTTGCATCCAATACATTATTACTGAATTGGGCATTTAGTTCAGATAAGCGAGCAACAATTTCGCCATATCTTTGTTGTTTTTCTTTAGGTAGAGAAATTCCAGATAATTCAAAATCACGCAACGCATTTTCTATCGACTTTTTTTGCGCTACGGTATATTGTGCAAATTCTGGGCTATTTTTCAGTTGCATATAGGCATTATATAAACCTTCATGTTGCCCTAGCCAAGTGCTGTATTCGGAAAGAAGAGGTAAGCAAGCCTGATAAGCATCACGCAATTCAGGGCTATTTTTTACCGCATTTAAATGAGAAACAGGCGACCAAGCACGACTTAGTTTTTCCCCTTCATCACTTAACACTTGAATAAAATTATCCCAAGTGAAGTGCGGTTGCTTTAAGACATTTTCTATTTTTTCACGATTTTGTTGAATTAAGGTTTCAATTGCGAGTTGAATATGTTCTGGCTTAATTTTTGAAAATTGTGGTAGTTCTGAATAGGTTAATAATGGGTTAGACATAAAAAATCCTTAAATAATAGCTAGCTATTTTGAGTAAAAAGTTCTGAATAGATTGGGAATCATTTTACAAAATCAAGGTTGAAAAATCTAAAAAAAATGCGCATAATTGAAAACTATTTTTATTTTTTATTAGTTGGCTATATGAAAATTGTTTATTTAGGCTTTGGTTTTATTTTTCTAGCATTAGGTATCCTTGGTATTGTTATGCTCGGACTACCTGGTTTCCCTTTTTTATTGTTGACTGTTTTTTGTTTTAGTCGAGGTTCAGATCGTGTACATAACTGGTTTCTACAAACAGAAATATATAAAAAACACGTTCTACCTTTTAAAGAAAACAGGGGAATGTATAAGAAGACCAAATACAATATTTTGATTTTTGCCACTATTATGATGGCAATCGCTTTTTACTTTACGCCGAGTATGGTTGGAAAGGTCGTTATTCTGATAGCTTTAGTTATTAAATATTGGTATTTCTTTTTTAAAATTAAAAATTTAGAAAGTTGATTAGTCTTTAAAAAAAGAACCGCACTTTGTTGTGCGGTTTCTTTTTTGAACTTCTAAACATTATTTATCCTTTGAAAGCCGGTAACATACCAAACATGGATAGGAAGTGGAATAGTGCGGTAACTATACCAAATAGAATCACTAATAAAATAGTGACATTTCCCCCTCCAACCATAAATCCTTGTTTACCATTAGCTAATTTGCGAGATTTATAAGCTAATAATGCAGGGATAATGCAAGCCCAAATCGTTGCTACAGCTCCAGCATAACCAATGGCTTTTAAGAAACCTAATGGGAATGCAACAGACAAGATTAATGGCGGAAGGAAAGTAACAGCCCAAGATTTCGTTCTTCCAACTTTGCTATCATCAAATTTAAATAGGTCAGCTAAGAAGTCAAATACGCCCAATCCTACGCCAATAAATGAAGATAAAATGGCAGCAATAGAGAAGGCATTAATAGCTTGTTTGACTGAAGCTGATTCAATTACATTGCTTAATGCGCCTAATAACACATCTAAATTACCATCGCTGGCAATAACTGGTGCAAATTGATCTCTTGGTAAATTGCCAAAAATAGATAGAACCCAAAGTAAATAAAGCGCTAAAGCAATAGTGGTTCCACCTAAAATAGCTAGTTTAGCTTTATTTTCATTTTTATAGTAGGCTCTCATTGTGGCTACGGAGTGATGATAACCGAAGGAGGTTAAAGCAACTGGTAATAAACCCATTGCGTAAATTGCGTAGCTATTTTCAGTGCTGGAATTTGTATTAAGCAACACGGCTAAATCAATGTTTTTGGTTAAGCCAAATACGCTAAATACAAAGGAGAGTGCCATAAAAATAATTAAGATAACGGAAATACGATCGACGATACGAGTTGAATGCCAAACAAAGAAAGAGAAAACCAAGACGAAGATAATTGACCAAACTCGAGAGTCAAGGCTAATCATTTCACTTGTCAGCCCACTTAAGATACTGCCTGATGCTGTGGTGTAGGCGTAAAGGAGAATACCGCCTACAAAGTAAACAGATAAGTTATTTATAATGTTGACATTATTACCCAATAAGTTTTTGGTTACCGTATTAAAAGAAGCACGGAAATCAAAATGTTTATATGCTTCAAGTAATAACCAACCAGATAATGTCATACAAAGCATGGTAAATCCAATTGTCAAAATTGACCAAATAGTCCATGCACCAGCGCCTGATGTAGGTAAACCTAACATACCTGCACCGACACAGATACTCGCTATAATGCAAGCGCCGCCGAAAATAGAAGGTGTCTTTTGCATAATTTAGAACCTTTAAAAAATCTATAAAAAAACACCGCACTTTTAATTCAAAGTGCGGTGTCAAATTTTAAACTTCTTTCAATCTAGCCGTGAAATGACGCAATACTTTTGGCTCATAAGTAAAATCTAAGCCTTTAATATTTTTTGCATTCTCTTTCACTTGTTTAAATGCTTCGATAATGAAGTCCATGTGTGTTTGCGTATAGGTTGCACGAGGAATAGTTAAACGTAACAATTCCGCTGGGCAAGGTAATTGTTTACCTGTTTTTGGATCACGACCTAATAGGAAAGAACCAATTTCTACCGCACGGATACCTGCTACTTTATATAGTTCACAAGCTAAAGCTTGAGCAGGGAATTGTTCCGCTGGAATATGTGGTAATAATTTACCTGCATCCACAAAGGCAGCGTGTCCACCCGGTTGCTGGCAAACAACACCAATTTCTTCTAAACCTTGCACAAGGTATTCAATTTGGTTAATACGATAAGCTAACCAGTCTTGACGCATACCATCACGTAAACCAACAGCTAGACGTTCCATAGCCCCACCTTCTAAACCACCATAGGTAGGGAAGCCTTCTTGTACTACGCAAAGCGTGCGGCATTCGTTATAAACATCCTCCATTGAGCTATCTTTAAAGCAGAGTAATCCGCCCATTGGTACCATAGCATCTTTTTTCGCTGACATAGCTAAGGCATCTGCATATTTATAGCTTTCGTAAGTGATTTGCTCAATTGTCCAGTCTTTATATTCTGGTTCACGTTGTTGAATGAAGTAAGCATTTTCAGCAAAGCGAGCAGAGTCCATTACTACAGGAATGTCATATTTGCGAGCGATCTGATACATGGCTTTCATATTAGCAAGAGAAACTGGTTGCCCGCCTGCAGAGTTACAAGTAATAGTACATACAATGTAAGGAACATTATTTGCACCTACTTCTAAGATGCCTTGTTCTAATTTTTCTAAATCAAAATTACCTTTGAAATCATGTTCAACACCAGTATCAAAAGCTTCTTTAATATAAGTGTTACGAACAGTTGCGCCATTCAATTGGCTATGACCTTGTGTAGTATCAAAGAAGTAGTTAGAGAAAACCACCATTTTGCTACGATCTAAGCCTTTTTCTTGTTCACGCTTTTTGATCAAGACAGGAATATAAACTTGCTCAGCTCCACGACCTTGGTGGGTTGGAATAGTATATTCATAACCAAAGATTTCTTTAACAGCATTAGCAAGTGCGTAGTAGCTGCGGCTTCCACTATAAGCCTCATCACCTCTTAACATCGCAGCTTGCATATCTTGAGTAACGGCACCTGTGCCACTATCAGTTAATAGATCGATAAAAATATCTTCACTGTCTAATAAAAATGGGTTCATCCCCGCTTTTAAAATAGCTTCTTCACGATAAGCTCTTGTAGTACGTTTTACAGGTTCAATAACGCGAATACGGAATGGTTCTGGTAAGTGTTTAAAATTTTCCATGATGAGATCCTCAAATAATAATTGATAAAAAATGAATGTGTCTTCCCGAATAGGAACTGATTATTTGTATTGAGGAATTATGGGAAAGTAGAGGGAGAGTTTAGGATCTATCAGTATCCAAACTTGATTTGGCGATAAAACTGTTGTCACGGCTTATCCCTCTTTGTAGACATGAAATATAACTTATTTCTAACAGTAGAGATGATAATTTAAGCAAGTTTTTTGTCATCTAAAAAATGTCAAAGTTGTGATCTCAGTCAAATTTTTCAGCAAAAAAATAGGGCTCAACAAAATAGAGCCCTATAAGTGCTAAAAGTGCGGTGTTATTTTACGATGATTTTATTGTGTTGCTTGGATTGCAGTTAATGCAATGGTGTACACAATATCATCAACTAATGCACCACGAGATAGGTCATTAACTGGCTTACGCATACCTTGTAGCATAGGACCAATAGACACTAAGTCTGCAGAACGTTGCACCGCTTTATAAGTTGTATTACCTGTATTTAAGTCTGGGAATACAAATACTGTCGCTTTACCTGCAACTGGTGAGTTTGGTGCTTTAGATTTCGCCACATCTTCCATTACCGCAGCATCATATTGTAATGGGCCATCGATTAATAAATCAGGACGTTTTTCTTTAGCTAAACGAGTTGCTTCTTTTACTTTCTCAACATCAGCACCAGAACCTGAAGTGCCTGTAGAGTAGGAGATCATCGCTACTTTTGGCTCAATACCAAATGCTTTGGCAGAATCTGCAGATTGGATTGCAATCTCAGCTAATTGTTCTGCCGTTGGATCTGGGTTAACTGCACAGTCACCATAAACAAGCACTTGATCAGGTAATAACATAAAGAAGATTGAAGAAACAATCGAGTTACCTGGCGCAGTTTTAATGATTTGCATTGGTGGGCGAATTGTATTTGCTGTAGTATGTACCGCACCTGAAACAAGACCATCTACTTCATTAGCTTCAAGCATCATAGTCCCTAATACAACAGCATCTTCTAATTGCTCACGAGCAGAAGTTTCAGTCATACCTTTCGCTTTACGCAACTCCACTAAACGAGCTACATAGTTTTCACGCACAGAGGCTGGATCAATAACAGTAATACCTTTACCTAACACAACGCCTTGAGCTTCCGCAACACGTTTAACATCTTCAGGATTTGCTAATAGGATACATTCTGCGATACCACGCTCAGCACAAAGGCTAGCTGCTTTAACTGTACGAGGTTCGTCGCCTTCAGGTAATACAATACGTTTTTTCGCAGCACGAGCTAATTCCGTTAATTGGAAGCGGAATGCTGGTGGCGATAAACGGCGGGTACGAGTTGATGCGGCAACTAAATTCTCAATAAAGGATGCCTCAAATTGCTCACTAGTATATTGTTTAATATTTTCAATACGTTCTTTATCATCAACAGGCACTTCAAGATTGAAACTTTGGAGTGCTAAAGCTGTCTGCCATGTATTGCCTTCAATGCGGAAAATTGGTAAGCCGGTATTTTCAAATGCAGGTTGGCATAATTTTTTGATTTGGCTATCAATTTTATAACCGCCAGTTAATAAAATACCACCTAATTCAATACCGTTAGTTGCAGCAAGTGCTGAGGCGGCTAGTACATCTGGACGATCCGCAGAAGTAACCAATAGGCTACCTGTTTTGAAGTGTTCAACCATATTTTGTAATGAACGAGCACAGAAAGTAATACCACGGATACGGCGAGTTTTAATATCGCCTTCGTGTAAAATAGATGCACCTAAATGGTTAACTAAATCAATTACTCGAGTAGCAATCAATTCTGCATTCCATGTTACACAAGCAAGCACTTTAATTGGGCTCTTTTCAAATAGTTTATAAACTTCTTGAACATTGTTATGGCTATGTTGATAAGCATCAAAAATTTCACTCAAGTCTGGGCGAGTACGTCCAGATTCATCAATTGGTGCATTAAATTTATTAATCACAACGCCAAGTAAATTTGGATTGTGTTTTCCACCAAATTGAGATGCTGCCGCTTCGATACGCTCTTTTAATTCAGCTGGCGTTTCGGTTGCAGGCGCTGCAACTAAGACGATTTCAGCATCTAATGCTTGTGCAATTTCGTAGTTAATGCTATTTGCATAACCATGCTTACGTGTTGGAACTAAGCCTTCAACAATAATTAAATCATTGTTTTTCGCTAATTGTTGATGATTTTCAACGATTTTTTCCAGTAATACATCAGACTGATTTTGACCGATAAGATTTTCAGCAACACTCAACATAAATGGTTCAGCTGTTTCAAGTGTTGTACTTGTACGAACAATAGATGTAGTGCGGTCTAATTTATCTTCGTCTGTGCTTGGTTGTGAAATTGGTTTCATAAAACCAATTTTTGCACCTTTTTGCTCAAGAGCATGGATTAAACCTAGACTGACACTGGTTAAACCAACACCAGCACTGATAGGAATAAGGATAATAGTACGTGACATAATAAGCCTTAAATAATGTTGTTAAAAAAGAAACTGCCGAATTTATCGGCAGCTTGTGAATTTAAATTAGAAACTTAAACGAGCAGTATCTTGTGCAATAACAAGTTCTTCGTTTGTTGGGATAACCATTGCGACTGGGGTATTGTCAGCTGTAATTACACCTTCATTACCGAAACGAGCAGCTAAGTTTTTCTCATTATCAACTTTATAACCAAATAGTTTTAAATGATTTAAAGTATTTTGACGAACTAAAAATGAGTTTTCACCGATACCGCCAGTAAAGACAATCGCATCTAAATTTTCACCAATAACAGCCATGTATGAACCGATATATTTTGCTAAACGATAGCAGAACACATCTAATGCACGTTTTGCAGCATCTTCTTTGTCATAATTATCTTCAGAATAACGACAATCGCTTGTTACTTCAGTTAAACCTAATAAACCTGATTTTTTAACTAAAGTTTCTTCAATCTGAGCAACTGACATACCTAACGTATTGTGCATATAGAAAATAATTGCTGGATCAAGATCGCCAGAACGTGTGCCCATGACTAAACCTTCTAATGGAGTAAAGCCCATTGAAGTATCAATACATTCACCATGACGAATAGCCGCAACAGATGCACCGTTACCTAAATGGCAAGTAATTACATTAACTTTATCTTCAGCTACATTTAAGCGTTTTGCAGCTTCACGGCTTACAAAGTAGTGGCTAGTTCCGTGCATACCATAACGACGAACACCATGCTCTTTGTATAAAGAATATGGAAGAGCATATAAGAATGCTTCTTCTGGCATTGTTTGGTGGAATGCAGTATCAAATACGGCTACGTTATTCTCTTTTAAATGAGGGAATGCTTTAAACGCTTCTTCGATACCGATTAAATGAGCTGGGTTATGAAGAGGAGCAAACTCAGCTGCATCTTTAATACCTTGAATAACTTCATCAGTAATCACAACAGATTTAGTATATTTCTCGCCGCCGTGAACAATACGGTGACCGATAGCTGCGATTGAGTTTTTAAGATCTTCAGTTAAGATATTTGAAACGATAAAGTTTAATGCTTCACTGTGTGCTGCACCGGCACCTAAATCTGCATTACCTTTCTCACCGTTAAGTTTCCACTTAATGCGAGCATCTGGTAAGTAGAACGCTTCTGCTAAACCTGATAATTTTTCATCACCTGAAACAGGATCAAGGATAGCGAATTTTAAAGATGAACTACCGCAGTTAAGGATTAGGACTAATTTTTGAGACATACGTGACCTATCTTGAAAGTTAAGTTAAAAAAGAAATTCATTTGCTCAAAAAACACACTAAGCAAATGAATTGACATAAAAGTCTTTGACTTGCATAGAATACACTTTTCAGCTAATAAAATAAATTAGCAAAATTAAAAAATGCGACTTTAATCAAAAAAAACTGCAAATTTTCAAAAAAAATTGCTATGTAACCTCGGTTAAAAATAAATAACCTCCCTATTGCTAAGTCTTGCTAAATGATGCAAATTGCTCTAAAACTACTGGATAGATTGTCTTTTATCCCTGTAAGAATGAAATCTAATCTATATCAGCTAACTTTTCAATGACTTAAGAACCATAGATAAACTGCAACTTCGGAGGTATAAAAATGACTAAAAAATGCTATCAACACATTATTTTACTGTTATGTATTTGTAATGCTTGCTTAGTAGGCGTTATCTATTTTTTTACTAGTGAAATTGGAGTCGTGAGAGTAACAACGGAATTTGGTGTGGATTATGGAATATTTGACAAGAAAAAAGATATGCACAGAATTTTTTATATTGAACCAGTTGGAGAAAGGGATTTAAATCAATTATTAGAGGAAGCATTTAATGATTTATTAGAGTTTTGCTCTGCTGCTAGAGAAGATACAAGCATATATAAAGTGTCTTGTGGTACAGAATTGAAAAATATATTTTTGGGCAAGTAAATGAAAGCATATAAATTAATATTTTGTTTTTTAATAAGTAATTTTCTATATGCCAATGAAATTGATGATATAAAGAACGATTATTATATTGATAATGAATCATATATTCAGTTCTTGGATTTAGGGAAAAGTATTTGTTTAGATAATGTTTTAAAAAAACAAATTGGTGATGAATTTAAAAGCGATTACTTTTCTGAAAAACACTATCAAACATTGTTTTCTTTAAACTCTAAACTTAAGCGATATTACAAATGGCGAGATTTGAAAATAATACTAGATGATTTCTATAAAAAAAATATAGATAACCACATAAAAAAATACAAGACAAAAGATGAGTATTTTAAATTAAGTTATAGCTCGCCTTTGTTTATATGTAATACATTGTTCTCAGAAAGTGCTGAGTTGAAAAACTTGTATAATGAATTTATAGATAAGTATAACCTATTGAATAAATGAGCATACAGTACGTAATGGAGGGAAGATAGAGTGAGTTGCAAAGTCATTCGCCATTGCAAAAATAATGAAAAAATTGACCGCACTTTTATGCTTAAAAAGCAAAAGAGCGGTTGATTTTAGGGGAAAATATGCAAAATAAAATCAAAATCTTACCGCTTGTAACAATGCTAGCCTTAACAGCTTGTGCAGCCCAACCTCAACCCAGCGTGGCACAATCAAATCCACAATGGAAAAACCTCGAAATCCAATGTGTTCACGAAAAACGCCCAGCGATTTCGCCTGAAACCAAACAGCTCTATGATTATGCCCTTTATCAAGACTTGCATAATATGTGGAGCGGTAAAAAGGGAGATGTCATTTGGCAAAGTATCTTACCTTATTACCGCATAGCGGCAGCCAATGGAGATTATAAAGCTAATATCCGTTTACAATATTTATTAAAAACGCAACGAATAAAAACAGATAATAACATTAACGAAGTATTGGCGTTGAATGAAATGCTATCCCAGCAATTACCTGCAACAGCCTATTACAATACCTATCTCTATTTGCAATTAGGCTATGGAATCAAAACAAAAGAAAAGTTGGGGCGTTTTGCGTTTTTACGAAAAGCGGCTGAAATGGGAAGTCGAGAAGCTCAATTTGAGTTGGGAAATCTCATTTTATCAATCAAGGATGACAACAGCTTTAATGATAGAATGAAAATCTGGGAAGTACTATTGAGTTGCTCGTCAAACCAAGGCTTTAGTGAGGCTGGTGAATCGCTCGGTATCCTATATCAAGATGATAAAAAATACTTAAAGGCAATCCAGTATTATCATCAAGGAGTAAAGAATGGTAGCAGTATTGCGGGCAGAATGTTAAAAAAAGGATTTAGCGGTAAATATCCTAAAGAACACTACGATTATTTGGGGAATATCCGAGATTTAGAGCGTGCCAAACGCTATGAAATGATCGAAGATTTCCTTTTCAGCTATGATTATTTATTTCCAACCGTTCCTGATTTAGATGAAATCGTTCCTCTGCCTCCAGCTAAACTACCACCTTGGGACGGAAAAATCGCTTTCCAACGTTGGTTTGAAGGCCCGCCCCCAGAAAAACCAAGTGATGAACTAATGCAGAAATTAGCTAAACAAGCAGGATTAGATTGGCAAACTGGTTTGCCATTGAAAAAATAATGGAAAATTGCACCGCACTTTAGAGGGATTTATTAAAGTGCGGTGTGATAAAATTTATAATAAATCACCGTTCCCCTTGTTTTTGGTTTCCTTATTAAAAATTATAAATATTTATGTATAAAACATTAAAATTAGGTCAGTACTATTTAAAAACTTGGCCTTCAATACCTAAACTGAACATTATTTTCCCTGAGCATAGAGTGATTAAAGTTACTTTGTTTGGGCAACGATTTATGCCGTTTTTAGCGGTGTTTTCATTAGTTTGGCAACAAATTTATGCAAAGCATGATATTGTTGCGCTAGCTATTGCAGTATTAACCGCATTATTTGCGCTTAGTCTGCCATTGCAATGTCTATATTGGCTTGGCAAACGAGCAAAATCGCCTTTACCAGTACAAACAAAAATTTGGTTTGATAAAATAGTCGAGGCGTTACAACAAAAAAATATGAGTGTTATGCCTGTTGAAAACGCAACATACCAAGATTTAGCTGAGGTATTGCGTAAAGCTGAACAGAAGTTAGATGCTGAGTTTTGGCAAAATATTTAATTTTTATTCATGGATTACTTGTCATGAGCAATTTTCATCTTTGTTATGTCATAGTAATCCTTTTTCTTTTGGTTAAAAAATTTATATAAAGCGCAAATTTAAACTACGCAAACGTTTTCCTTTTTTGCTAGAATATGCGCCGTTGTAAATTGATAGGATTTTAGAGGTTATCTAATGAACAATTATCTTGATTTGGTTATTATCGGAATCGTTTTATTCTCTATTGTTATCAGTTTATTACGTGGATTTGTCCGTGAGGTTATGTCGCTAGCGAGTTGGGTCGCTGCTTTTCTAGTAGCAAGTAATTTTTATCCCTACTTAGCCAATTATTTAACTCAATTAGAGTCACCTTATGTTCGTAATGTAGTGGCAATTGCGATTTTATTTATCGCAACTTTGATTGTTGGTGCAATGGTTAACTATATTGTGGGTCAATTAGTTGATAAAACGGGCTTAACTGGTACAGATCGTGTTTTAGGTGCTTGCTTTGGATTATTACGTGGCGTATTGATCGTTGCAGTATTGCTGTTTTTTATTGATTCTTTCACAAACTTTGCGCAGAGTGATTGGTGGAAAACATCAAAATTAATACCGCACTTTAGCTTTATTGTGGAATGGTTTTTTGAACAAATACAAGCAAATTCAAATTTAATAAATTCAACATTGAATAAATAAGGATCGCAAAATATGTGTGGAATTGTTGGCATTGTGAGCCATAGCCCTGTAAACCAATCTATTTATAATGCACTTACAGTATTACAACATCGAGGGCAAGATGCTGCTGGGATTATTACAGTAGATGAAGAAAACCGTTTCCGCTTACGCAAAGCAAATGGTTTAGTAAGTGATGTGTTTCAACAAGTTCACATGTTACGTTTACAAGGAAATGCAGGAATTGGGCATGTTCGTTATCCAACAGCAGGAAGTTCTAGTGTTTCAGAGGCACAACCTTTTTATGTAAACTCGCCTTATGGTTTAACTTTAGTTCATAATGGAAACTTAACTAATTCAGAAGAATTAAAACAAAAACTTTTTAATTCAGCCCGCCGCCACGTTAATACCAATTCTGACTCTGAGATTTTATTGAACATCTTGGCACATCATTTAGATCAAACAGCCCATCCTTTATCGACACAAGCTATTTTTGATGCCGTTAGTGCTACTCACAAAGATATTCGTGGTGCTTATGCTTGTGCAGCGATGATTATTGGTTATGGTATGGTGGCATTCCGTGATCCTAATGGTATTCGTCCGTTAGTGTTGGGAAAACGTGAAGATGAAGTGAGCGGTAAAACAGAATATATGTTTGCTTCTGAAAGTATTGCTTTAGATATTGCGGGTTTTGAGTTTGTTCGCAATGTTGAGCCGGGTGAAGCGGTTTATGTGAGTTTTGAGGGGCAATTATATGCGCAGCAATGTGCCGAAAATCCTAAATTAACCCCTTGTATCTTTGAATATGTTTATTTCGCTCGTCCTGATTCTTATATTGACGGTGTTTCTGTCTATGCGGCTCGTGTCCACATGGGAGAACGTTTAGGACAAAAAATTGCAAAAGAATGGCAAGATTTAGATATTGATGTGGTTATTCCAATTCCTGAAACATCTAATGATATTGCTTTACGAATTGCGCATATTTTAAATAAACCTTACCGCCAAGGTTTTGTGAAAAATCGTTATGTAGGACGCACTTTTATCATGCCGGGACAAACTCAACGTGTAAGTGCGGTGCGCCGTAAGCTCAATACTATATCTTCTGAGTTTAAAGGCAAAAATGTATTATTAGTTGATGATTCTATTGTACGTGGCACCACTTCGGAGCAAATCGTAGATATGGCAAGGGCAGCAGGGGCAAATAAAATTTATTTTGCTTCAGCTGCACCAGAAATTCGTTATCCAAATGTATACGGTATTGATATGCCAACTAAAAATGAATTAATTGCTTATGGACGAGATGTTGATGAAATTGCTAAACTAATTGGCGTTGATAAACTTATTTTCCAAGATCTTGATGCTTTAACTGGCGCTGTTCAGCAAGAAAATCCAGCGATTAAAGATTTTGATTGTTCTGTGTTTACTGGTGTTTATGTGACTGGTGATATTACCGCAGAGTATCTTGATCACATTGCTGATTTGCGCAATGACAAAGCCAAGAAAAAGCGTGAAAAAGATGCAACTAATCTCGAAATGCACAATGAGTCTTAAAAAACAACGTTTAATTATCGGCATAACTGGCGCTTCTGGCGCCATTTATGCTATTCGCTTACTGCAAATTTTAAAGCCACTTCCATATATCGAAACTCATCTTATTATTAGCCAAGCGGCAAAACAAACTATTGCACTTGAAACAGAATTTAGTGTGCAACAAGTCAGAGAATTAGCCGATCAAGTCTACGATATTCGTGATATTGGCGCACCAATTTCTTCTGGATCTTACCGCACTTTAGGCATGGTAATTTTACCTTGTTCAATTAAAACCTTATCTGGCATTGCGCATAGCTATACTGATGATTTAATCACAAGAGCAGCTGATGTGTGCTTAAAGGAACGTAAGCCATTAGTTTTATGTGTACGAGAAACACCATTGCATTTAGGGCATTTACGTTTAATGACACAAGTCGCAGAAATCGGTGCACAAATAACCCCTTTGATGCCTGCTTTTTACCATAAGCCAACGAGCTTAGATGATATTATTAATCAAAGTGTAAATCGCTTATGTGATCAATTTGGCATTGAGCTAGAACAAGATTTATTTCTCCGTTGGGGAAGCTGAAAATAGAAACTAAAATGAGGCAATTTTATGCCTCATTTTTTTAGTTTTTATAATGTTGTACGACACAAATGTAAGCCAACAATAAAATCAATAAATGCTCTTACCTTGGCAGATAAATGGCGGCGGTGTGGATAGACAATATGTAAATCTAATTTCTGCTGATGATATTCAGGTAAAATCTCCACTAATTCGCCAGAGGCTAATTCATCTTCAATAAAGAATAACGGTGTATTTATAATACCAAGTCCATTTTTGGCTAATTCAGCCAAGGTTAAGCCATTATTTGAAATCAGTTTTGAACGCATTTTGATACGTTGGATTTTATTTTCTTTTGCAAACTCCCAGTAAACTTGGTTTCCGGTGGTTTTATAAAGAAGGCAATCATGATTTTCTAAATCTTCAGGCGTTTGTGGTATACCATGTTGTTTTAAATAATCAGGTGAGGCAACAAAATGCATGGTAGAGGAGGCGATTTTTTTTGCCACTAAAGAACTATCTTGTAAAGATCCAATGCGTAACGCAATATCAACACCTTCCGCCACTAAATCCACCATACGATCATTAAATTCAATTTCAATATGTAAATTAGGATGAGCTTTTATAAAGGTTGGTAAATTAGGGGCAATAAAACGTAAGCCAAAATCACGAGGGACAGAAATACTTAAATTCCCTTGTAAGCTCGTGGCAAAGTTACTAATACTTGTCTCCGCATCTTCCAATTCAGCCAAAATAGGTTGGCAACGTTGGTAGTAAAGTATACCAGTTTCAGTGGGTACGGTTTTTCTTGTGGTACGTTGTAACAAACGAGTTTTTAACTGTTCTTCAAGTTGCGCAATTAACTTACTTGCCATGGCAACAGAAATATTTTGCTGTGCCGCAGCTTGTGTAAAACTCTGTGTTTCAACAACTTTGCAGAAGATTGAAATTGCATTTAGTTTATCCATTTATGCCTCTTTTGATAAAAAATTGTTGACCTGATAAGCGATAGTGAGCAATATAGCGGGCAATTTTACAAAAATACAGTGAATTAGGTAAATAAAAATATGAGTAAATCCTTGGTAATTGTTGAGTCGCCAGCAAAAGCGAAAACCATCAATAAGTATTTAGGTAGTCAATATGTGGTTAAGTCAAGTGTGGGCCATATTCGTGATTTGCCCACAATTGGTTCAAGTAATGGCGAAAAAGCTAAACCCGTATCAACAAAAGGATTAAGTGCGGAAGAAAAACAGCGCATAAAAAAGGAAAAAGAGCAGAATGCATTGGTAAAAAGAATGGGAATTGATCCTTATCATAATTGGGATGCTAATTATCAAATCTTACCTGGCAAAGAGAAAGTAGTTTCTGAATTAAAATCTTTGGCTAAAAAAGCGGATCATATTTACCTCGCAACCGATTTGGATAGAGAGGGAGAGGCAATTGCTTGGCATTTGCGTGAAGTGATTGGTGGCGAAAATAGTCGTTTTAGTCGTGTTGTTTTTAATGAAATTACTAAAAATGCCATTAAACAAGCTTTTGAAAAACCTGAGCAACTCAATTTAGATCGTGTTAATGCGCAACAAACTCGCCGTTTCTTAGATCGTGTTGTTGGCTTTATGGTTTCTCCATTATTGTGGAAAAAAGTGGCGCGTGGCTTATCTGCTGGGCGAGTACAATCCGTAGCGGTGAAATTAGTAGTTGAGCGAGAGCGTGAGATCAAAGCTTTTCAACCACAAGAATATTGGGAAATTGCTGTTGATAGCAAAAACAGCCAAAAAGCCCCTATTCGTTTAGATGTTGTGCAATTTCAAGGGAAAAAATTTGAGCCTAAAAATGCCCAACAAGCGCAAAGTGCGGTGGATTTTTTACAATCTTCTGATTATTTCGTTAAAGATTTAGAAACAAAGCCAACGACTTCAAAAGCAAAAGCACCTTTTATTACTTCCACTTTACAGCAAAGTGCCAGCACAAAATTAGGTTTTGGTGTGAAAAAAACCATGATGCTAGCACAACGTTTGTATGAGGCTGGTTATATCACTTATATGCGTACAGATAGTACCAATTTAAGTAAAGATGCCTTAGTTATGGTGCGTGATTATATCGCCCAGCAATTTGGACAAGCTTATTTACCTGAAAAACCAAATTTTTATTCTAGTAAAGAAAATGCACAAGAAGCGCATGAAGCAATTCGTCCATCTGATGTGAAACAGCTAGCAGATAATTTAGAAGGAATGGAAAAAGATGCCGTGCGTTTATATGATTTGATTTGGCGTCAATTTGTTGCGTGCCAAATGCCAGCAGCTAAATACGATAGTACGACGTTAACCGTGCAATCTGGGGAGTATGAACTAAAAGCCAAAGGCCGTATTTTACGTTTTGATGGTTGGACAAAAGTGTTACCTCAATCAAGTAAAAGCCCAGAAGATCAAGAGTTGCCAGCCGTAACTATTGGAGAAAAATTAGCATTAGTTAAAGTTGATCCACAACAGCATTTTACTAAACCACCAGCACGTTTTAGCGAAGCGGCTTTAGTAAAAGAATTGGAGAAACGTGGCATTGGGCGCCCTTCTACTTATGCCGCAATTATTTCCACCATTCAAGAACGAGGTTATGTTCGAGTTGAAAATCGCCGTTTTTATGCAGAAAAAATGGGGGAAATAGTCACAGATCGCCTAAATCAATCTTTTGCTGATCTAATGAGCTATGACTTTACGGCAAATATGGAAGATATTCTTGACCAAATTGCAGAAGGTAAGAAAAACTGGAAAGAAGAATTAAATCAATTTTTCCAAGACTTTAGCCAGAAATTAACGCAAGCAGAGCTAGATGAGTTAGAAGGTGGCATGAAACCAAATAGCTTGGTAGCAACAGATATAGATTGCCCAACTTGTCAACGTAAAATGGCAATTCGTACAGCCAGCACAGGCGTTTTCTTAGGTTGTTCTGGTTATGCTTTACCGCCAAAAGAGCGGTGCAAAACCACGATAAATTTAATTCCAGAAGCTGAATTATTAAATGTTTTAGATGAAAGCTCTGAAACAAAAGCCTTAATGGAACGTAAACGTTGTCCGAAATGCGATACGGCGATGGATAGTTATGTAATTGATGCTGCACGAAAATTGCATATTTGTGGTAATAATCCAAATTGTGATGGCTATTTAATTGAACAAGGCGAATATAAAATTAAAGGCTATGATGGTCCAATTGTGGAATGTGATAAGTGTGGTGCTGATATGCACTTAAAATTAGGGCGTTTTGGCAAATATATGGGATGTACAAATTGTGATAATACTCGCAAGATTTTAAAAAGTGGGGAAGTGGCGCCACCTAAAGAAGAACCTGTACATTTTCCAGAACTTAAATGCGAAAAATCAGATGCTTATTTTGTATTGCGTGATGGTGCGAGCGGGGTGTTTATGTCTGCCCATAATTTCCCGAAATCTCGTGAAAGCCGCCCAGCAAAAGTGGCTGAACTTGCACAATATCGAGATCGTTTACCTGAAAAACTGCGTTATTTGGCAGATGCGCCTGTTGTTGATCCTGAAGGGAATGAAGCAATTATTCGTTTTAGTCGTAAAGAAAAACGCCAATATGTCACTTCAGAAAAGAATGGAAAAGCAACGAAATGGATAGCTAATTTTATTGATGGTAAATGGATTGAGAATGGTAAATAACTGAATCATTTAGTCAAAGATAAAATTCCCCCTTATATCAGGGGGAATTTTTTATGCAGCAGGAATTTTCATTTCTCTGATTGCCATATTTAGACCATCGATCATCAATAATCGCCCTGCTAAAACCTTGCCAATTTGCAACCGCACTTTTATTGCTTCTAAGGCTTGAATGGAACCTACAAGACCGACGATTGGAGATAGTACGCCAGCTTCGACACAACTTAGCGTGTTTCCGCCAAATAATCGGCTTAAATGTTGATAAGTTGGCGTGTTATCTGTATAGGTAAATACAGAAACTTGCCCTTCCATACGAATTGCTGCACCAGAAACAAGAGGTGTTTTAGCCGCTAAACAACAACGATCTAACTGATTACGAATTTCTACGTTATCGGTACAATCTAAAACCACATCAAAGTGCGGTGTTATTTCAGCGAGTTTTTCTTCCTCTAACTTTTCTGCAATACATTGAATGTCAATGTGAGGATTGAGTTGTTGTAAGGCAATTTTGGCAGATTGTACTTTCGACATATTTAAACGTTCATCATTGTGTAAGACTTGTCTTTGCAAATTTGACAGAGAAACCACATCGAAATCCAGCAAAGTTAAATGTCCAACGCCAGCACAAGCAAGATATTGCGCTGCAGCACAGCCCAATCCTCCTAAACCGACCACAAGCATTTTTGAGCCTTTGAGTTTTTCTTGTCCATCAAAATCAATTTGTCGCATGATAATTTGGCGGTTATAGCGTAATTCTTCTTCTGCAGTAAGTTCAATTTGCATAGAAAATCCTAATTTAGAATATCGCCGAAAGGCTCTATCGTGACAATGTCACCGATATTAACATTCCCTCTTTCTTGCTCTAAACGAATAAAACAATTGCTACTAATAAATGCACCAAATAAGTGGGAGCCTTGCTGACCAACTGGAGAAACTTCAATTTGTCCTTGCGCGTTAACTTGATAAAAACCACGTTGAAAATCAAGACGTCCAGCCGATTTTTTCAAGTTTTTTGCAGCGATAGCTTTTAATTGTTGTGGCGCTTGCCATTGGCTATAACCACTTAATTTTGCGATAGCTGGTTGTACAAGTTGATAGAATGTCACTAAAGCTGACACAGGATTACCCGGAAGCCCGCAGAACCAAGCATGATTTAATTTACCAAAAGCAAAAGGTTTGCCCGGTTTCATCGCAATTTTCCAGAAATTAATTTTGCCGCACTTTTCTAAAACCGCTTTGGTAAAATCTGCTTCGCCCACGGAAACTCCGCCACTAGTAATGACTAAATCGGCTTGTTCTTGGGCTTTAAGGAATGTTTGCTCAAAGATTTTTTCATCATCAGGAAGAATACCAAAATCTAAGACTTCGCAAGGTAATCTTTCGAGCATTAATTGTACTGTAAAACGATTACTGTCGTAAATTTGCCCTTGTGCTAAAGGTTGCCCAACGGATACAAGTTCATCGCCCGTTGAAAGTAAAGCAACTTTGAGTTTCTGGTAAACTTTGACTTGGGCAACACCTAAAGAAGCTAAAAGTGGTAGAGAAAGTGCGGTCAATTTTGAGCCCATTTTTAAGGCAACATCGCCCACTTTTATATTTTCTCCCAAACGACGAATATTTTGGTTTAGCTTTGGTATTTCATTAATGGTTACAGTGCTGTCTTCATTAACCGTGACATTTTCCTGCATCACAACCGCATCAGCGCCCTCTGGTAGCATTGCGCCTGTCATAATACGAATAACGCTTTTTTCTTTCCATTCTTCTTTAAATGGATTTCCAGCGAAAGATTTTCCGCATACCGCAAGAGTTGTTGAATGTTGCAAATCGGCTAAACGCACCGCATAACCGTCCATTGCTGAATTATCAAAGGCTGGCACATTAATTGGCGAAATAATATCTTCTGCACAAATACGAGCAACAGCCTGTTGCAGAGGTAGAATTTCGGTTCTATTTATTGTTTCTAATTGAGAGAGCATTTGTTCGATTGCTTGTTCAAGAGGTAACATAAAAAATCCTTGTAATCATGCGAAAAAATTGCCCACATTTTACGTTAAATTCAACAATTGTTATAGCTAATAAATAGAGATCTCAACTTTTATTTGCTAGAATGTTCGGCATTTTTGAACGATATAACAATTTATGGGAAGTAGTGATGAGTAATTTATCTCCTGAAGCGATTAAAGTCCGTAATGCCTTAATTGAAAAAGGAATTGAAACGCCAATGATTGATGTTACACAGGATAAAGATCAACGCCGTCAAGGCATTGAGCAACATATGCGTGAAGTGATGAAATTAATTGGTTTGGATTTATCCGATGATAGTTTAGAAGAAACGCCAGGGCGTTTATCAAAAATGTTCATTGATGAGATTTTCAGCGGCTTAGATTATACAAATTTCCCTAAAATTACCAATATTGAAAACCGTATGAAAGTCAGCGAAATGGTGTTAGTCAATGACGTGACGTTAACCAGCACTTGTGAACATCATTTCGTTACCATTGATGGTAAAGTGTCAGTGGCTTATTATCCGAAAAAATGGGTAATTGGATTATCAAAAATTAATCGTGTTGTGGCATTTTTTGCTCAACGCCCTCAAGTTCAAGAACGTTTAACTGAACAAATTTTATTAGCATTTCAAACGATTTTGGAAACGGAAGATGTGGCAGTTTATGTGAAAGCAATACATTTTTGTGTGAAGTGTCGTGGAATTAAAGACACTAATAGTTACACTGTGACATCTGCTTTTGGAGGCGTCTTCCTAGACGATAGAGAAACCAGAAAAGAGTTTTTAACTTTGATAAATAAATAAGATATTATTGTTTTATTGAAAAAAGTGCGGTAATAAAAACCGCACTTTTTGATCTTTTCTTTTTAAGCTGAAGTCGCCTTTTTCATTTGTTGGCAGAAATTTGCTAATTCTATAAGGCATTGAGCATAGTTATCTAAATTCTGCTCAATAATTTTTACCGTAGCTGACCCAGAGATCGCTCCAGCAACGCCCATAGAAATTGCAGCTTTTACTTGATGGGGTTGAGAAATACCGAATCCTTGTAAAATTGGTGGAGCATTATGAGCTTTGAGACCTTGTACCAAATTATCTAAATTCGTTGCCTGTTGTTGATTTTCTGCACTGGTCACGCCTGCACGAGAGACTAAATAGGTATATCCCTCGCTGTTTTCCGCCACAGCTTTAATAGTTTGTTCATCTGCATTAGGTGGGCAAATAAATACAGGTTGAATACCATATTTTTTTGCGGTTTGAATATAGGGTTCTGCTGCCAGCAACGGAATATCCGCCACTAATACCGCATCAACGCCCACTTCTGCACAGCGAAATTATCGAGCCCCTGTGCATAGATTAAATTGGCACAAAGTAATAAGCCTATGGGAATCTCTGGATATTTTGACCGCACTTTAGCAATCAGCTTAAAACTTTCTTTGCTGCTACAACCAGCTTGTAATGCACGGTTATTTGCCGCTTGAATAACGGGGCCATCTAATAAAGGATCTGAAAAAGGAAAGCCTAATTCTAATGCGTCAGCACCATTTTCTACTAGGGTGCAAATAATCTCAAAAGAGCGGTCAAAATCTGGATCACATAAGGTGACAAAAGGAACAAAAGCACCTTGATTTTGTGTTTGTAATTGTGCGAATTTTTGTGCGAAACGTCCCATTAGATCACTCCTTTTTTAGTTAAAATTTTATCTACAGTAAAAATATCTTTGTCGCCACGCCCTGATAAATTCACCACTAGCAATTGTTCTTTGTCTGGATTTTGTGTAATAAGTTTTAAGGCATAGGCTAAAGCGTGCGAACTTTCTAAGGCTGGAATAATGCCTTCATGTTTAGCGAGAGCTTGGAAGGCATCAAGGGCTTCATCATCAGTAATACTTTCATATTCAGCTCGTCCAATGGCGTGCAAATGCGCATGTTGTGGACCAACAGAAGGGAAATCTAAGCCTGCGGAAATGCTGTAGGATTCCTCAATTTGTCCGTCCTCGGTTTGCATAAGGGGCGATTTCATACCGAAATAAATACCTACTGAACCATGGCGAAGTGGTGCACCATGTTCTCCCGTTTCAATGCCTTTCCCTGCAGGCTCAATGCCTATGAGACGAACATTTGGTTCATCAATAAAATCAGCAAACATACCAATGGCATTTGAACCACCGCCCACAGCAGCAATCACCGCATCAGGCAAGCGATTTTCCTTGGCTAAAATTTGCTTTTTGGTTTCTTCGCCAATCATTTTTTGGAATTCTCGCACAATGGTTGGGAAAGGATGAGGACCTGCGGCAGTACCCAATAAATAATGGGTTGTTTCATAGTTCGCCGCCCAATCACGCATTGCTTCACAGCAAGCATCTTTTAAGGAACAAGAGCCTTTTTCAACAGGCACAACTTCCGCTCCCATTAAACGCATACGAAAGACATTAGGCGATTGGCGTTCAACATCTTTTGCCCCCATATAAACTCGGCAGGGCATATCCAACATAGCACAGGCTAACGCTGTTGCTACACCATGTTGTCCTGCACCTGTTTCGGCAATAATACGGTTTTTTCCCATACGTTTCGCTAGCAAAATTTGCCCTAAAACTTGGTTGGTTTTATGTGCACCACCATGCAATAAGTCTTCACGTTTTAAATATAATTTAGTTTTTGTGCCTTTGGTCAAATTTCGGCACAAGGTTAATGCAGTTGGGCGACCAGCATAATTTTTCAATAAATCATTAAATTCAGTTTGGAATTCAGGATCTTGTTGTGCTTCAACAAAGGCTTTCTCTAATTGTTTTAGTACAGGCACTAAAATTTCTGGCACATACATACCGCCAAATTCGCCGAAGTAGGGGTTTAAAAGGGTATCTGTCATATTCTGTCCTTATTGATGTTGGATTTTGTCAAAAATTGTTTGTAATTTTGTGTGATCTTTGATGCCTTTGGCGCTTTCTACACCTGAATTTAAATCAATGCCGAGGCAATTTTGTTGTAATGCTTGATCGATATTTTGTTCATTTATTCCACCTGCAAGCATAACCTTATGTTTAATTGAAGGGGGGATATGATCCCAGTTAAATATTTGTCCTGTACCGCCTTGTTGAGTAGCTGTTTTGCTATCAAATACATAGCGATCCACATAAGGAATTTCTGCAAAATCCACCGCACTTTTTCTTTGTTTAGGTTGTTCACTGATTTCAATTGAAATCGCTTTCCAAATTTGAGATTGCGCAGGTAAGATTTGACGAAGTGCGGTGATAAATTCTGGCGTTTCATCACCATGTAATTGCACCGCAAATAATTGCACTTGAGCAGCGATTTTATGGATAAATTCAATAGATTGATTTTGGAAAACTCCAACAAAACGCAAAGGTGCTTGCACCACTAATTCTTGTGCTTGACGGAGGGAAAGTTGGCGAGGGGAACCTTCAGCAAAAATTAAACCACCATATAAGGCACCAGCCGCATAGCTTGCTTTTACATCTTGCACACGAGTTAAACCACAGACTTTGTTTTCGCCAAAAATCACGGCACGAGCGGCATTATTGAGATCTTTATTGCCCATTAAGCTACTACCAATTAAAAAGCCGTGCACATAAGGCTTTAATTGTTGCACTTGCTGATGAGAATAAATACCAGATTCGCTGATAATAATGCGATCCGCAGGGATTTGTGCTGCCAGTGGAGGAGTTCGGTTCAGATCAACAGAGAGATCATGTAAATCTCGGTTATTAATACCGATAACTTTTGCACCTAGCTTAATAGCTCGTTCTAATTCTTGCTGGTTCGCGGTTTCGGTTAAAACCCCCATGCCAAGTTGATGCGCAAGATCCGCTAAAGTACAGTAAGTTTCATCATCAAGTACAGATAACATCAGTAAAATAGCGTCAGCTTGATAATAACGAGCTAAATACACTTGATATTCACTGATCATAAAATCTTTGCACAGAATAGGCTGAGTGACTAATCCTCGCACCACAGGCAAATAGTTAAAATCGCCTTGAAAATATTTTTCGTCCGTTAATACAGAAATGGCTGAGGCATAATCTTTATAAATATGGGCGATTTCCGCTAAATTAAAATCAGCTCGAATTAGACCTTTCGATGGCGAGGCTTTTTTACATTCTAAAATAAAGGCTGGGCGTTGATGCGTGCCTTGACTGAGCGCTTGATAAAAAGAGCGGTCAGATTTTGTGATGTTTTGTTGAAATTGAGCAAGAGGAAATGCCGCTTGTTTTTCAGCGATCCGTTGTTGCTTGTCTAGCACAATTTTTTGCAAAATCGTTGGCGTATTAGGTTGCATAGAAATTTCCATTTATTGATAAGTTTTTAATTGTTGCAATGTTTCAAATGCTTGACCAGTTGCCATGATATTTAAGGCTTGTTCTGCGTTGGCTTTGAGATCTTCATGACCAAATAATTTCATTAATAACGCGGTGTTCATGGCGACAGCTTGATTATGTTCATCTTTGCCTTTGCCTTGTAAAAGTGCGGTTAGCATTTGGGCATTTTCTTTCGCCGTACCACCACGCAAACTTTCTAGTGGTTTAGGATGAAAGCCGAAATCGTAAGGGGTTAGCGTATAATATGCAATTTGTCCTTGGCGAATTTCGGCAATATCTGTTTTGCCATGAATTGCCACTTCATCTAAGCCCGAACCATGTACTACAATGCTATGCCGATGCCCTAATCTTAACGCACTTTCTGCATAGGTTTTGAGTAAGTGCGGTGCATAAACGCCGAGTAATTGATGTTTCGGGCGTGCTGGATTGCATAAAGGTCCTAAAATATTAAAAATCGTGCGAGTTTTTAAGATTTGTCGAACGGGTGCTACATGTTTAAATCCAGGGTGATATTGTTGTGCCCAGAGAAAACAAAGGTTGAGCTTATCTAGTGCTTGCTTGGCATTTTCTGCGGACAAGTCAATTTTTACCCCTAAAGCGCTCAATACATCACTAGAGCCACTTTGACTGGATACACTGCGATTACCATGTTTTGCTACTTTGTATCCTAATGCCGCAGCAACAATAGCGGATGCTGTGGAAATATTGATCGTGTTAGCGCCATCGCCCCCCGTACCAACAATATCTGCAAAAGGGTAGTCAACAAAAGGAAAAGGCTTTGCATTGGCTATAATGGCATTGACAGCGCCACTAATTTCATCGGCTTGTTCACCACGGATTTTTAGTGTCATCAGCACAGCTGCAAGTTGTTCATGTGCAAGTTGCCCTTGAATAATATGATGAAATAATTGTTGTGCTTGCTCTTGGTTCAAAGATTGCCCATCGAATAGTAGGCTAAGTAGTTGTTCTGTTTGCATATTGTCATCCTTGTTTTATTTTTTATTTTCTAGGTTTTAACGATATAAGTCATAAGTTAAGTCATGAGCTTCATCGCCTGTCATTCCTCTAAATCCCCAACAATGTGCAGGCTGTTCTTTGATGGTAATTTCGATATCAATAGGGGAAATACCCAATTTATTTTCCAACTCAGAAAAAAGCATTTTTATTAGGCGTTTTTTAGTAAATTCTGTTCGCCCTTGCATTAAATTAATTTCAATCACGGTAAAAGCATCACTACGACCTTCAGGGTAAAAATAATCTTCTGGTTCTAACCCAATAAAGCGTAAAGCATGCTTTCTTGGCGGAATACCGAGTTGTAAATGTAAGCAATGAAAAATAATTTCCATAATATTTTGCTTACGAGGGATAAGATGTTGTTTTAATCCATAGACAATAATCATATTAACCTCTGCTTCTATCGAGTAACCACTGAATACTTTGTGCTAATAGTTGTGAGCCTTGCACTGTTAAAATACTTTCAGGATGAAATTGAAAACTACAAATAGGCAAGGTTTTGTGGCGGATTGCCATAATGATGCCGTTGTATTCCGCATTAACCACAAATTCTGCTGGAAGATCTATGCCCATTAAAGAATGATAGCGAGCCACTGGCATTGGATTTGCTAAGTCTTGAAACATCATTTGGTTGTCATGCTGAATATTGGAAACTTTGCCATGTAAAATTTCGCCTGCATGAACCACTTTACCGCCAAATGCTTCAATCAATGCTTGGTGCCCTAAACAGATGCCGAGCATTGCGACTTTACCTTTTAATTTTTCAATTAAAGGCAGCAAAATCCCAGCTTGTGCTGGATTTCCTGGCCCCGGTGAGAGCGCTAAAATTGTATTTTTTTCTGCTAAGGTTACTTGAGCTAATAAATTTAAGTCACAGTCATTACGGAAAATTTGTACCTGATGTCCTAAACTGCGAAATTGATCTACAAGGTTATAAGTAAAGGAATCAAAATTATCTAAAAATATAATTCTTGCCATAGTCTGTCCTTAGATTTGCGCATTGGTTTGTAGAATTGCATTAATTACCGCCTTGGCTTTATGGCGAGTTTCGTCAGCTTCCATTTGCGGATCAGAATCTAAAACTTCACCACAACCAGCCTGAATATAGGCGATACCTTGTTGTACAAAAGCAGAACGGATAACGATACAAGTATCAAAATGACCGTCAGATGTTAAATATCCTACCGCACCGCCATAGCTGTGACGTTTTTGTTTTTCTACTTGATAAATTAATTGCATTGCTTTGATTTTTGGTGCACCCGTAAGGGTTCCCATATTCATACAAGCCTGATAAGCATGAAGCGCATCAAGCTCAGGGCGCAATTTGCCAACAACTCGAGAAACAAGGTGCATAATGTGGGAATAGCGATCCACTTGCATTAAATCTTTGACTTGTCTTGTACCACTTTCACTTACTCGGGCAATGTCATTACGTGCAAGGTCAACTAGCATAAGATGTTCAGCAAGTTCTTTTTTATCTAAACGTAATTCTAATTCCAAACGAGCATCTAATTCAGGATCAATATTTCCTTGCTGATCAAATCCACGAGGACGAGAACCAGCAATGGGGTAGATTTCCACTTGGCGATTTTTTGGATTATATTTCAATGCACTTTCTGGAGATGCACCAAATAAGGTAAAGTCTGCATCTTGCATAAAAAACATATAAGGGCTTGGATTGTTTTGTTTTAATTGGCGATAGCTCGCTAGCGTATTGGGACATTCCAACATAAAGCGGCGAGAAGGCACAATTTGGAAAACATTGCCCATATAAATATGTTGTTTTAGTTGCTTGATAATAGCTTTAAAAGCTTCATCTTCTAGATTGGTTCGTACTTCTGTGCTGGCGTTTGTAATGCTTAAGTGCGGTTCAATTTTTGTGAGTTTTTGACAAATTGCTATCGCACTTTTTTGTACATTCTTCAACTCTTGAGCCTGAAAACAGAAGGATTGCAAAGTCGCTTGTTGTAATTGATGATCGATCACCAATAAATTTTCTGCTAAATAAAACACATAATCTGGGCAAGTTAATCCATCATCTTCTAAGTGAATATTTTCCATTGGGATAAAGTTAGCCACTAAATCATAAGCAAATAATCCACCTAAAAAAATGGGCGTTGACGCTTGAGCATAAAGATCAGTCAAGCAACGTAAGCCATCAAAAACCGTTGTAGCTTGTAATTTGCTGTCTTCATCAAGATTTGAATTAAGCGGGTAAATTGCAATTTCTAAGTTGTTCTCAGTGCTGGAGAGGATTTGTGCTTTTGTTTGTAATTGTTCTTGAATAAGAGGTAATACCACTTTGCCATTATTACTTAATGCCTTAAATGTAATTTTGTTACCTAAACAAGAAATTTTAACGGCGGTGTTGACTAGCAATAAACTTTTTAAACTATTTTTGCTAGAAATCTCCGCACTTTCTAATAAAAGTGTATGAGCTTGTTGCTTACAAAGCGTGGCAAAAATTGCCGTAGGATCTTTGTAATAAGGGACTTGTTGAGTGAATACTTCAATAAAGGGAGAAGGCATAATGAATTCCTTTTCTATGACAATATTTAATTGTGTACTATTAAACTAGTGCGGGATATTTTTGTCAATAGGGGGAAAGGAATTATTCCAAAAGAATGATGATTTTATGCAAATTAAAATGCTTAGATAATAAATTACGTCTTGTTTTTTTAATTTGGTTGTTTATATTATGTATCTACATTTGGTTGAAAAGGAGGAGAGTGAAATGCAACTATGTATCAAAAAGTGGGGCAATAGTGCAGCAATACGCATACCACAAACGATTTTGGCTCAATTACATTTGAAAGAAAACGATCTCTGTTCTGCTGAGATTATTGACAACAGTCTAGTACTACGTCCTGAAAAACCAAAGAAAAAATATGATTTAAAAACTTTATTAGCTGAAATGCCGCAAGATTTACCTAGGGTTGATGCTTGGGATGAATTATCCAATGTGGGATTGGAGGAAAGTTGATGTATATACCTGAACGTGGCGATATTATTCATTTACAATTTGATCCTGCCAGCGGGCAAGAAATGAAGGGAAACCACTTTGCATTGGTAGTAAGTAGTAAATCATTTAATCAGCGAGGTTTAGCTTTTGTGTGTCCAATTTCACAAGGTGTTCATTCTCGTTCATTTGGCACTGTTGTAAGCCTGATGGGGACAGGTTTGCATACACAAGGTGCGGTACATTGTCATCAGTTAAAATCTTTAGATTGGAAAATCCGTCAAGCTAAGTGTAAAGAGCAGGTTCCAGATTTTATTGTGGAAGACGTATTGCTCAGGATAGAAGCAATTTTATCCGATTAAAAAGAGTAAAATTTTGGAGGATTTTAAAGATGAAAAAATGGCACAGTATTTAGTTGCGCCATTATTTTGTATAAAAGAGTAAATTATAGTGTAGCTACAATTTCATCAATTTTTGCTTTAGCACCAGCTTGTGCTTTTTCAATGTATTCTGGACCGTAGCCGATAGCTTCTGCGTAAACAAATTGAACATCAGTGATGCCGATAAAGCCTAGGAATGTTGTTAAGTAAGCAGTGATAGTGTCAGTTGCTTGACCTTGGTGGAAACCACCGAATGCACATAATACGATAGCTTTTTTGCCTTTTACTAAACCTTCTGGACCATTTGCACTGTATTGGAAAGTTACACCTGGGCGAGCGATGAAGTTGATGTAGCTTTTTAATTGTGTTGGAACGCTGAAGTTGTACATTGGTGCATTAATAACGATAGTGTCCGCATTTTTTAATTCATCTACTAATTCGTTTGATAAGGCTAATAGTGCTTTTTCTTGATCATTTTGTGGCTCGCCACGTAATGCACTTACTGCTGTCAAATCAAAGTGCGGTAATGGATTTGCTGCTAAATCACGCTCAACAACATTTGCGTTGTTTAATTTAGATACTAAGTAGTTAGATAATTGATTGGTTTGAGAGTTATCAGCTAAGATGCTTGATTTTAATACTAATACATTGCTCATTGTGTTTTCCTTTTTGAATGGGGTTAAATAAAGACTGTTGCATTATAAAAGCTATTTTTTTCAAGTAAAGTTGCATTTTAGAAAAAGATTGTTTCCTATTAGTAAATAATAAGCAATAAAATTGCACTTTAAAATAAATTCGCTATGATAACCAGTTTGTAATTTGACTTAGATAAGGAAAGAAAAAATGTGGTCTGAATTATTCATGGGCTATGGCTTATTTATTTTAGAAATCCTCACAATTTTGTTAGTTATTGCAGGGTTCGTGATGATGGTTATGACATTGAAAGAACGTAAATCACATCAAGTGGGGGAGTTAGTTATTACAGATTTATCGGTGGAGTATGAAGATAATAGTAAAAAACTACGAGATTTTCACCTTAGCGACGACGCGCTAAAACAAGCTGAAAAAGCCCAGAAAAAAGCCGATAAAATGAAAGCAAAAGAAGAAAAAGCTAAACGTAAAAAAGGCGAAATTATCAATGAAGAACGGAAACCTCATCTTTTTGTGTTGAATTTTAAAGGCGATATTTCTGCTTCAGAAACCACCGCACTTAGAGAAGAAATCAGTGCCATTATTGCAGCAGCTCAAGCGGATGATGAAGTTTTACTGCGTTTAGAAAGCCCGGGTGGTGTTGTACATGGTTATGGATTAGCCGCATCTCAGTTGGCTCGTTTAAAACAACATAATATCAAGTTAACTGTAGCAGTTGATAAAGTGGCAGCAAGTGGTGGTTATATGATGGCTTGTGTAGCAGATAAAATTATTTCTGCGCCTTTTGCTATTATTGGTTCTATTGGGGTTGTCGCACAAATTCCTAATATTCATCGTTTGTTAAAAAAACATGATGTAGATGTTGATGTAATGACGGCTGGTGAATATAAACGTACTATGACGATTTTGGGGGAAAATACCGAAAAAGGAAAAGAGAAGTTCCAGCAAGAGTTAGAAGAAACTCATTTGTTATTTAAACAATTTGTGTCGCAAAATAGACCGCACTTGGATGTTGAAAAAATTGCCACTGGTGAGCATTGGTTTGGTCAACAAGCATTAGAGTTAAATTTAGTAGATGAAATTGCTACAAGCGATGATTTATTATTGCAAGCAATTAAAGATAAAACGGTGCTTTCTGTGAAATATGTAATGAAGAAATCACTTATTCAAAAATTAGGTAAACAAGCGGAAGAAAGTTCGGCGAATATGCTATTACGCTTGTTAAAACGTAACGAGCGAGCTTTCATGTAACTCTTTACAAAACTTGACAAAAAGTTAGCAAAATTTAGTTTACATTTTTACTATTTGATATTAGTATTTCGAGCAATATTGGCGTAATTTAGAGCGACAATATTATTGCAATAATAAAAGCGCTAAGCTAATTAAGCTATTTGGCATGAATTTAAAAAACTTATTATAAATTAAGGTAAAATAATGAAACTATCACGTCTTGTATTATCTACTGTTGCTGTCGCAACATTAGCTGCTTGTGGTAACCTAAGTAATGTAACCGATGAAGGAACATCAGATAATTTAGTATGGCCAAAAATTGATCAGTCAAGATTCAATCATGATGGTAGCCAATTTGGCTCTTGGCCAAATTGGGATAATGTTCGTATGGTTGAGCGTGGCATGAATAAAGATCAACTTTATAACCTATTAGGTCGTCCACACTTCGCAGAAGGCTTATATGGCGTTCGTGAATGGGATTATGCTTTTAACTATCGTGAAAATGGTGTGCATAAAATTTGTCAATACAAAATCTTATTTGACAAAAATATGAATGCACAAAACTTCTACTGGTTCCCTAATGGTTGTAATGGAAATTCATCATTCAGCTTAAGTGGTGACTTCCTATTTGACTTTGATAAAGATACGTTAACAGCTAAAGGCGTTGAAGTTGTTGATAACGTTGCGGCACAGTTAAAATCGACAGGTGCTAAAGATGTTAAAGTTGCTGGATTCACAGATCGTTTAGGTTCAGACTCTTATAACTTGGATCTTTCTCAACGTCGTGCAGATCGTGTTAAAGCTCGTTTGATCCAGCAAGGAGTTAATGCTCATATTACTGCGATTGGTTATGGTAAAAAACAACAAGTTAAAGCTTGTAACAATGAGTCTGGCAAAGCATTAAGAGATTGTTTACGTCCAAACCGTCGTGTTGAGATCTCGGCATATGGTACATTGTTGAAACAATATAATGGTGGCGAAATTAAAGGTGGTACAACAGGTCCAGCGCCATACTACCAAAAATAATCTATTCTAAATAGTTAAGGGCATCGTTATTGATGCCCTTTATTTTTTATAACTTATTGATTATTTTTATTCAAAATCTGATTAACCAATTTTTGCGTTAGATGAACATAATTATGTTGGCTACCATAAAAACGATGACTAAAGTTAAGCAGATAATAGAGTTGATAAATAGATTTCCTTTCTGCATAACCCTCATCTAATGGATATATTTCATTATAGCGTTGGTAAAAATTCTCTGGGAAGGGCTCAAACAAAGCAGAAAATGCTAGATCACATTCTCTATCTCCCCAATAACAAGCAGGATCACAAGTAAAAATTCTATCATTAACTTGAATACAGTTTTCTATCCACAAATTGCCATGTAGTAAGGCTGGTTTAGGGTTATGCTTATTCAAAATATTTGCAACAGCTTGTACTATTACGTCTATTTCTCCAAATATCAGCCCTTTTTCCTTACAAATTTGTAATTGCCAACCTATACGATTTTCACTGAAAAACTTAGCCCAATTTGTATTCCAGTCGTTTGGTTGATAAACAGGTCCTAACCAGGTATCAAAATCTAATCCATATTTATCAGGACCTTGTATTTGGTGCAATTTTGCTAATTTCTCAGCTAATAAGGTAAATGCAGCTTCCTTTAGGGGACTGCTATCTAAGGCTTCCAAAAGCAAAAAACTATGTGCTTGTGAATTACCTACACCATAAACCATGGGGACATCAATAGAGTTTGTTTTGGCTAAAAGTGCTAATTGTTCTGCTTCTGTACGAAACATTGAACGATAGCTCTTTTCGTTAACTTTAACAAAAACAGATTGAACATCATCATTAATTAGCCAAGTTTCATTCATCTCACTAGAATGTAATTTCTCTTTATGCTTAATAAAATAATAAGCACCAAATTGCTCCGCTAATACTTGAGAAATAGATTTCCACATAGTTCCTCCGATATTATTCAAGTCAACTTGCTTGGATAATAATCTTAATATCAATATCAACAATATTCTGTGATAGTCGTCAAGTTTTAATAAATATCTTGTTTGCAGCTTGAAAATTAAGTCACAGATCAGCTAAATTAGCTCGCTCATCTAGGATAAAACAGGAGAAAATAATGAAATTATATATTTATGACCATTGTCCATTTTGCGTTCGTGCACGCATGATTTTTGGCTTAAAAAATCTTGATGTAGAGAAAATTGTTCTTTTAAATGATGATGAAGATACGCCAATTAGTTTAGTTGGTAAAAAAGTTGTACCTATTTTAATTAGAGAAGATGGCACAGCAATGCCAGAAAGTTTAGATATTGTGCATTATATTGATGAACATTATGGAGAGAAAATTTTATCCTCTGATATTCGTCCGGAAATTAATGATTGGGTTAAACAAGTCAGCCAATATTATAATCGCCTGACCATGCCTCGCTTCATTGAGCTTAATTTACCAGAATATTCAACACAAAGTGCGGTGGATTATTTTGTCAAAAAGAAAACAGAAAGTATCGGAGAGTTCAATGAAAACCTTGCAAATACTGCACAATATTTACAACAACTTCAGCAAGATTTAGCAACATTAGAGCCTCTTGTATTATCTTCTGAAACACTCAATGGAAAACTTTCCTTAGAGGATATTATTGTCTTCCCAATTTTGCGCAATTTAACCTGTGTAAAAGGTTTGGTTTATCCAGCTAAAATCCAAGATTATTTGGTCAATATGGCAGAGAAAAGCAAGGTTGATTTATACTCAGACAGAGTTATTTAGTTTTAGCTGATGACATAAAGGAAATAATACGTTTTTTACTAAATTTCTGATAAAATGCACCGCACTTTTATTGTACAGGGTAGGTATAAATAAAAGTGCGGTGCTTTTTTTAGCACTTTTTTATTTTATGTTTAACTCAATTCACAAGTAACCTTTCGTATGGGTTACCACTGTATAAGGATTAACAATGCCAATTATTACTTTACCTGACGGTTCACAACGTCAATTCGATAATCCCGTTTCTGTCTTAGAAGTTGCACAATCAATCAGTGCTGGACTTGCCAAAGCGACGATTGCTGGTCGTGTGAATGGTGAGCGCCGTGATGCTTTCGATATTATTAGCGAAGATGCAAGTTTGGAAATCATTACTGCTAAAGATGAAGACGGTCTAGAAATTATTCGTCACTCAACAGCGCATTTATTAGGTCATGCGATCAAGCAGCTTTTTCCAAATGTGAAAATGGCAATAGGCCCAACTATTGACAATGGCTTCTATTATGACATTGATTTAGATCGCTCTTTAACGCAAGAAGATATTGATGCTTTAGAAAAACGTATGTTAGAGCTGGCGAAGACGAATTATGACGTGGTAAAAAAACGTGTCAGTTGGCAAGAAGCAAGAGATACTTTTGAAAGTCGTGATGAGCCTTACAAAATGGCGATCTTAGATGAAAATATTGCTAAAGATGATCAGCCAGCACTTTATCATCACGAAGAATATATTGATATGTGTCGTGGTCCACATGTACCAAATATGCGTTTCTGTCATCATTTCAAATTAATGAAAGTGGCTGGTGCATACTGGCGTGGAAATAGCGATAACAAAATGCTACAACGTATTTACGGTACGGCTTGGGCTGACAAAAAACAATTAGCAGATTATTTACATCGTTTAGAAGAAGCAGCAAAACGCGATCATCGTAAAATTGGTAAAGCATTGGATTTATATCATATGCAAGAAGAAGCACCGGGAATGGTGTTCTGGCATAACGATGGTTGGACAATTTTCCGTGAACTTGAAACCTTTGTGCGTACAAAATTAAAAGAATACGATTACCAAGAAGTAAAAGGCCCATTTATGATGGACCGTGTACTTTGGGAGCGTACAGGTCACTGGCAAAACTATGGTGATCTAATGTTCACTACACAATCAGAAAATAGAGAATATGCGATTAAGCCAATGAACTGCCCTGGACACGTTCAAATTTTTAACCAAGGATTAAAATCTTATCGTGATTTACCAATTCGTATGGCGGAGTTTGGTTCTTGTCACCGTAACGAACCATCAGGCTCATTGCATGGTTTAATGCGTGTGCGTGGCTTTACCCAAGATGACGCACATATTTTCTGTACTGAAGATCAAATTGAGTCTGAAGTAACTAGCTGTATCAAAATGGTTTATGACATTTATAGTACATTTGGTTTTACTAATATTTTTGTCAAACTTTCTACACGTCCGGAAAAACGTATTGGCGAAGATGCCATGTGGGATCGTGCTGAACAAGGTTTAGCAAACGCCCTTAAACACAATGGTCTTGAATATGAAATTCAAGAAGGGGAAGGCGCATTTTACGGACCAAAAATTGAGTTTGCTTTAAGAGATAGCTTAGATCGTGAATGGCAGTGCGGTACAATTCAGTTAGATTTTGCTTTACCTGGACGTTTAGATGCGACTTATGTAGCAGAAGATAATGCTCGCCGTACACCTGTCATGATCCACCGTGCGATTTTAGGTTCAATAGAGCGTTTTATCGGTATTATCACTGAAGAATACGCAGGTTTCTTCCCAGCATGGTTAGCACCAACTCAAGCTGTTGTAATGAATATTACAGATAGCCAAGCAGATTATGTGCAAAAAGTGGTAAAACAATTGTCTGATGCCGGTTTACGTGCAAAAGCGGATTTACGTAATGAAAAAGTTGGGTTCAAAATCCGTGAACATACCTTACGCCGAGTTCCTTATATGCTCGTTTGTGGTGATAAAGAAATTGCTGAAGGTAAAATCGCTGTGCGTACGCGTAAAGGCGCAGATTTAGGCACATTTAGCGTGGAAGAATTTGTTGAAATTTTAAAACAACAAGTAAGAAAACGTGAGTTGAGCTTGTTAGGCGAATAGTCAGTGAATAATAGGAAAATCGGCACATTTAAGTGCCGATTTTCTTGATAGCGATCAGAAATAAACCAATAACATTCATAATCTAACGCATTTAAATAATGGATTAATTCTTGAGATTGATGAATATGTGCTTCAACAAAAATAACAGGAAGGTATTTAGCAATTGTTGATCTTGCACCGTGCAAAACATTTAATTCAAAGCCTTCAGCATCAATTTTGAGTAGTTTTAATGAAGGAAGTTTTTGGATTTCTGGATGATTATCTATGCTTGTTAGATAAATATATTCTTTATGTATAATTCCCTCAAATTTATTCTCAGTATCAAAACCTTTATCAAGAGAAAAACTGCCATAGTTCCAATCCGTATTATAATCTGATGATGGAATTTCAATCAGACTTTGTTCATGGCTTACTCCCTGATTATATGCATGTACATTAGTAAGATTATTAAGGGCTAGATTGGCACATAAAGTTTGGAAAATAATACGTTGGGGTTCAAAGCAGAAGAGCTTGCCTTGTGGAATTTTCTTCGCAATAGGAACAGCATGCATGCCAATATTTGCACCAACTTCAATTACATTACTATCATTGCTTAAGATTGAATGAAAAAAGCTTACTTCAACTTCTGACCATTCCCCATAGGTTCTAGCAAACTGGCTAATAAAATCTCCCTCGATAAGAGTAAACAGCCCCCATTTTAAGTTATGTAAGAAGTGCGCATAAAAAGTCCTAAGTTATTTAGTGGATTGATTAATATAATAGTGAATACAACAAACGACGATATTTATTGGTTATAGGATCGTTGTTACCAATAGCCGCTAGAATAGATAAAAATTGCTGTTTAACTTCACCATTTAAGCTATTAAGATCTTGTTTCAAAATATCAAAAAGTAAATTTAAAGCTTCTTCATTGCGATTAGCTTGGTGCAATTGCAAAGCTAATTTTAAAGCAATTTCTGCGGTTGGATTTTTCGCAAAATCAGCTTGTAATTGTTGAATTTCTGGTGTATCGGCAGCCTTTATTAAAAGCTCAATTTGAGCGGTTAGGCCTTGCCATCGACTATCACGATCTTGTAAAGGTATTTTATTTAAAATTTCTTGCGCTGGCTCAATGCGTTTCATTGCAATATAGGTTTCGGCATAGAGTAGAGCAATATCACTATTTTTTTTATCAGATAATTCCCACGCTTCTTTAAGCAAAGGTAGAGCATCATCATATTGTTCTTGCTCCAATAAATTTAAGGCTTGATTAAATTTAATTTCTTCTTCCTTTGGCAAAATAATAGATAAACGTTGTTGTAACGTTATTTCATCTAAAGGTCCTTGGAATGCATCGAATGCCTGACCTTGATTGAATAAATAAGTGGTTGGTAAAGCCTGAATACGAAATTGTGCTGCGATCATTTGCTCTGTTTCACAATTAACTTTCCCTAATAAAAATTGACCTTGATATTTTTCGGCATAGCGAGTTAAAAGAGCGGTAAATTCTAAAGAAGTTTTATCACTTGAGGCATAAAAAACTAAAACGAGAGGTGCTTGAGCAGAACTTTGTAAAATACTTGTTAGATTTTGTTCATTAATATCAATAATATAAGACATAAATATTCCCAGTTTTATTTAAAAATAAAGCGGGCAAATTGTAACAAACTAACCATTTATTTGGAAAATATTTCTCGAGCTTAAGATTTTCTTAATATTCTCTCAATATAATGTGCGCCGTCACAGAGACAATACAATTTATTTTTTAATCTTAGGAGCTTATTATGAAAAAATTAACTTTATTAGGAACTTTATTATTCGCATCATCTGTTGCAATGGCTGGTTTTCAACAAAGCCCAGCAGTTAGCCAAGGTGCAAATGTGATTTCTGTATCAAAAGCATTATCTGCAAAAGATAAAAGCGTTATCGTTTTAGAAGGAAACATTCAAAGACAAATTGATGAAGATGAATTTATTTTTACTGATGGAACTGCAACAATCAAAGTAGAAATTGATGAACATGTTTGGCGTGGTGTTGATGTTTCATCTCAAGATAAAATTCGTTTAATCGGCATTGTTGATAAAGATATTGGTAGAAATGCTGAGTTAGAAGTTACAGAAGTACAAAAATTAAGATAATTAATTTATAAAAATAGCTAACCCCGACAATGTTCGGGGTTAGTTTTTTTAAAGAGATGACTGCTAGAAAAAGTCATTATAAATTTTCTAAAATCTCGTCGCTAAAAAATAAGATCTTTGCTAAACTCTGCACGAAAAACACCTCTCTCATGTTTTTCATTTTGGTTATTAAATTAATTTGGAAACACACATAATGGAAAATCAATCTTTTCTACAAAAATACTTTAAGTTCAATGAAAAAAATACTACAACAAAAACAGAGATCATCGCTGGAATTACCACATTCTTTACTATGGTTTATATTGTTTTTGTTAACCCATCGATTTTAGGTGATGCTGGAATGGATAAACAGGTTGTATTTGTTACAACTTGTTTAATTGCTGCATTTGGTACTATTGCGATGGGGTTATTCAGTAACTTACCAATTGCGCTTGCGCCAGCGATGGGATTGAATGCCTTTTTTGCTTATGTTGTCGTAGGTAAATTAGGATATTCTTGGGAAATTGGAATGGGGACAATTTTCTGGGGATCCGTTGGCTTACTTTTATTAACTATTTTTCAAATTCGCTATTGGTTAATGGCATCTATTCCACTGAGTTTGCGTGTTGGTATTGGTGCGGGAATTGGCTTTTTTATTGCCTTAATTGGCTTTAAAAACATGGGGTTAGTTGTACCAAATCCTGCTACTTTAGTTGCGCTTGGCGATTTACATAATCCACAAGTATTAATGGGCGTTTTAGGCTTTTTCATTATTGTTGTTTTAGCCGCGCGTAATATTTATTCTGGGGTTTTAGTATCTATTGTGACAATCACTGCACTAGCATTAGCTTTTGATGATACTGTTGTTTTTAATGGCATTATTTCTATGCCGCCAAGCCTTGGTGCAGTGGTTGGGAAAGTAGATGTTTTAGGCGCATTAGACACCGCACTTTTAGGTATTATTTTCTCATTTTTATTAGTCAATTTATTTGACTCCTCAGGCACATTACTTGGCGTAACTGACAAAGCAGGTTTTAGTGATGCACAAGGTCGTTTTCCTAAAATGAAACAAGCGCTATATGTTGATAGTATTAGTGCGGTAACTGGTTCTTATATTGGTACCTCTGCGATCAGTACTTATATTGAAAGTGGTGCTGGTGTTTCTGTTGGTGGACGTACAGGTATGACAGCGGTGGTTGTTGGACTACTGTTCTTACTTACTATTTTCTTTTCTCCATTAGCAGCTATGGTTCCAGCTTATGCAACAGCAGGTGCATTAGTTTATGTGGGGATTTTAATGGCATCTAGCTTAATTCGAGTTGAATGGGATGATTTAACAGAAGCAACCCCTGCCTTTATTACTGCGGCAATGATGCCGTTCACTTACTCAATCACGGAAGGTATTGCTTTTGGTTTCATTAGCTATTGCGTTATGAAAGTTTGTACTGGTCGTTGGAAAGAAATTAATGCGCCTGTTTGGGTAGTTTCATTACTCTTTATCGCCAAATTTGTTTGGGTTGGATAAATCATCACTTTCTATTAAAATAAGTTTTTCTAAAGCGGACATATTGTCCGCTTTGTTGTTAATTTTAGTTACACTTTGGAGTTCCTATGGAACATAAATTAGAAGATATTATTTCCATTTTTAATCAATGTTTTGAGCAAGAATATAATACAAAATTAGTGAAAGGTGGCGATGAGCCGCTTTATGTTCCTGCAAATGAGGATTGTCCTTATAACGCAATTTATTTTGCTCGAGGCTTTTATAGTAGCGCTTTGCATGAGATCGCGCATTGGCTTGTTGCTGGAAAAGAACGGCGGAAATTAGAGGACTTTGGTTATTGGTATGAACCTGATGGACGTTCAACAGAAAGACAGCGTGAATTTGAGCAAGTTGAAGTGAAACCTCAAGCATTAGAGTGGATTTTGGCAACGGCAGCAGGATTTCGTTATTTTGCTAGTAGTGATAATTTGAATGGCAATCCTGGTGATACTGAACCTTTTAAATTGGCAGTTTATGAACAAGTTAAAACTTATGCGCAGAAAGGTTTGCCAAAACGAGCAGAAACTTTGCGTAAGGCTTTAGCAAACTTTTATCAAACTGAAGATAGAATTGACCTGAGTAAATTTGATGTAACGAGAATATAAATGTTAGCGCTAGAAATTAAACAACTAACCAAAGAATACAAAAATGGCGTTAAAGCGCTGTCTGGCATAGATCTAAATGTAAAAGAAGGGGATTTTTATGCTTTGTTAGGGCATAACGGGGCAGGTAAGTCCACCACAATTGGCATTATTAGTTCTTTAGTGAATAAGACAAGCGGAACAGTAAAAGTGTTTGGCTATGACTTGGATCATCAATTATCTCAGTTAAAACAGCATATTGGCTTAGTACCACAAGAATTTAACTTTAATCAATTTGAAAAAATTCAGGATATCTTAGTTAATCAAGCTGGCTATTATGGTATTGAGCGTAAAGAAGCGTTGAAACGTTCTGAAATATGGCTAAAAAAATTAGATTTATGGGAAAAGAAAGATCAGCAAGCAATGCGTTTATCTGGTGGGATGAAACGTCGTTTGATGATTGCACGAGCATTAATGCATAACCCTAAATTATTGATTTTAGATGAGCCAACGGCAGGCGTGGATATTGAACTTCGCCGTACTATGTGGGCTTTTTTAAAAGAGCTTAATCAACAAGGCACAACGATTATTCTCACGACTCATTATTTAGAGGAAGCGGAAAATTTATGTCGTCATATTGGCATCATTCAACAAGGTCAGCTTGTTGTGGATACTTCAATGAAAGCTTTGTTATCACAGTTAGAAACGGAAACTTTTATTTTAGATCTAGCGCCTTTTAGCTCCTCCTTACAAATAAATCATTACAATGTCACAATTATCGATGAACAAACAATTGAAGTTGAAGTTAAGCGTGGGCAAGGATTAAACCAACTCTTTTCTCAATTAAGCGAACAAGGAATTAGCGTATTAAGTATGCGCAATAAGGCTAATCGCTTAGAGGAACTATTTGTTTCTATAGCATTAAATAAACCAAAAACAACAGAGGAAAAATAATGTTAGCTTGGGTTGCATTTAAAACAATTTTAACCAAAGAAATTCGCCGTTTTACTCGTATCTGGGTGCAAACCTTAGTGCCACCTGTAATTACAATGACACTTTATTTCATTATTTTTGGACAATTAATTGGTTCAAGAATTGGTGAAATGAATGGCTTTAGTTATATGCAATTTATCGTGCCGGGACTAATTATGATGTCGGCATTGACGAACTCCTTTGCCAATGTTGCTTCCTCCTTTTACAGCACGAAATTTGCTAAGAATGTAGAAGAGTTGCTTATTTCGCCAACATCTTCACATATTATTATTTTAGGTTATGTGGCAGGTGGAGTAGCTAGAGGATTATGTGTTGGAGCTTTAGTGACAACCGTCTCTATGTTCTTTATTGAGTTGACAATTCATTCTTGGCTGATTATTGCATTGACACTTTTTATGACGACAGCAACATTTGCTTTAGGTGGACTAATTAATGCAGTTTTTGCCCGCTCTTTTGATGATATAAGCATTATTCCAACCTTTGTTTTAACGCCATTAACTTACCTTGGTGGTGTTTTTTATTCTATCTCGTTGTTGCCTACTTTCTGGCAACACTTATCTAAATTAAATCCTATTGTTTATATGATTAATGGATTTAGATATGGTTTTCTAGGTGTAAGCGATATTGCTATTCATTACACTTTTGTCGTTTTAGCCTTATTTATTACCGCACTTTATGGCTTAGCATATTACTTGATTAGCCGTGGAATGGGGTTGAGGAATTAAACTATTAATTAATTGATAATAATTCTCGTTCATATAAAATAAGCGACATAATTTATTTTATGTAAGCGAGGAAAAAATGCAGAAACTTGTTGTTAAAACTTTTGTTATTGCAAGTCTTGTACCAACAATTGCAATAGCAGCTAATAAATCCACTTCTCAATTAGAAGAAATTCGTGTCGAAGATTTATCCTTATCTTATGATAATGAAAATTTAAAAACCTATATTAAACCTGGTTCTTATTCTTATCTAAGCGATAAAGATATAGCCAATTTGCGTGGTAGTTCAGTTGGTGATTTTCTTTCGGGCGTACCTGGTGTTATCGTGGGTAATAAACGTAATAGTGGTGCTTTATCTATTAATATCCGAGGTATTGCTAATGAAGGTCGTGTTCCTGTTATTGTGGATAATTCGGAACAAGCTATTCCTTCATGGCAAGGTTACGCAGGCTCATCAACTCGTACCTATATTGATCCTGATTTAATCAGTAATGTTGAAGTAGAGAAAGGCGTTTCTTTAGAAAGTGATGGAACGGGTGCAATTGGAGGGGTAGTGCGAATGAAAACTATTGGCGTCAAAGACATTATTCCAGAAGGTAAAGATTGGGGCGTGAGAATTCGTTTAGGTACGATGGATAATACGGTTTCTCCTCCAGCGAATTATACTAAAGGTGGTTATCACGTTAAATATATTCATAGTTGCCGTAAAAATGCTGCAAAAATTTGCGAAAAACAGACTTATCAACCTAATGCTCGTTATTCTAGTCATAAACCGCAGTTCAATTCTTACAATATGAGTTTGGCTTTGGCAAAACAATGGCAACATGCAGATGTAGTATTAGCCTATGCAAGAAAAAAACAAGGTAACTATTTTGTAGGGCGTCATGGTAAATTACCAGAAATTATTGGTCATGAAATTGAAAGAGATGAAACCTTAAATCTTGAAGGACAAGATATTGCCATTGCTTTATCTAAACTAGGGAGAAATTCAATAAATGAACTTACTCAAGACGATAAAGACAATAATGATCTAGATAGTTATTCCGCCCCTGGTTTTACTCGCCTTTACAAAAATGTTGATGTAGGAAAAATTACCTTAAAAGACAACAACAGTACATTATATCGAGCTGGAGAAGAGGCCTTAAACACTTCCCAAGATAACCGCACTTATTTAATTAAAGTGAATTTCTATAATCAAGATCACCGCTTAGGACTTGGTTATAATCGCTACCATAGTCAGTTCGGTGAAATAATGAGTTCAATTCTGAATTTTAGAGCTTTTGGTGCCTTGCAAGGCGAAGGGACGGAAGTGAAAGTCGATAACTATACGCTTTCTTATCAATATAATCCAAAATCGCCTTACATTAATTTGCAACTGAACGGCTACTATAACAAAGTAGATAGTTCTAACTTTACGCCTTTTATTGAAGAATATGGCTATTCATTAGATAGCCGTCATGCACATTTCACGGATTATAGAAAGAAAGGCTTTAGCTTAAAAAATACTTCTATATTTGAGTTGAACAACAAACCGCTGAAATTAACTTACAGTATGGGTTATACCAAAGAAACTATTGGTATGCCCAAAGATGCCCAAGCTAGAGTAAAAGCTAAAGGTTACCCTGAAAATGCGATTGCACCATTGTATGTAAGAGATGGCGAAAAAGATGAAAAAAATCTATTTGTTTCTTTAAATTATCCAGTGCTTAAAAAGCTAACTGTGGACTTGGGTTTACGCTATACCAAAAGTGTTAGTAAAGATAATAAAGTAAAAAAAGAGCAGATAGTAGGTTCAAATCCACCTGAGTATGTTGAACAAGTTCAAAAGCCAGTCAAAACAGATGGTTATAGCCCTATTGTAATGCTTACTTATAAACCAATTGATGCGATCCAAATTTATGGAAAATATGCTCAAGCCATACGTTCTCCAAGTCTTTTTCAAAGTACAAGAGGTTGGAGTATGCAAGAAACGAGTAATAATTTAGAAGCATTACGACCTGAAAAAACGAAAAGCTGGGAAGTTGGTATTAATGCATTTTTTGAAAATGTAGGTCATTTTGACAATGTGGTTGGGTTTAAATTAGCTTATTTTGATAATTTTATTGAAGATTATCTGGCAAGAACCACAAATAAAGATGGAAAAGCACAAACATCTAATATTGCTTCAGCACAGTTTAAAGGTGTTGAATTTGCGGGCACATTTGATATGAAACGCTTTTATACCAAACTAGCAGGTAGCTATTATACTGATGCAAAATTCTGCTTATATCCTCACCAAGGTGATTTGAAATATGGAGGATGTGATACTGAGGTATTTCGTAGTAATTTGAATAACCAAATTCCACCTAAGTTAAACCTAAATCTGACCCTTGGATCTCGTTGGTTAAATGAAACTCTAGATATTGGTGCAAGATATAGTTATTACAGTAAAAGACTTGTTCCAGTAAACAGTGCTTATCGCTTTGTAAATACATCAAGTATTGATTGGAATGCTTATTCTTTAGTGGATATTTATGTGAATTATCAAGTGAATAAAAATCTAAAATTGTTATTTAACATCGATAATGTGTTCAACCGTTATTATTTAGATGCCAATAACATGGGATTAAATACTGCACCTGGTCGTACCATGAGATTTTCTATTGATTATCGCTTCTAAAGTCGATTAACGACATAACGAAAAAGTCCCGAAATCCTTTTATATTTCGGGACTTTTTCGTATTTCCAATTACTTTTTATTTAAGCAACTTTGACCAATTTAGCTGGGATGCCTTGTCTAACTGCAGAACCGCATACCCAATCAACCCATGGGGAAACAATTTCTTTAGTACTGTCTAACAAACCAAGATCATTGATATTAATTCCAGATTTAATCTGCTCATTTCCCTCAATTAATTTGCCATTAATTGTGTAGCTTGTCGCACCTAATTGTTTATGTCCATAACCATGTTCAATAGCAATAGTGCCTTTAATCACACCATTCATTACCACTAATTGAACAAAGGCTTGTCCACCTGGTGTGTTTAATTCCACAAGATCACCATGTCGCAAACCATATTCATCAGCATCTTGTTGATTAATCGCTACAATGCCATTAGGTTTAATGCTATGCAATCTCAGTAAAGGCGCTGTGATACTGCTCATTAAATTAGATTTAAAAGACATTAATTTAAATGGCCAATTTGCTTTAGGGTAATGACTTTCAACTGTACTATTATCAGCAAATTGAGCTTCAAAATAAGTTGGACAGCCATGATAATTTTTACCCGTTTGAGCATGTTTGGCTTTTGCGACATTTTCATTCCAAATTTGCAAACAATTTTTCCAACGAGCTTGCATATTATCTTCTTGCCATGCGCTACCATGAGGTGCAAAGCGTCCACCTTTACAGTAAATTGTTGCTACTTTATTGATTTCTTCAGGTTTTAAAACTTGCTGTAAACTAGGCATCAAACGCTGGACACCTGTTAATAATAAATCTTCCTGAGTGGCATCTTGCACAGGCTGTTTCCCATCGTAAGCAACATTTGCCGCAGCACGTAAAAAGAAATCTTCGCTACGATGTAATGGATAGGCATTATTTTGTTTGTCTAAAATTGCATTTTCACCAAAACCAGGTAATTGCATCATTTTAGCGATAGCAATAATAAAGGTTTCCATACAAATAGTATCGCCTTGTGCTGTTTTTTCATTTGGAGATTGTATTACAGGCCAACGTGCGGTACTGGTTTTTGTCGGTACGCCAGCCCAAGGGGTAGTAAATCCCCAGCTCTCAAAGTTATGAGTATCAGGCACAATATAATCAGCAAGTGCAGTAGTTTCATTCATAAAGGCATCGATAGAAATAAAGAGCGGTAAGATTTTCGGATCTTTTAATTTTTCTTCAGTTATATGATGAATACCTGTCATTCCATAAATTGGATTTCCCATATGATTAATCCAAGCTTTTAAGGAATATGGATAGCCTTGTAAAGCAGAAGTAATCATTTCTGACATCTGCCCACCGACAAAAGGATACCAAGCAGCTTTAGCAGGGTATGGAGAAATACCTTGAGCCACTTTTTGTTTAAACTCACTGGATTTTTCATAGGCTTTTTTACTACGAGCTAAATTGGTTCCTTTTGGTTTAACCATGTTTGGAAAAGTAGCAAGATCATAACGAGGACCAGCGGCAAAATCTTTAAATTTACCGCCACTCATACTCATTCCGCCTTTTTTATTCATATTTCCGACCATGGCATTGAGTAACAATATCGCCCAAGCGGTATAGAAACCATTGCTGTGCATAGTGCCACCATGGGTAATCACAGCGGAACGATGACCATGAGAGGTAAATTCTTTGGCGAGTTGAATAATAGTTTCAACAGGTACACCACATTGCTCTGAATATTGTGCAATGGAATAAGAAAAGCACGACTCTTTGAACAATTGTAAAGCGGATTTAACTAAAACCTGTGAACCATCTTTGAGAGTCAACATTTCTTCCACAAAAAGCACCGCACTTTGACAGTCTTTTGCAGTGATGACTTCGCCTGTTTGCTGATCTTTCACCAAAATATCATTGTCATTCGGCTTTTCTGGCTCTGCTAAATCTGATATATGGAAGTTTCTAATTGCTTGACCATAGAGCTTGTGTGTTGGATCGGCAATAAATAAATGTGTTGCATTACAAAAACTGACGCCATTTGCTTGTTGCATTGCAGCTTCACTTGGAATAGATAAATAATCTTTGTTGTAACGTTCATTTTCAATTATCCAGCGCAACATAGCTAATGCTAAAGAAAGATCTGTTCCTGGAATAATTGGCACCCAACGATTTTTATTTTGTACTGCAGTGGAGGTCAGTTCTAGACGAGGAGCTACTACCACATATTCAAAATTATCCTCTGTACGCTTTTTAGTAAGCTGACGAGATTGGCGTTTAAATGGATTTCCCGCTTGAGCAGGGGATGTTCCCATAAATAAGATAAATTCTGCATTATCCCAATCTGGTTTAGCATGTGCATTATTAGCGAAGTCATTCATAAATGCACCAGACCCAGCACGATAAGATAAGCCACAGAAAGAACCATGAGAGGCAAAGTTGATAGTGCCAAAGCTGTTATTGGCAAAACGTTTGAGAATAGGCTGTCTTCCTTCAGGACCTGCGAAAGTGACCATAAGCTGATTGACTTTTGCCCCGAAATCTGGGTGTTTATCATTTACTGGAGTTTGCAAATCACGAATTGCCTTTAATCCATCAACATGACCTTCACCAAATAAATCGCCACCATTTACCACTTCATCAATTAATTGCTCAAAACTGATAGTTTGCCATTTTCCTTCTCCACGCTTGCCGACACGTTTAAGTGGCTGGGTAATGCGATAAGGGCTATTAATTCCTTCTAAAAATGCAGCGCCACGAGCACAAGCAGTAGAGCGCTGCTGCAAGCCATTTTCTCCAGCTACGCTTAATTCAGCTTGTTTAATAGATTGGTTGTAATCAAGATAATGATCGGAAGAAAGAGGATGATAAGGATTACCATTAATACGCAATACTTTATTTTTTTCTAAATCTACTCGAACACGTAAACCGCATAAAGTCCAGCACCCCATACATTGAGTATTACAGACCATTTGCTGGCTATTGGTTAATAAATTTCCTTCTTTTACTTGATATTCTGGCAATAAAGAATTTCCATTAATAGGGTCAATTGTCTTTTGTCCTGAAGAACATTCAATTACGCCCTTTGCAATTTCTTTTACTTTAGGAGAGTAGCCCACAACAAAAGCTGTAGCGGCGGTTGTAGCCAAAGCCCCTTTCACTAAATTACGTCTTTGCTTATTCATGATTTTTTCTCTCCCAATTTGATTGCAATAATGTATGAGATAGTAATTGCCAAAGAGTAATACCTACCAATAACCACAAGCTAAATACAGAGATAATGCCAATTAATCCATCTACGCTCCAATTCAAGTTATATGGATTTACCAAGGCGTTGTATTTTGCGATTTGCTGTACTTCAATTAATAAAATCCAACGAGTAAGCCAAGCAACACAAAGTGCGGTCAATATTCGTAATAAATTGATCAAAGTTGAATTAGGTAATAACAATAATACGAATAACAGAATTATTCCAAACAACAATAGTGTTGGGGAATAGCTAATTTGCCACAGCTTTATTAAGTGAATAGCAGTTTGTTCAGAGAATAAATAAATTCCCCAGATAGATCCTATTAACCCTAATAAACTAGCCATAGTAAAATATCTGAGTGCACCAATTTGATACATAAAATAATGACAAACTGACAAACTCACAGGTAATGCACTAAATATAAGTAGAGGCAAAAGCCAAGGTTGATGCCATAAAGGGCGAGCTTGTACAGTAAAGACCTCCATTGTTGTGTACATTAAAATCAATATTGTCATGACAAGAGAAAACCAGACAAAAACGATTTTTGCGAAATGAATATTGAATTTTCCCCAGTAAAGCCAGTGAAAATATTTAGGAATAGATTGAATCTGTATATTTTGACACAATGAGCAAATAAAATAGCCCAAAACAGAGAATACAAATAGTGGTAAAAACCACGAACCCCAATACATCCAAGACCATATTGTTGAATTTAAATAAAAATTCATGATGCGAGCAGGCTGATGTAAATCTGCAGTTAAGGCTACGGGCGCAACAATGGCACAACTTAAAGCCAAGCTAAGAGCAATTAGTTCAAAGCGTGATTTTTTTATGAAATGAAAGAAAAGTGCGGTCAAAACAGAGCAACAAGCTAAGCCAATAAAGAAAAAGTAGCTGACTGCCCATGGTAGCCATGCGATTGCTTGAGGTTCTACTAAGATTTCACGAATTATCATTCTGTTTTCTCCTTACCTTGCCAGAGCATCGGTTGACCATTGACTTCATTCACAAAAGCATCATCTAAACCGAGATAAAATACATGTGGAATAGTGCCATCATTTGGTTTTAATACTTTTAATTCCTCTTTAAATTCATTCATCATTTTGCTAATAGTGCTTGTTGGATCTCGTAAATCACCAATAATACGAGCACCACCCACACAACTTTCTACACAAGCAGGCAATAAGCCAACCTCTAAGCGATGAGTACAGAAAGTGCATTTATCTGCAGTTTTCGTTTCTGAATTAATAAAACGAGCATCATAAGGACAAGCTTGTACACAATAAGCACAACCAATACAACGTTCATTATTAATTACAACAATGCCATCTTTACGTTGATAGGTCGCTTGTACAGGGCAAACTGGCACGCAAGGAGGGTTATCGCAATGATTGCATAAACGAGGGAGCAGAACATTATTAGTAATATTCTGTTCATTGGTCACTTCATATTGGCGAACTGTCGTACGAAATTCACCAAGAGGTGTTTGATTTTCTACGGAGCAACTGACTGTACAGGCTTGACAGCCAATACAACGACGTAGATCAACTAACATGGCATAACGAAGGTTTTCATCTCCATCTCTTCTGTCTGGCTGAAAGTTTGTTTCAGCTTGAGAAAATGGGATAAAGGCTTGCCCCACTGTTAATGCCGATAAGTTTTTTAAGAAATTTCTTTTACTTATTTGCATAATTACTCCTACATCTAACAAAGATTGCGCATGCTGATCATTAATATTGTATGAACAATGCTTAATCTTCCCACTTACAAATAAAATTTTGAACAAAATTGAGTTGTTACCTCATTTAGCGTATTGTTAAGAAATCTTGATAAAAAAACCATTGTGGTTTTCCACATAAAAAGCATGGGAATATTGATCTTCATCAACAAAAGGAAATAAAGTGAAAAAGTGCGGTCATTTTTTGAAAATTTTTATCTTAATCATAGCTTTATTGCCGAGTCTGGCTTTCTCACAACATTGGAAAATAGGCATTTTAGCTCAAAGGGGAATCACTGAAGCACATGAACGTTGGCAACCTTGGATTGATTGGTTAAATCAACAATTTGACGAGTCAATTCAATTTTCATTAGTGACTCTTGATTTAAATGATTTAGAAACCGAACAAGCACAGGGAGTCGATTTTATTTTAAGTAATCAAGCACAGTTTTTTTATTTAAATAATAAAGATGTACGCTGGTTAGTGACATTAAAATCCTCTAGACAAATACAAGATGACAGCGCTGGAATAATTGGTAGTGCTATTTTCGTTCGTAATGAAAGTCAGTTTAATCAATTAAAAGACTTAAAAAATAAACGTATAAGTGCGGTAGGAAAGAAAGCATTTGGGGGGTTCTTATTAGGATATAACGAATTATATAATCAAGGGTTGGTTGAAAATAAAGACTTCAATTTAGTTTTTACGGGTTTCCCCGTAGACAACACATTATTTTTATTGGAGAAAAAAAAGGTTGATGCTGCTATTGTGCCTGTCTGTATTTTTGAGCAACTAGTAGAAGAGGGAAAAATTAAATCGGAGAATTTTCGTTTATTGGCGGGAAAAAACAATAATGTTGGCTGTTTAGCAAGTACTTTATTACTCCCTAATTGGTCATTAGCAGCCATGCCCCAAGTTCCAACTGAATTAGCATCAAAATTAGTAACTTTATTGCTTAATCAAGTACCTAATCATCTCCCACAATGGACACCCCCTTATTTAACAAATCAAACAGATGAAATCTTACATCAGTTATATAAACATCCTAAACAAAATCTATGGCAAACAATTAAATATTGGTTCTCGCAATATCAACTAGTCATCATTAGCATAGCCCTGATTTTACTAGTTAATTATGGCTGGATTAATTTTCAAATACATAGAAAAAGTAAAGCATTACAACTTGCCTATCAGCAACATCAACAATATGAACAGCAATTAATACAAGCAGATAGGCTTTCCATTCTTGGCGAAATGACGGCAGGAATAGCACATGAAATTAATCAACCGCTTACAGCCATCAGAATGTATGTTGAAGGTATTAAGTACAAAAATCAAAATCAACAAACGCAAGTTGTCTTGGATAAAATATTGCAACAAGTGGATAGAAGTGCGGAGATTATTCATAATTTAATGAATTGGGCAAAAGGGAAACATAATAAAAATATTGAGTCAATTAATCTCAAACATTTACTACAAAAAGTAACGCAATTTATTACATTGCAACATTATAATAAGTGCAAAATAAATTTAGTTTGTGCCGCAAATATTGATGTAGAAATTCAAGCAACGATACTAGAACAAATTCTCTGTAATTGTTTATTAAATGCTCTACAGGCACAGGCCTCAATAATAAACGTCATAGTAGATAAAGAACAAAAAGAACTTAAAATAAAAATTTTAGATAATGGAACTGGTTTTCAACAAGTAGAATTAGATTTCCCTTTTGTTCCTTTCCGCACAAGCAAAACGCAAGGATTAGGTTTAGGACTGGTATTATGTCAGCGTTTAATTCAAGCTATGAATGGCGATATAAAATTAGCAAATAGAGAAGATCAATCAGGAGCGGAAGTGACTTTAATATTGCAATCTAAAGGAAAATAACATGAATATTCACCTACTAGATGATGATGTAATGATACTTGATGCTGCTCGTTTTTTATTAGAGCAGGCAGGTTATAAAGTGAAAACTTGGTCTAATAGTCAACAATTTCTACAGGAAGTGAATATCTTTGAACCTGGGATTTTATTATTAGATATGAAAATGCCCCATTTAGATGGGAAGGCTGTTCATCAATTTTTACAGCAACAAAATAGCCCTTTTGCAGTCATTATTATGACGGGGCATGGTGATATTGAAATGGCGGTGCAGCAACTCAAATTAGGTGCGGTCGATTTTTTACAAAAACCTATGCAATTTAACCAGTTACAATCTGCAATAAAGATTGCTAGCAAAAAAACAGCGGATAACTATGAGCTATATAAAATCCAAAAATGTTATGAGCAACTTAGCAGCAAAGAATTAGAAGTTTTGTATTTATTATTAAAGGGCTATATCAACAGAGAAATTGCGGAAGCCTTAAATATATCTATCAGAACAGTTGAAGTTCATCGTTCACATATTATGGAAAAAATGCAAGCTCAAACAGTGGTTGAACTCATTTACAAAACAATGCGCATTAAAAAAGGCGAATAGTCAATATTCGCCTATAGTGACCCCATCCCAAATTCTGTGTAAACACCCATTTCAACTTAACGGTGCTCGTCTAGGCGAGCACCAAAATCAATCATAAATCGATTCATCGCCAGTTTCCAGTTTTGAATCGGCATTGTCCATTTTTTTGAGGCATCTTTCATCGCAAGCCAAATTACTTTGAATACGGAATCATCCGTTGGAAACACATTGCGTTTTTTAATTACACGACGAATCACACTATTAAGCGATTCCACTGCATTC
>NZ_MUXZ01000042.1 GCF_002015075.1 Canicola haemoglobinophilus
CAGATGTCATATTCATTACACAAACTAAGGGTAACCAACCGCCGCTACTTGAACAAAAATTCGCAATTTCCATAGGTAAATTAGCTAGAGGTTTATCTGTATAAGCATATAACGTGCCAGACGTGCCAAGGCTCATGGTGGCAATTCCCTGCTTAATATTGCCAGTACCAATAGCTCCCATCATATTGTCGCCACCGCCAGTAGAAACCACTACTTGCTCAGACAACCCAAGTAACTGAGCCACTTCAGCCCTAAGCGTGCCTATTTTCTGTTCCGCACTCAATAAAGGCGGTAATACTTTTTGTATATCTAATTCAGGAGCAAGTTTGGAAAAGGCTTGTTGATGCCAAGTGCGGTTATGTATATCAAAAAATCCCGTACCTGAAGCATCGCCATATTCCATACAAAATTGTCCTGTCAGCCAATAATTTAGGTAATCATGGGGCAGCATAATTTTAGCGATAGATTGGTATTTTTGTGGAAAATGTTTACGTAACCAAGCTAGTTTTGATGCGGTATAACCTGTTTGTACCATAATACCTAACTGTTCAAATGCCGCTTGTTGACCACCTAGAGCTTCAATAAATTGTTCATTTTCAACTGCTGTTTCCGTATCACACCAAAGTTTAGCTGGATATAAAGGCTGGTCATGTTCATCTAACACCACTAACCCATGTTGCTGACCAGAAACGCCAATTCCTTTAATCAAGTGCGGTTCAATTTGAGCTTGTTTTATTGCTTGCTGGCAAGCATTAACCAAAGCTTGCGTCCACCATTCTAGCTTTTGTTCTCTACGACCTTGAGTATTTTCGATCATCTCATGAGCCGCATAACCCACGCCGATCACTTGCTTCTTACGACTATCTACCACAATAGCCTTTGTTCCCTGTGTACCACAGTCTATGCCAATATACATTCTGCCCCCTACCATATAAAAAGTGCGGTATAAAATTGCAAAAAATTATACCGCACTTTGTTATCGCTAATTAAAAATATATTGATTTACTAAATTCTCTAAATATTCCTGTTGCCCAGAAACTGGCTTAGGATTGATCTGTTGGCTTTCCACCAAATGAGCTAACTGTTCCAACGAACTGCTTCCAGTAAGAATTTGTTGTCCTAATGATGAATTCCAACCTGCATAACGTTGTTCAAGCATATTTTGTAATACTTGTTGTTCTAACATTTTAGCCGCTCGTTTAAGAGATAGAGCTAACACATCCATTGCACCAATATGAGCATGGAATAGGTCATAAGGATCTGTACTTTGGCGACGAATTTTCGCATCAAAGTTAAATCCACCAGTGGTAAATCCACCACCTTTTAAGATTTCATATATTACTAGCGTATTTTCTTCTACACTATTTGGGAATTGGTCTGTATCCCAGCCTAATTGAGGATCGCCACGATTTGCATCAATGGAGCCAAAGACATCCAAAGCAACCGCAGTAGCAACTTCGTGTTGGAAAGTATGACCAGCTAGAGTTGCATGGTTTGCTTCAATATTGACCTTGATTTCTTTTTCTAAACCAAATTGTTTTAGGAAACCATAAACAGTAGCAACATCGTAATCATATTGGTGTTTTGTTGGCTCCTGTGGTTTAGGTTCAATTAATAAAGTACCTTTGAAACCAATTTTATGCTTATGTTCTACAACCATTTGCATAAAACGTCCTATTTGTTCACGCTCTCGTTTTAAATCTGTATTTAACAATGTTTCATAGCCTTCACGTCCACCCCATAATACATAGTTTTCACCATTTAGGCGTTTGGTTGCATTCATTGCAGTGGAAACTTGAGCCGCTGCCCAAGCAAAAACTTCAGGATTTGGATTTGTTGCTGCACCAGACATATAACGTGGATTTGTGAAACAATTAGCTGTACCCCACAAGAGTTTTACGCCCGTTTCTTCTTGTTTCTGTTGTAAAACATCAACTATAGTATTGAAGTTAGTCAAATACTGTTGAAAGGAATTTCCTTCAGGAGCGACATCTATATCGTGAAAACAATAATAAGGCACACCCAATTTACTAAAAAATTCAAAAGCAATATCTGCTTTTTGTTTTGCTGCTAGTAAATCATTGTTTTTTTGCCAGCTACGGTCTAGCGAGCCTGCACCGAACATGTCGTTACCAGCCCAGCAAAAAGTATGCCAATAACATACTGCTAAGCGCAAATGTTCAGCCATAGTTTTACCTAGGATGACTTCATTTGAATTGTAATGTTTAAACGCAAAAGGGTTGTTTGAACTTACGCCCTCATATTGGATTTTTTCGATTTTTTCAAAATAATTAGACATCATGTATTCTCCTTGATACGAGTAAAATGAGGAATCAAGGGCATAATGATAAAAATCTAAAGTTCTCTCAATTATGTTATTTCACTTTTTCATTAAGATTATTGGTTATTGCGAGCTAGATCACAAAAAATAAAAATCGTAATGGAAATATCAGATTTGATAATGTCAACAATTTATTTAACAAGCTAATATTTATACAAATTTTCTCTTGAGGAATATATATGGGTGATAATGCTTTTGATATTTTTGTTGATAGAGGAAACACTAATAGTGCTAAGTGGTCAATTTTAAATAAATATGGCAAAGATATGATTTCAATGTCGGTCGCCGATATGGATTTACTTGCACCTCAGATGTTAATTGATAAATTAGCACAACAAAACAGAATGGGGATCTATGGTTATACGATATTGCCTGATAATTATTACGATATTGTTCGCAAATATATTTTTAGACATTATCAGTATGAGATTGCTAGCGAAAACATTGTTTTTTGTCCGAGAATTATTCAAGCAATCTCTATTTATATTAAAGAATTTACCAAACCATCAGACCATATAGCTGTTTTGACACCATCATATGCACCAATTGTAAATGCTATTTTATTAAATAACCGAATAGTTGAAAGTTGTGCATTAATCTATCAAGCAGGCTCATATAGAATTGATTTTGAGCAATTAGAAAAATGTTTTCAAGTCGCTAAAACATTTATTTTAATCTCACCGCACAATCCAACCGGTACTGTTTGGTCACATAGTGATTTGTATCGTATTGCTACCTTAGCAGAAAAATATGGCGTCTTCATTTTATCCGATGACGTTCATGCAGATTTCGATTTTTCAGGTAACAAACACATAATTATTTCAACAATAAGCAAATATGTCGAAAAGCATTCTATTATTTGCACATCACCAGCGAAAACGTTCAATATACCAGGGCTTGAAATTTCTAATTTACTTATTTGTGATAGAAAAATTAGGCAAAATTTTCAAGGTTGTATGCAAGCTTTAGGTATGCATAACCCAAATTTCTTTTCTATTCCTGCAATTCAAGTAGCTTATCAATATTGTGACGATTGGGTAGGCGAATTAAGAAACTATATTTTTCAAAATAAATTAATTGTAAAAAATTTTTTTGCACAGGAAATACCTCAGTTAGAAGTTATAAATAGTGCGGGAACTTATCTTATTTGGGTTAATTATAGTCAGTTACAAATTACTGAAGAGAAGCTGAAATATTGGTTTATTCATTTATCTAATATTGAAGTGTCTTGGGGAAGTGATTTTGGTCACGAAGGGCGGTCATTTTTTAGAATGAATGTTGCTATGCCTCGTTCTTTGTTAAGAAAAAGTTTGGAGCGAATAAAACAGGGTTTCATATTATTGCTACAGGAGGACACTTACCATGAATAATGAAGCAAAAATTCCTACGTTGATGCAGGCATTATCTCCTATATTGGTCATGTTGATCTTATTAGGGTTAGGATATGCTTTCTTTGACTTACCAGCAGAGCCACTAATGGTAATTTCATGTGTTTTTGCTGGATTTTTAGTAAAGAAATTAGGCTATAACTATAGCGATATTTTATCCGCTATAGCCAATAAAATCGCTAAAACTATGCCAGCGTTATTGATTTTAATTACTGTTGGACTGTTAATAGGGACTTGGATTGCGGGTGGCACAATCCCAATGATGATTTATTATGGATTAAAAATCATAGATCCTAAATTTTTATATATTACCGCACTTGTCTTAACCTCTATTGTATCGGTTTGTACAGGAACTTCTTGGGGATCAGCAGGTACAATCGGTGTTGCGTTTATGGGAGTCGCAATTGGGTTAGATGCTAACCTTGCAGCCACCGCAGGTGCGGTCGTTGCTGGGGCTTATTTTGGTGATAAATTATCTCCTTTATCTGATACAACGAATATTGCGTCAGCGGCGACTGGCGTTGATCTTTATGAACATATAGCACATTTGCTTTATACAACCTTACCTTCTTTTTTATTGTCCGCAATTGTCTATGTGGTTTACGGTATGAGCAGTAATTTCCATGATGTCGCAACCCCAGAAAAAGTATTAGCGATGCTAACGGGGTTAGAACAAATTTATCACTTTAATGTTGTTTTATTGCTTATACCTATCGTTATTATTTTGTGGGGATCTATTACTAAAAAACCGACAATTCCTGTAATGTTGCTTTCAGCTTCTGTTGCGATATTAAATGCAATTTTTGTACAAGGTTTTTCATTACATGATGTAATAAATAGTGCAGTCAATGGATTTAATATTTCAATGATCAATAATGATCTATCAGTTAGTGCAGACTTAGCTAGACTTTTAAACAGAGGCGGAATGAACTCAATGATGGGAACCTTGCTCATTTGTTTCTGTGCATTATCTTTTGCAGGAATCTTGTCTCTGAGCGGTGCATTAGATGTGATCATTAAACATCTACTTAAACTTGTAAAATCTACAGTTTCGCTGATTTTCACAACCATTCTTTGTGGATTAACTATGATTGGTGTGACTTGTAATGGTCAAATTTCCATCTTAATTCCAGGTGAAATGTTAAAAGATGCTTATATTGAACGTGGATTACACCCTAAAAACCTCAGTCGAACCGTTGAAGATGCTGCCACAATAATCGAACCAATCTTACCTTGGACTGCCGCTGGTGCTTATATGGCAGGAACGCTTGGAGTATCAACGCTCTCTTACTTACCTTGGGCTATTTTATGTTGGAGCGGTATTGTATTTGCAATTTTATGGGGTATGACAGGATTTGGAATTGCGAAATTAAAATAATTGACTCATTTTTAGACGATAAAAATCACTGTTCGATTTAAAGTGCGGTGATTTTTTTATTTTTTCAATAGTTACATTGCGTTATGTCATTTGATGATGAAAGTATTGCTTATTGTGTGCTAGGTCACAAAAAACAAAAAACGTAATAGCATTATGAAATCTGATAATTGAATTCCATTTGCAATCTGCTCAAACTAACCAAGAGCTAATCACAGATTACTCAAAATCTTTTTTCAACTACTTGAGGTGATATATGAAATTTAAATCCACTTTATTAGCAATAACCACCGCACTTGTGATTTTCGGTCAAACTGCGGTTGCAAAAGATTTGAGAATAGGAATGTCTATTGATGATCTTCGTTTAGAACGCTGGCAAAAAGATCGTGATATTTTCGTAAAAAAAGCCGAAGAATTAGGTGCAAAAGTTTTTGTTCAATCAGCCAATGGTGATGCGAGTTCACAGATTTCACAAATTGAAAATATGCTTAATAAAGATATTGATGTGCTAGTTATCATACCTTTTAACGGTGAAGTTTTAGGTAATGTTATTTCTGAAGCTAAAAAAGAAGGGGTAAAAGTACTAGCTTATGACCGCTTAATTAACAATGCAGACATTGACTTCTATGTTTCTTTTGATAACGAAAAAGTGGGAGAGTTACAGGCACAAAGTATTCTTGAGAAGAAACCTGAAGGTAATTATTTCTTAATGGGTGGATCTCCAGTAGATAATAACGCCAAATTATTCCGCAAAGGACAAATGAAAGTGTTACAACCACATATTGATAGCGGAAAAATTAAGGTTGTAGGCGATCAATGGGTTGACTCGTGGTTGGCGGAAAAAGCGTTGCAAATTATGGAAAATGCACTGACAGCAAATAAAAATAATATTGATGCAGTTGTCGCATCAAATGATGCGACTGCTGGTGGCGCTATTCAAGCTTTAAGTGCTCAAGGATTAGCAGGTAAAGTCGCTATTTCAGGACAAGATGCCGATTTAGCAGCAATTAAACGTATTGTAGATGGTTCACAAACAATGACGGTTTATAAACCAATCACCACTTTAGCGAATAAAGCAGCAGAAATAGCAGTTGATTTAGGTAAACAAGAAAAAATCAGTTCTAATGCTGTATTAAATAATGGTCAAAAAGATGTGCCTGCATATTTATTAGAACCCGTTATTGTTACTAAAGACAATATTGAACAAACGGTAATTAAAGATGGTTTCCATAGCAAACAGGCTATTTATAAATAATCTAGGTTAAATCAATTTAATGGCTGAAAGCAATTTCAGCCATTTTCAAAAGGAATACATTATGGCGAAATTATTAGAAATGAAAAATATCACTAAGAAATTTGGTGATGTCTGTGCATTAAATAATATTTCGATTTCGCTAGATATGGGCGAAGTTCTTTCTTTATGTGGAGAAAATGGCTCCGGTAAATCCACTTTAATGAAGGTATTATGTGGCATTTATCCATTTGGCGATTATGAAGGAGAGATCTATTTTAGTGGTGAAAAATTAGTTGCACATAATATTAAAGATACTGAGCAAAAAGGCATTTCAATTATTCATCAAGAACTTACGTTAGTTAAAAATATGTCGATTTTAGAAAATATGTTTTTAGGTAATGAGATAAGCCAATTTGGTATAGCTGATGACAATGAGATGTATCTACGATGCCAAACATTATTACAGCAAGTTCAATTAGATGTGGATCCTCATACTAAAGTCGGTGAACTTGGTTTAGGGCAACAACAATTAGTTGAGATAGCCAAAGCACTAAATAAACAAGTTCGATTATTAATTCTAGATGAACCTACAGCCTCTTTAACAGAAAAAGAGACCACACTTTTGCTAAATTTAATCAAAGACTTACAGTCCCATAATATTGCTTGTGTCTATATTTCACATAAATTAAATGAAGTTAAAGCTATTTCTGACAATATTTGTGTTATCCGTGATGGTGAACATATTGGAACTCGTCCAGCCAAAGGTATGAGTGAAGACGATATTATTACCATGATGGTTGGACGTGAAATTACTTCTCTTTATCCCCATGAACCCCATGATATCGGTGATGAAATCCTAAGGGTTGAAAACCTCACCGCTTGGCATCCTACAAATACTCACATTAAACGTGTCGATAATGCCAATTTTACTGTACATAGAGGCGAAATTTTAGGCGTTGCTGGACTTGTTGGCTCAGGGCGTACAGAAATGGTGCAATGTCTATTCGGTAGTTATGAAGGGAAATATCAAGGTGATATTTTTATTGATAACCAAGCTGTTCAAATTAGGAATTGTGCCGAAGCCATTTCACATCATATTGTCATGGTGCCAGAAGATCGTAAAAAACATGGCATTGTACCTATTATGGGCGTTGGGAAAAATATCACTCTTGCTGCTTTACCTCAATTTTGTTTTGGATCAAAAATTATAAATGAGCCTCTTGAACAAACCATTATTAATCAATCTATTGCTAAATTAACAGTTAAAACATCTTCTGCAGAATTAGCTATTGGACGCTTAAGTGGTGGGAATCAGCAAAAAGCTATTCTAGCTAAATGCTTATTATTAAATCCGAAAATCCTTATTTTAGATGAGCCAACCAGAGGGATTGATGTAGGAGCAAAATATGAAATCTATAAATTGATCAATCAGCTTGCACAACAAGGGATGGCAATTATCATTATCTCTTCTGAACTACCAGAAGTATTAGGTATTAGTGATCGAGTTTTAGTTATGCATCAAGGGCAAATCAAAGCTGATTTAATTAATCAGAATTTAACTCAAGAACAAGTCATGGAAGCAGCCCTTAAGGAGTAAAAAATGAACAAATTAAAATCCATTAATTTACAGGTTTATATAATGTTAATCGCCATTGTAGTAATCATGAGTTTTTTCTCATTTGCTACGGATGGAGCATATTTAAGTGCAAGGAATATTTCTAATTTGCTACGTCAAACCTCTATTACTGGCATCCTCGCTATTGGAATGGTATTTATCATTATTTCTGCTGAAATTGATCTTTCCGTTGGTTCATTAATGGGGCTACTTGGTGGCTTTGCAGCAATTACTAATGTTTGGTGGGGCTGGCCACTATCTTTAACCATCTTGGTAACCTTAGCACTAGGTCTCATGCTAGGTGCATTTAATGGTTGGTGGGTTGCTTATCGTAAAGTGCCATCTTTTATTGTGACTTTAGCAGGTATGCTAGCGTTCAGGGGTGTTTTGATTGGGTTAACTAACGGAACTACTGTTTCTCCTATTAGCTCTGAAATGATTGCTATTGGACAAGGCTATTTAGCAGATAGTTTAGGTATGATTCTAGGTTCAATAGCTATATGTTGTTTCATTGCTTGGGCAAGCTATCAGCGTAAAGCTCGCCAGTCATTAAATTTAGAGGTAATGCCCTTTAGTCAACAGGGTCTTAAATTTGCTTTAGTAGCAATATTAATTCTAGGGGCAATTTATTTGCTTAATACTTACCGAGGAGTACCTTTCCCTGTTTTATTACTTGCTCTATTAACAGTAATTGGTACATTCTTAGCACGTAAAACTGCCTTTGGTCGCCATATTTATGCCATTGGAGGTAATATTGATGCAGCTCGTTTATCGGGTATTAAAGTTGAAAAAGTAAAATTAATCATTTTTTCTCTTAACGGTTTCTTAGTTGCTATTGCTGGCTTAATTTTGAGTGCTCGTTTAGGTGCAGGTGCTCCATCTGCTGGACAAAATGCTGAACTAGATGCTATCGCAGCCTGTGTTATTGGCGGTGCAAGTTTAGCTGGAGGGATAGGCACCATTTATGGTGTAGTGATCGGAGCATTTATTATAGCCTTACTTGATAATGGTATGAGTATGTTAGATGTACCTACCTTCTGGCAATACATTGTAAAAGGTGCAATCTTATTGTTAGCAGTTTGGGCAGATACTTTAAGTAAAAAGAAAGCATAAAATTTAATAAAAACTAACCGCACTTTAACAGTTAATCTATTAAAGTGCGGTAGTTTTTTGATCAGTTTTGCCAACTTTGCTGTTTTACTTTATATTTGACTAACAGCAAAGGAGATAAATATGTCAGAACAATCTTACAAAGTTGCACTGCTTTTTAATGCTAATAAAGTCTATGATAGAGGAGTTATTGAAGGAATAGGTCAATATATCCAAGCCTCCCAAAGTACTTGGGATATTTTTATGGAAGATGATTTTACTTACCATAAAGAAGAAATCAAAAATCTTTCCATTGATGGCATTATTGCTGATTTTGATGATATTGAAACAGCAAAATTATTAGATAACATTGATGTTCCTATAATTGCCGTTGGCGGCTCCTATCAGAATCCTCAACATTATCCTGACTTACCTTATGTCGCTACCGATAATTATGCCTTGGTCGAAATGGCATTTCTTCACTTAAAACAAAAAGGAATTAATCAATTTGCTTTTTATGGCTACCCCACTCAATCCCCTAAGCATTGGGCGATTGAGCGACAAAAAGCATTTGTTAATTTAATGCAAAAGTATGATCACCAACCTTATTATTACTTAGGAGATAAAGTTAATAGTCAGAATTGGGTAGAATCTCAAGCTAAACTTTGCGAATGGTTAACAAGCTTACCTGCACATACAGGAATTATTGCTGTCACAGATGCAAGAGCGAGGCATTTATTACAGGCTTGTGAACATTTAAAGATTGTTGTACCGGATCAACTTTGTATCATTGGCATTGATAACGAAGAACTAATTCAATATTTATCTAGAATATCCCTTTCCTCTGTAGTTCAAGCCACTCGGCAAATTGGCTATCAAGCAGCTAAACTACTTGATCAAAAATTGGCTGGCAAAATAATTTCTCATAAACCACTTTTAATTCCTCCTGTAAAAGTAGAAGAAAGACGTTCAACAGATTACCGCTCTTTACAAGATCCACTGGTTATTCAAGCTATGCATTTTATTCGCCATCGAGCTTGCCAAGGGATAAAAGTAGAACAAGTATTAGATCATTTACGTATATCACGTTCTAATTTAGAACAACGTTTTAAACAGGAAATCGATCAAACAATTCATCAGGCTATTCATGAAGAAAAGTTAAATCGTGCCAAATATATGTTGCGTTTTACTGAGATCTCGACTCAAGAAATCGCTGAAATATGTGGCTATCCCTCTTTGCAATATTTTTATGCAGTATTTAAAAAAGAATATGGGAAAACACCTAGAGAATTTAGAGCGTGGCATAACCAAATTTTATAAAACACCTACTCTTAAAAAACCTCTGGAGTTATTCCAGAGGTCAGGGATTAAGGACGAATATCGCGCAAAATTGGATTTTGCATGGAAATCAAAGTTTCTGTGGATTGGATCTCATCGATCAATTGAATTTTTGTTGCAAGAACAGAATGTAGTTCGGCAATAGTATGAGTCATTACTTTAATAAAGATAGAATAGTTACCTGTTGTGTAGTATGCCTCAATGACTTCGTTGATACTTTCCAATTGTTTGATGACTTTTTCATAGTCTTTTGCACTCTTTAAAATAATGCCTATAAAGCAGCATACATCGTAGCCTAGCTTTCTCTCATCAATGCGAATTTTTGTGCCTTGGATAATGCCCGATTGTCGCATTTTTTCTACTCGCACATGGATAGTTCCTGGACTGACCCCGAAACTTTTTGCCATTTCTGCATAAGGGGTGCGTGCATCTTTAATTAATACCCGTAGGATCTGTTGATCTAGTTGATCTAAATTTAACATACCTTATTTTACTCCTTTTTGATTTTTAAATTTGAAAATATATAAAAATATTATGTTATTTTTATTGTTTTTTCAATGTTTATAAAATTTTATATTATGCCTATTGAGTTATTTGCCTTTTCTATTAGATAATACCTAACATGAATTTTGATATTCAAGTACATATTATTAATTATAAGGATTTACACCATGAAAAAGTCATTTATTTTACAACAACAAGAAATTAGCTTTGCTAAAAACACGTTTACCGACAAATTAATCGAACATTTAGGGATCATCGAGGTTCAAGGCCCTATCCTAAGCCAAGTTGGCAATGGTATTCAAGATAATCTTTCAGGCGCAGAGAAAGCAGTTCAAGTAAATGTGAAACAGATCACAGATGCTAAATTTGAAGTAGTTCATTCACTAGCGAAATGGAAACGTCATACATTAGCTCGTTTTAAATTCTCTGAAAATGAAGGTTTATTCGTGCATATGAAAGCACTACGTCCAGATGAAGATAGCCTTGATCAAACTCACTCTGTTTATGTGGATCAATGGGACTGGGAAAAAGTCATTCCTGCTGGTCGTCGTAACCTTGCGTATTTAAAAGAAACTGTACGCTCAATTTATCAGGCGATTTTAGAAACTGAAGATGCTGTAAGCCAAAAATTTGGTTTAAGTAAGTTCTTACCAAAAGAAATTACCTTTGTTCATAGCGAAGAGCTAGTACAACGTTATCCAGGAATGAATGATAAAGAGCGTGAAAATGCAATTTGTAAAGAGCATGGCGCAGTATTTTTAATCGGTATCGGTGGCAAATTATCCGATGGCAAACCACATGATATGCGAGCACCTGATTATGATGACTGGACAACTCCGTCTGAAGGCGAATATTTTGGCTTGAATGGCGATATTCTTGTGTGGAACCCTGTGTTAGAACGTGCATTTGAACTATCTTCAATGGGTATCCGTGTAGATGAAACTGCATTGCGTAAACAGCTAGCATTAACTGGCGATGAAAATCGTTTGCAATTTGACTGGCACCAAGATCTTGTCAATGGACGTTTACCACTTTCTATTGGTGGTGGTATCGGACAATCTCGCTTAGTCATGTTGCTGTTACAGAAAAAACATATTGGTGAAGTTCAATCAAGTGTTTGGCCAAAATTTGTCATGGAACAATTTGAGAATATTTTATAGTTATTGATTGATGTACCAATAAGATGAAGTGCATTCATATGAGTTTGCATTAAAAAATCCAAATTTCCTCAACTATGAAAAAATAGCGTTAAAGTTTATATCAAGGCTTTAACGCTATTAATTTGCTATACAGAAAAGAATTCAAGCCATTTATATTCTAAATAAAATATCCATACGCTACCAAAACTATTCTCCCCCTCTAAAGCAGCATTAAATGCTCTCTATTTTAGATTATATAAATATTATTCCACCTGTTACCGATAATAGTCAGTGAGGCTTACTCAATACAGCAGCGCAAATATGCTATTTCTATCTAGTAGCTATAGCCATATCATGAGAAAGTTGAACAGAAACACATTCAGTTAGAGGAAAAGAATTAAAAATTCTCGTTAAAAGGTATTCAGCAAAGTGCCATTAGCAACTATTTTAGCCATTACACCGAAAAAAATGGCAAGGTGTAAGGATAACACCTTGCCAAAATCTATCTGTAAATTTCAACTTTATTTGAATTGTTGATTACGTTGTTTCACGAATGAGTAGATAAAATACAACAATGTTGCTGCACCGAAACAGTAATAGCCAATCCACACCACAGGTAATACATTTTTCGCCATGAAAATGTACATTGAGATTGAAACAAATGTGATAACTAAAGAGACCGCTTTCGCATAAGCCCAAGGTTGAATATCCACTTGTTTAGTATATTCTTCGTTGTATGGGGTTTCCATTGGAACGATACGACCAATAATCAACATTACAGCTACGTTAACGACAAATAAAATGGTGATTAAGTGGAAGAAATGAATGTCAACTTTAATCACAAATTTACATAGGATATAAGCCGCCATACCAAAGACTAAACCGAATTTAGCTGCCACTGCTGGTACACGTTTGGTTAATAATCCCACCACTACAACACTTAAAATCGGAGCATTGAAAATACCTTGTAATTCTTGGATTAAGAAGAATAAACCATCTGGCGCGTTCGCAACTAATGGAGCAACAATCATTGCCATAATTGCTAAACCTGTACCAACCCATTTACCTACGCTTACTAATTTCATATCGCTCGCATTAGGGTTAATTTGTGTTTTGTACACATTACGCGAGAATAAAGTCACTGATGAGTTTAAAGCACTGTTAAAGGTTGATAATACGGCACCCACAACAACTGCGGCAAAGAAACCAACTAAAGTATCAGGTAAAACTAAATGAACTAGATTTGGATAAGCTTGATCTGGAATATCTAATTTACCTTGGTAAATATGATAAGCAATGATACCCGGTAAAATAATAAGTAAAGGGCCGAGTAATTTTAAGAATGCACATAAGAGAACACCTTTTTGTCCTTCTTTTAGGCTTTTTGCCCCGAGGGCACGTTGAATAATAGATTGGTTTGTACACCAGAAGAATAGGTTAGAAATAATCATTCCAGTGAACAATGTTGAAAAAGGCACAACAGAATTATCATCGCCAATGGAATTGAATTTGTCTGGGTTTGCTTCGTAAACAGTTTTTAAGCCATCCCAAGCACTACCATCACCTACATAAGCTAAACCTAACACAGTTACTAAAATACCACCGACTAATAAGCCCACACCATTAATGGTATCAGATACAGCAACGGCTTTTAATCCACCAAAAATTGCATAGACTGAGCCGAGGATACCAATTCCCCATACCATGATCCAAATTGCAGTAGTTTTATCAATGCCGAAAACGGTAGAAACATCAAATAGACTTTCTAATGCAAGCGCACCAGTGTAAAGCACGATTGGTAATAATGAAATGACGTAGCAACCAAGGAACAATAAAGAGGTAATTAATAATGTACCTTTATCAAAACGTTTTTCCAAAAATTCTGGAATAGTTGCAATACCAAGTTTTAAATATTTTGGTAAGAAGTAAAGAGCAAACATCGCAATAGTAATTGCGGCTAAAACTTCCCATGCCATGACGATAAAACCTTCACGATAAGCTAAGCCGTTTAAGCCCACTAAATGCTCAGTAGAAAGGTTAGTTAATAACATTGAACCAGCAATAAAGGTTGCGGTTAATGAGCGTCCAGCTAAATAGTAGCCTTCAGAGTTGCTAAGATCATCTTTTCTGGTGTACCACCAGGCAAGCACAGCAACAAAAGCTGTAAATCCTATAAATGAGATAAGAGCTAACATAGAAATTCCTTATATGAATGAATGTTTCTATCGTTGTTGTAAACAACGCATTGAAAGATCAAATTTTGACCCTGTTTGAAATATATATTTCAAAATTAATCAATTCAAATATTTTTGTTTCATTTTGCTACAGAGATCAAACTTTTCAGTTAAAAACTATCAGAAAATAACCAAAAAATTTTATTTGTAAGGATAATAAACCCAATTCAGATTTGAGGGTCTATGTAACACAGTAGAAAAAAATTTAGATAAAATCACCGCACTTTTGCCATTGCAGAACACCAGTACTAACAGGTAAACTAGGCAAGATTTAACTGGGAACCAATATGAAATTACTAAGCAAATATTCTGTAAAATCAACATGGAACATGGGAATTCTTTGTCTATGTTTAGCAAGCCCATTGTCTTTTGCTGAACATCTTGTTGATTTAAAAGTTGTTGGCGTGACTGGTGCACAAAAAACAGCCAACGTAAATATTTATGTAGATACGATTAATAAAGAAGAACGTGATGGCTCGGAGCGTTATCAACAATTAGTGAGATCCGCCATTGATAAAGCATTGCGTGCTTACGGCTATTACAGCAGTACTGTCACTTTTACCTTACAACCCGCCAAATCCTCTAATAAACCTCTACTTATCGCTAATGTAGATATGGGGCGACAAAGTATTATTCAAAGTGCTGATGTAACCATTCTTGGCGAAGCAAAAGATGATGAGGTTTTTCATGATTTACTGCGTAGAACTGCCAAGAAAGGCGAACACGTAAACCACCTTATTTATGAAAACTACAAAAGCCGTTTGCAAAAACAATTGTTGGCTCGTGGCTATTTTGATGCAGATTTTGAGGTTTCCCGTTTTGAAATCAAACCTTCTACTTATCAAGGCTGGTGGAAAATCGTTTTAAATAGTGGTGTGAGATATAAATTTGGACAATTTAATTTTGAGCATAGCCAAATTCGTGAAGACTACTTACGTAATATGATGTCGATCAAAACTGGCGATAAATATTTAATTAATGATCTTTCCTCTCTGACAAATGACTATACCTCGTCAAATTGGTTTAGCTCAGTTTTATTAGAACCCAAAGTTGATGAAGAGCGCAAAGTAGTTGATGTCAATGTTTTACTTTATCCACGTAAAAAAAATGCGATTGATGTAGGGGTTGGCTACTCTTCCGATGTGGGCGCACGTTTCCAACTCAGTTGGACAAAACCTTGGATTAATAGCAGAGGACATAGTTTCAACAGTAATTTATACATCTCAGCGCCAAGACAATCCCTTGAAGCTAATTACAAAATTCCGTTGCTAAAAAATCCACAACGATATTATTACGAATTATCAGCTGGTTTTGAAAACGAAGAAACAAATGATACGAAAACCACTGCGGCAAGTTTTGCAGCTTTACGTTACTGGAATAGAGTGACAGGCTGGCAACATTCGTTTGGCTTACGTGTGCGCTATGACGCTTTTACACAAGCAAATGTTTCAGATAAGGCTTTGCTCATTTATCCAACGGCATCAGCCAATCGAACACGTTTAAAAGGTGGATTATTTCCAACTTGGGGAGATGCCCAACACATAAAAGTTGATTTTGGTAACAAACTGTGGGCATCAGATACTAATTTCTTCAAGGTGCAAGCTTCAACAGCTTGGATTAGAACCTTTGAAGATAATCATCGTTTCTTAGTGCGTGGTGAAATAGGTTGGTTACATACCAAAGATATTAATAAAATACCGCCCGCACTTCGTTTCTTTGCTGGAGGTGATCGCAGTGTGCGTGGATATGGCTATAAGAAAATTTCCCCAAAATCAGCAAATGGTAAATTATTAGGTGCATCACGTTTATTAACAGTGAATGCTGAATACCAATATCAAGTAGCTGAAGATTGGTGGCTAGCAACTTTTACTGACACAGGTCTAGCAGCAAATCAATTTAGCACCAAAGAATTACATTATGGCGCAGGTTTCGGCGTGCGTTGGGCATCGCCTGTTGGTGCCATTAAATTAGATATAGCTACGCCAATTCGAGATAAAGACAATAGCAAAAACATTCAATTCTATATTGGGTTAGGTTCAGAATTATAGGTGTAAAATGACACAATCATCACATGAAAATACAGCTACGGAGCAACAAGAAGTGCCACCAGCGAAGAAAAAAAATAAAACATGGCGTTGGATCTTATGCTCAATAAGTGCGGTCATTTTATTGCCTGTTTTGTTCCTATTGACAGCGCTTGCTACTAGTAGTGGGCAACGACTTCTTATTCAACTAGCAGATAAATTTATGGATAATCTGCATATCGAACAAATGACTGGTGGGTTGCAAGAAGGTTTACAACTCAAGCAAATTTCTTTTCAATCACAAGGCATTGATACCAATATTGCGCAAGCAACTTTGCAATTAGACTTACATTGCCTATTGCATGCTAAAGTGTGTTTAAAAGATCTTACTTTAAACCAGCCCCAAATTAAGATTGATTCCACTCAGCTACCCAAATCAGAACAGAAACCTTCGCAACCAATGCAGAAAATTAGTTTGCCAATTGAAATTGAAGTTAACAATATTGAAGTCAATCAGTTAGATCTCACAATAGACCAACAGCAGGTTCAATTAGAAAAATTTCAGACCGCACTTACTCTCAATAATGAGCAAGGTTTAACCTTATTGCCGACAGAAATTAACGGCTTAGCTATCACTTACCAATACATGGAGAATAAAGTCGTAGAAAAAAACGATGCAACAACTGCAAATAAACCACTTAATTGGAAAAAACTGACAGAAACACTAAAAAAGCCCTTATTGGCGGATTTACCCGAAATTGAATTGCCATTTGATCTGCATATTCAAAACATCCAAGGCAAAAATTGGCTTTATCAACAAATTGGAACTCCTCATCAGCAACAAAGCGATTTACGCCAAATTGAAATTGCTAATATCTCGTTGCAAGCAGATAGCGCTGACGACCATCTTCAACTACAAAAATTTCAATTGGAGAGTAATTTAGGTCAATTACAAGGCGAGGGAAAAGTACAACTTAAACAAGAATTTCCACTTGAGTTACAACTTCAGGCAAAACTTAAAGATCTCAAACATGAAGGAAAATTACTTTTACCGCAAAGTGATATCAAGCTAATGTTAACTGGAAGTCTTAAAAAACAGACCGCACTTTCATTGCAAACGCAAGGTGCTATCAATGCCACATTACAAGCTAGCGCTCAACTTTCCACACCACAAATGCCTTTTAACATTGATTTAAACATAACAGGTGGACAATATCCTTTCGAGAAGAAATCAGCAGATCCTTTCAAAATCCAAGATATTTATTTTGCTGCACAAGGAGATTTGCTCAATTATCAAGCCTCATTACAAGGAAATGTGAGTGGCATGGGCATGCCAAAAACACAAGTAGCGTTAGTGTTAGAAGGCGAATTAACCCAATTGACTCTACAAAAACTCAAACTGAATGCCCTAAATATGCAAGCAAATGCCAATGCTCATCTGAACTGGCAAGACAAACTCAAGCTAAAAAGTCATATTGACCTAAAAGGTAATAATGTTCAGTTCAACAATATGCGTATTAACAAAATTGATTTGCTCACAGACATTAGCCTTGAAGATATGTTACAAGGGCAAGTAGATCTTGATTTGAATGGTTTTAACTTCAACGAAATCAAATTGAACAATACGAAGTTGCAAGTTAAAGGTACTGAACAACAACATAACTTAACCTTGACCGCTCAAGGTGAGCCTGTTTCAGCTAAGTTGAATTTAACTGGAAAATTTGACCGCACTTCGCAACAATGGCAAGGGATTTTAAGCCAAGTAAATATACAGTCTTTAATTGGCGCTTTAACTAATAGTGAAAATATTCAGTTATCCTATGATAATAAAAATACCCTCGCACAAGTTTCAGCGCATTGCTGGAAAGCACCAGATATTCATCTGTGTTTCCCGCAAAAATTTAGTGTGGGAAAAACAGGAGAAATTCCATTTGAGTTTAAAACCATTAACTTAGATTTAGTTAATAAGCTGATTAAGCAGGATACTTTTAAAGGACAATTATCTAGCCAAGGAAAATTCGCATGGTTTACGGATAAAGCGCCTTATATGACGTTGCAAGTTAAAGGCAATAATCTAACTATTGCACAAAAACTAGATTATCGTACCTTCAAACTGACAATCCCCACATTAAATCTCAACACAGAGTTACAGAACAATAATTTGACCTTGAATGCCAATATCAATATTCAAAATCAAGGACAAGTTAATACAGAGCTAAAATTAGTGGACTTAACTAACCAGAAAAAACTGAATGGTAATTTAAAAATCAACGGGATGAATTTAAATATTGCTAACCAACTATTATCTAGTGGAGAAAAAGTCGATGGTGATATAAATGCAAATTTAAGTTTCGCAGGAGATTTAAACACCCCTCTTTTGAATGGTGATTTCACAGTTCATCAAATTAAAACCAAAATGAAATCCATGCCTTTTGACATCACAAATGGCGCAATTGCACTTAACTTTTACGGCAACCGTTCAACCCTAAAAGGCGATATTCAAACTAACGACAGCCGTTTAAATATTGAGGGACAAGCAGATTGGCGCAACCTTAACAGCTGGCAAGCAGGGTTACGTATTAATGCAGATAAATTTAAAGTCAATATTCCTTCTATTGCGAAACTACAATTGTCGCCAAATATTGAAATCAATGTCACACCTAAACTTTTAGATTTAAGTGGCAATATTGATATTCCTTGGGCAAGAATTGAAATTGAGAGCTTGCCAGAAAGTGCGGTAGCCTTGAGTGAAGATGAAGTTATTTTAGATGGACCAAACAAAACCAAAGAAATCAAATTAAGTAAAGCAGAAATTGCAGCTACAACCAAAAGTGGTATGCAAATTCGTTCTGATTTAAAAATCAAAATTGGTGATGATGTTCATTTGAATGCTTACGGATTAAAAACGGAGTTAAATGGCTTATTATCCGTACAACAGGAGAAAGGTAAACTCGGCTTATTTGGACAAATTAATTTAAAAAATGGTCGCTACGAATCTTTTGGGCAAGACTTATTAATTCGCAAAGGAATTATTAGTTTTTCTGGTCTACCCTCTCAACCAATGTTAAATATAGAGGCTATTCGTAATCCAACAGCGATGGAAAATGCCAATGTGACCGCTGGCGTTAAAGTGGTCGGTATTGCTGACAGCCCAGAAGTAACCGTATTCTCTGAACCAAGTACTTCACAAGATCAAGCCTTATCTTATTTACTTACTGGACGTTCTTTAGAAAATAGCGGAGAAGCCGGTTCTGGTGGATCTATTGGGGCTGCTTTATTAGGTATGGGATTAGCTAAAAGTGGTAAATTAGTCGGTGGCATTGGCGAAGCATTTGGTATTCAAGACCTGAACTTAGGGACTTCTGGGGTTGGCGATGGCTCAAAAGTAGTCGTCAGTGGCAATATCACACCTAGATTACAAGTAAAATATGGTGTCGGCTTATTTGATGGATTAGCCGAATTTACTTTGCGTTATCGTTTATTACCTAAACTTTATTTACAATCCGTTTCTGGTGTAAACCAAGCGGTTGATTTACTTTATCAATTTGAATTTTAACCATGAACAACGAAAATTTATTACAAAAAGCAACCGCACTTGCACAACATCGTGGTGAAGCGAGGGAAATCGCTGCTATTGATTTAGGTTCCAATAGCTTTCACATGATTATTGCGCGTATCATTAACGGTTCTATTCAAGTTTTATCTCGCCTAAAACAAAAAGTACAATTAGCCGAAGGGTTAGATGAAAATAATATTCTGAACCAAGCTGCAATTACGAGAGGCGTAAATTGCCTTGCGCTTTTTGCTGAGCGCCTGCAAGGTTTTGATCCCAAAAATGTGAATGTAGTTGGGACTTACACATTGCGAAGTGCGGTCAATAATGCAGAATTTTTGCAACAAGCAGCTGAAGTATTCCCTTATCCAATTAATATCATTAGCGGCGAAACAGAGGCAAAAACCATTTATTCTGGCGTTTCTCATACTCAGCCAGAAAATGGCAGAAAATTTGTCATTGATATTGGCGGTGGCTCAACAGAAATGATTATTGGCGATGATTTTATTCCGTTAATCGCTCATAGTCGTAGCATGGGCTGTGTCAGTTTTGCTAAACAATTCTTCCCAAATGGCAAAATATCCCGAGATAACTTCCTACTAGCCAAACAAACAGCAAAACAACGCATTGAAGATCTTGCTAAACCTTACCTTGATTTAAATTGGGATTGTGTTTTAGGTTCTTCAGGTACCATCAAAACAGTGCATCAAGTGATTAGTATTAATTATAATCAAAATGGCATTATTAACTTGGCACATCTAAATGAACTGACCAAGCAAGTTTTAAAAGCTAATCATTTCAATAAATTGCATATCAATGGACTTAATGAAGATCGAATTGATGTGTTTGTTCCGGGATTAGCGATTTTGACCGCACTTTTTGAAACTTTTGCCATTACAGAAATGCGCTATTCGGACGGCGCATTGCGTGAAGGGATTATTTATAGCTTGGACAAAGATTTCCAAGTCAAAGATATTCGTCAGCGCACCGCACTTGGCATTATGCAACAATTTAATATCGATCTTGCACAAGCAGAACGCACCTATCAAAGTGCCTTATTGCTCAGTGAGCAATATCATTGTTGGCAACAGACAGAGTTAAAAACGGAAATGCAAGATATTTTGTTATGGGCTGCAAGGCTGCATGATTAAGAAAAAATTTTACCTATAAAACAACATTATTGTTATTTTTTTGTTATGCTTAGAACGCTCTGAAATCACCAAGGGCGAATTCATTCCAATTAATCAATTCATATTTATACAGGAACAAGCCTATGTCAGCAAAGATCACTTATACACTCACTGATGAAGCGCCTATGTTAGCGACTTATTCATTTCTGCCAATTGTGCAAGCCTTTACTACTGTTGCAAATATTGATGTGGAAACCAAAGATATTTCGCTTGCGGGGCGAATTCTAGCCAATTTATCGGCTTATCTTAAAGAAGAGCAAAAAATCCCCGATTCCCTTGCGGAATTAGGGGAATTAGCGACTAAACCAGAAGCCAATATTATTAAATTACCTAATATTTCTGCCTCAATTCCTCAACTTAATGCAGCCATTAAAGAACTTCAACAACAAGGATTTGCTATTCCAGACTATCCAACCGAAGCTAAAACAGAAGAAGAAAAACAAATCAAAGCCGCTTATACCAAAGTATTAGGTTCAGCAGTAAATCCTGTATTGCGTGAAGGTAATTCAGATCGCCGCGCACCAAGAGCGGTAAAAAATTATGCACAGAAAAATCCGCACTCTATGGGCGTTTGGTCTGCACAGTCAAAAACGCAAGTTGTTAGTATGCAACAAGGGGATTTTTATGGCACGGAAAAATCTGTCACAGTAAAAAGTGCGGGTCAATTTCAAATAGAATTTGTGGCAAGCAATGGCGAAATAAAAATCTTAAAACCTTTTGCGCCATTGAAAGCGGGCGAAGTGATTGATGCCTCGGTGATGAGCTTACAAGCCTTAAAAGACTTGGTAGCACAAGCAAAAACGCAAGCCAAAACCGAAGGAACCTTATTTTCTACGCACCTCAAAGCAACCATGATGAAAGTGTCTGATCCGATCATTTTTGGTGCAATTGTGTCTGTCTATTTCGCAGATGTGTTTGCTCAATATAAAGATGTGTTTGCGCAACTTGGCATTAATGCAAACAACGGTTTAGGCGAACTTTATAACAAAATCGCTGGGCATGAGTTGGAAAACGAAATCAAAGCAGCAATTGAGCAAGCAATAGCACAAGGACCTGATATTGCTATGGTCAATTCCGATAAAGGTATTACCAATTTACACGTTCCTTCGGATGTGATTGTTGATGCGTCAATGCCTGCGATGATTCGTAGTTCTGGCAAAATGTGGAATAAAAAAGGCGAATTACAAGATACTTTAGCGCTCATTCCAGATCGTTGTTATGCCAGTGTTTATAGTGCGGTCATTGAAGATTGTAAACAGCATGGGGCTTTTAATCCGAGCACTATGGGATCTGTATCCAATGTGGGATTAATGGCACAAAAAGCCGAAGAATATGGCTCACATGACAAAACTTTCCAAGCAGAAGATCAAGGCACCATTCGTGTGGTCAACGAAAATGGCGAAGTATATTTAGCGCAAAAAGTAGAGAAAGGCGATATTTTCCGTATGTGCCAAACCAAAGATGCGCCAATCAAAGATTGGGTGAAACTCGCGGTTAATCGCTCCAAAATTAGCAATACGCCAGTGGTATTTTGGTTAGATGAAAATCGTGCTCATGATCGTGAAATTATCGAAAAAGTGCGGTCTTATTTGACAGAATTTGATACCACCAATTTAAATATTCAAATTTTATCGCCAATTGAGGCATGTAAATTCTCATTAGCTCGTATTCGTCAAGGTTTAGATACTATTTCCGCTACGGGAAATGTATTGCGTGATTACCTCACTGACTTATTCCCAATTTTAGAATTAGGCACTTCCGCCAAAATGCTTTCTATTGTGCCATTGATGAATGGTGGTGGCTTATTTGAAACGGGCGCAGGCGGTTCGGCACCAAAACATATTGAACAATTTATTGAAGAAGGCTATTTACGTTGGGACTCTTTAGGCGAGTTTTTAGCGCTGCAAGCCTCCTTAGAGCATCTTGCACAAACACAAAATAATGCCAAAGCACAAATTCTGGCTGAAACCTTAGATCAGGCAAATGCGCTCTTCTTGGATAACAATAAATCGCCAGGACGTAAATTGGGCACCATTGATAATAGAGGCTCACATTTTTATTTAGCTATGTATTGGGCAAAAGCCTTAGCGGAGCAAAGTAAAGATACGCAACTCAAAGAGAAATTTGCTCCAATTGCCCAAGCCTTACAAGAAAATGAGCAACAAATTAACCAAGAATTACTGGCAGCACAAGGTGCGCCACAACAAATTCAAGGTTATTATCATCCTGATTTTCAGGCGACCTCACAAGCTATGCGCCCTTCAATAACATTGAACAATATTTTAGCGCAAATTTAATCAAACCAAGGGCAAGTGAATGCTTGCCCTGTTTTTATTCTTATGTACAAAACAACATTTCCACGACAAAAGCAAAGAAACACTTATGCTAAAAAATCCACAGTGAAAAGTGCGGTGCCAAATCGCCCACAAAAATTGCAACTGAGCTTTGCACAAACCAAAGTGATTATATTCAACAAACCTTTTGATGTTCTGACCCAGTTCACTGATGAGCAAGGCAGAGCAACGTTGAAAGATTTCATCAACATACCGCACATTTACCCTGTTGGGCGTTTAGATCGAGATAGTGAAGGATTATTGTTGCTGACTAATAATGGCGAACTGCAACATCGGCTTACAGATCCCAAATTTAAAATGGAAAAAACCTATTGGGTACAAGTGGAAGGAATTCCTACTGAAACAGATCTAATGCAACTAAGAAAAGGTGTTGAACTAAAAGATGGCTTAACTAAGCCTGCAAAAGTGCGGTTAATTTCAGAGCCAATTATTTGGCAACGCAATCCGCCAATTCGTGAGCGCAAAACGATACCAACAAGTTGGCTTGAAATTAAAATTAGCGAAGGGCGTAATCGTCAAGTACGGCGCATGACAGCCCACATAGGCTTTCCTACCTTGCGTTTAATTCGTTACAAAACGGCTAATCTGACTTTGGATAATTTGGCCAACGGGGAATTTCGTGAACTGAGTTCGGAAGAGTTACAACATTTATATCAATTAACCAAGATGAGTATCTAACTATGCATAAACCTAATATTACAATGGCATGTGTCGTGCATTGCAAAGGCAAATTCTTGTTTGTAGAAGAATTTGAATACGGCAAAATGACACTTAATCAACCTGCCGGACATTTAGAACAAAATGAAACTATCTTACAAGGTGCACAACGAGAATTGTTTGAAGAAACGGGTATTCAAGCGGAAATGCAACATTTGCTGAAAATTTACCAATGGCACGCACCTCGCTCAAAAGTAGATTATTTACGCTTTGTCTTTGCCGTTGAATTAGACGATTGGGCTGAAATCAAACCTTCAGATCCAGATATTGCAGGTGGACGTTGGCTAAGTTTAGAGGAATTTCATCATTATATTCAGCAAGAAGGGCAAGCTGCTCGCAATCCTTTAGTATTACAAGCAGTGGAAGATTATTTATCAGGCAAAACTTATCCAATAGATATTCTTGAACAATTTCAATAAGTTAATAATGTGGTGGTGGCGTTTCTTCTGCTTGACTGGCAATATTAGAGGGCTGCATATCTTTTAACTTATTCGCCATATAACGTAATTGCAGTTGGATTTTATCTAAAGCAAATTGCTGTTCAACCAGTGCTTGATTTAATTCTTCTATGGTATTTTCTTGAAAAGCAATTTTCATTTCTAATTCTGCAATACGTTGTTCTAATTCGATAGTTTTCGGCATAAATTCTCTCTAATTTTAAAATAATGATTGTGAATTTGAACTAGACAATTTAATCTATTCAACATTTTGTTTAATCTTTCTATTTTTATTATAAAGGATCAATAAAAATGTTAAAAATTAAAAAACTTTCTGTAATGGCATTGCTGACAAGTGCGGTAGTTTCTCAGGCAGTTTTGGCTGATAAACAGTTTGATGACGAGGTTTCTTATACTTTCGGCTATCTTATGGGACAACAATTCAAAGGGATTCGTGAAGATCATAAAGATGTGGTGAATTATAACCAGGAGAAAGTGTTAGCTGGCATTAAAGATGTTCTAGCCAATAAAAGCACCTTAACCGATGAAAAAGCAAAAGAAACGTTGCAAAAATTAGCGGATAAAGTTCATAGCGCACAAACAGCTAAAACCAAAGCTGAAAATGAAAAATTTACTGCAGAATTTGCTAAAAAAACGAATGTGAAAAAAACTGAAAGTGGCTTGTTATATCGCATCGAAAAAACTGGAGAAGGTCAAAACATTCAAGCAACAGATTTAGTTAAAGTGCATTACACTGGTAAATTAACTAACGGCGAAGTTTTCGATAGTTCCGTACAACGTGGACAACCAGCAGAATTCAAATTAAATCAAGTTATTCCTAGTTGGACAGAAGGTTTACAGTTAGTTAAAAAAGGCGGAAAAATTGAGTTAGTTATTCCTGCTAATTTAGCTTATGGCGAAAACGGCGTAGGCTTAATTCCACCAAATGCAACCTTATATTTTGAAGTTGAAGTTCTCGATGTAACACCTGAAAAATAACATAAAATACCACCGCACTTTTGCCAAATTAACAGAAAAGTGCGGTAAAAAAATAAAGGAAATCAAGCATGTTATCAGATAAACGCCCTTTCACTAACGAAGATTACACGATCCTCAACTCTTATATTGCAGTCGTTGAGGGGGTAAGTGCGTTAATTGGCGAACACTGCGAAATTGTCTTACATTCCTTAGAAGACCTCGAACATTCTGCGATTTGTATTGCCAACGGACACAATACCAATCGCCAAGTAGGTTCGCCGATTACTGATTTTGCCTTAAAATCTTTGCACAATATGCAAACGGAGAGTGTATCTAAGCCTTATTTCACTCGCGCTAAAAGCAAAGGTTTAATGAAATCTGTGACCATTGCTATCCGCAACAGTCATCAACGTATCATCGGTTTACTGTGCATCAATATCAATTTAGATATTCCTGTATCACAATTTATTCAATCATTGATGCCTACACCTGCAGAAGAAGAAACTTCAGCGGTCAATTTTGCCAGCTCCGTAGAAGAACTTGTTGCACAAACCATTGAACAAACTATCGAAGAAATTACCACAGACAGATTGGTTGCAAATAACAACAAAAATCGTCAAATTGTCCTTTCCTTATATGAAAAAGGGATTTTTGATATTAAAGATGCGATCAATTTAGTGGCAGAGCGCTTAAATATTTCTCGTCATACTGTTTACCTTTACATTCGCCAACTCAAACAAGAACAAGGAATGGAATAATGCGTTATGTTTTGGCTGTAAAACAAGGGATTTATGGAACACAAGGCGCCTATTTAGCTTATCAATTTGCCCAAACTTTATTGGCTCAGGGTCATCAAATTGAACAAATCTTTTTTTTCCAGCAAGGCGTTACTTTAGGCAATGCCTTTGTTAATCCTGCCAATGATGAATTTCATTTACAAAAAGCTTGGCAACAATTGAGCCAACAATTCTCTATTCCTTTGCATCTTTGCATTGCAGCAGCGCAGCGACGTGGTGTTGTTGAACCATTAAGCTCCAACAACAAACAACAACATAATTTAGCAGAAGGCTTTATTTTGGCAGGATTGGGAGAATTCAATAAAGCGGTATTACAAGCAGATAGGTTGATAACGATATGATAAAACTCGCTTTTGTTTTTCGCCAAGCACCACATGGCACAAGCAGCAGCCGTGAAGGACTGGATGCTTTACTAGCAGCAACCGCATTTTGTAATGAAGATGAAATTGCAGTTTTCTTTCTTGAAGATGGCGTTCTAAACTTACTTACTCAGCAGCAACCTGCAATGATCTTGCAAAAAGATTTTATTCCAACCTTTAAATTATTGGATCTATATGACATTGAGCAACGCTATATTTGTCAGCAATCTTGTGAAAAATATCAATTAACCAATGAAGACTTGATTATTTCTGGCGAAAAAATTGACCGCACTTTATTGATGCAAAAACTCAATCAAGCAGAAAAAATTTTGACTTTTTAGGATCAGGACATGCTCTACACTTTTTCCCAATCGACCTATAACACAGAGGAATTAGCTGGCTATTTAAATCAAATCACTTCACAAGATGCCTTAGTTCTCTGGCAAGATGCGGTTTTATTACCCTTAAAACACCCTCAACTTTTTAACAATCTAAATGTACCTGTGATGCTATTACAGATAGATGTAGAAGCGAGAAATTTAACGGAGAAACTAGCCTCAACCCTTGCCAATTCACAGCTAATTTCTCTGCAAGAACTAGTCAATGTGACAACCCAATTTCATCCACAATTTGCTTTGTAACAAAAAACGCCATGTGATAAACATGGCGCTTTTGCTATCTCTTTTTCTATTGTTTATCTAAAAATCAAGATAAAACTTGTTAAAAAACTTATCTCATACAACACTTAAATATTCAAGTGCGGTTGATTTTAGAGAAGTTCTTACTTCGCAGCCTCTCTCGCTTTTGCCATCAACATTTCTTTTTCTTCTTCTGTTAAGGTTTGAGATTGTTCTTTTTCTAAACAAACTTTCTCATACATTTTGAAGAATGGATAATAGATAATGATATCAAGCACAATCAAGCTCACACTCAATACGGGCGCCCAAATATCTGCGGCAGATACAAGGTAAGCACCTATTGGAGCAGGTGTTGTCCAAGGGGCCATTAAGTAAATCCGGTGAATAAGATTAAAATCGAGGAGCAAATAAGCAATGATTGCATTTGCCATCGGTGCAAAAATAAGTGGAATAAAGAATAATGGATTAACCACTAATGGCACACCATACACAATCGGCTCACCGATTGAGAAGAATGAAGGAACCAAGCCAATTTTACCGATAGAGCGTAAATGTGCGGACTTACTTCTTACCAATAAAAATGCAAGCGCTATCACCCCACCAGATGCACCATGCACGATGTAGAAATCCCAGAAGGAGTTGGTAACGATATAAGGTAATGGCTCTCCTGCTTGGAATGCAGCTAAGTTAGCTGCCATATTTTGTAATAAGAATGGTGTCCATAATTGCATTAACACAAGGGAACCATTAATACCTAAGAACCACAATAAATGTGTGGCAAACACAAATAGACAAATCGCCCCTAAACTATCACTTACTTTAATTAAAGGCGCCATAAAATCCATAATCAATTGTGGAATAGTAACACCTGTTGAATGTTCAATATAAAGAGCGAAAGGATATAGTGTGAGTAATACCGCTAAAATTGGAATAACAATATTCAAGGATTCAGCTACTGCATGAGGTACTTCTTTTGGTAGGCGAATACGAATATTTAAGAATTCTAATAAACGTGTTAACTCTACGGTATAAATAGCAATAAAAATTGCGGAGAATAGACCAATACCACCGAAGAATTTAATATCCATTGCGCCATTATCAACCGGTGCTGCTACCAATAAAAATGACATCACAGATAAAAAGGCGGCTGGCAATGGTTCACGTTTGTAAGCCTTCGCTAAGTTATAGGCAATACTCGCTGAGGTAAGCAGGGATATAGCATTAAAGGACATTTGGAAGAAACGCCAGCCATAACCACTAGCCCAATGAGAAAAACTCCACCAAGCCTGACCAAAGGAATTTGTTGTGTTCTCATCAAAAGGCGGAATAAGCAAAATCATAATAAAACTACCCACAATTAAGAAAGGTAGTACAACGATAAATCCATCACGAATAGCCGAAATGTGCGGTTGGTTTTCCATGCGTCTTGCTACTGGTGCAACATGGGTATTCATGAAATCAATAAAACGAGCGGAAATAGACATAATTAAGCCTCCCCATTATGAATTTTAAAGCCTAAAACATACCAGTCTGGCTGATAATTTTTGATTACCAATTCACGACCTTTATTACTATTTTCTACGACAAAATCTACATTTGGATTGAGCGCACTTAATTCACCAAATAAAGAAAGAGGAATGCGATTTTCGCCTTCATGTAAACCATCAATAAATAGATATAAATCAGACCGCACTTTTGTATGGTAATAGGTCAAGTGATCCACTTTTTGTGTTGGGAATTTGCTGCAACGAGAACTGTAAATCCCTTCGCCATTCACACTTAACCATTTGCCTAATGCAATCAAGCGATCCACTTGTTCTTGCGGAATAGAACCATCTGCTTTTGGACCTATATTCAATAATAAGTTACCGTTATCAGCCACTGTTTCGACTAATAATGTAATCAGATCTTTGATAGAAATAAGATGGCTTTCATCTTCCACTTGGTTATAACCAAAAGATAGCCCCATGCCACGACACATTTCCCATTTTTTATCTCTTGAAGCGACACCGTGCTTATATTCTTTTGAGGTGAAGTCACACCATAGCTTATTCCAACGGTCGTCCACCACACCTTCAGTAACAGAGTTGTAATAATGGGCAAATAAATGTGGCAACATGTGTTCGCCTGCTTTTGGCCAACCAATATCATTCCAAAGTACATCTGGTTTATATTTATCAATAAGCTCAATAACTTGTTTATAAGCATAATCTGCATATTCATAAGTTGGACTTGGGCTAGAAAAGTTTTGGCTTTCGGTAAAAATTGGCGCTGGAGAGAACGTCCAATCAATAATACCCGAATAATAGGCACCCATTCTTAATCCTTTAGCACGAACTTGCTCTGTCAGCTCGCCCATTAAATCTCTTTTAGGCCCTTGATTTAAGCAATGGTAATCCGTGTGTTTACTAGGGAATAAACAAAATCCATCGTGATGTTTTGTTGTCAGCACAACATATTTTGCGCCAGCTTGGGCAAATAATTCAGCCCAAGTATCAGGTTGCCATTTTTCAGCTTTCCACTGTGGTAAAAATTGTTCATATTTAAAATCTTCACCGTAAGTTTTCACATGATGTTCATAAGTAGGGCCTGTTTTTACGTTGATAGAGTTGAAATACCATTCTGCATAAGGGTTATTGCAGAACCATTGTTCATCAATATCAATTTCACCCAATTGACAAGTAGGAGGGGCAAAAGCGGGAACAGAGTAAATCCCCCAATGAATAAATATGCCGAGTTTCGCATCTTCATACCACTGAGGAACTTCATGGGTTTTGATCGATTCCCAATCAGCGTAATAACGTTTTACTTTCATAAATCACTCCTTGATAATTAAATTTTTCTATAAAGTTAAAGTATTGTTAAACGCTATTTTTGTCGTTAAAACTGATCTCACCAAGCATTTTTATTTTTCTATAAAAAAATCGTGAAGAAGATCACAGGAATAAATTTTTTAGTAAAAAAAATAATGCCCGATTTTTCCATTAAAATAAAAAATCGGGCAATGTTGTTTATTTAGCTAATTGGTTTCAGAAACTAAAAAGCTGTTTTATATACTTCTAAGATTTCATCAGCAGTGCAATCACGCGGGTTACCACCAGTACAAACGTCATTTAATGCATCAACAGAAAGCGCTGGTAAATCTTCTTCTTTCACGCCAATCTCAGAAAGTTTTTCTGGAATGCCTACGTCTTTAGCAAGTTGCTTAACTGCATTAACCGCCGCATTTCTATATTCTTCCTGTGACATTTCATCAACATTTTTGACACCCATTGCTCTTGCAATTTCACGATATTTTTCACCTGTGTAATCTTTATTAAATTCCATTACATAAGGTAATAAAACCGCATTAGCAATACCATGTGGCGTATCGTAGTATGCTGATAAAGGATGAGCCATACTATGTACAACACCTAATCCAACATTAGAAAATCCCATTCCAGCCACATATTGTCCAAGAGCCATTTCTTCACGGCCTTTTGGATCATTTTCTACTGCTAAGCGTAAAGAACGTGAAATCAATTGGATCGCTTTCAAATGTAAGGCATCTGTTAATTCCCAAGCTGCTTTAGTGATATAGCCTTCAATTGCATGAGTTAATGCGTCCATACCTGTTGCAGCGGTTAAGCCTCTAGGCATACTAGACATCATATCGGGATCTACCACTGCCACTACTGGAATATCATGCACATCAACACAAACAAATTTACGTTTTTTCTCCTCGTCAGTAATAACGTAATTGATTGTTACTTCTGCTGCTGTTCCTGCTGTTGTTGCCACAGCGATGATAGGCACACATTTATTTCTTGTTGGAGCAACGCCTTCTAGCGATAACACATCACTAAACTCAGGGTTATTAATGATGATACCGATAGCTTTTGCACTATCAATTGGAGAACCACCACCAATTGCTACTAAACAATCAGCGCCAATTTCTTTGAATTTTGCGACACCTCGTTTAATAACATCTACACTTGGATTTGCTTTCACTTCATCAAAAAGTGCATAAGCAATGCCTGCATCGTCCAATAGTTTGGTGACTTTTTCTGCGACATGAAATTTCACAAGATCATGATCTGTCACTACTAAGACTTTTTTAAATCCTCTAGTTTGGATTTCTGGCACAATATGTTCAATTGCGCCTTTTCCATGATAACTAGTTTCATTAAGAATGATACGATTTGCCATAATATTGTCCTCTGTAAATTACAAATTATTCTTCAATCCGTAATCCATAAGATTTAAATTTCTCTAATACAACAGCCATTTCTTCTTGATTTAATAATGGAATTTCTAAACCTGTAGCTAAAAGTTTCATATACCATTGTGCTAATACTTCAACTTCATGCGCAAGCCATAATGCTTTATCAAGGTTTTGTTCAGCTGCAATTAAACCATGGTGTGCTAATAAGATCGCTTTACTTTCTTTAATACCCTCTTTTACGTACTCTGCTAGTTTATGAGTACCAAAAGTTGCATAAGGAATACAAGGAATGTGATCTGTGCCACCCACAGCAATCATGTAATGGAACGGAGGAATTGGTTTTTCTAAAATAGAGACTGCCGCACAGTTAATAGAGTGATTATGTACAACGGCATCAACATCTGAACGAGCTTGATAAACAGCTAAGTGGAAATGCCATTCACTAGAAGGTAATTTACCTTCTTCATGTTTACCATTGTTATCAACATAAACAATATTGTCTTCTGTTAGTAATTCATAAGGTGTGCCTGTTGGAGTAATTAACATACCGTCTTTATATCTCACACTGACATTACCTGCGGTTCCTTGGTTTAAACCAAGTCTTGTCATTTCTAAACAAGTATCGATAATTTTTCTTGAAAGTTGTTGTCTATTCATTTTCATTGTCCTTTTATTTCACAGGTGTAACACCTTTTTTAATAATAATATTGCCGTATTTTGCAGTTTCACCCGTAATAACGACTGCGTAAGCCTGTTTTGCTCTGTCATAAAAAGCAAAACGCTCAATTCTTTCTAAATTAGGCACATTTCCAACCGCACTTTTAATTGCGTCGAGATAACGTTGCTCTACGCTTGGATCCAAGCTATCCCCAGCGACTGCTTGCATCATAATTAATGGTGCATCAACATAAGCATCAAACTCGAATAAAGGGCTAATGCCTTTCAATAAAGTATCAACGCCTATACCATCGGCACGAATCACTTTATGGTGTAATTGATGCGCTGGGAAATGTGCATCAGATAGAACTAACTCATCTCCATGCCCCATTTCTGCTAGGGTTTTTAATAAATCTGGTGAAATTGCTGGATGAATTCCTTTTAACATATATCCCCCTGAAGTTTTTGATAAAAATTCACATTTTCTGAAGGCTCAACTCGCTGGAAGGCAGGTTTCATTTTTTGTTGTGCATCTTCGACATTAGCAAAAACGCCAGCACCAGTTAAGGTAAACATAGCCGCACCTAACACAGTACTTTCTGCCATATCAACAACATCGATAGGACAACCTAAAACATCTGCTCGAATTTGATTCCAAAGTTTATTTTTAGAGCCACCACCAACACAAATCAGACTTTCCGCATTAAACTGTCCAACTTTTTGCAATACATTCAAACCGGCTTTTAAGCGATAAGCCATATATTCCAAACCTGCACGATAAATTTCGCCACGTTTTGTATGCATTGATAGACCTTTGATTTCGCCCGTTTGATCTGTTGTGCCGTCAAAATTTCCCACCAGTTTTACCGCGTTAGCACCAGCAGGCACAGCCTCGCCTTCAGCAATCATGGTTTTATAATATTGGTCAGTATTCGCTACATCAGCAAAGAATTGTTTCCCTAACCATTCAATCACACCTGAACTAACCCATTGCACACCTGGATTAAAAGAGCCTGCAAGGCTATCAAATTCAATGGTTAAACCATCTTTAACATATTGCCATTGTGCTTGAGCTTGTTGTGTTCTTGCCATTAAAATTTCCCAAGTTCCTGAACTTAAAACAGGTTGGTTATATCCAGCGCCAGAGCCAAAAATGGCAAATTGAGTGTCATGTCCACAGGAAAGTACAGGAATATTTTTTGCTAAGCCAAAACGTTCTGCTAGCTCAGGTAATAAATCTCCTACTTTTTCACCCGCACTTTTCATTGGAGGAAAATGCTGTTCACTTAATCCGAGTAAATCTAAAACTTCTTTGTCCCAAGAGTCATTTTCAATATTTGTCATCATTGAGGTTCCAGCCATAGTACGATCTGTACTAAATTGCCCCGTCAAACGCTGACTTAATATAGAGGAGATAAAAACCCATTTATCCATCTTAGCGAAGACATCAGGTTTATTCTCTTTTAACCATAATAATTTAAATAATGTATTAAAACTGTATTGTCCAATGCCGTTACGTTGATAGAGTTTTTCCACATCCAAATATTGATGAAGTTTTTCCATCACAGGTAAAGTGCGTGGACATTTCCAAGAAATGATTGGAAAAATTTGTTTTCCACTTTTATCAAAAGGCGCGCCATCAACACCAAAAGTTGTTACTCCAATACCTTTAATTTCGGCGAGATCAATTTGTTGTTGGCGTAAATTTGCAATAGTTTTTTCTGCGCAAGAAGTGAGTTTTTGCCAAATTTCTTCGATATCCCAAATGTGATAATCAGTATTTTCAGGATCAGCTTGAGTGTTATTAGGAATATGATGTGATGCAACGATTTTACCTTCTTCATTCATTGCAATAGTGCGTAAATTTGTTGCCCCACAATCAAAAATCAATGCGATTGCCATAATAACTCCATAAAATCATGCATTTATTGCTTAAATAAGGGGGGAGTTTCATCCCCCCAATCTTTCCGAGGAAATTAACGATATAAAGGACCAAAGTTCGCACAAGCACGATAATCTTGACCTTCTTTATCTTGACCGAAGGCATTCCAAGCACTTGGGCGGAAGATATCTTTGTCTTCAACGTTGTGCATACATACTGGAATACGTAGCATTGAAGCAAGAGTGATTAAGTCCGCACCAACATGTCCATAAGTTGCAACACAGTGGTTTGCGCCCCAGTTTGCCATTACGGAATACACATCAGTAAATGCACCTGTACCTGTTAAGCGTGGCACAAACCAAGTTGTTGGCCATGTTTCATTTGTACGTTTATTTAAAATATCATGTACATTTTCTGGTAACTCGATAGACCAACCTTCAGCGATTTGTAACACAGGTCCAATACCTTTCACTAAGTTAATTCTGTGCATAGTAAATGGCATACCGCCTTTAGTTAGGAATTGAGATGATAAACCGCCCCCTCTGAAGTATTCGTGTACCGCTGGGCACCAGCGAGTATTTTCTAAGCAACGTTTGCCATCTTCTTCTGTAACTTCCCAAGCTGGTTTAATTACTGGTGCTCCATTTTGATCTGTATGTTGACCTGTACCGTCTAATGCCGCAGAACCTGAGTTAACTAAATGGATAAATCCACTTTCTGGACGCCAGCCTGTTACACGTTCAACTGAATCCTCACTCCAGTAAGTACGCACATCAGCAAAAATTTGTGCCTGACCAGTTAATAGGTTACCGAAGAGCATATTTACGCCATTTAATGAGTCATTTTCAGTCGCTAAAATGTAAGGAGGACGCACGCCATTCCAGTCATAAGTTGAGTTCAACATAGCTTCCATGAAGTCGCCATTTGGTAAATGATCTGTCCAATGACGTTGACCTTGGAAACCTGCACCAATCGCATTGTGACCCATTGATTCTTCTACATAACCAAGCTCTGCTAAACGTGGGTTACCTACCATTAGATCACGGCTAATAATAGTCATTTTTACAACATCTTCCCAAAGTTGCGCACGTTCTTCAGGACTACGTTGATTTTCTTCAGCGTTTACATCAATACCTTCTTTACAGTATTGTTTTACCCATTCCATTGCTAATTTAACTTCTTCTTCATCATAGATTTTGCGATCTAAACGACGTTTAATTTCAGTCATATCTACATATTCATTACGCATATCTAAGTATTCTTGGAAGAATGCTTGATTAACGATAGAACCAGCAATACCCATAGAAACAGAACCAATAGATAAGTATGATTTTCCACGTAACGTTGCTACTGCAAGACCAGCACGAGCAAAGCGTAATAGTTTTTCTTTAACATCTGCTGGAATAGTTGTATCTGATGATTCTTGAACTTCAGTACCATAAATAGAGAATGCTGGTAATCCCATTTGGCTGTGTCCTGCAAGAGCTGCTGCTAAATACACCGCACCTGGACGTTCTGTACCATTGAAACCCCAAATTGCTTTTGGCATATGAGGATCCATATCAATGGTTTCTGAACCATAGCACCAGCAAGGTGTTACTGTAATTACCACACCAACATTTTCACGTTTAAATTTCTCAGCACATGCTGCTGCTTCCGCTACACCACCAATTGTAGTATCTGCAATCACACATTCTACAAATTGACCATTTGTGTGACGTATTTCAGATTCAATTAATTGAGCAACAGATTTTGCCATATTCATGGTTTGATCTTCTAAAGATTCACGAACCCCCATACGACGACCATCAATAGTTGGGCGAATACCGATTTTTACTGGAGTTGATTTTAATTGTGTCATTTTCTTATTCCTTCTTGATGATTAAGGTTAGATTTATTGTTTCGCAAAAAACTTATAGAAAATAGTTTTTTGTGTAATTTGTGCGATTTTCGTGAGATAACTCACAAAAAAGCTTATTTTTTATTAAATTCTGAGCTCTTTTTCTGCCCGAATATTAATCTACAAGGCTAAATTCGGGCATTGAGCAATAACTCGGGCATTTGGTTATTTCAATACTTTCCAGCTTCTATAGCCATAGATAGCAATTGGAACAAAGCAGATTAATGGTAGAACGAAAGATACATTTACTGCTGGCATACCTAAAATTTCACCTTTATCAATGATGATACCTTGTAGAGGTGGCATTAATGCACCGCCCACAATTGCCATCACTAAACCAGCAGCACCAAGACTTGCTTCTTCTTTTAAACCATATAATGCAATACCGTAGATAGTTGGGAACATGAGTGACATAAAGCCAGAGGTTAGAATTAAGCAATATAAGCCTAATACACCATCGATAAAGATTACACCTAGAATACTTAGGAAACCGCCGATACCAAATAAACATAACATCAATTCAGCTTTCAAATATTTCATGATACTGGTGCTGATAAAACGGCTTGTCACGAAAATTGTCATTGCAATGATATTGAAGTTTTGTGCTTCAGCTTTGGTAAATCCTAAACGCTCAGCATATTGAATAATGAAGGTCCAGCACATAATTTGCACACCAACATAGAAGACTTGTGCAATCACACCTTCACGATATTTTTCATTTTTGATTAAGCGAGAGAATGCATCTTTGAAAGCAATTCGACCTTGTTCTTCCATTTTAGTAATAGGCATTTTGTATAGACCAATCACTAACATAATGATTAAAACAACACCACCAACAGCTAAGTATGGATTACGAATAATCTCTAAATCGTGAGTACGTACAACGGCTTTCTCAGCAGCTGATAAGGTATTAAAAATCAGGTTGCCTGCCGCATCACGTTTTTCTGATTCTAAGCTGGTTAATACAACTTGTGATGCCACAAACATACCTGTGATAGAGCCTAGAGGGTTAAAAGATTGCGCTAAATTCAAACGGCGAGTTGCGGTTTGTTGATCACCCATAGAAAGAATATATGGGTTAGCGGTAGTTTCTAAAAACGCTAGACCAAAAGTCAGAATGTAAAGTGAAAGCAAGAAGAAAGTAAATTCTTCATATAAAGCCGCTGGATAGAATAAGAATGCCCCCACGGCATAAAGTGCTAAACCTAGTAACACACCAGATTTATAGTTAAATCTGCTTACGAAAAGTGCGGCAGGAATTGCCATTGTTCCATAACCACCATAAAAGGCGAATTGAACAAGGGCAGCTTCTGATGCTGGAATTTCCATTACTGTTTGGAAAACGGCTACCATTGGATTGGTAATATCATTTGCAAATCCCCATAGGGCAAACAAACTAGTAATTAAGACAAAGGGAACAATAAATTGTTTTTCAAGAGTTTTAGCTGTCATCGGTTTCTCCTTATAACAAGAATAATTTCAAGGATTACATTCTCATAAAATCATGCTGCGCGCTTTCATCATTTTTTAAAAGAATGTTTGCAACCATTAAAAACGAAAGAAAAAAAAACAATAAGAAATTTGTGGATTTAGTTAAAATTCTGTGAAATTGATCACGAAAAAGACTTAAAAAGATCGAAATCAAATGCCCGAATTAGATCAATAATTTCATAACTCGGGCAAATAAGTAATATTCTCTAGACCAAGAAGACTTAAATAATGGTGATTAAAACATCAGATTTTTGACAATATGATGCTAAGGTAGGATTTGGTGTTTGATCAGTAAATAAAATATCTATTTGTGATAAATCTGTTAAACGAATTAGATTTCTACGCTCAAACTTAGAGCTATCTAACAATAGAAATTTCTTGTCACAAGCATCCATTAACTTACGCTTAATTGAGGCATTAAGTTCATTTGACTCCCAAACACCACCACTGCTATCAATTCCTGTACAAGAAAAAATACCTATATCAATATGTAAGCGTTGCAATAACTGTTCAGATAGAGGTCCATAAAATGCATCATACTTGACGGAATAAACGCCTCCCGTTGCAATGGTTTTAATGTTGGGTTTATTCACAAGTGCGGTAATATTGTGCATAGAATTAGTCACGACTGTGCAAGGAATATCTGGGATCATTTGTGCAAAATGCCAGCTCGTTGAGCTAGCATCTAAACCAATCACGGCGCCTTCAAAAACATATTCAATCGCAGAGGCTGCAATCAAATGTTTTTTATCTCCATTAAAACGTTGACGACTTTGGAAAGAGCTACCTATATCCTTCGCCTTATGGCTAACAGCACCACCATGTACACGATGAATTAAGCCTTTTTTACCAAGTGCGGTTAAATCTCGGCGAATTGTTTCTACTGAAACTCCAAATTGCAGGGCAAGCTCATTTACATTCACTTTCCCAGATGAATTCACTAATTGTAAAATCAGCGCTTCTCTTGATGACATTTCCTCTCTCCAAACAGTCAAACCAGTCACAACAGATTACATGCTAATCAATAATAAAATCAACTGATACACTGCATAATTTTAAACCCAACCTTTTTCTCTAAATAATTTTAGAATTGTAATGAAATGTTGCATCTCCTCTGGAGTGCCCAGAGTTAGCCTATTCCAACTTTCAATTGGCGGAAAGGCTCTTCCCACATAAACATCATATTCTTTCATTCTTTGCTGGTAAGTTTTTACATCACCTTTGATTTGATGAAATATAAAATTCCCATTTGATTGCACAAATTTCAGACCGAGTTCAGTAAGTGCCTTTTGTACAATTTGACGAGAAGCTTCTATGCTCGCAAGACTAAGTTGTGCAAATTTCGGATCATTTAATGAGGCGATTGCCGCCACTGCTCCAGCAAGATTTGTGTTATCAAATGACATATAGCTTTCCGCCAGTTTCACGATTTCTGGCACACCAAGTAAATAACCGATCCGATAACCAGCCAACCCATATAATTTTGAAAATGTACGTACAACCGCAACATTTGTTTGCCCTTGTTTAATTAATTCAACGCCACTTTTAAACTGTGGATTTTGTACAAATTCAGCATAAGCCTCATCTAAGATAAAAAAGTGATTTTTAGGGGCATTTTTGATCCAACTAAATAAATCTGTTGCAGGTGTAATCATCGCTGTTGGATTATTTGGGTTGCATAGATAAAAAATGGTATTCCCTTTAAAACTTTCAGCTGCTTGCTTTAATTTATCAATATCAAAAGCAAAATCATCCATCACAGGAACTTTTACCACAGACACACCAATGGACTCGGCATAAATCTCCGCATAATTGAAAGTAGGATCTGGCACAACTACTTGAATTGGTACCGCACTTTTTTGAGCTTGAGCAACTAATGCTTGAATAATGGCTTGGATATTTTCCGAAGAACCATTACCCAATGAAACTTGTTCCTTATTTAAGCTGAAACTTTTAGCAATTAAGCTAATCAGTTCCTCACGCTGATCATCTGGATAACGAAAGCCAATATCTAAACGATCTATAATCGCTTGTTTTGCCTTAGGCGACATACCAAGAGAGTTTTCATTGAAATTTAATTTGAGTGGCGTTGAAAGTACATTATTCTTTATTCCTGTCGCCTCAATCTTATTGGCAAAGGAAAAAAGTGCGGTACTAATTACTGCTCCACCGGCTAATTGAAAAAGTTGTCTGCGTTGCATATTGTTCTCCTTAACTGCACAAATAAATGAATTTTTATTCATTAAAAATGAATTTAAATTCAATTTAACAGAAAAGGATTTATTTGCAAATAAATTTTTATTTATTTTTCCATAATGCGAAGTCTGAGCAAATTCAAATTACTACTGAGTACACGCATTCCCTTGCAAAATTGAATATGAATTTATGGCTGCTTACAAAGCATTTAAGGTAAATTTGAACACTAGGATAAATAAATCCACTAATTTTGTTGATATACTGTTAAATATTTTTTAATAAACAAATCAATTAAATGAAGTCAATATCAGTGATTTGATTTAAATCATAAAAACTATTTAATTTTCCCTCATAAACCATTTATTTTTCAATTTTGAGATCAAGATAACATTTTTTATTTTTCATCTTCACTATAATACCTACCACTAAATGATTAACTTTTAAATTTAACTTTTAATAGAGGTGTTTTATGACTGATTTAAATAAAGTAATTGCTGAATTAGGTGAACTAGGTATCTATGACGTCAAAGAGATTGTTCATAATCCTAGCTATGAACTTCTTTTTGAAGAAGAAACTAAACCTGGTTTAGAAGGCTTTGAAAAAGGTGTTGTTACAACTTCAGGTGCAGTTGCAGTAGATACTGGTATTTTCACAGGTCGCTCACCAAAAGATAAATACATTGTTTTAGATGAAAAAACCAAAGACACTGTATGGTGGACAAGCGATGCTGCGAAAAATGACAATAAACCAATGAACCAAGCAACTTGGCAAAGCTTAAAAGAGTTAGTAACTAAACAACTTTCTGGTAAACGTTTATTTGTTGTTGATGCATTTTGTGGTGCAAACCCTGATACACGTTTAGCGGTTCGTATTGTGACTGAAGTAGCATGGCAAGCACATTTCGTGAAAAACATGTTTATTCGTCCATCAGATGAAGAATTAAAAAACTTCAAACCAGATTTCACAGTAATGAATGGTTCTAAAGTAACTAATCCAAACTGGAAAGAACAAGGATTAAACTCAGAAAACTTCGTTGCCTTTAACATCACTGAAGGTGTTCAATTAATCGGTGGTACTTGGTACGGTGGTGAGATGAAAAAAGGTATGTTCTCAATGATGAACTACTTCTTACCATTAAGAGGCATCGCATCAATGCACTGCTCTGCAAACGTAGGTAAAGAGGGTGATGTAGCTGTATTCTTCGGTTTATCAGGTACAGGTAAAACAACACTTTCAACTGATCCAAAACGTCAATTAATTGGTGATGACGAGCACGGTTGGGATGATGATGGTGTATTCAACTACGAAGGTGGTTGCTATGCGAAAACTATCAAACTTTCTGCAGAAAGTGAGCCAGATATTTATCGTGCAATTAAACGTGATGCATTGTTAGAAAACGTTGTTGTTCGTGCTGATGGTTCTGTTGACTATGATGATGGTTCAAAAACAGAAAATACTCGTGTATCTTATCCTATTTACCACATTGACAACATTGTTAAACCAGTATCAAAAGCGGGACATGCAACAAAAGTTATCTTCTTAACAGCAGATGCATTTGGCGTATTACCTCCAGTTTCAAAATTAACACCAGAACAAACTAAATACTACTTCTTATCTGGTTTCACTGCGAAATTAGCTGGTACTGAGCGTGGTATTACTGAACCAACTCCAACATTCTCAGCATGTTTTGGTGCAGCATTCTTAAGCTTACACCCAACTCAATACGCTGAAGTATTAGTAAAACGTATGGAAGCAGCAGGTGCTGAAGCATACTTAGTCAATACAGGTTGGAACGGTACTGGTAAACGTATTTCAATCAAAGATACTCGTGGTATTATCGATGCAATCTTAGATGGTTCAATTGAAAATGCAGAAATGGGTTCATTACCAATCTTCGATTTAGCAATTCCAAAAGCATTACCAGGTGTTGATCCTGCAATCTTAGATCCTCGTGATACTTATGCAGACAAAGCACAATGGCAAGCAAAAGCGGAAGATCTTGCAGGTCGTTTCGTGAAAAACTTTGAAAAATATGCAACAAACGAAGAAGGAAAAGCGTTAATCGCAGCAGGTCCTAAAGCATAATCAAAAAGTATTTATTGACGATAAAGAGCGGTTTAATTCCGCTCTTTTTTTTGGCTAATATAATGATTTTACGATTAGGGCATAAAGGAGTACAATTCAGCACGAAAATTTGACTAGGATTTTATTATGTTAGACATCGTTTTATATGAACCAGAAATCCCACAAAATACGGGAAATATTATTCGCTTATGTGCCAATACAGGCTTTCGGTTGCATTTGATTGAACCATTGGGATTTACTTGGGATGATAAAAAATTACGCCGCTCAGGCTTGGATTACCATGAGTTTGCGGAAATAAAAAAACATAAAACTTTTGATGATTTTCTCAAAACAGAACAGCCAAAACGCCTTTTTGCACTGACGACGAAAGGCACACCAGCCCATAGCCAAGTTCAATTTGAATTAGGCGATTATCTGATGTTTGGTCCCGAAACGCGAGGGATTCCAATGTCAATTTTAGATACATTACCTGCAGCACAAAAAATTCGAATTCCCATGACAGAAAACAGTCGTAGCATGAATTTATCTAATTCTGTTGCTGTTACCGTATATGAAGCATGGCGACAATTAAATTATACTGGCGCAATTAACTTACAAGCCAACCCCTAAATAAATATAAAAGGAGAAAAACATGACTGAATTTGCAGAATTCCAAACAGAAACGAGAGAAATTATTACGGATTTACTCAATGATGGTAGCGATCCTGATGCGTTGTATATTATTGAACATCATGTTGCCCATTATGATTTTGATAAGTTAGAAAAAATCGCAGTTGATGCATTCAAAGCAGGCTACGAAGTTTCCGAAGCAGAAGAGTTTGAAGATGAAAATGGCAAAGCAATTTTCTGTTTTGACATTATCAGTGAAGTGAATTTAAAAGCTGAAACTATTGATGCACAACAAAAAGAACTCTTACCACTTATCAACAAATTTGGCGGTATTTATGATGGTTGGGGCACTTACTTTGAAGATCCAAATGCAACAGAAGATGAATATGGCGAAGACGGAGAATTCTTCGATGATGAAGAGCTAGATGAAGAATAATAAAAAATTGGTGTAATTCATACCGCACTTTAAGGAACTCTTTTCACAAGAATATGCCTAATGAGCGACTTTTTTATCAATACTTAAGGATAACCATGAAACTAAAACACCTAACTTTAGCATTATGCGCATTACCTTTAAGCGCAATGAGTACGGATACAACGAATATTATTAGCTTTTCCACAGAGATTACGCAAGAAGTGCAACGTGATGTCTTACAGATCATGCTCTTTACACAAATGGAACATGAAAATTTAGCTACGCTAAATAAAACAATTAATGAAAAAATTAATCAAGCATTAAAAATTGTAAATAAACAAAGTGCGGTTAATATTCTAGAAAATTCACGCAATACCCATGTTCGTTATAGTTCTAGTGGTAAAAATAATGGCAAACAAAACGGTTGGATAAGTCGTGCTCAATTAGTTTTAGAAAGCCAAGATACAGAGGCTTTGTCTAAAATTTTAAGTGAATTAGGCGGTATCTTAGCCATTGATAATGTGTCTTCTAATTTATCAAATGCAAAATTACAGACATTAGAAGATGAAATGTTGAAAGGTGCATTGAAAAAATTTGAGCATAAAGCACAATTAATTCAAACAGGCTTGCAAGCAAAAGGTTATAAAATTGTAGATCTCAATGTACAATCTATTTCAGGCCAGTATCAGCCTCAACCAAGAATGTATGCTGCTAGCTATGCAAAAGAGATGAATGACTCAGATTACACACAATTAGAAACCGGAAAAACTAATGTGAAAACCAGAATTGATGCAAGAATTGAGCTCATCAAGGATTAATGACAATAACCAATATTTCGGCTAAAATGACCGCACTTTTACATCATGAAAGGAACAAAAATGAAAGTAGAAAAAAACGTTGTGGTAAGTATCGCTTACCAAGTTCGTACTGAAGATGGCGTATTAGTTGATGAGGCACCAGTAAATCAACCTTTAGAATACCTACAAGGACATAATAATCTTGTTATCGGTTTAGAAAATGCACTAGAAGGCAAATCTGTTGGCGATAAATTTGAAGTTCGTGTAAAACCAGAAGAAGGCTACGGCGAATATAATGAAAATATGGTACAACGCGTGCCAAAAGATGTTTTTATGGGCGTTGATGAACTTGTTGTTGGTATGCGTTTTATCGCTGATACAGATATTGGTCCATTACCTGTTGTGATCACTGAAGTGGGTGAAAATGATGTTGTTGTTGATGGAAACCATATGCTTGCAGGTCAAGAATTACTCTTTACTGTAGAAGTTGTTGCGACTCGTGAAGCGACTTTAGAAGAAATTGCTCATGGACATATCCACCAAGAAGGCGGCTGTTGCTCTCATGACAGCGATGAAGAAGGTCATGGTTGCGGCTGTGGGCACCATCACCACCATCATCATGAAGAACATGAGCATGATGGTTGCTGTGGAAACCATGGCTGTGGCGACCCCATCCCAAATTCT
>NZ_MUXZ01000043.1 GCF_002015075.1 Canicola haemoglobinophilus
ATACATCTCTACTTGCATACCATTATCATGACGAGATAATAAATGACTAAAATTTAAATGCTGTTTCAAAAATTTAAAGAAAACCTCAATTTCCCAACGTTTCTTATATAATTCTGCAATTTCTAATGCGCTATATCTTTTATTATTTGTCAGAAAATAAAGGCTTTTTTCATCTTCTTTTAATTTACATTTAATTAATCGTAAATCATGTTGTGTTTCTTTATTCTTTTTATTAAATAATTTTACAATTAAGTCACTCTCAATCACTAATTTCTCATTTTCTTGACCTACTGAAGCAGAATTATGACTTTGCTCAACATATCTCACTTCTTCTCTTGCTCGAGTAATAAAATTTAAGCCCTTATCACTAAACTCATCAAAGCTAGCTCGAGACTGTATCCCCATATCAAATAGCAAAATATTGTCTTTACTTAAAGGACAATCTAAAATCAATTCCTTTAATGCAACTTCTTCTGATGCATAAATACGTTCTCTAAAGACTTTTGACATAATTGGCACACCTGAAAAGGCAACGCTATATTTAATACCCTTTACATTATCACTACTTCCTACTTTAATGCCCTCCTTTAATAATTTGCTCGATAAGGTTACCGTTGTTGAATCAAATGCAATAATATTATCTTTCTTAGTTAAATATTTACTTGCATATTTTTCAAATACACATTCAAAAATAGATTTAAAATAATTCACATTAATTGTTCTTAATCTATCACTAATTGAATTATATTTTGCTTTTTCTATTTTTTTATCAAATAATCCCGTAAAAGCTGCCGAACTATAAAATTGTTCTAATGTTCTTAAACTATTTTCTCTGACATTTAAAGACGAAAAGAGCAATAAATAAAACATGACTTCTCCATGCAATTTCTTTACTTGCTTATCGACTTTATATTCCATTCCAAATTCAATCAGTTTCTCTCGTGGCACGTAGCTTAAAATTTCTCTCAGTTTCATTTTTATCCCCATTGTTATTAGTCAATATGGATATAGTTTACTACTTTTTTAATTCTTCGTTTTTATTCTGTATGAAATAACAGTGTTTTGATAAAATAAGCTCAATTATTTAATGGTGAAAGGATTATTAAATGGCTAGAACGCTTGATATTTACTGC
>NZ_MUXZ01000044.1 GCF_002015075.1 Canicola haemoglobinophilus
ATGAAAGTGATATAGGCTCAGGGGTTGGCTTAGTGTTAATCGGTAATGACAAGGTTTACACCCGTATCAAGGGCGGCATTAACCCCGCTCACGAATACGGCAGACTTTGGTCACGCAATGCTAAACGCACCAGCATTCAGAAAACCAAGCAGGCAGACACTAAAGCGGTTGCAGAAGCGTGGGGACTGAGGGATAACCAAGAGGTCTTAGAAGTAATGCAACGCATTACCGAAACAGGTGGAGGTTTGCGAATTTTAACCCACACCCTACGCCTTGCAGGAATGGTGGCAAAAGGCTCAAACCGCCTCATTGATGCAGATTTAATTACACAAGCCAGAGCCGAATTACTCGGAAAAGGAGAATAAAAATGAAAACCAAACGCCTAAACAAAGGCAACCACCTAGCTTACAAATTCCTAGAACTAGAACAAGCACAAAAAGCGGTGATGTATTGCAACGCTATGGGGCTAACAGTCACAGACATTGACTTTAGTCGAATTAAGCCAACCTTGCGAGTAATGCATAACAAAGTGACCGAACAAATGCTTGTAGAAGACAAGGCTATTATCTTCAAGCATGGCTCAGACGACAAAGCCATACGCTACAGCGAGGGGCAATTTATGGTAGAGGGCATCCGCACTATTTTTAGAGTGGAAGATATTGATATTCAACCCAAACGAACACCAACAGAAATAAAGCACTAGGAGCAACAATGAAAAAAACTCTCATTATTTTAACCGCACTTTTAGCCTTATCTGCTTGCGATGAACCATGGCAGAAAACAGACAGAAGCAAAACTTACTACGGCGGTTTAGTTGGGCGAATAAGCGAGGTTTGCATTGATGGTGTGACTTATTTAGTCGTCAATGAAAAAGGCATCACCCCAAAAATCAACGCAGACCACTACCCTTATATCTGCAACGCAAAAAATACTAATATACCACAAAACTAACCAACAGGTGAAAAACCATGGCTAAAAAAGCAACCCAAATTAAAACCGACACCCACGCAGTACGCTTACAAAGTCGTGATGATGTGGAGTTGGCGATTAAACAAATTGGCGACCTACAACGCCAATTAGAACAAACCGCTATCGAACAAAACAACGAACTAGCGACAATCACTGAAAAATACGCCCCCAAAATCACCGCACTTAAAGAGCAAATTGAGCCTGTGCAACAAGCGGTGCAAGCGTGGTGTGAAAGTCGACGTGATGAACTTACGCAAAACGGCAAAACCAAAACAGGCGTATTTAACACAGGCGAAGTGCAATGGCGCCAACGCCCACCAAGTGTAGCGGTGCGTGGCGTAGATAGCGTCATCGAAAGCCTAAAAACCCTCTGGCTACTGCGTTTTATCCGCACTAAAGAAGAAATTAACAAAGATGCCATGCTCAACGAACCAGAACTAGCGGCAACAGTGGCTGGTGTCACAATCCGCAAAGGCGTGGAAGATTTTGTGATAACACCGTTTGAGCAGGAGGTGAAGTGATGAGTGAATTGGTGATGATTGCTTATTTCATCTTTCTTGGATTTATATTCTGGGTATTTGCCAGATACTTATAAAACCCTTTTCAACGCTCTTTAAACCTGATTTAAGGGGCGTTTATAAAGTGTTTTAAATCATAACCAACAGGAGCAAAAAATGAAAAAGCCAACTTTTAACCGCTTTACTCATTGGAGCAAAGAGGCGGCAAAACTAGAGCAAGCAGGCAAATATGCAGACGCAGCAAAAGCATGGGACGTGGCAATGTTAAACGCCACAAGCGAAAACAAAGCATGGTGCGAAAATCGCATGGCATTTTGTGAACGAATGGCAATAAGACCTTTTAAGGAGGAATAAATGATAACTGAAAATGAAAAAAAGCGGTAAATGAAGGTATCGCCTACTGCATAGAGCAACTTGAAGAGGCACAAAAATACCTGTGAGATGAAGATGTAAATGCCACCTTAATATTCACAGCCAATAGCCTTAAAAGATTACAGAACGTGAAATTAAGATTACAGGTAAATCGGTTTAATCAGTAATGAGGTGTAAAAATGACTCTTAAAGAAGAAAAATTAACGATGAAATTACAGGGGAAAAAAGAAAATGAGTGAATTATTTGATGAACATAAACCAAAAATCTGTTTAGAAGTAATTTTTAAAAATAGTCATGAAATTTACGATGTAGTGATTGATGCTAATACAAAGGTATTAGGAGGGAAAGTTGGCATTGTTGATTGGGAAGGAACAACATTTGATGATCAACTTTATTTACTAAGTTTATTTGATGATAAACAAATGGCATTTATCAGAAAAAGACCAGAACATCATCACAAAGTTGTAGCTGTAATTTATAAAGCACTTGAAGATGTTGTTGATGAAATTGTTGAGTATGAATTTTGGTTTTCGCAGGGTGAAAATAGCTAGCTAAATTAACTGGGTGGTGGGCTTAAGCCCACCCTACAAAAAAACATAAAAAAGTGCGGTCATTTTTTTATGTTTTTTTAAGGAGAAAACAAACATGAAGTTATGCCGTTGTCCTGTGTGTCATAGTGACATACACCTAGACCAACTGCTTGAAGATGACGCAGGGCGTGAAATCTTAACCATTTTAACCCAACTAAAAGGCAATAATGCACGAGCTATTGTGAATTATATTGCCCTGTTTCGCCCCGAAAAATCCGCCCTCTCTAACAGCCGAGCATTAAAATTAATGCAAGAGGTGTTAGTGCTTTACAAACCAAGTCCACTACTTGCTCATGCCCTAAGTGAAACGGCAAACAGTGTGATGAAAAAACGCAGAGACAAACAAAATACCGCACCTTTGAACAATCATAATTACTTAAAACAAGTCTATGAAAGTGCAAAACCGCTGTTTACCGTAGTGCGAAATGAGCAAAACGAAGAAGAAATACAAAGCCAAGCACAGCAAGCCAAAGCCCAAGAAGATAAGCGTATTGATGATATTCAGTATGTGGACCGCTTTGTCCGTATGGGGAGGACAGATATAGTACAGAACACGCCTGAATATCAAGTATGGTTGCAATGGAAAGAGGCGCAACAACAATGAACAACAAGCAAAAATACATACAGCTTATTCATATCGCCAAACAACAACTCAACATAGACGAATACAGCTACAGAAGCATGTTAGAACGCCTAACCGCCAAAAATAGCACCACAAAAATGACCCTTGTGGAGTTGTCAAAAGTATTACATGAGCTAGAGCAAAAAGGCTTTAAAGTGCGGTCAAGAAGAGGTGCAAGTCCGAAAACCACAAAAGCCCAAGTAAAAAGCAATATCGCCCTCAAAATCCGAGCTATTTGGATAGATATGGCAAAACAAGGACAACTCAAAGACGGCTCAGAACACGCCCTAAATGCATGGGTAAGAAGCATTGCAAATCCACTATTGGAAAAGCAGCACAAACCTATCGTCTTAAATGTCCAAGCCCTAGATGACCACATGGCAAGCATCGTACTAGAACGCCTGAAAAAATGGCAAGCAAGAACCTCAAAATAAAAATTTTAAACCGCTTAAATGGCGGTTTTTCTTTTTTAAATCAAAGTATTATATTTTATTTGGCTATCTCTGCTAAAAAAATTCCATGCAATATGGAACAAGATTGCTATAATTTCAAGCACTTAACAATCCAACCACAAGGGGAATAAAATGCAACAACGCAACATTGAAACATTTGAACAAAAAGCCCCTGAGATATTGGCAGATTTAGCTAAGCATATCGAAGCAGGCTTAATGGCAAGAGTGGCAGCAAACGATGACTGGAACATTAACAAAGCCAAGCAAATTAGTGTTGATGTAGCACACGAGATAGCCAATGCGTGGGGTGGTGAAGTGATTTATATCCCTCGCAATGTTGCTCTGTTATTAAGTGAGCGAGACCATAAAATCTGGCAAGAGTTTAACGGTTTTAATCATAGAGAACTCTCCCGAAAATACAGCGTCTCCATGGTGTGGGTTTATCAGATTGTAAAACGAATGCGGAAAGCCGAGATTGCACGCAATCAGTTTGATATGTTTGCCAACGAATAACTCAAAAAGCCACCACAACGGTGGCTTTTTGTGTAGGATAAAATCACAATGCTGGCGCCCGTGTCCTCACCACACCTG
>NZ_MUXZ01000045.1 GCF_002015075.1 Canicola haemoglobinophilus
TGCCAAGGCGTGGAGTTGTTTTTCGTTCATAATAAAATACCTGTGTCTAGATGTATTATCTCAGAAAAAGGTATTTACACAAATTGTGGGAGAGGCTCGATAGGGCAGATATTCTGCTCGATTATAAGCATCTCTTACCTTATCTTCATTCAAATGACTTAAGCAAACTTCAATGATTTCTTTGTCCAGCCCAAGTTCAAGCCTGTTATCATTGCAATAACTACTGAATAAAGTCCTAATACCATGATTAGTCATTAACCCTTTATACTTGCCATTTTGCATAGTTTTAATGACATCATTAGGCGTTTGACTATTTACGTGAGGGTATTTGCTGTTACGGATAGCAGACGGAAATAAATAGTCATTCTTTGCAATCTGTTTTGCACTCTCTAACAATTTTTGGGCTTGTTTGCTTAGAGGTATTAAATGCTCTCTCTTCCCTTTACCCCCCTTCATTACGGTAACATGCCATACTTCTGCATCTTTAAATAAGTCATGTGAGTTAATATCAGTGCTTTTTACACTAACAGTTTCACTTGCTCTAGTTGCATTTAATAATCCCCATAAAATAGCAAGTAAAACAGAATAAGAGATATTTGTTTTTCTCAAATCTTTTAATAATTCTAGTAATTCTGAGTAATGAATTGCTGGGTAATGCCGGTTTCTATCAGATTCTGGCAAATCATCGCCTAGATAACGCCACACATTATTATCCCAATATCTAAACTTCTCTCCATACTCCCCTATTTTCTTTAACAAGAAATAGCGTTTTTTTAATTCAAAAAATGCCCCTGATTTTCTTACGTTATCCAGAGCAATAAGCCCATGCTGCAATGTCAGTTTTTGAAAAGGTATATCACCAATAATAGCTATCGCATCTTCTACCCTTCTAGTTGTATCAATCTTTGTTTTTTCAGAGTAGTTATTTTTTTCTTGTCCTATCCTTTTACGATACTCAAGCCATTCATGCGCTACCAACCCAAAAGTATTTACTTTTTCATTCCGATTAGCGATAAATTTTTCTTGTTCAACCTCTTTTGGATCTAACCCTTGAGCCAAATATTTTCTATACTCCATCGCCTTCTCTCGAGCTATCTGCAACGATAACTCTGGATAATTGCCCAAAGTAATTTCTGTTCTTGTCTTTATGTAAGGCTTAAGATAATTAAAAAGCCAACTTTTATGACCATTGGGATAAATAACAAGACGCAATCCATTACCATCTGAAAGATAGGTTCGCTTGTTATTTATAGGCTTTGCATTACTTACTTGTGTCGCAGTTAAAGGCTTGATAATCTTAGGCATATAAGCTCCATAGCACTTTTATGTGGGAGTAAAAATAAAAACATCATTTTCACCCACATAAATCCCTACTAAAAAAATGAGCTTATATGATACTTTATGAAACAATAAAAAAGGTCAAACCCCTTTAAAATCAGTAGTTTTGACCCTTTATGATACTTCATGAATATTATTTGTGGTGGAGCAGGGGGGAGTTGAACCCCCGTCCGAAATTACTCTACCTTCAGCACTACACGTTTAGTCTAGTCTTTAATTTCGTAAATTGACTGCGGACAGACACGCTATCAAAAAACTAGCTTTATTCAATTTAGTGCTTCGATCCTAAAGCGGCGGCTTCAACACGATCTCGTTTGGGTTTGACTCCACTGGATCCCCGTCTTACGAGCGGAAGCTGGGGAGTGAAGGCTATGAGCAGGTTATTAAGCTGCTAAAGCAAATTGTTCGTCGTTTGCGACTATTATTTTGCGGTTTATTTACGAGGCCTACCGCACCTCGACGTGCACCTTGGGCTTCGCTAATCCCGTCGAATCCAGAATCAGCCCCAAAAATTCTGTCAGATTTTAACAAATTTATATAAAAAGACAAATTTAATCTCTATATACGAAAACAAAAGGCTAGAAAACAAACATTCTAGCCTTAAGTATTTCCATATATGCTTAGAAAATCTAATCTCGAAATAGATTATTTTTCTACCGCACTTTTGATTTCTGATAATTTTTCTGTAGCAGAATTTTTAATCTCAGCTGCTTTTTCAGTGATAGCTTCTTTTGCAGCTTCAACTTTCTCTACTGCCATGTCTTTAGCTTCAGCTGCTTTTTCAGCTACAACATCTTTTGCCGCTGCAACTTTCTCAGCTGCCATATCTTTAGCTTCAGCTGCTTTTTCAGCTACAGCATCTTTTGCCGCTACAACTTTCTCTGCAGCCATGTCTTTAGCTTCAGCAGCTTTTTCAGCTACAGCATCTTTTGCTGCTGCAACTTTCTCAGCGGCCATATCTTTAGCTTCAGCCGCTTTTTCAGCTACAGCATCTTTTGCTGCTGCAACTTTTTCAACAACCACTTCTTTAGCTTCAGCAGCTTTTTCAGCAACAACTTCTTTTGCTTCTTTTGCTTTCTCAGTAGCAACTTCTTTTACATCTGATGCAGCTTGCGATACTGTATTTTTTGCATCTGTTACAGCGGTAGATATAGTTTCTTTAGCGCTTTCCACTTGCTGAGAAACTTTATTATCTTTATCAAAACAACCAGTTACAGTTAAAGTTGTGCCTAAAACTAATGCAGTCAATAGTGATTTTTTCATCATAACTCCTAAATTTAAAAATATTTGCAAATTATTTGCCTTTATAGTTTGTAATAAATTTCATAAAAATGGAACTCATATTTACATTTATTTACATAAAGCATAAAAAATTTGCTAGTTTTGCTATTTATATCAGTGAATTTTGAGAAGAACGATGCCTGAAATGCTCTTTGTTTATGATAAAGTTTGCATGTAACTAAGGCGATCTATATTAGTAATATAGGCACCTAAATTTTGTTCCTCAGGTTTATGGATATAAGGTATTTTACCTAGCAAAGGTGCATCAATTTTTGATGTCAATAATTCAATAATTTCTGCATAATGACCACAGCCTGGATTGATCCAATTAGCAATCCATCCTAACAATGGTAATCCTGTATTCTGAATAGCTTGAACTGTGAGTAATGTATGATTAATACAGCCTTCTTTGATCCCAACAACTAAAACAATGGGCATCTTCTGTTCTTTTACCCAATCTGCAAATGTATGTGTTTTATTCATTGGAGTTAACCAACCGAAAGCACCTTCTACAAGAACACTTTGATAGTTTTTGGTTAAATGTTCAAGATCCCTATTAATTTTATTAATATTTATCCGTTCACTTTCTTTGGTCAATACTAGCAATGCATATTCAAAAGTATAACTATTTGCCATTTGATAAGTTATATCCTGATGAGTTGAATTAATTAGCGTTAATACATCAAGGTTATTTTCTAATCCATGATCACTTTCAGGATAATTGGTCGGTGCATAAATAGGTTCTTCTCGCCCCAAGCAATAGGTTTGTACCCAACAATTTGAATTCCCTTATTTTGCAAGGCTTGAATAATTGCTCTGCTTGCAATGGTTTTTCCTACATTTGTGTCTGTTCCAGTGACAAAAAAACTACTCATTGTCTTTCCCCTTTTTGAATGAGGAAGAAATTCTAGAATAAAACTTTATGCAAGATATTGAGCTAACACAATTTTTTTACAATTACGTAAATAAAATTCTAATATTTTTCCATATGAACTAATAAACTGCCATCATAGATCTTCTGTTTAATTGCTGCGGCAATCACTTCATGGCTATTCCATTCATATTGGCTTGTCATCACCTCGCATACTTTCGAAGTATGCAAGTAATATGCTAAACGTTGATTTATCTGGTTAAGAAAAATGTGTTTTGTTGATAGTAAGCGAGAGGTAAACATAATTTTTTCTGGAGAAAAAAGATCGACTAAGTTAGCTAATATATAAGCAAGAATGTCGGCTATATTCGCAAGAATTTCTAATGCCAAAGGATCTTGAGATTGCGCTTTGTCACATAAAAAATTTATTTTTTCTGTTTTGGTTATTGAACAATTTTCTGGGTAATATAAATCTATAAATTGGCAAAAAGCCTTATAAGTCAATTGATTGTGTAGTTGATAACGTTCTAGTTCTGGCAAGTGTTGATTGATTTTATCTTGCATTAAATGAAGGCGAGGGACAATTAATTTATCAATGTTCATACAAGTTTTATTATCGCTATGTAAAATAACGCCTTTCGATAACACACTTAAATTAATTACATCATCAATTTGCAAGAAAATAACATTATCGTATCCAATAACGCTTCCTAATGTACTTTCTGCCAATAGCCAAGTTTCAAAATATTCAGTTACGATAATAGGCATATCAAAATAGGGTTCAAATAAAGATTTTAAATCCACATTTAGCTTAAATTCACCCAATCGTTGTAGATTTCCAGAATGTTTATCTAATTTCCCTGCCACAGCAATAGAAAAAGTAATAGGACGAATGAGTTTAGAGCCAACTTTTGCTAAAAAATCCTCAAAATAACGTGGCAATATTTGTTCTAATGAAGATAAATCATCGATATTGAGAGGATAAACCTCCTGTGCAATAGTGGTGCCATCTAGCTCACAAAGTAAAATATCGAAATGATCATGAGTGAGGGTTGCACAAAGGGATTGCCAATAAAACGGAGAAACACATAATCCAACCGCAGGACGACCTCGATGTTCTGTATTTTGTACCGCTCTTTCAATCACTAATTTTTTTTCTATCAGCTCTCTAGTTAAGGAAGTGATTGTGGCAGGCGCTAATTGGGATAACTTAGAGAGATCAATGCGTGAAATCTCTTCAAATTGTTCAATTAAACGATAAATTTTCCCTAATTGTTTCATTCTTAAAGGCAATTTATCTTCCTTTCTTACTTTTGCCATATTTTGTACCTAATTATTTAAATTCATAAAAATTATTCTTTTATACCAATAAACCCTAATAAAACAAGGCATTTATCCAAATAATGTGGAACAGTTCACAAAAACAAAAATTTCCCGATAGATTTTGGTAAATTAAGTGAGTTGCGGTAGAATAGCGCAGTTTTTTTATAAAAAATTAGTTTTGAGGTTGATATGACAAAAATTGCATCTGTTGTTGATGTGTTACAAGGAAAAATAGCAGTTGGTGAAATTGTAACTGTACGAGGTTGGGTTCGTACTCGCCGTGATTCAAAAGCGGGGCTTTCTTTCTTAGCCGTTTATGATGGTTCTTGTTTTGATCCTATTCAAGCTATCGTAAATAATGACATTGAAAACTATGAAACAGAAATTTTACGCTTAACGACAGGTTGCTCCGTTGTTGTTACTGGAACTGTTGTAGAATCTCCAGCAGAAGGACAGGCTGTCGAGTTACAAGCAAGCAAAGTTGAAGTGTCTGGCTGGGTTGAGGATCCTGAAACTTATCCAATGGCAGCTAAACGCCATAGTATTGAATATTTACGCGAAGTTGCACATTTACGTCCACGTACAAATATTATCGGTGCCGTTGCTCGTGTTCGTCATTGTTTAGCTCAGGCTATTCATCGTTTCTTCCATGAACAAGGATTCTACTGGGTTGCCACACCATTAATTACAGCATCGGATACTGAAGGTGCCGGTGAAATGTTCCGAGTATCAACGTTAGATTTAGAAAATCTTCCTCGTACGGATAAAGGTGCGGTGGATTTTAGCCAAGATTTTTTTGGTAAAGAATCTTTCTTAACTGTATCAGGCCAATTGAATGGCGAAACTTATGCTTGTGCTTTAAGTAAAATCTATACTTTTGGTCCAACATTCCGTGCAGAAAATTCAAATACTACTCGTCATTTAGCAGAGTTTTGGATGGTTGAACCTGAAATTGCATTTGCAACTTTAGCGGATAATGCCAAATTAGCAGAAGATATGTTGAAATATGTTTTCCGTGCGGTATTAAATGAACGCAAAGATGATTTGAAATTCTTTGAAAAACATGTTGATAAAAATGTGATTACTCGTTTAGAGCAATTCATTAATTCAGACTTTGCACAAATTGATTATACAGATGCAATTGATGTTCTCTTAAAATCAGGAAAAGAATTTGAATTCCCAGTATCTTGGGGAATTGACTTATCTTCAGAACATGAGCGTTACCTAGCCGAAGAACACTTTAAATCGCCAGTAGTTGTTAAAAACTATCCAAAAGATATTAAAGCATTCTATATGCGCTTAAATGATGATGGAAAAACGGTTGCGGCAATGGATGTTTTAGCACCAGGAATTGGTGAGATCATCGGTGGTTCTCAACGTGAAGAGCGTTTAGATGTTCTCGATAAAAGAATGGTTGAAATGGGCTTAAATCCTGAAGATTATTGGTGGTATCGTGATTTACGCCGTTATGGTACTGTGCCACATTCTGGTTTCGGATTAGGTTTTGAACGTTTAATCGTTTATGTCACAGGGGTACAAAATATCCGTGATGTAATTCCATTCCCACGTTCACCACGCAACGCAAACTTCTAATGAAACTAAGCCGAGTATCACACTCGGCTTTCTATTTTTTAAATCTTATGTCAGACGATAACAAGAACTATTAATATAGTTCAACAGAGGGGAAATCCTTATAAATTCCCCTCTTTATCACACTTATAAATTCTTTAACTGATCCAACGAAGGCGCAAAATAATAACTACCAGTTACTGCTTTGGTAAAGCCAAGCATACGATCTGTTTTGCCATCTTTTTCGCCGAACATACTTAGTAATTGTTGTTCAATATTGTACAAGGTCACGCAATATGCAATGAAGAATAATCCATGTTTCCCACTGGCTAGACCATAAGGTAAGCTATGGCGTAAAATTTTCAAGCCTTTGCCATTTTCTTTCAAGTCAACACGACCAACATGAGAAGTTTCTGGTACATCATCTAACTCAACACTATCAGGTTTAGTTCTGCCCATCACATTTTCTTGCTTACTTTCATTTAATTTTGACCATTTAACCAAGTCATGTTCATAGCGCTGAGTGAAGACATAACTACCGCCAGCATCAATACCTTCATTGATCAAGGCAACCTCTGCACGTTTAGCATCTTTAGGATTTTCTGTACCATCAACAAAACCGGTTAAATCACGCTCTTCTACCCAACGGAAACCATGTATTTCTTGTTCAACATTAATGGCTTTGCCAAAACTTTGCATAGCGGCTTGTGCTACAGAAAAATTCACGTCTGGACGCAACGATTGAATATGCACCAATAAATCATATTGTGTTGCAGGTGCTGATAAATCCCCTTTGCCTAAGGTAGAAAATGGCTTTAATTCCACCGCACTTTGAGCTCCCGCAAGTTGTTTCCAAACTTTATCACCAAATGCCACAACCACACCTAATTTTGCATCTGGATATTGTTGTTGCAATTGTTCTGTTTTTAAACAAAAATCCTTACTCGCTTGAGCAATCAGAGCAATATCATTAACCTGCGCTTCTAAAAAAATCGCCGCTTTACTATGCTCTAATAAAATACCTGTTTGATGATTTACCATAATAATCTCCTAATCAAAAACTGAGCTAATCATAACATTCTCTACTCGTTTTTCAATTTTCCCTATAAAAATTTTGCAATTCCTCAAAATCATCGATTAAATTGATTTTACTGCTTGCAAAAAAAACATAATAAGATGATAATTACAAATAAGAATTACTTTTATTTAACACTATGAATTTGAGGCAATAATGCTAATTTATCGTTTTGTTATTTTCTTTTTTCTGTCCATTCTTTCAGTATCAACTCAAGCAAATAATTTCCAACAGCATATTGATGATATTACTGTGCGTTTAGATAAAACAGCACAACTCTATCAACAACAAAATATAGAAGATGCTAGAACAGAAGTTCAAATGGCTTATTTTGAAGTGTTTGAAAATCTAGAAGGTCCAATCCGTATTAATTTTTCCGCACAAAAAAGTTTCCAAATGGAAGCTACTTTCGGCGAAATTCGCAAAATGATTGGTGAAGGCAAACCTTTAGCGGAAATTCAAGCAAAAATTGATGGATTAAAAGCTGAGTTACAAGAAGTTCTACCCGCTTTAGAGAAAGGGCATCAACTTAATGCTGATGCTCAACACGAGGTTTACAATAACCAATCCATCGCTCAACATTGGCAACAAAGTTTCCAGATTATTGATGACTTGCTTGCAAGTGCGGTTGATGCTTATGAAAAGGGCGATTTTGCCAATGCTAAAAAACTGGTTCAACAAGCGCAATATGACGGCTATAAAAATAGCGAAATGGAAATGTCTATTCGCCAAAGTCGCTCCGCTGCGATCTCAAGCAATATAAATCAACAATTTTATGATCTTATCAAGTTAAGTGAAAAGCCGGATCAAATTAATCAATTTGGTTATCAAATTACTGTTTTATTGCAAGATTTAGAAGAATTATTGCCTAATCTTCCAACTACACGTGAACAACAAAATGTTGAAGAAAGTAATGCGACAACAAACAGTGAAGAACTAAATAAAGATTGGAGTTCAGTAACCAAGGAAATTAATCAAGGTATTCAACAAGCAATCCGTTTATTTAAGAACGGTGAAAATAAAAAAGCGATGCTTGCTGTACAAAATACCTACTTTGATGTGTTTGAAAATTCTGGCATGGAAGCAAAAATCGGCTCAAGAGATAGTAATTTCAAGGCTGAGTTGGAGGGTTACTTTACTCGCTTGGTTAGTTTGATGAAATCAAAAAGCAACATCGAACAACTTAATGCGCAAGCAAATGGATTAAGCCAAGACTTAGAAAAAGCAGTTGAAATGTTACAAGGCTCGGAACAAAGTCATTGGTCAATGTTCTTATACAGTCTCTTGATTATGTTACGAGAAGGCTTAGAAGCATTATTGATTGTTGCGGCAATTGTTACTTATTTAGTCAAAAACAATCATCAAGATAAATTGCCTGTTATTCGTCAGTCAGTTTATGTTGCACTAATTGCGAGTGTCATTACGGCCATGGTTTTCCAATTTGTTTTCTCAAATTCAGGCGCAAGTCGAGAACTTTTAGAAGGCTTTACCATGATGATTGCTGTCGTCATGTTGTTTATGATGAGTTATTGGCTGCTATCCAAAGTGGAAGCAAAAAACTGGAAACGTTATTTAGAAGGAAAATTATCTGCCGCACTAACCACAGGCTCATTATTCGGATTATGGCTAACGAGTTTCCTTTCTGTTTATCGTGAAGGGGCAGAAACAGTGCTGTTTTATTATGCTTTAGCAGGAGATGCGACAAGTGCGGTCAGTTATTTGTACCTTTTCGCAGGATTTGTCCTTGGCGCAATTATTTTAACCATTTGCTATTTTGTCATGCGTTATACCGTGGTTAAGTTGCCACTTAAACCTTTCTTTATGTTCACTGGAAGTTTCATGTATTTAATGGCATTTATTTTTGCCGGTAAATCTGTACTAGAGTTGATCGAAGGAAAACTTTTTGAACCAACATTGATAGCAAATATGCCTGAAATCAGTTGGTTAGGTATTTATCCTTATCTGGAAACCCTTGTACCACAAGTAATCTTAGTTATCTTGGCTATATTCGCTTTATTTTATATGAAATATCAAAGCCAAAAAGCTGAGTAAATTTAACAATAATGTACTTATAGGAGAAACAAGTATGAAAAAAATGCTTATCACAGCAAGTCTATTAGGCAGTATCTTAGCAGCACCTTCTGCGCTAGCATTCAAAGAGTATCCAATTGGTGAAGCAATCGAAATGAATGAAATGGAAATTGCGGCAGTTTATCTGCAACCTGTTGATATGGAACCTCGTGGCATGGGATTATCGGCAAAAGATGCAGATATTCACTTAGAAGCGGATATTCACGCTACTGAAGGAAATAAAAATGGCTTTGGTAAAGGTGAATGGGTTCCGTATTTAACTATTGCTTATACGCTAGTAAATACAGATACGGGTGAAAAACAAGAAGGCGTATTCATGCCAATGGTTGCAGGCGATGGTCCTCACTACGGCTTAAATATCAAAATGATGGGCGTAGGTAACTATAAATTAACTTACCATATCGATCCGCCACCAAAAGCGGGTATGCACAGACATACAGATGCTGAAACAGGTGTTGGCCGTTGGTGGAAACCGTTTGATGTTAGCTATGAGTTTAAATACACTGGCTTAAATTGATAAAAAAGTGCGGTCATTTTTAACGATGATCGCACTCAAAATTCCCCCTATCAAAGCGTTGGGCTGAATGCCCAACATTTTTATTTTTGTATTGACACTCCAAAACAATGAATTATTACTTTACTTTTTTGCTACAAAGCATTTTACCTATAGCGATTTTACTCGGCTGTCATTGGGGTAATAAAGGAAATATAGCGAAAATTCATATTAAATCGCTGCGTTGGCTGACAATTTCCGCCATACTTATTGGCTCACTGATACATACCTTTATTCCACAAGGTCAACAAGCAAATTTAATTTTCAATATTACCTTACTCAGCCTATTTATTTTATTTGCCTTGTGTCAAATTCCACGCAATAAACCTTTTGCACAATTCTGGCATTTTATCTTTGTTAGCATTGCTACATTGTTATGGCTAAAAGATCCCAATATCAGTGCAATTACCAACACTGATGTGATTAATACGGATTTCATCTTACATTTAAGTGCGGTCATTTTTGGGCTATTTTTCTGTATTTTTGTTACTTGCTTACTGATCATTTTATTCAAACAAACACAATCTCAACAAAAATTAACCGCACTTTTACCCCTTACTTTAGGCTTATTTATTCTTCTTATAATGACACCTATTATTAGTGAAATCATGCTAAGCCTAATGAAATTACAGGTACTTGAATTGACTAAAGTTCGTCTGACTTTTGTCGCAAAATCAGCCAATATCATTACCTATTTCAACTACATCAATGCATTTATTCTGTTGGTTATCCTCTGTCTATTCGCAATCACAGTACATAAAAGCAATCAAAATCTTGTTGCTAACGAAATAGATCCAATAGAAAAGCGTAAAAGAATTGCTACTATGCAAAGCTCAAAACGCACACTTATTTGTGGCTTTCTGATTGTAATCTCTGTTTTTTCAACCCAACTGTATTGGGACAAAATCGCTTCACAGCCCCCAAGATTATCTGAGGCACAACAAGTAACTTTAGATCAAAATAATCAAATTCATATTCCCATTGAACAAGTCAAAGACGGCAAATTACATCGGTTCGTTTGGATTAATAGCGATGGTAAGGCTGTTCGTTTTTTCATTATTAATCGTTCAACCAAAAAAATCAGTTTAGCAACGGTTTTTGATGCTTGTATTCTCTGTGGCGATCAAGGCTATGTGATGGAAGGCGATCAAGTTGTTTGTATTGGTTGTGGGGTAAGAATATTTATTCCTTCCATTGGGAAGCCTGGTGGTTGCAACCCAGTACCAATTGAAAACTGGCAACAGACAGACACGCATGTGGTGATTAACCGTAAAAGTTTAGAAGAAGGGTTAAATTACTTCTCCACTATTGTTGAACTCGAAGTAACCGATCCTGTGGATCAGACTAAATTAAAAAATACCAGCGCTGAATATAAATATAGCCATGAGGGAATGACATATTTCTTCAGCAATGAAAACAATCTCAATTTATTCCGTGATAACCCAGAAAAATATCTTGCACAACCAAAATAAGAGAGATAACTCATGTTAAGCAGAATGTTATTCCAATCCTATCGCCATGCTTTAAAACGTAAATTACTGGCTATTGTTACGATTTTTTTAGCATCAGGGTTAATTTCTGCCCTATTAGCAGTATCTATTGATATTGGCGATAAAATGGCGAAAGAATTAAAATCTTATGGTGCAAATATTTTAATTGAGCCAGCCAGTAGTGCGGTCTTGCCCGAAGATGTTGTCGGACATTCCTCTTTATCTGCGCGTGATTATTTAGATGAAAAAGAGTTGCCTAATGTTAAAGATATTTTCTGGCGCAATAATATTGTGGGTTTTGCACCGCTCTTAAGTGTGGAAGTGAATGCCGAAAATCTTAGCCAGCAGAAACAGCAAAACCTGTCTATTTTAGGCACATTTTTCAATCATAAAATTAAAATTCCAGATGAAGATGATTACCATACAGGGCAACAAATTATTAGCCCGTATTGGAAAGTTGAAGGCGAATGGGTTAATGATTTTGAGCCACAAGTTACTATCAATCAGGCGTTGATTGGTGAGCAACTGGCGAAAACAACCCAATGGAAAATCGGTGATAAAATTCGCCTAAGCTATCAAGAAGGGGATTTTTCTGCCGATCTTGAAGTACAAATAACAGGCATTTTATCCACAGGTGGAAATGAAGAAAATCAATTGGTTCTACCATTAAGTGCGGTACAAAAATTACTAAATTTAGAAGGCAAAGTACAAGGCATCAAGGTTTCAGCACTAACGGTGCCAGAAAATGAGCTATCGCGCAAAGCTCGTGCTAACACGGATGCTTTAGCCGCAGAAGAATATGACCGTTGGTATTGTACTGCTTATGTTTCTTCTATTTCTCATCAATTAGAAGAAGCTATTTCAGGCGCTATCGTTCGCCCGATTTGGCAAGTTGCTGCCTCTGAAGGTGTGGTCATTGGAAAAATCCAGTTGCTTTTAGCGGTCGTTACTGTTGCCGCACTTATTGCTGCTGCCATGGGTATCGCCTCTTTAATGACAACAACAATTATTGAACGCAGTAAAGAAATTGGTTTAATGAAAGCACTTGGCGCTTACCAATGGCAAATCGTTTTATTATTTTATTGTGAAGCCATTATTAGCGGATTAATTGGTGGAGCGCTGGGCTGTCTTGCAGGCTGGGGACTAGCAAAATTTATTGGTATCGCATTATTCGGAACTCCGCTCAGTTTTGCTTGGATTGTTATTCCTTGCGTTTTAGCTCTTGCGGTCATCATTTCCCTTATCGGAACTTGGTTCCCTGCACATCGCATTGCCAAATTATATCCAGTGGAGGTTTTATATGGTCGTTAAAAACTCTATGTTTTGGCGCTTAATTTTTCGAGCACTCTATCTGCGTTTGCAACGAGTATCCATTATTTTTGCCGCACTTACTGTTGGTGCAAGCATTGTAACGGCGATGTCTGCGGTTTATTTTGATATTAATACTAAAATGAGCCAGGAGTTACGCACCTTTGGCGCAAATTTTTATATTGGTTCAAATAATAGTGGCTTAGTCAAACAACAAGAAATAGCACAAATTTTACATCAAGCGCCCACTGGCTTGATTACCACAGCAAGCCCTTATTTGTATGGTGTCGCTCGTTCTGATTTAGAAAAAATAGTGATTATGGGCGTTTGGTTTGAAAGTCTGCGCAACCTTGCACCCTATTGGCAAATCACAGGTTCTGCAATTGGCGTAAATTTTGATGATCGTAATACGATGATCGGAAAAACCTTAGCAGAACGGTTAAATTTGAAGATCGGGGATAAAATTACCTTAAGTAAAAATGCGGTAGAAAAGCACACATTCAATATTAAAGCTATTGTAGAAAGTGGCGATGCAACGGATAACATGCTGATTGTCAACTTAGAGTTTGCGCAAAATTGGCTAGAAAAAGATGAGTTAGTCACTAATATGTTGCTTAATGTTAAAAATGAACAAGGACAAGTTGAGCAATTTGCACAAAATCTACAACAACAATATCCCGATTTAGAAATTCGCCCTATTCGCAAGGTTTCTGCCTCAGAGGGACAAATCTTAAATAAAATCAAAGGATTAATGGGCTTAATTTCTCTCGTTATCTTAATCTTAGCAACGCTTTGTGTGAACACCACATTGATTGCCATTGTAGGCGAACGAGCAAAAGAATTTGCTTTACAAAAAGCATTAGGTGCGCAAAAGCAAGATATTATCAAACAAATTGTTACCGAAATTTTAATTATTGCCTTCTGTGCAATTGTTGTTGGATTAATTGTTGGCTATATCCTAGCGCAAATTTTAGGGATTACAGTGTTTAAATCCTATATTGATATGCGTTTACCCGTTATACCAATTACGATCCTACTCTCTCTTGCGGTGGCTTTTGTGGCTGTCATTATTCCAACCCGCAGAGCACTCAGTATTCAAACCGCCAATATTCTCAAAGGCGAATAATCGAAGAGAAAATTTATGTCAAATTATGTCATTGAAACTCAAAATTTATATAAAAGATTTGGTCAAGTAAATGCGCTTGAGGATATTAATATTCAAATTGAAAAAGGGGAATTTGTTGCCATTATGGGTGCATCAGGTTCAGGTAAAACAACCCTAATGAATATTCTCACAGGCTTAGATAGTGCAACGGAAGGCAAAGTTATTTTAGATGGTATTGATGCTGCACAACTTGATGAAGTGGGTAAACAACGTTTTCGGGCAGAAAAAATCGGTTTAGTTTTCCAACAATTCCATTTAATTCCCTACTTAACAGCTTTAGAAAATGTGATGTTAGCTCAGCATTATCATAGCGTGATTGATGAACAAGCGGCTAAAAAAGTGCTTGAGCAAGTAGGATTAGGGCATCGAATTGATCATCGCCCAAATCAGCTTTCTGGAGGGGAACAACAACGTGTTTGTATTGCTCGAGCCTTAGTCAATCAACCACCAGTTATTTTTGCCGATGAACCCACTGGAAACCTTGATGATAAAAATGAGCAACTTGTACTAGATTTGCTGACAACTCTTAATCAGCAAGGACGAACAATTGTAATGGTCACTCATAACCCCGAATTAGGTAAGCTCACAGACAGAACAATTTTTTTACAACATGGTAAATTTTTAAAAGAACAGAGAAATTCAAAATGATCAAGAAAGTAATCCAAAAATTAGGAAAAAGTGCGGTGGTATTTTGCTGTGGATTTGCACTTATTGCCTGTGAAAAAGATGATATTGCGGAAGTGGGTAAACAAGCTCCCGAAATTGCTACCTTTGATTTACAAGGCAATAAAGCCGAATTAGCGAATTGGCGAGGGAAAACAGTTTTACTTAGTTTCTGGTCGGAAACTTGTGGCGTTTGCTTAGCGGAACTAAAAGAATTAGAAACATGGCATAGCCAAGCTACAAGTGATGTTAAACTGATCGCAATAAACGTAGATGGCGAAAAAACAGACACGCAAAAAACCGTAGAAAAACGCCATATCAATCAACTTGTACTAAAAGATCAACTGAAAATTACCGCTGAACGCTATCAAGTAATAGGCACTCCCACTTCTTTTGTGATTGACCCAAGTGGCAAAATCCTTTATAAATTCGAGGGTTTAATTCCTAAGGACAAACTAGATGAATTATTTAAGGGTTAACTTAATGAAAAAACAAAAAAAGATTTTCTACTTTGGCGCATTACTTTCAGTTTCACTTTTCTCAACTATGGTTTCTGCGGCAGATATTGAAGCTGGTAAACATACATTTAATCAAAATTGTGCCTTATGCCATGGCAAGCAAGCTGATAAATCAGCCTTAAACCAATCAGCAATTATCAAAAACTTGAAAAAAGAGGAAATTATTACCGCACTTCAAGAACGCAAAGCTGGGAATATTAAAGGGGCTGGCAATATGCCTAAATCTCGCCTAAGCGAACAAGATATGGAAAATATTGCGGAATATTTGCAAACATTGAAATAAAAAATAATACAGAAAAGCTAACATAATTTGCTCTCTACCCTATTAAAACTTCTCGTCATTATGTGTTTAAACTGGCATAATGACACAACTTATTTATAGTAGTCAATTTTATAGGCAAACACA
>NZ_MUXZ01000046.1 GCF_002015075.1 Canicola haemoglobinophilus
GAGATAATACATCTAGACACAGGTATTTTATTATGAACGAAAAACAACTCCACGCCTTGGCAGCGGAATTTGCCAAAACCCTAAAAACCCCAGAAGACCTTAATCAGTTTTCACGAATGCTCAAAAAAATCACGGTAGAAGCGGCGTTAAATGGTGAGCTGACCGACCACCTTGGCTATGAAAAGCATCAGCCCAGAAAAGGCAAAAATGCACGTAATGGCTACACATCCAAGACTATCATCTGTGATGAAGGTGAGATAGAAATTGACACCCCTCGTGACCGCGATGGCAGCTTTGAGCCACAACTTATCAAGAAGAATCAAACCCGTATTACCGGGATGGATGAACAGATTATTGCCTTATATGCCAAGGGCTTAAGCAATCAAGAAATCGTTGAAATGTTCAAAGAACTCTATGATGCGGATGTGTCAACAAGCCTGATTTCTCGTGTGACAGATTCGGTGAAAGAACGCGTAATAGCATGGCAACATCGTGCACTTGATGCGATTTACCCGATTGTTTACTTGGATTGTATCGTGGTGAAAGTGCGTCAAGATGGACGAATTATCAACAAATCCGTGTTTGTAGCATTAGGTGTCAATCTGGAAGGGCATAAAGAACTTTTAGGGCTTTGGATTGCGGAGAATGAAGGGGCGAAGTTCTGGGCTAATGTGCTCACTGAATTACAAAATCGTGGCTTGAAAGATATTTTTATTGCTTGCGTAGATGGTTTAAAAGGCTTTCCAGAAGCTATCAATGCGGTTTATCCGCAAACAAAGATTCAGCTTTGCATTGTGCATTTAGTGCGTAACAGTTTGAAATATGTCTCGTGGAAAGATTACAAAGCGGTGACAGCAGATTTAAAGGGAGTTTATCAAGCGCCAACGGAGGCTCAAGCACGCGAAAATCTGACCGCACTTTCGCAAAAATGGCAGGCAAAATACCCGCTTGTAGCGAAATGTTGGGAGGATAACTGGGCAAATATTGCGACCTTTTTTGATTATCCCAACGATATCCGCAAAGCGATATATACGACGAATGCAGTGGAATCGCTTAATAGTGTGATTCGTCGTGTAATTAAGAAACGCAATGTGTTTCCAACGGATGATTC
>NZ_MUXZ01000047.1 GCF_002015075.1 Canicola haemoglobinophilus
CATCTTGAAAAATACTCAAGATTGTATGGTTAAGTGACTAAGCGCACAAGGTGGATGCCTTGGCAATCAGAGGCGAAGAAGGACGTGCTAATCTGCGAAAAGCTTGGATGAGTTGATAAGAAGCGTTTAATCCAAGATATCCGAATGGGGAAACCCGATAGGTGAAGAACCTATCATTTCATTGTGAATTCATAGCAATGAAAGGCGAACCGGGAGAACTGAAACATCTAAGTACCCCGAGGAAAAGAAATCAACCGAGATTCTGTAAGTAGCGGCGAGCGAAAGCGGAGTAGCCAGTAAGTGATAGCAATGATATTAGAGGAATTGGCTGGGAAGCCAAATCATAGAGGGTGATAATCCCGTACTTGAAAGTATTATTGTGGTACTAAGTTTACGAGAAGTAGGGCGGGACACGAGAAATCCTGTTTGAAGATGGGGGGACCATCCTCCAAGGCTAAATACTCCTGATTGACCGATAGTGAACCAGTACTGTGAAGGAAAGGCGAAAAGAACCCCGGTGAGGGGAGTGAAATAGAACCTGAAACCTTGTGCGTACAAGCAGTGGGAGCCTGTAAGGGTGACTGCGTACCTTTTGTATAATGGGTCAGCGACTTATATTTTGTAGCGAGGTTAACTGAATAAGGGAGCCGAAGGGAAACCGAGTCTTAACTGGGCGTTAAGTTGCAAGGTATAGACCCGAAACCCGGTGATCTAGCCATGGGCAGGTTGAAGGTTGGGTAACACTAACTGGAGGACCGAACCGACTAATGTTGAAAAATTAGCGGATGACTTGTGGCTGGGGGTGAAAGGCCAATCAAACTGGGAGATAGCTGGTTCTCCCCGAAATCTATTTAGGTAGAGCCTTGAGCGGACACCTTCGGGGGTAGAGCACTGTTTCGGCTAGGGGGCCATCCCGGCTTACCAACCCGATGCAAACTGCGAATACCGAAGAGTGATACTCAGGAGACACACGGCGGGTGCTAACGTCCGTCGTGGAGAGGGAAACAACCCAGACCGCCAGCTAAGGTCCCAAAGTCTATATTAAGTGGGAAACGAAGTGGGAAGGCTTAGACAGCTAGGATGTTGGCTTAGAAGCAGCCATCATTTAAAGAAAGCGTAATAGCTCACTAGTCGAGTCGGCCTGCGCGGAAGATGTAACGGGGCTAAAATATAGCACCGAAGCTGCGGCATCAGGCGTATCACTAATACGCCTTAGATTAACAACATGGAATGAAACGAAGTGGAATGAAATGTTGGTCAAGCAACCCGAACGTTGAGTCGGATTGAAATCGAAGAAAGGAATATTAGTGATACGCCTGTTGGGTAGGGGAGCGTCGTGTAAGCGGAAGAAGGTGAATCGAGAGGTTTGCTGGACGTATCACGAGTGCGAATGCTGACATAAGTAACGATAAAACGAGTGAAAAACTCGTTCGCCGGAAGACCAAGGGTTCCTGTCCAACGTTAATCGGGGCAGGGTGAGTCGGCCCCTAAGGCGAGGCTGAAAAGCGTAGTCGATGGGAAACGGGTTAATATTCCCGTACTTGGATAAACTGCGATGTGGGGACGGAGAAGGTTAGGTAAGCAGACTGTTGGATGTCTGTTTAAGCAGGTAGTTGGGGTAGGTAGGCAAATCCGCTTACCCAGTTAAACAACGAGAAGTGATGACGAGTCTCTAAGGAGATGAAGTTACTGATACCACGCTTCCAGGAAAAGCCACTAAGCTTCAGGTTTATCTAAACCGTACTGAAAACCGACACAGGTGGTCAGGTAGAGAATACTCAGGCGCTTGAGAGAACTCGGGTGAAGGAACTAGGCAAAATAGCACCGTAACTTCGGGAGAAGGTGCGCCGGCGTAGATTGTAATCCCTTGCGGATGAAGGTTGAACCGGTCGAAGATACCAGCTGGCTGCAACTGTTTATTAAAAACACAGCACTCTGCAAACACGAAAGTGGACGTATAGGGTGTGATGCCTGCCCGGTGCTGGAAGGTTAATTGATGGTGTTATCGAAAGAGAAGCTCCTGATCGAAGCCCCAGTAAACGGCGGCCGTAACTATAACGGTCCTAAGGTAGCGAAATTCCTTGTCGGGTAAGTTCCGACCTGCACGAATGGCATAATGATGGCCAGGCTGTCTCCACCCGAGACTCAGTGAAATTGAAATCGCCGTGAAGATGCGGTGTACCCGCGGCTAGACGGAAAGACCCCGTGAACCTTTACTATAGCTTGACACTGAACATTGAATTTTGATGTGTAGGATAGGTGGGAGGCTTTGAAGCAGTCACGCCAGTGATTGTGGAGCCATTGTTGAAATACCACCCTTTAACGTTTGATGTTCTAACGAAGTACCTGAAACGGGTACTCGGACAGTGTCTGGTGGGTAGTTTGACTGGGGCGGTCTCCTCCCAAAGAGTAACGGAGGAGCACGAAGGTTTGCTAATGACGGTCGGACATCGTCAGGTTAGTGCAATGGTATAAGCAAGCTTAACTGCGAGACAGACAAGTCGAGCAGGTGCGAAAGCAGGTCATAGTGATCCGGTGGTTCTGAATGGAAGGGCCATCGCTCAACGGATAAAAGGTACTCCGGGGATAACAGGCTGATACCGCCCAAGAGTTCATATCGACGGCGGTGTTTGGCACCTCGATGTCGGCTCATCACATCCTGGGGCTGAAGTAGGTCCCAAGGGTATGGCTGTTCGCCATTTAAAGTGGTACGCGAGCTGGGTTTAGAACGTCGTGAGACAGTTCGGTCCCTATCTGCCGTGGGCGTTGGAGAATTGAGGGGGGCTGCTCCTAGTACGAGAGGACCGGAGTGGACGCATCACTGGTGTTCCAGTTGTCTCGCCAGAGGCATTGCTGGGTAGCTACATGCGGAAGAGATAAGTGCTGAAAGCATCTAAGCACGAAACTTGCCTTAAGATGAGTTCTCCCTGACTATAAGTCAGTAAGGGTTGTTGGAGACTACGACGTAGATAGGTGTGGTGTGTAAGTGTAGTGATACATTGAGCTAACACATACTAATTGCCCGAGAGGCTTAACCATACAATCTTGAGTGTTTTGGGGTTGTTTGGAGATGAACTAGAGATAGAAAAGAAAACTATAGAAAGGACAGAATAGAAAATTTAGAGTGAACAGCTTGTTTTTGATTGTGAGAGCAGAGGTAAAATAAATAAAACGCTGATAAAAAAGTGAATTAAAAGCTTAATAAAAAAGGTGAATTAAAAACTTAATAAAAAGCGAATGAGAAACCTCAAAAGAGTTAGAACAGAATAATCTTGGCGGCGATAGTGCGGTGGTTCCACCTGACCCCATGCCGAACTCAGAAGTGAAACGCCGTGACGCCGATGGTAGTGTGGGGTCTCCCCATGTGAGAGTAGGTCACCGCCAGGTT
>NZ_MUXZ01000048.1 GCF_002015075.1 Canicola haemoglobinophilus
AGCTAATCAAACAAAAACGTTACGATAACAGTCTAGGGGGCGTTTATATTGCCAGCGTGAAAAAATGGTTTCAAACTGGCGAAGAGGAAAAAACAAAGTATCTTGGTCTTGATAAGGTCATTGACAAATTAGGCGAGATTGATTGGAAATGTGCGGATAATTCTTTCATTAAAATGAACCGCACTTTGCTTGATGAAATCTTTTTGCAGATGGTCGTGACGGAAAATGCCGACCATATCAACGCAGAAAAGCACAGAATGGCGATGATGAGCGTAGAAAATCCGCTGGAATATGATTATTCAAGCGGTTGGGCGGAAATTTATGAGGAGGGTAAATAATGGAGAAATTAAAAAATTATTTTTACCATGTTTTTGTGGGACTTGACCAATTTTTAAATGCAGTCGCTGGCGGTGCCGCAGATGAGACTTTTTCAAGCCGTTGCTATCGTGGTGCGGTTCTTGCTAAACAGCCTAAAAAGCGTTGGCGTTTTTGGTTCACATTTGTCAATGGTTTGTTTTTTGATAGAAATCATTGCGAAATGGCTTATTTAAGCGAAATCCAACGCCGCCAATATCCGCCTGAGTTTTC
>NZ_MUXZ01000049.1 GCF_002015075.1 Canicola haemoglobinophilus
ACAAGTGCGGTAACTTTTTGCCCATTTGGTAAAGTAAATACTTTATTCACAAACCAAACCATATCTGTTGTAAGTTCTGACATTTGTTCTTTTGTTAAAGCAATACCAAGTTTCAAATCAAACTGCTTCGCGTATTTAACACCTTCATTCATGAGTGCTTTATATTGCTCTAACTCATTGTTATACCCCGTCAGAAAACGGCGCCCTGTGAGCTGGTTGATTTGTTCATTAATCAAGCGCTGTTCATAATAGCCATCGCCTAAACGTTTATGTACATTATTATGCTCATGACGTAGCTGATTAAACATATAATCACTGCTTAGCCATTGTCGGTGTTGGGTAAATTTTGGATCTGTTTCAACGAAGTAGCCATTAGGTGATTCAGGGTTTATTGTATATAAACTAGATGTGGGTAAATGGGCCTCTCGCGGTGTAGAAGCTAAATTTACGTTCTCGGCAACATTTTGTGAACTGATTTCTGTGGATAAGGTTAAGTTGCTAGATTGAAGGGAACCATAATCCCATAATCCAAGATTTTTACTGGTTTCTGTGCGATTTACATAAGGTAACGAATAGCTTTGCGTAGTTCTGTAATGATCGATACATTTTCCAAATACTTTCTTAGCACAGGCTCTTCCATTATAAAAATAAGACATTCTACCTTTTTCAGTGGTGATGACTGTACCCTCAGTAGCATGGTTATCAATATTACCTCCATTATTGAGGCTAATTTCCCCATGGGCTAGAATTTTACTATCATAGTTTTTGACATCTGTTGAAAAAAAATGAATATTCCCTCCACTTAAGATCTGAGCTTCAGAATATTCTGCTGGAATAACCATTGTTTCATTTATAGTTCTGGTGTAGTTATATTCTCGCCAAGATTCACTTTCTCGACCATTTGGCAAACGTAGCGCATATAAATTTCTGACTTTTTTATTCAGCCCACCGCCACTGTCACCTCGTTTTACTTTTGTTATACCTTCTTGTGCATAACGAGTAGGTTCATTAGCAAAGCCATATTCAAAAACAGGTGTTTTAGAGGTTTCTCGCATTTCAACTTCTAATAAATTATGTAAATTTTCAACTTTTTTCACATTTAAATAAATATCGCTCACAGCCTCAATCAACGCATTATGGTTTTCAACTAAGCTCCCTTGCCCAATAGCCTGTTGATTATCATCAAGTTTTCCTCCGAAATAAATATTCCCAAGGCTAATTATGCTACTTCCCTTATGATTACTTATTTTATCCACTGCAAAATCAAGTCGTTCTCTTGCACCAATAGTGGCAGAAGATTTATTTTCATTAAGGTTATTTAGATATTCACTATTGAATACTAAATAATCGCCATAAATCCGACCTGTGCCAATATTGGTTACATTTTTGCCATAAACATGAGTTTTATAGCCATCTATTAATCCTCGGTTAATCAAGGTTTCTGCATTAAGTGCGGTATGATTAGCCGAAATTTCTGCATCTCTATTATTGGTAATTTGATTTGCAGAGATATTTACATTCCCTTTTACCTGTAATGCACTGTTGTTGGCAAAATCACCTTTTGTAGAGAAATTTAAGTGGTTACCTACTGAAAATGCTTTGTTCAAAGTAAAACTATCTTGTAAGGATATATTCAGATCTCCAGCCGTCTTAATGTTGCCTTCAGAAACTAAAGTCTTAGCCGTTAAATTGATTAAATTAGCACTTTGTATTAGCCCATTTTGATTATTTAAAACTTGTGCAGATAAATTTAAGCTCTCTTTTCCTTGAATAGTGCCATCGGTATTATCTGCATTATTTTGAACCTTAACATTAAGGTTATGCGCAACAATAGCGCCTTGTTTGTTGCTCAATTTTCCTACCTGCAAGTTCAAAGTGGCATCTTCTGCCAAAATTATCCCATCATGATTATTTAACTCTGTGGCATGAAGATCTATATTTTCTTTCGCTAGCGTTTTCCCTTGCTGATGGATATTTTCTCCTCGCATCTGAATGTTACCCTTTAGAGCAACAACGATGCCATGTTGTTGAATATTTTCCGCACTATTGAATTTGATTGAGCCTTGACGGCTTTCTACTTTAGCTCTGTTTTCAATGTTTTTGGCTGTTGTAAGATCAAGCTTGTTATTAGCGCTCAATGTCCCAGTATTAACAATCCGCCCTCGACTATCAATCACTAAGCTATCTGCACTTGCCCCAATATGCCCAGCATTACGCACTCCAACGCCATTTTCTGTGCCAATCAGATGAATTTTACCTGCGTACATTCCACCTAATTCGCCAACATCTATGGCAAAGTGCGGTGCATTTTCTGCGGAGTTTTCTTCTTGCGTATGTAAAATTTGCAAATTTTCCTCCGCACTTGTGCGCTTAATATAATTTTTCCCTGTGGCAACTTTGAGATCTTTCTTCGACCAAATCCCAGCATTTGCTTGTACTTCTCGCGCAAGAATTTCGGTGTAATCTACTTTGCTATTATCTAAGCCTTTACCACTGACAGTTACTCTGCCTTTTTCCACCACAAAACCCTCTAAATGACCATTGTTTATTTGTGCTTGGCCTGTGGTAAAGGTCGCTCGATGTGCATTAATAATGCCACAACCATCACAATGTAATCCCGACGGATTGGCAATAATGACATCTGCTTTTTTCCCAGCAACCTCTATATAGCCTTTCAGTACGCTAGGATCATGAGAGTTGACTTCGTTGAGAATCACTTTGGCTTCGCCTTTGGCAAGATAAGGGTTCCCTTGTATCCAACCTGCTTGCTGCGTTTTGACATTAGAGGCACTGTTATTGAGGATTGCACCTTTTGTATCCACATCAAATTTTGTGTATTTATTATGGGATAATCCTTGCGCATTCGGCGTTTGAATATTGACTTGTGGCAAGCCATTTGCGGTGTGCAAAATAATTGGCTGTTGGTTTTGAGGAGCAGATTTATCGGCTTGGATAATTAAGGTTTCTGCCAATGTATGAGTGGTAAAAGTGACAAAACCTAGGGCGCAGAAAAAATGAAAGGAAATAGCTTTGAGTTTGCCGAGAAATTGGCTAAAAGGTAACAAAAATGCACCGCACTTTTTATTGGCTTTACCTTCAGATTTGGCTAATTCAGATACTACAAGCAGACAATTTAATACCTTGCTAAAAATGACACGGAAATATTTGTTATTCATAATCGTCACCCTATAAAAATCAGTAAATATAAGAAATAAACTCAAGTTATTTCGGCAATAAGTTAGAAACTAAAACTAAGATTAAAGCCAGAAACCATATTTGAGGTTCGGAAACCTTGCGGTTTATGAATGGGTTTGCCGATAAAAAAGTCATAGGAAAAACCTTGCCAGCTTCCTCTCAATCCCAAAGCAGTCCCCACTAAACTATGCCCGAGTTGTTCTTCTGAAAGCCCTGAAACACGCCCAGCATCTAAGGCTAAATACAAAGACTGTCCTTTATTTGCTATATTCCAAGCCACTTCATTGCGCCAAAGCCAACCACGTTCACCTGATAATGAAAGTTCGCCATCAAAACCTCGCACTGTATAACGTCCACCAATACTAAAGCGATCTTGGGCAATTAAAGGGGTTTTATTCCATTGCACATTCAAACTACTTTGCCATTGCCAAGATTGAGTTCCCAACATAAAGGGCTTTAACAATGAAAGAGATGCGGTGATGATCTTGGGTCTTGAAGTACCTTTATTGTTAAGCTCCTCATAAGCAGGTAAAGCACCCCTTGCTTTTGTACCACGCTTGAAATTAGCAGAGAGTTCTAAGGTAGCATTAGCGAAATATTCTTTATGGGAAAAACCAATTTCCCAGCCAGCCATGCGGCGACGTTGCACTTCTATTTCAGCGCTATCAACAAAGTTTTTTGATTGTCTTGACCAAAATCCGCCTGAAATACTGCTTTTACGCACTGCATCACGATAGAACACATAAGAAAGGGTTAATTGCTGCTGTTGCTTTCCCCAGCATACATATAAGAATTTGCAAAAGCGCCAAAGACCTCTTGATGATAGCGGCTATAATTTTGCTGAGCTGAAAGGGTCCAATAGCCGAAAGGAATCGAATAATAGAAAGTGAGATTTTTACTTGCTCGCTTACCTTTGTCATCTTCATGAGTTTTTAAGCTATGGGTAAAGGAGGTATAAAATAGGTCATTTGCGGAAAATATATTATCAAAGGAAAAAGTGCCTGATGCCTGATATTTCCCCGTAGAACGAGATCCAGCATCATCTAAACTGAGATGGAAACGGAAAGGCAAAGATTGCTGATAGCTAATTTTTAAATCACTTTCGCCCAGATTTTCATTAGGGATAATTTCAATATTTGCCTCAACCGTAGGCACACGCTTTAAATTTTCTAAGGACTGTTCTATATCTCGCACATTAAGTAAGTCACCTTGCGTAAAAGTAAATCCATTCCAACTTTGTAGGCGAGTAAAACGTGGTACTGAACTGCGATCTGCCACAATAGTTTTACCTACTTTTCCAGGAATAACTGTTAGGACTAAATTCCCTGAACCCAGATTTTGCTCTTGGGCAACCACTCGAGTAGTCACATAACCTTTCGCAATGATCTTATTTTGAATTTGTTTCATCAAAATACCTAAACCTTGACCGCCTAAACAGTGCGGTAAGGTTAAGTTAAGATTTTGTATGGCTTGTTTTAACGCCCATTGAAATTGGCTAGATTGATGAGAATTATCTGCGGAATAATCAACAAGAGAAATCTGTTGGATTGGATAACAAGGCTGTTCTTGAGGAGGTAACACTAAATCAGATTGACTGGTATCTAAGCGCACATCTGGAGGGGCAAATAACTGCGCATTTTTAGCTTGTTGTTGCTGATTTTGCCTTTGTTGTTGCTCTGCATCAATTTGATTGAGTTGGGACAAGGTTTCCTGATTTGCTTGCACAAGACTAGAGAAAAACATCGTCATTATAACTGTAGTAGCAACATAAGAAAGAGATAATCTAAATTTCATTTTTAAACCCTCTTTGTAACTTGTTCTTAACAAGATTTTATCAATTATAGATATATTTAATTTTTAACTTATTGATTTAAATCAATAATCAATCCAAGATTAATTTGTATCGCCAGATAATTTCTGTAACAAACGATCCATTGCTCGATAACTTAATGCTTCGGCTAAATGGTTTTGTTTAATGTCGGGTTCTGCATTTAAATCAGCGATAGTACGAGCAACTTTTAAAATACGATGATAAGCACGAACAGATAAACCAAGACGTGTTAAGGTATTTTCTAAAAACAGCGCATCTTTTTCGGTTAGTTTGCAATCTCGTTCAATTTCTTTACTACTTAAATGCGCATTAACCTTGCCTGCACGAGCGAGTTGAATTTCTCTGACTTTTAATACTTTTTCCTTCACTTGAGCTGTGCTTTCTCCTCGGTCTGAACTATTTTGCAAAGCACCTTGTGGGAGCAAAGGCACTTCAATGGAAAGATCAAAACGATCTAAAAAAGGACCAGAAAGCCTGTTTAAGTAACGCATAACTTGCTGTGGAGAAGTGCGGTTATGAACACCTGTATAATGCCCTGTTGGGCTTGGGTTCATCGCTGCAACAAGCTGAAAACGTGCAGGAAACTGAATTTTTGCATTGGCACGAGAAATTACAATTTCGCCACTTTCTAAGGGTTGGCGTAAGGCATCAAGCACTCGGCGTTCAAATTCTGGCAGCTCATCTAAAAACAGCACGCCATTATGGGCTAAAGAAATTTCTCCCGGTTTTGGGATTGTTCCACCACCGACTAAGGCTGGCGTTGAAGCACTATGATGAGGCGCTCGGAAAGGGCGTTGTTTCCAATTTTGAAAATTTAATTCGTTTTGTACTAAGCTAGTAACCGATGCGGTTTCAATTGCCTCTTGATCTGTCATATCGGGCAATAAGCCTGTTAAACGGCTGGCGAGCATCGTTTTGCCAGTGCCGGGTGGACCAAGAAATAATAAATTATGCTGTCCAGCGGCAGCGATCATTAAGGCTCGTTTGGCATGTTGTTGACCAATAATATCTGTGAGATCTTTATGGGATTGAGGCAAAAAATCCACCGCACTTTGCGTGCATAATGCGGTTGCTGAAGGTAAAACGCTTTCATCATTTAAAAATTGCACTACCTCCAATAAACTCTTGGCAAAGAAGGTTTCCTGTTGTGAAACCAAAGAGGCTTCATTGGCATTTTGTTCTGCCACAATAAGTTGACGCTGAGATTTTTGCCCTGCCAAAATAGCAGGAATAACCCCATGTACACCGCGTAATTCTCCAGTTAATGCTAACTCCCCGACAAATTCAAATTGCTGTAATTTTTGGGCATTAATCTGCCCCGATGCTGCCAAAATGCCGAGGGCAATAGGTAAATCAAAACGCCCGCCCTCTTTGGGCAAATCTGCTGGTGCAAGGTTAACGGTAATGCGTTTGGCTGGATATTTAAATTGCGCATTCAATAAAGCACTACGCACTCGCCCTTGTGCTTCAGTTACGGTTTTTTCTGGCAAACCAACAAGCGTAAAAGCAGGTTTTCCATTACTTAAATGCACTTCAATAGTAACCAAAGGGGCTTGCACGCCCATGGATGCTCGGCTATATACCACTGCTAATGACATAATTTCTCCCAATTTTTTGGGCGAAATATAAAAAAAGCAGCGAGTAAACTATACTTACTCACTGCTTTTTTGCGATGTAGATCGTAAAAATTAAAAAATCTTAACTAAAAACTGGCGAAAACCATTGATCTAATTTGGCTGATAATTTATCAATGCCAATTTTATTTTGTGCAGAAAACGCCTCCACTTGCACATCGCCTTGGAAAGGTAAAACTGCTTCTCGTACCATTTTAACTTGCTTACTTCTCACGCTTTGGCTCAATTTATCAGCTTTGGTTAATAGCAATAAAACAGGTAAATCCGCAGACACCGCCCACTCGATCATTTGCTGGTCAAGATCTTTTAGCGGATGGCGAATGTCCATTAAAATAACCACGCCTCCCAAACATTCTCTTTTTTGCAAATATTCGCCTAAAGATTTTTGCCATTGTAGTTTCATTTGTTCAGGAACAGCAGCATATCCATATCCCGGCAAATCAACTAATTTGCAATTAGGTTCTACTTCAAACAAATTAATTAGCTGAGTACGTCCTGGGGTTTTCGAGGTTCTTGCTAAGTTTTTTTGATTAGTTAAAGCATTAAGTGCGGTGGATTTTCCTGCATTAGATCGCCCAGCGAAAGCAATTTCAATCCCACTATCCTCTGGTAGCACCTTAATATTCGGCGCACTCATTAAAAAGTGAGCTTTATGATAATTCAATTTGATTTCTGTCATTTTTCTTCTTGCCTCTTATTTCTTTTTTGGGCGCTGCCAATTGGCAATATGACGTTGTGGCACTCGAGTAATTACCAGCTCATTCTCTTGCACATCTTTCGTCACTGTTGCTCCAGCCCCAATAGTCGCACCACTTGCAATGCTTACTGGCGCAACTAATTGACTATCGGAACCCACAAATACATTGTCGCCAATCAAAGTTTTGAATTTATTTGCCCCATCATAATTACAAGTAATTACACCCGCACCGATATTACAATTTTGCCCAACTTCCGCATCGCCAATGTAAGTAAGATGATTGACTTTAGAGCCTTTGCCAATTTGTGCTTTTTTAATTTCAACGAAATTACCTACATGAGTATCTTCGCTTAATTCAGCGCCCGGGCGTAATCTTGAAAATGGACCAATTTGTGCATTATTGCCCACAACCGCATCTTCAAGCACCGAATAAGGCTTAATTTCTACATTATCGGCAATGGTACAATTTTTTAGCACACAACCTGCCCCTATTTTCACACCATTTCCTAACCGCACTTTGCCTTCGATAATCACATTGATGTCAATTTCGCAATCTTTGCCATGGGCTAATTCGCCACGCAAATCAAAACGAGTTGGGTCTGCCAAAGTAACACCAGCAAGTAACAATTTATCCGCTTGCTTACGTTGATAATAACGTTCTAAAGCCGCCAGTTGTAAACGGTTATTTATGCCTTCAACTTCCATCAGTTCTGTGGCTTGCACCGCGGTCACTTTAAATCCTTCTTGATTCGCTAGTCCAATTACATCTGTGATGTAATATTCGCCCTGTGCATTGTTATTATCTAAACGAGCCAACCATTTACGGAAACTTGCACCGTCCGATACCATCACGCCCGTATTCACTTCTGTGATTTTTAATTGTTCAGCTGTGGCATCTTTTTGTTCAACAATTGCAACGACCGAGCCATTTTCACGAATAATTCGTCCATAGCCTGTGGGATTTTCTAAATTTACCGTTAAAAGTGCGATGCCATTTTCTGGTTTTTGTGCAATTAAACGTTCAAGGGTTTCCTTACTAATCAAAGGACCATCGCCATAAAGCATCACAATATTTTCATCATCTTGAAAAAAAGGTGCGGCTTGTTGCATTGCGTGCCCCGTGCCTAATTGCTCCGCTTGATATACCCAATTCACTGGCTCATCTGCCAAATGTTGTTTGAGTAAATCAGCCCCATGTCCATAAATTAAATGAATTTGTTCCGCATTTAATTGTTTTACGGTATCGATCACGTGTTTCACCATAGGTTTACCGGCAATTTTGTGTAATACCTTCGGCAAATCTGAATACATACGGGTTCCTTTACCAGCAGCAAGAATAACAACGCTTAATTTGTTCATGATAAATCTTCTCTTTGTCATAATAATTGGCGTATTTTAGCGTAAAATGCCTGAAAAAAATAATATAATGTCGTCAACTTGAACAAACTCAAATTTCTCTATGCAAAAATCCCTCTATTATATTGGAATAATGTCTGGCACCAGTTTAGACGGCGTTGATCTTGCTTTAATGGATTTCGCTCAACAACCAGCCAAGTTAGTGGCGAGCCATTGTTTCCCGATGCCAGAAAATTTACGCCAAAAACTCAGCGCACTTTTATCTTCAGGGGAAACCAGCTTACAAAATCTTGGCGAAATAGATCATCAGCTAGGTTTGCTTTATGCTACTTCAGTGCAACATTTCTTAGCACAGCATCAAATTGCCGCAGAAGATATTCAGGCGATTGGCTGTCATGGCCAAACCATTTGGCATTCACCACAAGGGCAATATCCTTTCACGATGCAAATTGGCGATGCAAACTTGATTAGCGCTCTTACAGGCATTACCACTATTGCTGATTTTCGCCGTAAAGATATGGCTTATGGCGGCCAAGGGGCGCCTTTAGTACCAGCTTTTCATCAGGGATTATTTGCTCGTTCAGATCGTATTACTGTGGTATTAAATATTGGTGGCATTAGTAATATTTCTTGTTTAATTCCAGAACAAGAGGTCATTGGTTATGATACAGGCGTGGGCAATGCCTTAATGGATGGTTGGATTGAACAACATTTAGGTTTGCCTTTTGATCAAAATGGCGAATGGGCAAAGAGCGGTCAGGTAAGCCAAGATTTGTTAAAGGATTTACTTGACGAACCTTATTTTCAGCAGCCTGCACCGAAAAGTACGGGGCGTGAATTATTTAATTTAGCTTGGTTGGAGAAAAAACGGCAAAAACATACCGCACTTTTGCCTCAAGATGTGCAAGCAACTTTACTAGAGTTTACGGTGCAATGTACCGTGCAAGAACTGTTGAAACTTCAAAACCCACAGCATTTACCTTGTTTACTATTAGTTTGTGGCGGTGGTGCCAGAAATACGCAACTAATGGCTCGTTTGCAAGCTTGTTTGCCTAACTGGCAAGTGGCAACCACCACAGAGTATGGCTTGTCTGTTGATGATGTAGAAGCGGCTGCTTTTGCTTGGCTTGCCTATCAACGTATGAATAATTTACCTTCCAACTTGCCAAGTGTGACAGGCGCGAAAAGTGCGGTCAGTCTTGGCGTAATTTATCCAAAATAATTATGAATAAAGAAAATTTAATTAACCAGCTCGCTCAGCTTATTACCGAGCAACCTAATCCAAACTCAATGAATTTGGATCAAATGTCAGCCTTTGAAATTGTGCGATTGATGAACAAAGAGGATCAACTTGTGCCTCTTGCCATCGAAAAAACCTTGCCACAAATTGCTGCAGCAGTAGAAAAAATTGTTGCTACTTTTCGTCAAGGTGGACGTTTGGTTTATTTGGGGGCTGGTACAAGCGGGCGTTTAGGCATTTTAGATGCTTCTGAATGTCCGCCCACTTTTGGCGTGAATGATGAAATGGTAAAAGGCATTATTGCTGGTGGCGAACGGGCTATACGTCATCCCGTGGAAAGAGCGGAAGATAATCAGCAAGCGGCAATCGCAGATCTGCAAGCCATTCAATTCAATGCAAAGGATATTTTAGTTGGCATTGCAGCAAGTGGACGCACGCCTTATGTGATTAGCGGACTAAAATATGCGAAAGAAATTGGTGCTTTTAGCGTAGCGATTGCCAGCAATCCAAACAGTGCTATGGCACAAGTTGCTAATATAAGTATTGAAACTGTTGTGGGGCCTGAGGTGTTAACTGGTTCAAGTCGTTTAAAGTCGGGAACCGCACAGAAATTAGTGCTCAATATGCTCACGACGGCAAGTATGGTTTTGCTGGGCAAATGCTATCAAAATCTAATGGTTGATGTACAAGCAACCAATGAAAAACTTGTCGCACGTGCCACCAGAATTATTATGCAAGCCACAGGTTGTGAACGAACACAAGCAGAACAAACGCTAATACAAGCAGATAACAATGCAAAATTGGCTATTTTAATGATTTTAGCCAATTTAGATAAGCAAAGTGCGGTGGATTTATTGGCTAAAAATCAAGATAAATTAGGACAAGCATTGATTTAATTTTTAGTCATTTTTTCTGCTGAAAAACTTACTTCGCTTATTGAGATATATAGCTATGCTTACCAACAAACTGCGGCACTTTGCGGTTTAGAGTTTGCTGGCATTATCCATTCTGGTGGTATGCTTTATATTCCAGGCATGAACACAGAAGAAGATAAAGAAAATGTTATCGCTAAAGCAAAACAACATGCTGAGCGTGTAGTAAGTGCGGTGAAATAATTAATCGTTTTTATAACAAAAGGGACATAATCTTGTGATTTATGTCCCTTTTTTAGTGGTGTAATGCACAATAAAAATCAGCGTCTAATTATTAAATATTTAGACGCTGATTTTTTTATTCTCTATTTATGTGGAGATGTTATTTTTTCATATCGAATTTGTAAGAAACAAATCCATATAATGTCCAACCAACTAAACTTAGTATCTTAGATAAAATTGTAATTCTGCTTTATAAGGGGAGTTCAGTTGTATTCTTGATAGTTTGTAAAATAATTTCAGATTTTAGTGTTTTTATTCCCAATTCTTTCGTTAAATATTTTTTCTTATAAGCATAAAATTCATCTAAATCTGAAACTTGTAGTTTTAATATAAAATCATAATCTCCAGCCATTAGATGGCACTCAGTAACTTGTGGCAATAATTTCATTTCAAAAATAAAACGTTCTCGTTGTTTGAGATCTTCTTCAAAAAATGAGCCTAATGCATAGACTGTTAAATTACAATTTACTTTTTTGGGGCTTAGAATTGCGACATATTTGTCAATGATCCCCTTTTCTTCAAGAATATTTACTCTTCGTAAACATGCTGAATTCGACAGTCCTATTTCTTGTGCTAATTCTGTATTCTGTAAGCGGCCATTACGTTGTAAGGCTCGAAGAATTCTAGTATCTATATTATCCAATACTTTATTAGCCATAATCTCTCCCATGAATGTTGTTTAATTAAAGCAAAAAAAGAAAAATAATATGTTTTTGTGCTTATTCTATTCTTTTAAATATAGAGAAGGCTACTTATTTTTATAAGTAGCCTATTTTCTTATTTTTATTTTATGTATACAGCTGGACTTGAATAATTAGTAAAACAGATCCTACGGCTAACAGAACTCCAATCATTGGCATTACAAATTTGACCCATTTGTTAAATGGTATATGTAACATTTGTAATGTTACTAAAACTAATCCAGTAGGTGCTAGGAATAACATTGCGTATTGCCCCCAGTTATATGCAGATACAACAATGTGTCTTGGAATTCCCACAGCATCAGCTAATGGTGCCATAATTGGCATTGAAAGAACCGCTAAGCCAGAAGATGATGGTACAAATAATCCAAGGAAAATAAAGACTACTAGTTGTGCTAAGATAAATACACTAGTCGGCATACCAGCTACAAGGTTAGACATATAGTCAAGGATCGTATCGGAAATTAAACCTTGCTCTAAAACCAAGTTGACACCTCGTGCCAGACCTATGATTAAGGATACACCAACAAGTTCGGATGCACCCTCCGTAAATGAATTTACAATTTCGTCTTCAGTAAGTTTAGAGATAAACATAATGAGGATAGTTAAAGTTAGGAAAGATGCTGCCATTTCTGGGAACCACCATCCGCCGAACATAACTCCCCAAACCATGAGGAAGAAGGAAATTGCGAAGATCACTAGTATAATTTTACGGCGTGCAGTGAATTCAACGGTTTCAGTAGTGTTACATTTTTTGATATAACGTTCAAAGAAAATTTCTTTTTCTTCATATGTATAGGAATAGGTTGGGTCTGCTTTAATTTTTTTACAATACCAGTATAAGTAAGCAATAACTGATGCTGCACCGATTACTAAACCGATTGTACGGAAACCAATACCTTCAGTGAATTGAATACCTGCAGCATTTGAAGCTATAACTACAGAGAATGGATTTATTGTGGAAAATGCTGTCCCCATTGATGCGGCTAAGAAGATCGCTCCAACACAAACAATAGCATCATATCCTAATGCAATGAACACAGGAACTAATATTGGATAAAAGGCTACAGCTTCTTCTTCAATACCACAAGTTGTACCTCCAATAGTCATTAGTACACAAACACAGAATACAATAAAAAATTCATTTCCTTTTGTCCGTTTAGCCAATGCTCCCAATCCAGCATTAAAAGAACCTGTTTTATTGATTACTCCAATCATTCCACCAAGCACAAAGATAAATACCATAACATCAGCAGCTTCAATAGTTCCTTCAACCATGCTTATAGCGATATCTTGTACACCTTTTGGATTTTGTTCAACACGTTGGTAAGAACCAGGAACTGCGACAGGTTTTCTTATTACTCCTTCCGTGAAGTTTTTAAGATCAATTTTGATATTTAATTTTTCTAGCGTTTCTGTAGTCGCAGGAAGTGTTTGATCGGGTTGATTGTACGTTTTAACAATGAAGTTATTTGTTGATGAATTGTATGTTAATTTAGAATAAGAACCTGCTGGAATGATCCAAGTTAATCCTACAGCAATGATTAAAATTATGAATAAGATGGAAAATGCCGTCGGGAATTTAAACGTCTTTTTGGTAGTCATAATAAACTCCTTATTTAATACAGCTTTTATTTGCGGGAATGTACCGCACTTATGGTGTGGATTAGTACATTCCCATTGAGTATTTAATTAGTAATATTCAATATCTGATATTGAGGTGGTCACTCTAGTGCCTGCTTTACCTTTTACAATGTCAACAATGTCAGATAATGAACCGATAACAGCATCTTTACCTGTTTGTTTTACAAAGTTAATTACAGCTTGGACTTTTGGTCCCATTGAACCAGATGCAAAGTTCATCTTACTAATAACATCAGGATGGACTTTAGCTATAGCTTTTTGCTCTGGTTTTCCCCAATCAACAAAGGTTGCGGAAACATCAGTAGCGATAATGAAAAGATCTGCATCAAGATTATCCGCTAGCAATGCAGAACATAAATCTTTATCTATAACCGCTTCCACGCCTTGTAAATTACCTTGCTCATCATAGTACGTTGGAATACCACCACCGCCAGCACAAATCACAATACTACCTTTTTCTAGTAACCATTTTACTGGACGTATTTCAAAAATACGTTTTGGTAGCGGGCTTGGAACTACGCGACGATATTTATCTCCATCTTGTGCTATTGACCAGCCTTTTTCTTTAGCTAAGAATTCTGCTTCTTCTTTAGTATAAACAGGGCCAATTGGTTTTGTTGGATTTTGGAACGCGGGATCATTTTTATCCACTTCCACTTGAGATAATAAGGTTGCAAATGGGACTTCGAATGGCACCAAATTACCTAACTCTTGTTGGATCATGTAACCAATCATTCCAACTGACTCAGCACCTAACACATCTAAAGGATAGGTTGGTACATCTTTATAAGCCGCACCTTGTAACGCGAGTAATCCAACTTGAGGTCCATTACCATGAGCAATGACGAGTTCATTATTTGGATAAATTTTTGCAATTTGCTCACAAGCTATGCGAACATTTTGGCGTTGGTTTTCAGCTGTTAGTGGTTCTCCGCGTCTAAGTAATGCGTTGCCACCTAATGCAATAACAATTCTCATACAAGTTCTCCTTTTTAAATTAGGCTTGCAACCATTACAGCTTTAATTGTGTGCATACGGTTTTCAGCTTGTTCAAATGCTACGTTCATTGGAGATTCAAATACATCTTCTGTTACTTCAATACCATTAGCTAATTCAGGATATTTTTCTGCAATTTGTTTTCCAACTTTTGTTTCGCTGTTATGGAATGCTGGCAAACAGTGCATAAATTTAACTTTTGGATTACCTGTGCGAGCCATTAATTCAGGAGTTACTTGATATGGTAATAAAAGTTTAATACGCTCTCCCCAAGTTTCTAGTGGTTCGCCCATAGATACCCAAACATCAGTATGAACAAAGTCAACATCTTTTACTGCAAGATCAATATCATCTGTAACTGTTAATCTCGCTCCACTTTCTTTAGCAAATTGTTCGCACATTGCAACAAGCTCTGGTTCTGGAAGCAAGGCTTTCGGACTGCAGATACGAACATCCATTCCTAATTTTGCTCCTACTAACAAGAGAGAGTTACCTAAGTTATTTCTTCCATCTCCAATATAAACATATTTAATTTGGCGTAATGGCTTGTCACAGAATTCTTTCATTGTTAGTACATCAGCCAACATTTGAGTTGGGTGGAATTCATCTGTTAAACCATTGAATACAGGTACTCCAGCGTAATCTGCTAATTCTTGAACAACTGTTTGTTTGAAACCTCTATACTCAATTGCATCATACATACGTCCTAAAACACGAGCAGTATCTTTCATACTTTCTTTATGTCCAATTTGAGATGAGTTTGGATCGATATAAGTAACGTGGGCACCTTGATCATAGGCTGCTACCTCAAATGCACAGCGTGTACGGGTAGATGTTTTTTCAAAAATTAATGCAATATTTTTGCCTTTTAGTAATTGTTGCTCTGTTCCCGCGTATTTAGCACGTTTCAGATCTCTTGATAAGTCTAATAAATAATTGATTTCACGTTCAGAGTGATTTGCAAGACTTAATAGGTGTCTATTTTTTAGATTGAAAGCCATAATAAATTCTCCTTCTATTATTAGATATATCCACTACATTATGTAGCACTGTACAACGGTTATAGAATAGGCGAAATTATTTGAAATAGGATTTCAAATGTTTGAGATCAATGTAAAGATTTAGAATAAAATTCGAAAAATAAATTCTTAGTTGAAATTCTATTTTATATGTGATCATAAAAGAATAATTTTATTTTTTTCCTTTTTTTATCCAATACTTAAATGGCACTTTTTCCAAATCAATTTTTAATAAATCATGATCCATAAATTGGCAAAAGCTAGGAATATCTCTCGTTGTTGCTGGATCATCTGCTAGAATTAATAATATTTCCCCTTCTTGCATATGACGAATTTGTTTTCGTACTAGCATAACTGGCTCTGGGCAGCGTAATCCGATTGTGTCAAGGGTTTGTGTTACAATAATGTCAGTCATGATAATTTCTTTGTTAGAATAAAGGGTGTGTATGATAACGCCCAATTTCTTTAGGGTCAAAGTAAACAAAATATGAAATATTTTATTCCCAAAAGTGCGGTTGTTTTTGAGGAGGAAATTAAAAAGAGCCGTTTTATCACTTATCTTCAACATACAGAAGGCTTAGAACACGCAAAGGCGTTTTGGAATGCTGTAAAAATGCAACATCCTAATGCCAGTCATCATTGTTGGGCGGCAGTTTCATTACAGCCGAGCAATTCACAAGGATTAGGCTTTTCAGATGATGGTGAGCCAGCTGGAACTGCAGGAAAACCAATGTTGAATATGTTATTAGGAAGTGGCGTGGGGGAAGTTTCAGCTGTGGTTGTTCGTTACTATGGTGGGATTTTACTTGGTACAGGTGGGTTAGTCCGTGCGTATGGAAATGGTGTTCAACAAGCTTTGCAGTTGTTGGAAACTGATCTAAAAGTAGAACGAAAAAGTTATCAACTGAATTGTGCCTATCATCAGATCAATTGGCTACATCTTCTATTTGAAAAATATGATATTAAAATCATTAATCAATATTTTTTACAAGAAGTTCAATTTGAGCTAGGAATAAGTGATGATAAACTGGCCACATTTCAGAATGAGCTAGCAGATTATTCTGCGGGACAGTTAAGATTATCGATGAGTAATAAATAAGAGAGAGAATTGTGCATATCTTATCTATTTTGCGCATAGTAGGAATTTTAGTAACTTGCTTTTCGAGTACGATGTTAATTCCTGCATTTGTGGCATTAATCTATGGTGATGGGGGTGGAAAGGCCTTTATTTTGTCATTTTTTTATAATCTCTCAGCTGGTGTGGGCTTGTGGTGGCTATGTCGAGAGCATAAAGCAAGTTTACGTTCGAGAGAAGGGGTTTTAATTGTCACCATGTTTTGGGTTTTACTCAGCTTGCTGGCGGTTATCCCTTTTATGTTGTTTGATGAATTGACTTTAAGTTTTGCTGATGCTGTCTTTGAGTCTTTTTCTGCTTTGACTACAACAGGAGCAACAGTGATTTCGGGCTTGGATAATTTGCCTAAATCCATTCTATTTTATCGCCAACTTTTACAATGGATTGGTGGAATGGGGTTGATTGTTTTGGTTGTTGCCGTTATTCCATTGTTGGGTATTGGTGGGGGACATTTATATCGTGCTGAGTCCTCAGGTCCAATGAAAGATCAAAAAGCTTTGCCCCGTATCGGTGAAGTCGCCAAATTACTCTGGATTCTTTATTGTGTATTGACCGCACTTTGCGCTATCGCCTATTGGTTTGCAGGTATGAATTGGTTTGATGCGATTTCTCATAGTTTTTCTACGGTCGCAAATGGTGGAATGTCAACCTATGATGCTAGCCTTGCTTATTTCAATAATCCAGCTATTTATTTAATTAGTGCGAGCTTTATGCTTATTAGTGGTTGTAATTTCGCCTTACATATTCGGGCATTAACTAACTGGAAATATCAATCTCCTTGGAAAATTTATGCGAGAGATCCTGAATTTAGATTTTTTTGCTTAACTCAAGGGGTATTTATTTTGTTGATGTCGCTGGGGTTGTATTTGACTTATGACAATTACTCTATCCTTGATGCTTTTTCACAAGGTGCGGTACAAACAGCTTCAATGTCAATGACCTCAGGTTATACGTTATTCGACTTAAATCAGCTCCCCTCTTTCTTAAGTATGTTACTTGTGTTTGCTGCTATCTTGGGGGGATGTGCCGGTTCTACGACAGGTGGTCTAAAAATGATTAGGGTGCTTGTTATATGGTTGCAAGTTAAAAGAGAATTTAAACATTTGGTACATCCGCGCTTAGTTATTCCAATTAAATTAGGAAAAACATTATTACCGCAACGAGTTATTGATGGTATTTGGGGATTTTTAATTGCATTTTTCTTGACTTACTGGGTATGCGTATTTGCTGTGATCTTATGTGGAATGAATGCTGTTGATGCGATGTTGTCTGTTTTTGCTACATTGACAAATGTGGGACCAGGATTGGGGATGATTAGTCAAGGTTTCTCACAAGTGCCTGATAACACTAAATATATTTTTTCTTTTGCGATGGCAGCTGGGCGTTTGGAAATTTTCTCTCTCTTGCTTTTATTTACGCCAACCTTTTGGAAACCATAATGAAAACATTGATTTTATATTTAAACCGAGATGGAGATGGGCAAACTAAAAATAGCGGAATATCTCGCAACAAAATACATACCGCACTTTTGTCTACTATACCGTTATTCTTGGTTTGATCGAACCATGATTAAATTCATGATGAAAATGACGAGCGGTGAAACAGATAGAATAAAAGAAGCTAAATATACGGTATTATGTAGCAGTTG
>NZ_MUXZ01000050.1 GCF_002015075.1 Canicola haemoglobinophilus
GAGCCTATATCACTTTCATTGGTAATTTTTTCTTGTAATAAGCGAAGCTCCTCTAAGGCTTCATAAGGAAGGTGGTCGGCTTCATCAACAATCAGTAAGCCTTCTGTGCCTTTGATTTTACGAGCAATTAAGCGTGATAATGTGCCTTTGCGACGTGGGGCATCTGAAATGCCGACTTCCAAGGCGATTTCGTAGAGAATTTCACTTAAACTTGAACGGCTAGGGCTAGCTGTTACTACCCATACGTTGTTGTAGCGACGGCGATATTCTCTTGCTGCTTGGGTTTTACCTACACCGCTTGCGCCATGAATAATGGCAAGCACATTAGCATTTTGAGCAAAGCGCAAGGTGCTGAAAATTTGCGTTGCTGTTTTGGTTTCGATAAAACTCGGGGCTTCTATAAACTCACGCAGTTTTTGGGCTAACCTTTCAAAGTATGCCGTGAGCTTTGCTTCTACCTCTTCGATATTGCCTTTGTAACTTTCGCTAAGGTAGGCACTTAATGCCCCCGCACTTAAACCTGCTTCTTTGGCAATTCGGGTTTGCGTTGCCCCTGTTTCAGCGATGTGCTGTCTTACTTGCTCAATAACGTTCATTTTTGCTCCTTATTATTCGGTTATCTTCAACTTCGTTTGATTTGCCAAGGCAATATCAAACACACTTAATTCTTCATCTACATCTTCTTCTATCTCAGCTTATCTTTTCATCAAGCGGATAGCGTTATGCTCAATCACTTCTTCATATTCCACTTCAATTGCTCTTGATGGTTGTGGAATTGGGTCAGGGATAATCTCCATAAATTGCTCATCAAATTCAGGCGATGGGACGTAGCTTTCCAACTCCATCTCTTCCGCCTTCATTCGCTGTTCAATCGCTTTCACGGTATGTTTTGTCCAATTGCGAAGTGCATTGTTATACTCACGTCCTTTCATTTGGTCGCCAAAGCCTGCTTTCTCGGTAATTTGTGCTTCACCAAGGTATTCCCCTGTTAGTGCATACACCCACACTTTGTCGTGCAAGTTGGCTGGGTCGTAACGCACCACCACCCGTTTGTGCATTGAACCGATAAGCTCCAAGGCTTCATAGCGGTTTTTGTTACTGCCAATCTTGCCTGCGTTAAGATGGAATGTGCCGTTTTGTTTTAGGCTCACTTCTTCGTGCAAGGTAAGCAGTAAACGCATTTGGCTTTCAGTAACAGGGCGTTTTTCCGCTACCGCCCAATCTCGTTCAAAGGCTTGTGCATAACTCATTTGCCCTGCACAAATTTCTGTTAAGCGATTGGCGACGTTGTTCCATTGTTGAATACCTTGCTCAAGGGCAAGAATAAAAGTATCGTAGTCGGCTGGCTGTTCTGAGCCGTTTTTGCCGTCATAATCAGGCTTTTCATAGGCATTTGCCCCTGCGTAGGCATTTCGTAACAATAGGTGTTTATCTACATAATCCCCTAAACCACCATGAGAAAAGGCACGCTCAATCGGTTTTGCCTGTCCTCGCCCTTTGCCAAATTGAATGGAAGTCCAGTGCAGTTCTATGCCAAGGGCAGGGATAATCCCTTTCACTTCGTTTTCATTTACAGGGTAGCGATAACGGGTTTTTACCCCACCTGTCATTTTCTTATTGGCTGCCGCTCGGGTGTTGTCGATGGTCAGATGTTTTGGCAAACCATAACGGCTGATCACATCAAGCAAACTCAAGCGGATCACGTCAGTGTTTTCCGATTTATCGGTTCTTGCCGCTAAAATTTTGCGAGTGCGAACGTCTTGCCACAGCCACGTCTTGGGCCGTTTTACTTCACCATCAGGTAAACGCACCCACACATTGTGCTGATAGCCGTCGCCGTTGATCCATTCCATTGCTTCAAGCATTGCCACTGTCCGCACCTGTGATGGATACATTTGGCTGAGAGCGTATTTACCGCCACG
>NZ_MUXZ01000051.1:0-37026 GCF_002015075.1 Canicola haemoglobinophilus
AATTATGGGAGAGGCTCAAAGGGATTCAAAGTATAAAAAAAGACCTCTTAAAAATTGCGACATTGTTCACAAATTTAAGAGGTCTTAATAAATGAGGTTAATATTGATTACATACCAATAATGACACAATTACCAATAGATTTTGCTTTATCTAATGCCGCTTTAGTGGCATTACGATCACCGACTGGACCAACAACAACCCTGTTCCAATCTTCGCTACTATTAACGCGAGCATTAAATCCAGCCATGGATAAACGTGCTTGCATATTTTCTGCTTGAGCTCGGTTCTTGAATGCACCACATTGCAAACCAAATTTCTTCTCGGATGAATTTGTACTTGGCTTATTTTGGGTTGTTTGTACGCTTTGAGTTGGCTTAGCCGTCACAACCTCAGCTTTTTTCTCTATTTTATTAACTTCTACTTTTGGTTTATCAGTCGTTACTGTTGATTTTGGTAGTTTGTCCTCTTTAGCTTTTTGTTCTTCTATTTTTTTACGTTCTTCAATTTGATTAATTCTTGCTTGTTCAGCTGCTTTCTGCTCTTTTTCCATTTCTAGCAAAATTTTCTTCTGTTCTTCACTTAAACGCATATCTTTTTCTAAAGATTTGGCATTATTATCAACGGGAACAGTTCTTGTTTCTAAAGCTTTGATATAGCTCCACACTTCTTCTGGTGGGGTTGGTAGAACACTTTTAGGCTTTTCGGGTTTAGCCGATACTTGTGTAGTTGTATTTTTAGTTTTTGTTTTTAAAAAATATAATCCAGCTGCAAAGCCTAAAATAATCAAAAGTACCAAAGAAATTAATAAGATTTTACTTTGTCCCTTTTTTTGTTTCTTCTTTTTAGAATTTGTATTTGCGATATAGTCTTTTGCCACAATAAAATCCTGAATAATGAGTAATCAATAAAAAAATAAGCGCAATTCTACTTAAAAAGCTAGCACTAATCCAGTGCTAGCTTAAATCTAACGGATCTACATCTAAAACTAACCGCACTTGCTTTAATTTAAGCCCGTTTTCTTGTTGGAAAGCATGTAAAAGCTGTTGCAGCTCTATTTTAGAAGGATGCTGTAATAAAAGTTGCCAACGATATTGCCCCGCTTTTTTACTGAAAGGTGCAGGGATTGGGCCTAAAATTTGTAGGTTTTTGTTTGTTGCATTACGAAAATATTCTGCAATTTGGCTTAAGGTTTCTTCTGCTTCTTGGGAATAGCGACTCTGTGCTTTAAATAAGGCTTGGGCACTGAATGGTGGCAATCCCATATTCTTGCGTAAATTTAAGGCTTGTTGTGCAAAATGAGGATAGCCTTGACTTAATAAACTCACTAATAACGGATGATCTGGGTAGTGTGTTTGCAACACAACTTCACCTTGTTTCTCCGCTCTACCTGCTCGCCCTGCAACTTGAATATAAAGCTGCGCTAAACGTTCTTCTGCACGAAAATCTGTTGAGAACAGTGCACTGTCCACATTTAATAGCGCAACTAAAGTGACATTAGGGAAGTGATGCCCTTTGGCGAGCATTTGCGTGCCAATTAGAATTTGGCTTTTGCCTGATTGGATCTCTTGTAGGTATTGTTCCAATTTTCCTTTGCGTGAGGTGCTATCTCTGTCAATTCGGGTAATCTTGTAGGTGGGTAAGCGCTGGCTTAGGGTTTCTTCTAGCTGTTCAGTGCCTATACCTGTCGTAATTAAATGCGTGGAGCCACAATTTCCGCATTGCATTGGTATCGGTTTTTGTGTGCCACAATGATGACAACGTAGCGCGCGTTGTTGTTGATGATAAGTATAAGGTCTTTCACAATGTTGACATTCTGCGATCCAACCACATTCGTGGCAAAGTAAAACAGGCGCAAAGCCACGGCGATTTAAGAACAATAAGACTTGATTGCCTTTTTCTAAATGGCTTTTCATCATGCCTAATAAGGTTTCAGATAACCCGTTGTGCACAATTTGTCGCTTTAAATCAATGACAGAATAACGAAGTGCGGTGCTATTTCCAGCTCTTTTTTGCAAAGTAATATGGCGATATTTACCTTGTTGCACATTATTGATACTTTCTAAACTTGGTGTTGCTGAGCCTAATACAATAGGAATATCAAGTTGTTTAGCATAAACTACCGCAAGATCTCTGGCATGATAACGCCAGCTATCTTGTTGTTTAAAAGAAAGATCATGTTCTTCATCAATAATGATCAAGCCAAGCTTTTTGAAGGGCGTAAATAAAGCGGATCTTGTGCCAATAATGACCGCACTTTCGCCATTTTTAGCGCGTTGCCACACATGTAAGCGCTGCGTGTCATTTAAGTTTGAATGTAGCACATCAATTTCAACATGAAACCTTGCTCGAAAACGTTGAACAGTTTGGGGGGTAAGTCCAATTTCTGGTACTAGCACTAAAACTTGTTTATCTTGCTTTAAAATTTCCTCAATAAATTGAAGGTAAATTTCTGTTTTTCCAGAGCCTGTTACGCCTTCTAATAACCAGCTAGTAAATCCCGATTGAAAGATCAATTGGCTGAGTGCCAACGTTTGTTCTTGGTTTAGTCTAAGGCGATCGCCTGCTTGTGCAATGGGTTGATGATTTAATTTTTGTTGCCAAGATAGACTTGGTTTTGAGATCTCTTGTTCAAGTACATATCCTTTGCTTTTTAATGCTGCCCAAATTTGGTTAGGGAAAGGATTGTTATTTTTTTCTGTGGCATGTTGTTGTAAGTAATTTAGTGCCTCAAGCTGTTTTTTGGCTCGCTTTAAGCTGTTATCTTTGAGAGCTTGTTGTCCTTGTTCCGTTAATTGAAAGAAAATTGTGGATTTTTCTACCGCACTTTCTCCTTGGCGTAGTTTAGTCGGTAAGCTACTGATTAAAACTTCGCCTAAGGGCGATTGATAATAACTAGCTGCCCAATGTAATAAGCGCCATAACTCAGGGGTAAAAATCGAACTGTCATCAATAACATTAATAATGCTTTTTAATTGTGAGGTCGCAATATCTGTTTGCTCGGGCAAGTCTGTCACAATACCGACCAACTTTTGTCTGCCAAAAGGCACTAATATGCGACAACCAATAGTGGCAGAAAGATCATCTGGAATGAGATAATCAAAACAACTGAATAAAGGAACGGCAAGAGCAACACGCACAAGTTTCATAATACTATTTTCCTTGTTGCGTTTGTGCTAGTTCATCTTTTTTCACTTCATCCCAAAAAATATCCATTTCAGCTAAAGATGAGTTTTCAAAGGTTTTATTCGCTTCTCGTAGTTTTTGTTCAACAGCTCGGAAACGACGTTCAAATTTTTGATTTGCTTTGCGTAGGCTTTCTTCTGGGTTACATTTTAGATGACGGCTTAAATTCACCACAGCAAAGAGAAGATCGCCAATTTCTTCTTCAATTTTGGCTTGATTAATATGATTGGCTTGATATTCCTGATTAACTTCTTCCAATTCTTCTTGCACCTTAGCGATAACAGGAGCGACTTGATCCCAATCAAAGCCAATTTTTGCACAGCGTTTTTGTAATTTTTCTGCTCTCATTAATGCTGGAAAAGCATGAGGAACATTATCTAAAATAGATTGATGACCTTTTTCAATATGCTCACTTTGTTTTACTTTGTTCCAATTTTGTAGCGCTTCTTCAGCATTATTCGCTTTCTGTTCGCCAAAAACATGTGGGTGGCGGCGCAGAATTTTTTCTATGACATTATGTACTACATCATCAAAAGTAAAATATTGATCTTCCGTAGCGAGTTGGCTAAAGAATACGACCTGTAAGAGTAAATCCCCTAATTCTTCTTTTAGGTCAGGCATATTATTTTGTTCTATTGCTTCAATGACCTCATAAGTTTCCTCTGTTAAACAACTAATCATCGAATGATAATCTTGTTTTAAATCCCAAGGGCAGCCACCATTAGGGTTACGCAATTGAGCGATGATACGAATAAAATCTTGAATATTGTAGGTCATAAATCAATCTCGTGGAGTAAATAATATTGGAAACAAGAATACCATAGCCTGATATGAACAAAAAAATGAAACTTTTTTTAAACTGTGATCTGGCGCAATTTTTTTTATTTTTTGCAATGTTAGTATAATTCCAACAATTAGTTAAACTTACTCAAAAGAAGGGGGCAATTATGTATAAACATGTATTAGTCGCAGTGGATCTTTCAGATGAAAGTGGATTTTTGCTTGAAAAAGCAGCAAAAATAGCGAAACAGCATGATGCAAAATTATCTATTATTCATGTTGATGTGAATTTTTCCGATCTTTATACGGGTTTAATCGATGTTAATATGTCTTCAATCCAAGATAGAATTTCAACGGAAACACATCAAGCCTTGATTGAGCTATCAGAACAATCTAGCTATCCAGTTTCTGAAAAATTGAGTGGTAGTGGTGATTTAGGTCAAGTTTTATCTGATGCTATTGAGCAATACCAAGTTGATCTATTAGTTACAGGTCATCATCAAGATTTCTGGAGTAAATTAATGTCCTCAACGCGTCAAGTGATGAATTCAATTAAAGTGGATATGTTAGTAGTACCACTTAGAGAAGAATAAGGATAACAAATATTAATGATGGGCAACGTCAGTTGCCCTTTTTTATTGGTGCTAAAATATAGTTTTGAGATACTCTTTGTTATAACTTAAAAGAATATAGAAATCAGCTAAAAAGTTTTTTTATAAATGTAAAAAATGTGCAACAATAAGCAAGTTTTTTCCCAGATTAACAAGATACAACAAGGTTTTTTAATGAAAACAACAGCAGAAATTAGACAGGCTTTTTTGGATTTTTTCCACAGCAAAGGGCATCAAGTTGTAGATAGTAGTTCTTTGGTACCAGAAAATGATCCAACTTTACTTTTTACTAATGCAGGTATGAATCAATTTAAGGATGTTTTTCTTGGTTTAGATAAACGTTCTTATTCAAGAGCAACCACAGCGCAGCGCTGTGTGCGTGCTGGTGGTAAACATAATGATTTAGAAAATGTTGGTTATACCGCTCGTCATCATACTTTCTTTGAAATGCTTGGAAATTTTAGTTTTGGCGATTATTTCAAACAAGATGCAATTAAATTTGGTTGGGAGTTTTTAACTTCACCACAGTGGCTTGGTTTACCAAAAGAAAAATTATATGTCACCGTGTATGAAACTGATGATGAAGCTTATGATATTTGGCATAAGGAAGTTGGTGTGCCAGAAAATCATATTATCCGCATAGGCGATAATAAAGGGGCTCCTTATGCTTCTGATAACTTCTGGGCAATGGGGGACACTGGTCCTTGCGGTCCTTGTACAGAGATTTTTTATGATCATGGTGATCATATTTGGGGCGGTTTACCAGGCCGCGCAGAAGAAGATGGCGACCGTTATATTGAAGTTTGGAATATCGTATTCATGCAATTCAACCGCCTTGCTGATGGCACAATGGAAAAATTACCAAAACCATCGGTTGACACTGGTATGGGATTAGAGCGCATTAGTGCAGTAATGCAGCATGTCAATTCAAACTATGACATTGATATTTTCCAAAAATTAATTGCGAAGGTTGCTGAACTTACAGGCGAAAAAGATTTAACAAATAAATCATTACGCGTGATTGCTGACCATATTCGCTCTTGTGCTTATTTGATTGCAGATGGTGTTATTCCTTCTAATGAAGGTCGTGGCTATGTTCTACGTCGTATCATCCGCCGTGCAGTTCGTCATGGTCATTTATTAGGTGCTAAAGGTGCTTTTTTCTATAAATTAGTGCCAACATTAATTGATGTAATGGCGGCAGCTGGTAAGGATGTTAAAGAGAAACAGGCTAATGTTGAAAAATTATTACGTTTAGAAGAAGAGCAATTTGCTCGTACTTTAGAGCGTGGTTTAGCTTTATTAGATGATGCGTTAGCGAATGTAAAAGATGGCGTGTTATCTGGCGAAGTTGCCTTCAAATTATATGATACTTATGGTTTCCCATTAGATCTTACTGCGGATGTTTGTCGTGAACGTGATATTCGCATTGATGAAGAAGGCTTCGATCGTGAAATGGAAGCACAACGTTTACGTGCGCAATCTGCAAGTCAATTTGGCGTAGATTACAATAATGTCATTCGTGTAGATGGAACTACTACTTTTGAAGGTTATACCGAAGCAGAATCTTTAGCAAAAGTGACCGCACTTTTCTATGAGGGTAAATCTGTTGAGAGCATTAGTGCTGGGCAAAGTGCGGTTGTTATTTTGGAAAATACACCATTTTATGCGGAGTCTGGTGGCCAAATCGGTGACAGCGGTCGTTTAAGTGCTGCGAACATGTTGTTTGATGTAAAAGATACACAAAAATATGGGCAAGTTTTTGGACATATTGGTGAATTAATTCAAGGAACATTAAGCGTTGGCCAAACTATTAATGCGGTTGTTGATGTAGAGCGCCGTACACAAACTTCATTAAATCACAGTGCAACTCATTTATTGCATGCTGCTTTACGTCAAGTTCTGGGAACTCATGTGGCGCAAAAAGGTTCACTGGTATCAGACACAGCGCTACGTTTTGACTTTGTTCAGCCTGAAGCAATTAGCCAAGCGCAATTATTTGAAGTTGAGCGTATTGTCAACCAACATATTCGTGCGAATCACCCTGTTGTTACTGAAGTTATGCCGATTGATGAAGCAAAAGCGAAGGGCGCAATGGCGTTATTTGGCGAGAAATATGGTGATGTTGTTCGTGTTGTGACTATGAGTGAGTTTTCTGTGGAGCTTTGCGGTGGTATTCACGTGAAACGTACTGGCGAAATTGGGTTATTCAAGATTATTTCTGAATCTGCTATTGCTGCTGGCGTTCGTCGTGTTGAAGCTGTAACTGGTAATGCTGCAATTCATTGGTTGCAACAACAGCAAGAACTATTGATGCAAAGTGCGGATTTATTGAAATCTGATACAAATTCATTAGTAGAAAAAATTCAGCAATTGCAAGACAAAGCGAAGAAAGCGGAGAAAGAACTACAAGCATTAAAAGAAAAATCTGCAATGCAAGCTGGGTCTGATCTTGCTAAAAGTGCGGTAAAAATTAATGGTATTTCTGTTATTGTTCAGCAACTTGAGGGGATGGATGCAAAATCCTTACGAGTTGTGGTTGATGATTTGAAAAACCAATTAGGATCCGCTGTAATTGCTTTTGTAACTAAGAGTGAAGATAAAGTTAATTTAATTGTCGGCGTCACTGCTGATTTAACTGCTAAAGTTAAAGCTGGCGAGTTGGTTAACTTAATGGCACAACAAGTTGGAGGTAAAGGCGGTGGTCGTCCTGATATGGCAATGGCAGGTGGATCACAACCAGAAAATATCTCTAATGCGTTAACGATTTGTAACGAATGGTTACAGAACAATTTGTAAAATAAAATTTTTGTGTTATAGCTCACATTTTTGAATATTATTCATCTATTTGTGAGAATAAATAACGTAGAATGTGAGCTAGATAACACTTTATTATTTAAACTAAAAATAAGGATTTTAAGAAAGATAGGGATGTTATAAATTCAAATGAAATGAGAGAGTTGTATGCTAATATTAACCAGAAAAGTGGGCGAGAGCTTACTCATTGGCGATGATATTTCTATCACGATATTAAATATACGTGGCAATCAAGTAAAAATTGGTGTTGATGCACCGAAAGATGTTTCTGTTCATAGAGAGGAAATTTACCAGCGCATTAAAGATGCACAGGATGAACAGCCGTCTTAATGGCTTTTGTAATTGGTAAGATATGGAGAAATTATGAGTAAATTGACTTGTTTCAAAGCGTACGATATTCGTGGTCGTTTAGGCGATGAATTAAATGTGGATATTGTATATCGTATTGGTCGTGCTTTCGGACAATTTTTAAAGCCCAAAACGATTGTTGTCGGTGGAGATGTTCGTTTAACCAGTAAAGAATTAAAAAGTGCGGTAACTAATGGACTTTTAGATTCAGGGGTGAATGTCATTGATTTGGGCGAAGTTGGCACAGAAGAAGTCTATTTTGCTACTTCATTCTTAAAAGCTGATGGTGGTATTGAAGTAACTGCAAGTCATAATCCTATGGATTACAATGGATTAAAACTTGTACGTGAAGGCTCCCGCCCTATTAGCGCTGATACAGGTTTAGCTGATATTCAACGTCTTGCGGAAGAAAATAATTTTGCTCCAGTAACACAACGAGGAGAATATAAACAGCTTTCAGTATTAGGCGACTATGTTGAACATCTCTTATCTTATATCAATTTAGAAAATCTAAAACCAATGAAATTGGTAATTAATTCAGGTAATGGTGCTGCTGGTCATGTTATTGATGCGATTGAAGCTCAATTCCGTGCAAAACGTGTACCTGTTGAATTTGTAAAAGTCCATAATAATCCAGATGGTACTTTCCCAAATGGAATTCCTAACCCAATCCTACATGAAAATCGTCAAGATACTATTGATGCTGTGCTTGAGCATAAAGCTGATATGGGTATTGCTTTCGATGGTGATTTTGACCGTTGTTTCTTGTTTGATGAAAATGGTGGTTTTATTGAAGGTTACTATATCGTTGGTCTATTAGGACAAGCATTCTTACAGAAAAATAAAGGTGCTAAGATCATTTATGATCCACGTTTAATTTGGAACACGATTAAATTAGTGGAAGAAAATGGCGGTGAAGCTGTGATGTCTAAATCTGGACATTCTTTCATTAAGGAAAAAATGCGTGCCGTTGATGCTATTTATGGCGGCGAAATGAGTGCTCATCACTATTTCCGCGATTTCTTCTATTGTGATAGTGGAATGATTCCTTGGCTGCTTGTTATGGAATTAGTGTCTAGCACAGGTAAGTCATTAGGCGAATTAGTTGGTAATAGCCTTGAAACTTATCCATCTCCAGGTGAAATTAATAGTAAACTAGTGGATGCGAAATCTGCTATTGCTCGTGTTCGTGCTGCTTATGAAAAAGACTCTATCAGCGTGGATGAAACTGATGGTATCAGTATTGAATATCCAAATTGGCGTTTCAATTTACGTAGTTCAAATACAGAACCTGTTGTTCGCTTAAATTTAGAAACGCGTGGTGATAAGCAATTAATGACAGAAAAAACAGAAGAAATTCTATCTTTATTACGCCAATAATTGACTCAAAAAAGAAACCGCACTTTGTGAACGCAAAGTGCTGTTGTTTATTATCCTAATTTAAGGACGTTAAAATGAAAGTAATCATTCCTGTTGCTGGTTTAGGAACCCGTATGCTACCAGCAACTAAAGCTATTCCAAAAGAAATGTTAACGTTGGTTGATAAGCCATTAATTCAGTATGTGGTAAATGAATGTGTCAATGCGGGGATCAAAGAGATTGTATTAGTCACTCATTCTTCTAAGAACGCCATAGAAAATCATTTTGATACTTCTTTTGAATTAGAAACAATGTTGGAAAAACGGGTTAAACGTCAATTATTAGAAGAAGTGCGGTCTATTTGTCCGAAGGATGTGACTATTATGCATGTTCGTCAAGGTAATGCTAAAGGATTGGGGCATGCTGTACTTTGTGGACGTCCGCTTGTTGGTAATGAAGCTTTTGCTGTTGTTTTACCTGATGTATTGCTCGCAGAGTTTAGTGCTAATCAAAAAACAGAAAATCTGGCAGCCATGCTTAAGCGTTTTAAAGAAACAGGAAATAGCCAGATAATGGTTTCGCCTGTCGCTGATAAAGATATTAGCAGTTATGGTATTGTTGATTGTGATGGCATTATTTTAAATGGCGGAGAGAGTACTCAGATTAAAAATATTGTAGAGAAACCTACAATTGAAGAGGCTCCTTCTAATTTAGCTGTCGTTGGACGTTATGTTTTCTCTGATACAATTTGGGATTTATTAGAAAAAGCACCTATTGGTATTGGTGATGAAATTCAACTGACAGATGCTATTGATATGTTAATTGACAAGGAAATTGTTGAAGCATTTCATATGACAGGAAAGACCTTTGATTGCGGAGATAAAATTGGATATATGCAAGCTTTTGTTGAATATAGCATCCAACATCCTCAATTAGGCGAAAAATTTAAAGGTTATTTAAAAGAACTTGTGAAAGAACTATAAAAGTAAAAAGTGTTCTTTACTAAATTTTAATCTGCTCCTCAATAGAAAAAGTATTCTATTGAGGAGCAGATTTTTTATGGCTAAATACTGCGATGAGTTCGTTTACTTTAATTCTTTTATGGGATGATTGGCTGATTGAACGTTGGACTTTTAAGCGTTTAATTTTTGCACCTTTGTAAATTTCCCTAGTAAATTTAGTGTCGTGATTAGATATTAGCACTGGGATTTTATGCTCAAGCGCAGTATCTTTTGCCAGTTGAGCTAAATTTTGCTGGTGAGATAAAGAAAATTCATTGCCTGCATAGCTAGTAAAATTTGAGTTTTGCTTGAGTGGTGCATAAGGCGGATCGCAATAAATCACTGCATTATCATTGAGCATCGAAAAGGCTTGTTGAAAATCAGCACAAATAAAGACCGCTCTTTGTGCTTTTTGTGCAAAATAACGTAATTCAGCTTCTGGGAAATAATGTGTTTTATAGCTACCAAAAGGAACATTAAATTCTCCCTTAGCATTGTATCTACATAATCCATTGAAACCATATCTGTTCAAATATAGAAACAAAACAGCACGTTCAAAAATATTCTTGGATAAATTAAATTCTGTTCTACGGCTATAATAATAATCAGCTGTATTAGCTTGAGGATGAAAAAAGATTGGCTTACACGCATCAATATAATGCTGAACATCTTGCTTTACGATATTGAATAAATGGATGAGATCTGGATTGATATCTATTAGAACATAGCGCTCAAAATCTGTATTTAAGAATACGGAACCAGCTCCTACGAATGGTTCAATCAAACAAGTTTTATCTTTAGGTAAAAGTTTATTGATTTCTTCCGTTAAACGAAACTTACCACCTGCCCATTTTAGAAATGGGCGATATTTCACTGGATTAGATGAAGCGGAGATGTCTTTAGACATGAAAATTTAACTATTTTGTGTACAGGTACGAATTGCATCAAGTACATATTCTTTGTCTGTATCAGTTGCAACATAAGCCTGACCAAGTGATTTTAGTAAGACAAGGCGCAACTTACCAGCAAGCACTTTTTTATCTCGCATCATGTGCGGCAAATAATCTTCAGCGTTCATTGTATCTGGTGAAATTGTAGGTAAATTAGCTTGCGCCAACAGTTTTTCTAACCTAGCAACATCATTAAAAGATAAGTCGCCTAATTTTTCAGAAAGTACGGCGGCCATCATCATGCCAGCAGCGACTGCTTCACCATGCAACCATTTACCGTATCCGAGATGAGTTTCGATAGCATGGCCAAAAGTATGCCCTAAATTTAGTAATGCGCGGTCACCTTGTTCAGTTTCATCACGTGCTACAACATCTGCTTTTATTTGGCAACAACGAGCGATGCATTGCTGTAAATAAGCTTGTTCTAAAGTTACCAAATGATTGATATTTTGCTCTAGCCATACAAAAAATTCATGATCTAAGATCGCACCATATTTAATAACTTCAGCTAAACCCGCATTAACTTCTCTCTTTGGTAAGCTGTTTAGCGTTAGTGTATCAATAATGACCGTGCAAGGTTGATAAAATGCACCAATCATATTTTTACCTAATTTGTGGTTTACGGCTGTTTTACCCCCAACAGAAGAGTCAACTTGAGCAAGTAATGTGGTTGGAATTTGGATAAAACGTACACCACGCTGATAACTTGCAGCAGCATATCCAGCCACATCACCTATTACACCACCACCTAATGCAATGAGCGTCGTATCTCGCCCATGATTAGCTTGCAAAAGTGCGGTAAAAATTAAGTCTAAAGATTCTAATGTTTTATATTGCTCACCATCGGGAAGTTGTACGCTTTCAACTAAACAGCCAATTTTTTCTAAAGTTTCTGTCACAGAAGATAAATAATGTTGTGCAATTGTAGGATTAGTCACGATCATCACTTTATCGCCTTTTTTAAGGGGATAAACCTGTGTGTCAGACAATAAACCTTCTCCAATATAGATAGGATAACTACGTTCTTTTAAATCTACATTTACGCACAGCATTTTTATACCTCAAGATGCAATTTAGCTGTTAAGATTATCAATTAAATCAACAATTTGACTTACCATTACTTTAGCGCTTTGATCGTCAGTTGGTAAAATAATATCAGCAACTTCTTCATATAAAGGATTACGAACTTTCGCTAAATCTTCTAATACTTGGCGAGGATCTTCCACATTTTGTAGCAAAGGACGTTTTTTATCACGTTGTGTACGTTGATATTGTTTCTCAACGGTAGTTTCTAAATAAATAACGATCCCACGGGCTGACAAATAATTACGACTATCTTTTGATACAATTGCACCACCTCCAGTAGAAAGTACAATACCTTGCTTTTGAGTTAATTCATTAATGATGCGCTCTTCACGTTTACGAAAGCCATCTTCACCTTCAACATCAAAAATCCAACTAATATCTGCGCCTGCACGTTGTTCAATTTCAGCATCTGTATCAATAAACTCCATGCCTAACATTTGTGCTAACTGACGACCTATTGTACTTTTGCCTGCCCCCATAGGACCCACTAAAAAAATATTACGTTTTTCTGCCATTTGTAATTCTTCTTCAAAATAAAATTAAAAAATTGATCTTATAAAAAAACAAACGACCTAAAATAAAGAGGTCGTAAAAGATCACCCAAAAATAATTGAGATTATCTCAATAAATGCCCCCTTTTTTCAACCTAAAAGGGGCATTTATTTTGTCATTTCGTTAAGTGCGGTTCATTTTAATACTATTTTAATGGCTTTATAACATCATGATTTTGACCAGCACGAATAATTCTCGGTGTAACAAAAATCACTAACTCACGTTTTTGATGTCTTTCACTTTCACGGCTAAAGAGCCTTTTCAAAACAGGAATATCTCCTAGCAAGGGAACTTTATCAACGCCTTTCGTGATTGTATCGTGAAACACACCACCTAATACGATAGTTTCACCATCTTGAGCGAAAACTTGAGTATTAATCTCTTGTTTATCAATGGATACCATTTCATTCTGTCCATAGGTAATTCGACTTCCAGGGGAATTCTGGCTTACCACTAAATCTAATAAGATACTATTTCCTTTTGAAATATGTGGCGTTACTTCCAATCCCAAAACTGCCTCTCTAAACTCTACTGATTGCTCATCAAATTTTTTACCTGTAATCACATAAGGAATTTCAGTTCCCTGTTTAATGCTGGCACTTTTCTTGTTTGTGGTAAGTAAACGTGGGCTAGCAATAATTTCTACATTATTTTCTCTCTCAAGTGCGGTTAGTTCTAGGTCTAAAAGTCGATCGTTAATTTTGGCAATTTGTAAGGCAATCGAACCTGCAGGCATGGATGCAGTTGCAAAATTGACGTTAAGTTGTTCAGCTAAATTCTGAAAACCATTTGCCGCTAAACTTCCAGAGATGTGATGGGCTGTATTTGTAGGCTCAAAAATTCCCCAACGAACACCTAATTCTTTTAAATTTTCATCCGAAATTGTCACAATTCTTGCTTCGATAGCGATTTGCTCAATGGGTTGATCCATTTCTTTAATTAATTTTTTTAAAGCTTCGATTGATTTAGGCTCATCTTGAATTAAAAGCAAGTTACTTCGTTCATCAAAACTGATTGTCCCGTTTGGCGACAGTAATGAGCCTTGCCCTGAGGTTAAAGACTTCATCACATCAGCGGCTTTGGCGTAGTGTAATTTGATTGATGCCGTGATTAAATTTGATTTTTTTGTAGAGCTAGGAAAAGTTTCCTCTTCTATCACTGGCATATCTATATCCTCTGTGATTTCCCTTTGCCCTTTGTCAAAAGGATCTCGAGCAGATAATTCGGTATTTATTGCTGTAAAGAATAAGAAGAAATATAAAATATTTTTAGCTAGCATAGGCGTTCCCAATAATTAAAGTTGTAAAGATATATCAGCGTCAATGGAAAAATCCTCACTTTCACTTTGAGTAATTTGCAAAGAAATTACACTAAGCGGAACTTGCGGTAAAAGAGCGGTTAAAAATTGCGATAAATCGGCAAAATATCCTTTAACTTGGAAAGTCAAAATAGGTTGATTTCCTATTTGCCAATGCGATTGTTCAAAAAATAATTTCCCATTATTCAATTGTTGTAACTTCTGATTGATTTGAGAAAGAGGATCACTAAAAGCAATATTATTTTGTTGATAACGTTGATTTAAGCTCATCAATATTTGTTTTTGATGTGAAAGTTGGCTGTTTTTTTCATCCATTTCAATTTGTAATTGAGATACTAATTCCTGTTGTTGAAAATAGCTTAATAAAGGATAGAAAGCGCTAGTGAAGCCAATTAAGAAGAACACTAATGCTTGCTTTAATGAGGATAATTTTACCCATTTCACAAATATATTCTCAGAATGATGTAAAGACATAATTTATTCCTTTAACTTATTTAAACTCAATTCAAGCGCAAAAATAACCGCTCTTTTTTTATCAATCTGCTGTTCTTTAAAGGTAAGTAGTTTTACATTGGAAAATAATTTTTGCTGTTTTAAGAATTGTTGCAATTGTTCAAATTCATGATGTTGCTCGGTTTCTCCTTGTAGAATTAGCTTGTCAAAATCTAAGGAGAGATCCTTTAGTTCTCCATGTCGTAAGGGAAGTTGAGAAACTACGGTTAATATGGATAAAAATTGTTCCGTTGGTATTTTCTTTAAGGTTTGTAATTCCGCACTATAATTTTTTTGTAATGCACTTGTTTGTTGCTTTACTTCTACAAGTTGATGATCAATTTGTTGTATTTGTTCTCTTTTGTGAGCTATTTCGCTTTCAATTTGTTGAGTCAAAAATAGTATAAAAGCAATGCTGCCTATGCAAAACGTTAGGCTAAGAATGGCTTTATAGATAAAGGATTTTATTTGTTGTTGATAGATTTCTTGTCGCCAAGGTAACAAATTAATCGCAAGATGACGCATTTATTGCTCCTTTACTTCTGTTCCTTGGTTATCACACTCTCCCCAAAGTGCATTTCCCAAAGCGATAAAAGGTAGTTCGGTTTTAATGATATTCCATTCATTATTTGTATATTGTGTGTTATTGCCTTCACAATAACAGTAAACCTGTTGCGGTTGGCAATTAAATCGGTGGCAGAATTGTTGATAAAGTGCGGTAAGATTTTTATCTGTTTTTTGTAAAATGAGCGTTTGTTGTCCATTTTCCTGTATTGCGATACTGCCGTTACTATCTTGATATAAATATAATGTTTCCATTTTTTCCTGTTTATTGTGGAAATAGCGGAATGCTCGTAGAAGGCTGTTCGTTAAACAATCTAAGATCGTAATTTTGAGAGGGGAAAATTGGGTAACATAGTCTTTAGCCATTTGCTGTTTAACAACATAAATGCTTAGCTTAGAGCCTTGTGCAGACTCACTATATTGATAGTCATACCAAATGTCATCAAACTCTGTTGGTAATTCATTTTCGATAATTAAATGACATTGTTGTTGACACTCTTGCTCATTTAGTTTTTGTGTTAATGCGATTGTTTTGCTCCATACATATTGATTGGGTAAACAGGTAATCCATTTATGCATACCACTTTTTGATGATTGCTGTGGTAAGTCTGATTGGTTAAAAGGAATATTGGTATTTTTAATGGTAAAGTGCGGTTGTTTTTGCTCATCGAACCAAAGAAATTGCCATTTTTCACCTTGGCGGTAAGTGCCTATTTGTAAGGTCGTTTTTACTTTTCGGCGTAATCCCATTTTGTACTCTCTTTAATAAAATTTACATTTTAAAACTTAGCTTTATTGGCCAAATCCTTTATACTTATGGCACTGATTATCGAGAGATTTTTTTCAAAAACATTAAATAAGAGAGAATTTTACGATGAGGATCGCAAAATTAATATTTAGTACCTTACTAACCTTAATTATTTTAGGTTGTGTTGTCGTAGGTATTTTTTATATTCAGATCAAAAAAGATCTACCTGGTGTCGATGGCTTAAAAACCGTTGAGTTACAGCAACCAATGCAAATTTATACTGCGGATGGAAAATTAATTGGTGAAGTGGGGGAGCAACGCCGTATTCCCGTTAAATTGAAAGATATTCCGCCAAAATTAATTGAGGCAGTATTAGCCACAGAAGATAGTCGTTTTTATGAGCATCATGGGATTGACCCTATTGGTATTGCTCGTGCAGTAAGTGTGGCAATTAGTAAAGGCGGTGCATCTCAAGGCGCAAGTACGATCACTCAACAATTGGCACGTAACTTTTTCTTAACGCCCGAAAAAAATCTGATGCGTAAAATTAAAGAGGTGATTTTAGCCATTGAAATTGAGAATACCTTAACAAAAGATGAGATTTTAGAGCTTTATTTAAACAAAATTTATTTGGGATATAGAGCTTATGGGGTTGCGGCTGCGGCAAAAACTTATTTTGGCAAAGAGTTATCTCAATTAACCTTGTCTGAAATGGCGGTTATTGCGGGCTTACCTAAAGCGCCTTCAACGATGAACCCAATTAGTTCATTAAAACGAGCACAAGATAGGCGCAATGTGGTTTTAGGGCGTATGCTTGAAATGAATTATATTTCAAAAGATGAATATGATTTGACCATAAAAGAGCCAATTGTTGCTTCTTATCATGGTGCTCAACTAGAGTTTCGCGCAGATTATGTGAGTGAAATGGTACGTCAAGAAATGGTAAAACGTTTTGGCGAGGAACAGGCTTATACCAAAGGTTACAAAGTATTCACAACTATTTTATCTAAAGATCAAGAACAAGCGCAAAAAGCGTTGCGTGATAACCTGATTGCTTATGATATGCGCCATGGTTATCGTGGAGCAACGCTGTTATGGAAGAAAAATGAAAAAGCTTGGGAAAATGATGTGATTATTGACCATCTAAAATCTTTACCAAACTCTCATCCATTTATTCCAGCAGCTGTTTTATCTGTAAGTAAAACGGGGGCTAACTTGTTGTTAGCAAATGGCGACAAGATTGCTTTATCGCATAATGCAATGCGCTGGGCGGGTAAAAAGACACCTAAAGCGGGCGATCAAATTTGGATAAGACAGCGTAATAATGAATGGGTGTTAGGGCAAATACCAGAAGTTAATTCGGCTTTAGTGTCTCTTAACAGTGATAATGGTGCTATTGAAGCCTTGGTTGGTGGTTTTAGCTTTGAGCAAAGTAAATTTAATCGAGCGACACAATCTTTGGTGCAAGTGGGTTCATCGATTAAGCCTTTCATTTATGCGGCGGCATTGGAGAAAGGGCTCACTTTATCTAGCGTTTTACTGGATTCAGAAATTGTTATTCAAAAGCCCGGACAGAAGCCTTGGACGCCAAAAAACTCGCCAAATCGTTATGATGGACCAACTCGCTTGCGTGTAGGTCTGGGCTTATCAAAAAATATGATTGCTATTCGTGCTATCCAAATGGCTGGTGTAGATTTTAGTGCGGAGTTTTTACAACGCTTTGGTTTTAAACCAGAGAATATTTTTGCGAGTGAGGCATTGGCTTTAGGGGCAGCATCTTTTACCCCATTAGAAATGGCAAGAGCCTATGCAGTATTTGATAATGGCGGGTTTTTAGTTGATCCATATTTAATTGAAAAAATTCAAGATAATGCAGGTAATGACTTGTTTATCGCTAACCCGAAAATCGCTTGTATTACTTGCCATAATATTCCCGTCATTTATGGTGAAACGGAGAAATTAGACGGTTTTAAAGAAAATACATCTATTTCAGATAATGCGAATGCCTTAGATATAGGGCTTGAAGAGGAATCTGAAATAGCTGATGTGCCAGAGCTAAATGCTAATAACCAAAAATTAGATGAAAGTGCGGTCGATTTTATGGCGGAGGCAAAAACTGAAAACTCAACGGAGCAATATGCACCTCGAGTGATCAGTGGTGAGTTGGCTTTCCTTATTCGTAGTGCCTTAACCAGCGCAGTATTTGGTGAGCAAGGACTGGATTGGAGAGGCACTAGTTGGCGTATGGCGAGTCAATTTAAACGTCGAGATATTGGAGGGAAAACAGGGACCACCAACAACTCTAAAGTCGCTTGGTATGCTGGATTTGGTGCGAATTTAACTACAGCAGTATATGTTGGGTTTGATGATAATAAACGAAATTTAGGTCGTGGAGAAACAGGGGCAGCAACAGCTATGCCAGCATGGATTTCTTATATGAAATTTAGTTTAAATGACATTCCCGAAAGAAAGCTAGCTTTGCCACCTAATATCTTGGAAAAAAGTATTGATGTGAGATCTGGCTTATTAGCAACTGAAGGAGGAAGATCAGAATACTTTATTAAAGGTACAGAGCCTAAAAGAGCATTTGTTCCACAAGACCGTGGTTTCTATCTTCCAAACGAAACAGATAAACCAAATTCTGAACAAGAAGAAATTTTCTAAAACCAACCGCACTTGTTAAAAGTGCGGTCTATTTTTTCGTTATTTTATAAGGTTAAGTTTATGCTAAGTTATCGCCATAGTTTTCATGCAGGTAATCATGCAGATGTTTTGAAACATATTGTACAAATGCTGATTATTGAAAACTTACAACTCAAAGAAAAAGGCTTTTATTATTTAGATACACATTCAGGTGTAGGGCGCTACCGCCTATTTAGCGAGGAAGCTGAAAAAACAGCGGAATACCAAGAAGGAATTGCTCGACTTTGGGATAAGGAAGATCTACCAGAAGAAGTTCAACGCTACGTTTCTTTGGTAAAAAAATTGAATTATGGTGGTAAAGAATTACGTTATTACGCTGGCTCGCCTTTCATTGCTGCACAACTTTTGCGCCCACAAGATCGTGCATTATTAACAGAGCTTCACCCAGCTGACTATCCTTTATTGCGCAATACATTTAAAGAGTTTACGAATATTAGCACTAAGCGAGATAACGGTTTTCAGCAATTAAAAGCGACATTGCCACCGAAAGAGCGCCGTGGTTTAGTGCTAATTGATCCGCCTTATGAACTAAAAGAAGATTATGATCTTGTGGTTAAGGCAATTGAAGAAGGTTATAAGCGTTTTGCTACGGGAATTTATGCCATTTGGTATCCTGTTGTTTTGCGCCAACAAACCAAGCGAATTATTAAAGGTTTGGAAAATACGGGGATTCGTAAAATTTTGCAAATTGAACTTGCTGTACGCCCAGACTCAGAACAACGAGGGATGACTGCGAGTGGGATGATTGTAATTAATCCGCCTTGGACATTAGAAGAACAAATGAAAAAAATCTTGCCTTATTTGACCCGCACTTTAGTGCCTGAGGGAACGGGCAGTTGGTCTGTAAAATGGATCACACCTGAATAAAAATGATAGGTTAAATTTATTTAGCCACATTTTTTATACATGAAAAATTAACAGAATAGACAAATTTAAACAGGAGATAAAAATGACAAAACATTATGATTATATTGCTATCGGTGGTGGTAGTGGCGGTATTGCGTCAATTAATCGAGCAGCAAGTTATGGAAAAAAATGTGCAATTATTGAAGCAAAACATTTAGGTGGAACTTGTGTAAATGTTGGTTGTGTGCCGAAAAAAGTCATGTTTTATGGTGCGCAAGTGGCTGAGGCTATTACAAAATATGCACCTGATTACGGCTTTGATGTCACTTTAAATAATTTTAATTTCGCAAAATTAGTAGAAAATCGCCAAGCGTATATTGGTCGTATTCATACTTCATACAATAATGTGCTAGCAAGAAATAACGTTGATGTATTGAATGGCTTTGCTAAATTTGTTGATGCTAAAACTATTGAAGTAAGTTATGCAGATGGCAAAAAAGAGCAGGTTAGCGCTGATCATATTTTAATTGCGACTGGTGGTCGCCCAAGTCGTCCAACTATTCCAGGTGCAGAATATGGCATCGATTCTGACGGTGTATTTGCTTTAACGGAGTTACCGAAACGCATTGCTGTCGTTGGAGCCGGCTATATTGCGGTTGAACTTGCTGGTGTAGTGAATAGTTTAGGTGCAGAAACCCATTTATTCGTTCGTCAACAAACCCCAATTCGCAGCTTTGATCCGTTGATCATTGATACGCTTGTTGAGGTAATGGAACAAGACGGTATTCAATTGCACAAACAGGCTATTCCACAAGAAATTGTCAAAAATGCAGATAATTCATTAACGATTAAATTAGAAGATGGTAGAACGCAAAATGTGGATTGCTTAATTTGGGCAATTGGGCGTGAGCCAGCTACTGATGTTATTAATCTAGCCTCAACAGGTGTTGTAACTAACGAACGTGGGTTTATTAAGGTAGATAAATATCAAAATACAAATGTTGAAGGCATTTATGCTGTTGGTGATATTATCGAGGGGGGAATTGAGCTAACTCCAGTGGCTGTTGCAGCAGGGCGTCGTTTATCTGAGCGTTTATTTAATAACAAGCCAAATGAACATTTAGATTACAACTTAGTTCCAACGGTCGTATTTAGTCACCCAACCATAGGAACTGTCGGCTTGACTGAGCCTAAAGCAATTGAACAATACGGTGCAGAAAATGTGAAAGTTTATACTTCTTCTTTTACCCCAATGTATAGTGCGGTAACCTCACATCGCCAACCTTGCCGCATAAAACTTATTTGTGTCGGTAAGGAAGAAAAAATCGTTGGTTTACATGGTATTGGCTTTGGTGTTGATGAAATGATCCAAGGTTTTGCCGTTGCAATTAAAATGGGCGCAACTAAAGCAGATTTCGATAACACAGTAGCAATCCACCCAACAGGTTCAGAAGAATTTGTAACTATGCGCTAATCGCTTTATTGAGAAAGTGCGGTATAAATTAGATTAATAAAGGAAAAGATTGTTTTCAGTAAGAAAACAATCTTTTTTGTTTGAATTTCAAAACTTGTCTAATGATGTTAGCTTTGAAAAGGAAAGGCTGTTTCCTGATGAAAACAGCCTTTTGCTATAAGTGTTATTCCCACTCGATATGTCCATTGATATTATTTTGTATAAATGGCATAAAATCAATGTTTTTGTTATCAGCTTTAGCCTTATTATCCGTTTTATTTCTGTTTATCCGTTTTTTTGCAAGCATATTGCAAGCACAAGCATATTAACTTTTATAAAACTTACTTTTTATGTTTTAATACATAAATATTTTGTATATAACTTAACTCTAATAAATCAGCTATCTTATGATTATAAATAATCAATTGTGTTCATAAAATTAAGTATTAATTCTGTAGTATTTATATGATTTTCATTTAATATTTCGACAATATCTCTACCAGAAATAATAATTACAGGATGACCATCTTCCAACAATTCTTTATACGCTTGTTCAGAAACATACGATGTCGTAACAAAAATGCCAAAATCTCGATATTTTAATCTAGATACTAGTCTGGATAATAATTTTACACCATTAGAATTGTCTCTTTGATAACACTTTGCTTCCAATGCACATCGTAACTTTATAGAATTATTTTTATGTCCTAATTTATATTCACCTATAGCATCTATCCCTCCATCTCTCACCGCCCTTGTAATATTGAAATTCAAAAAATGATTATCCATTAATCCAACTAACTTAGCCGCAAAAAACTCGAATTTATAAGGCTCATTTTTATAGTATTGATATATGATCTCTAATCTTTTTAACTCTTCATCTGTTGACGGAAGTTGTTCAATCTTTGTTCTATATTCTTTTGTTTTCGGTGCTCTTAAAATAATATCTTCTGTTAATCCTTCCTTAACATACTTAATCCAAGCTTTAGGAGCATATTCCTTATTTAAATAATCTCCATCTACTAAACAATTAAGCCATTCTTTACTTATAGATTTGGTGTTTAAAATTGTAAAATGAGCTTCATAATTTATAAATCGCTCTCCATTAGAAGTCCTCCAAATAGCTTTGAGAGAATTATCTCTGCCAAGATGATAGTCTTCTGGAACAGCTAAACCTAAAAATTTAACACTTCTATTACTAGTTATAGTAGGTTTTTTCATAAAGATAAAAATTGGTGGAATTTTGTTACGATCTTTTTCATTAAATATATTCTCTAATATTAAATTACCCTTTTTAGAATCAACCTTATATCCAGGACTTTTATTATCACCATAATATTTAAATTTACCCATTTCCTGTTCTAATGTGTCCGGCCAATCTATATCTTCATTGGATGTATATAAAACTATATAAGCTTTATCTTTTGAGTTTAATACATTTTTAAATCTAAAACCTCCAGAATTTTGTACATTCATTAACTTAGTTAATACCTCATCTGATATATTACCGTTATTCCCACCTTCATAAACTTCATCTATAACTAAATCTACTCCTGATTTACATATTTCTTCAAATAAAACCATCTATTCTCCCTTAACATTATATTTAATAATCGAACTCATCCATATTATCCTTTTTTAAAAATTCCAACATTGCTGATGCTATTTTAAGAGATAATATAGGAGGAACTGCATTACCTATTTGCTTAAATGCGGCTGTTCGTGAATGTTCAAAATAAAAATCATCTGGAAATCCTTGTATTCTTGCTGCTTCTCGCACTGTAATAGAACGATTTTGTCTTAAATCTGGATGGATATAATAATGTCCATCCTTTGATATATGGGCGACAATCGTATGACTTATGGAATCATAATCTAATGCTTTATATCTGTCTAAAAAAGAAGTTATATTAGAATGTGTTTGAAGATCTATTGGTATATCAGTATATTTTAAATTACACCCTTTTTTTCTAGCTTTTAATACTAACTTATATATCTTCAAGTCATTCTCATTATGAGGTCTTGCAATATGCTGAGTCAAAATATCTTCTTTGTTACGAATATATTTTTCAACAAAACTACTTGAACATTCACAACGATATTTATTAGCATCTTTTCCTGCTTTTATACTTGGTAGATCGTTAAATAACTCTTTTAATTTCGGAGCATTCTCTACATACTCATACAAGTAGTCAAAGAAAGACTTTTTTAACACCAAATCTTTTCTATAACCTACAAGGATTAGCCTCTCCCTCTTTTGCGACACCCCAAAATCACTAGCATCCACTATTTTATAGTTGACCACATATCCAAGTTCATTAAACTCTCCAATTATTTTAGGTAGCAATAAGTCACCAGATAAATCCTTAAATGAGAGCAATCCTTTAACATTCTCAAATACAAAGAATTTAGGATTATATCTATCTAAAAAATCTAAATAATGTTTATATAAGTAAATTCTTTTATCTGTTGACTTCTTAGCCTTATTGTTTGCTCTACCAATAGTAGAATACGCCTGACAAGGTGGTCCGCCTATGATTCCATCTAATTCTTTATCCCCCAATCGTTCGTCTATATATTCAAATATTGAGGGTATAGTGTCTTTGCTGATTTCTTCATTTAAAATATTCTTAGTCACATCACTCGGTACTAAGGAGCATAAATCATCTCTTGAAATATCGCCTTGTAAATACTCAAAATAAGGAGAGAGGTTATTTTCATTTTTTAAATAATAGTATACATTTCTTAACTCTAGTGAAGAGCAGGCATCTTTGTCCATCTCAACATGACAAATAAAATCATAATAATCCTTATATCTAAAGCCTTCGGTTAATCCGCCAGCTCCTGAAAATAAATCCAGAATATTTAACATAACCGCACCTCCCTTCAATTTATATTATTTTTCTGTAGTCTCACTGGGATTATAAATACTCTCTATTTCTTGATACTTCGCAATATAATCTTTATTATACTGCTTTGCCTGTTGCAATAAGTCTGAATACGACTTAATACACAACTTATTTGTATCTTCCAAAGATGAATAGAAGTCTTTTGTTTCTTCATCCATCTCAAAACTATCTGATATTAAGAATGTTTTCACACCATTAGCAATGCTTTCTTTATGATTTTTTAACAAAAATCTTTCGTACTCCCTAGCCTGTCTGATTTCTTTTAGTGAAATTTTGATTCTCGGTCTCTTCAATTCAATTATTATTAATTCACCATTTACTAAATTGCAAAGAAAATCTAATCTCCTATTTCTCTCTTCTAATTCATTATCAGGAAAATTTTCTTTTAGTATTCTCTTAAATGTTAATTCTCTTTCAAATGTAGTTATTCTTGGATCTAATATCCAAGGGAATTTTTCTAAAAACGGTTGAATAACCTTTGTTTCACTAGCATCATTTTTTACATATCTTTCAAATTGCTCAATTGCCTTAATACGCCCTATTGATATTTTAGCCAATTCTTTTGATTCTATATATTCCCAATCTGCAGTTATTTTTTCAACTTTATCGACAGTCAAATCTTCATCATCTAACTCAGCTATATAGTTTTGAAAACTTTCAAATTTATACAGAGTCTTCATGCTATCTAATATTCTTTTTAAAGATTCAATATTGTCTGTCTCTATGGAATTGGCAAGCATGGTATCTTTCACCTTATTTATGCTAGATATTTCAAGTTTAGTCATCCCTTCGTAAAAATCTTCAGGAAGCTGCAACTGTTCCTCTTTTTTCTTTTTTCTACTATTCCTCCACATAGCAGATACTTTTGAAACTAATTTATTCAAATCATGTTTTAGTTGAACGGTATTATCATTTTCTTCCCACAAAATAGATTGCCTAGCTGTCGATATATAATCTGCTTCATCCGAATCATCTATAAAATCAATATTAAAAAATCCTGTCACATAACTATTAAACCTATCATTGGCTCTATCATCAAAGAATACATTTTCTGAAGCCAATTTGCTTCTGACATATAGTAAAAATCCACTATCTTTTTTTCTTAATGGTGTTGATTTAGTATAAATCTTTCCAGTAACTAAATTTTCATTCAATCTCCTAAACTCTTCAATACTATCAAGTTCATCAACAAAATCTTCTGGAAATGACCATTCAAATTCCTTGTCCAATCTGTCAAAATAGATGGATTTAGAAATTGGTTGCTCATTTGACGAGTTTTCATCAATAATTTTAACTTCAAAATCAGAATCGTAAAATGAAAATCGTCTAGACAAGTTATACGCTAGATCATCAATACTCATTATGCTTTTTTGCTTAATTTCTTTAATATTGACAACTGTTCCAGATTTTTCGTTTGTATGCTCATTTTCACAAATACTATTAGGTCTATATTCTGTATCAGTTTCAGCTTTCATATCATCATAATTTATACTGAATGCATTTTTCACTCCATCCTTAATAGAAGTAACTTCTATAGTATTTGCAATTCCAAATACTGCTAATTTGCCTAATCCTTTTTTTCCTGTTACTTTTCTATTTTTCCCTTTTGATAGACCTGTCCCTTCCGCTTTTCTTCTATTTCTGCCAATCACCAAAAAATTTTGATTCAATTCATCATGAGTCATACCCGTTCCGTTATCAATTACAGTAACTATTTTTTTGTCATAATTGATTCTTATTTCAACATTTTCAGCATCCGCATCATAAGAGTTTGAGATCAATTCTGCGATAACAGGAGGAAATGTACTATACAATTTAATTCCTAAGTGGTCTATTGTGTTCCTATCAAATTTTATGCTAAATCCATTATTTTCCATAAATATACTATCTGATAAAGCTATCAGATCCTCCATTCCTATTTCCATCTGCAATCTATCGAAATGATAGTTGTTGGCATACCTATTATTTGTATATCAAACTTCAGGCTAGGTTCGACCTTTGTAGATGCATTGTGAATTCTAAAGCTGAATTGCCAACCGCCATCAAGATATAATTCCAAAGTATTTTTACTGCTTGGTTTATAATCTAAACTTACAATTCGTGTTGGAAGTGTTGATATTGGTAATTCAATGCTTCTCTTTTTCTTATTCCCTTGCTTATTTAAAGTGCCTCTTAAATTATAACTTTGAATTTGAGTTATTCGTTTGCTATCAATTCCAATAACTTTATAAAAATCAAATTCTCCAAGTAAATACTCCACCATAAGTCTAGGAATATCTTTACCAAACAAGCAATTTTGTCTCTCTAATTCCCCTTTAAATGCATTTAACAGTGGAACATATACATCATCTTCTTTATTAGGTAAATCACTCCACTTAGAGTCCTTTTGTTTCTCAACATCAAGATATTCAAATATAGGTTTAATCTCTTCCCAATATTGTTCGGAGCAATCTACCCCATACCATTTTCTACCAAAATCTAAGTTCTTTGACAGCCTACTATGCTTAACAGCAAAATGATTATGCTTAACACTTAAACCTATTTCCCATTCAATCCCTCGTCTAATAATCAAGACATCTCTTACATCGCCTTCCTTACCTTTATCATCCGATTGAATTTTTAGTTCAAGCTCATCGTCTCCATCATCTAAAATCAAAGGTTCAAGGTCAAATATAGTGTTGACTCCTGCCAAGGCACTAACTTTATATATTGTCTTTTCAGAGTCAGTTAAAGTATTCCATGCTCTTTCTGCTGCAAAGTAACTACTGTTTTCTTCTATCTTTGCTGGTCTTGTTTTAGATATTTCTTCAAATAATGTAATTAAATAGGAGAACTCATATGCTCTTCCTTGATTATTACTTTTATTGCTCATGACTAACCTCCAATTAATTATCTGTACCAGTTTTTAATAGATTACTATTTACACTTGAATTATCTAAAGCAGATGAAATTGCTTTAGCCATTTCAAATGCAAGATTTACTGGCACAGCATTACCAATCATTTTATAGGCATCATTTAAATTCGTATAATAGAATTTAAAATCATCTGGAAACCCTTGTATTCTTGCACACTCTCTCACTGTTAATCTTCTGTATAGTGCTTCCTTACCAGGTTCGAATATATTTTTATTTTTTTCTACTTTAGGCATCACTGGTGCTTGTGGATGTAGCTGACATTGTCTTCCTGAAGCTTGAACTGTAAATGCCTGCTCATCCCATCGTCTAACTCTATTTCTACTCATAAAAATAGGTGAGTACGCACCGACAAAGTATTCATGATTCATAACTTTGCAATTATTACCATTAGTTTTATTTTTCTCTAATGCCGGTATTGCAGAATCTTTCAAGTCCAAAATAGCATCTTTAAAAGTTAATTTGTTTTTATATGGTTTGGGTGGTTCAAATTTAACCTTCAAATCTTTCCTAAATCCTACATAAAAAACTCTTTTTCTATCTTGTGGAACACCATAGTCACTTGCATTTAACAAGTGAATAAAGACATCATAACCAGCTTCTTCAAATTGAGAAACTATATTCTCAACGGCATCATTATGTCGTCTTGCCATCATCCCCTTAACATTTTCGGCAAGGAAAAACTTAGGGTTTTTATCCTTCAAAATACGTATATACTGATAAAATAATTGCCCTCGCGGGTCATTGATCCCCTTTAAAGAACCTGCTTCACTCCATGATTGACATGGCGGTCCTCCTATAATTCCATCACAGTCAGGGAACATATCTGAAGGAATTCTACAAATATCTCCTTTTATAAGTTTAGTTTTATGATTTTTTTCATATGTTTCCCATATCGTTTTATCATATTCGTTTGCCGCAACCACATTAAATCCAGCTCTTTCAAAACCTAAATCTAATCCACCAGCTCCCGAAAACAAGCTAACTAAATTCATCTTATATTACCTCCGAAGAATCATTAACACATTCTACAATCTCTGAAATATCACATTCCAATACATTACATATTCTAAGTAATACATCAGTGGTTACATTTTCACCATTTTTTATCTTGTAAAATGTACTTCTACTCACTTTAGCTTTATCCATAAGCTCTGTATTCTTCATTTCTATATCTATCAATCTTTTGAATAATTTTTTATAGCTAAGTTTTGACATGATTATCCTCCAGTCCTATCCGTCTTAATATCATATCATTTCTATTATACCATATAAATCAAACTTATAACAGTATTATATTCCGTTTTCTCAAACACAATGACACAAAGACTAATCGGTGCAGTCCTAAAACCACACCGACCATAAAATTATCTTTCAGCTTCTTTCGATATTTTATTCTTTTCTTTAGAAATTTCTCTTTCTTCACTCCGATGTTTCTTAATTGCACCAATAACTGATTCCTTTTTCTTTTCAGTTTTATTCCTACCTAGATACTCATTCATATTAACTTTAAGATGTTCCAATCCCTTATGCTGTGCTGCTAATGAATTATGTTTCTTGATTATCTCCTCTTGTTTAGCTTGTATTTCTTTAGAATACTCATTTAATTTCTTGAAAAGATTTTTACTTGATTTTGTCTTTAACTCTCCTACTACAACATGTCTCAAGTGCGGGAATTGCTTAAGAAAAATATCTATTTCCTCATAAGACTTCTGATAGGCTTCTACATCTTTTCGATTCATCATCATATAAATTTTATCGTTCGGATTTTTGTGATAACCCTCATAATGCTCTCTTTTACTTATACATATTTGAATATGTTTTACTACTTCCTTTATCCTTTTTTGCTCCAATAACAGCTTATCAAATTCTCGCTTCAAGTCCTTCTTTGCAATGGAAATTCGGCTGATACCACGTTCTAATTCTTCCATTGAATTAAATCCTTTATTCCTGATTTCAACAAGCGTAGAAGCAGCCGTTTTAAGATTATGTTTTGTTGCCCAATTTTCATATCCTTTGCTTGACTTTGCTTTTTCGCTGTTCTTAATATCAATGATATTTCCAAGTTCTTTATCTTTATTCAGGATTCTGTTCTTAATTCGTTCTTCATTGTAGTTAGCTCCAATGGTCTTTGCTCTGGTAAATCTCTGCTGATTTTTACCTCTAAAAGCTATATGCTTTCCATATTTTATTTCATAACCGTAGCTTTCCATTTTAGATAAAAAGTCCTGCCAGTTAATTGACTGCTTTATAGTTCTATCTATATCAAACTGAAGTTTTGACTTATAGCTGCTTCCTTTTTTATCTTCATTCCAGTCATACCAATTCACAAACTTTCTTCTCTTGATTTCATTGATTTCCTTTTGCGTTTCAACATCTATTACCGATAAATTATGTCCCTTGCAAAGTCTATCGCTTTGATTTCTGATGTTCATATAAGAACCATAGTAGGAATGGTAAACTTTGCCCTCATCAACATCAATGGAATTAAAAATGATATGATTATGAATATGGTCTTTGTCGATATGCGTTGCTAAGACATATTCATATTTTCCCTCTAAAATCTTTTCGCAGAGTTCGATTCCCACTTGATGAGCTTCTTCAAAACTGACTTCTTCCGGCACAAAGGATTGAATTAAATGATGAGCTAAAGTTTTGGTTCTTGAGTTAAACTGTTTCTTGGTAAGCTCAAATTCTTTGTGAGTATTTTCTCTGCTACAAAGATATGTGGTAACATAGATTTCATCATCGGTTTTATCTCCGTTACAGATGTAATCTATCGCCTTTTTAAGCGTTGTTTTAATCGGATGTATCTTCGTAACAGCCATTATCCTACAACCTCATTGATAATATAGTCGGAAATTTTTTCTCTAAATTCTGATAAGAAAAGAAGTTCACCTTGCAAAGCTTTTTTGATGCTTTCAATATCATCTTTGTAAATAATCCCTGAGCTGTTTACCGCTTTTGCTATATGATTTAAGTTCGCCGAATTACGACTGATAAGGGTAGAAAGCTCTCTCAGTTCTTTTCGAAACTCACCGGATAAATCAATACTAATGATTCTATTTTTAAAAATACTGTCTCGGTAAAACTCTCTCTTGCTCTTAAAATTGGTCAATGCAAATCTTCGGTTAAGCTCATTTATATCTTCTTCATTCACCATAAAGTGAACGGTACAATTATTTTTACGATTAACTGTCTTTGACATTTTTCATCTCTCCTTTCTTTTTCGGGGTCTTAGGGTTCCTATCTACCTATAATTCATGATTTTTATAAATCCATCTTTAACTTGCACAGAAAAAATGGATGTAGATTCTTCAATTACCGTTTGCACCGTTCATACCGCACGACATTCCCTTACACATGAAACATCAAACGGTACGAACGGTTTGAACGGCATTTTAATAAATCACATCCTCTGAATTATATTTAACTTGATAGTTATTGTTGTTTTTCCCTCGCTTCATGGAAATGCTTATTCCATTTTTCCTGAGAATATCTTTATTACGATTTAATGTCTTTCCAAACTGCTGAGGGCTTTCAATTTCTAAATTGATTTTGGAACAAATATCTACGATTGTTCCCTCTATTTCTTTTAATCTCGGCATTACTTGTACAAGTCTTTGAATTGACGGTTCAAGCATTTCAATCGGATCAATTTTATCAAGCTCTAATATCTTCTTTGACGGATGGATTTTAACCTGATATACCTTTGACTCAAAAAGTCTACTGGTTACATCTAAGTTAAATTCTGTATCAAATTCTGACGCTTTATCAATAGCTATTATGGTGTCAACTGAACCGGATAATGCCTGTGAACCTATGACTTTTTCGCTTACACTTTTCACTGACGAGTCCTTTTTTGTATGGTACATCATAATAAATGTGCATCCATACTTATCTATCAAATCGTAGTATTTTGCCATCACTTCATAGGTGTCATTGTAGTCATTAGCATTATACTTTCTGTCGTATTTGATTTTAGAAAAGGTGTCTACAATAAATACTTCATAACCTAAATCTGTATCTGCTTTAACAATTCTTTCAAAGTCATCAAAATCCACATAACTTGTTCCCTCATAAAATTTCATAGTACTTGAACAAGGAAGCTCCAATCTTTTAATTCTTTCTTGAATTAGCCTTCCGGATAGTTCATTGCAATAGTAAACAACCTTTGTTTTATTAACTTTATTTTCAAGAAAATCAATTCCTTCGTTGATACATATACCAAGATTTAGTCCTAATGCTGTCTTACCTTTTTTAGGTGAGGCTACTATCAAAGTAATACTTTTTCTTGCAATGATGTTGTCCACAATATACTTATCAGAGGCATCAAACTCAGTATCTATCGTATATGCTTTCAACGAACTACCTCCCTTGTTTTTCTATGATAGTTATAATCCCAATAATTCGTTCCGCCGACTTCCTGTGCCTTTTGAATGCTCTGGTTTAAGTATTTAATATATGCTGCCTCAGTTCTTCTCTTACTCATATCACCCATTCGATTTAGGGCTGATTTTAAGAATATCTCAAGCATTAAATCTGCATTGCCATGTGTAAAGCTGTTTAGAATAAGAAGCAATTGAAAATCGTCTTTGCTTGAATCACCTGTGGAATATTTACCTCTAAAAAGCTCTCTGCCTTTGCGATTAGTCATATAAATTGCCTTTAAAATTCCTTCTATATCCGGAACATCACTATCTATGCTTTTATAGTATTCAATTTGCTCTTTAATCGTTTCTTTAAGGGCATACTTTTTATAGTAGATATTTAACTTATAGTAATTATCCTGTATTTCTTTACAATCTCCTATGACATTACCCGTCATGGCAATGCACTTATTTGACTTATACATTTCAAAGCGGTCTATTTGATTATTTACATTCTTTGGAATTGACCCCTTTGCAAAGATATGCAATCCATTTTCCGATATAGATGTTTCCTTATAAGTTTCTGCAAAATCACTCACGATGTCGTTCACGTTTTCAAAATTTTCTTTTACATTGTCTAAATCAATGCAGACATAAGGATCATCTTCAGTTAAAACAAACGATAGTCCATCACAACCACTTTTTTCTAAGCCTTCTAAAGCAGTTTCAAAATCTGTCCAGTTCTCTTTTATATTCCATTCATTTGATTCACAAGTGATTGGACTGATTGGAATTTTTACAGTTTTTATATTCCCATTTTTGTCTTTGTTATGATAAATCTTAAACCATAACCATTGTTTACATTCTTTTAACTCCTGCGGAATATTGTTAATATATTTTCCTTTGTTTATCATTTTTTACCTCCATATTTTTGTTGATGATAGAAGTACAACCTGATAAAATCTTTTTAAGAGTTGCAATCTTATCAGGTTGCTTCTTGGCTCTATCTATTGCCGTAGGTAGAGTCATTTTTATTTCTATTCACCGTTTCAAACATTTCCAGAATATATGCCAGAAGTTCAAGTTTATTTTCCTCAATATCGCAGTCCAAATTAACATTTTTAAAATATTCTTCAAGCATATTTAGTTTTATTTTCAGTTCATCAAACACTCTTATATTTCCAAATACCTCAACTCTATGATTTATGCTCATTTGAATCATATAATCCTGTTTGTTTAATCCTGATAATGCTATTTTCTCTTCCAATAAACTTTTTTCTTCCGGAGACATTCTGAAATTCACTATAATGTTTCTTTTTCTGTTGTTATCGACTTTCAGTTTTCTACCTTTTCTCTGTAGACTTTCTCTTTTAAATATCTTACTCATCTTAGCTAAACTTAATTCCTTTCTTTCTCTATCGTTTTAATGATTTCCAACTGTTTGGATGGATACAAATGTGCGTAATTTAAGGTTATTGAGATACTTTCATGACCTAATCTTTCAGCAATCACCACAGGAGAAAAACCTTGCTCTATCAGATACGCAACATGAGAATGTCTTAAATCATGAACTCTAATTCTTTTCACTCCTGATAATTTACAGCCTCTATCCATTTCATGATGTAAATATGATTTTGTAAAGTTAAATATCCTCGCCTTTGAATCCAGATGATAATGCATTCCGAAGAAATCTGAAATTTCATCACATAGAAATTGTGGTAATTGAATTGTTCTATTACTTTTTTCTGTCTTTGGACTTGTAATATAATCTTTTCCTTTTAACCTTTGAAATGATTTGCTAATAGTTAGAGTTTTCTTCTCAAGGTCAAAATCATCTTTTGTAAGTGCAAGCAATTCACCTTCTCTGATGCCACACCAATAAAGAATCTCAAAAGCATAGTATGAGGCAGGTTTGCTCTTAACACTTTCAACGAATTTTTCATATTCCTCTTTAGTCCAAAACAACATTTCCTGTGCCTTTGATTTCCCCATCTTAGTAGTTTTATGAGCAGGATTACTTGTTAAGCCATAATACTTATTGGCATGATTAAGAATTGCATTTAGTTGATTCTGAATTGTTCTTAAGTAAGTTTGAGAATATTGTTTCCCCTCACCATCTGACTTTTTAAGCAATTCATTTTGCCACTGTAAAATATCCGGGGCTGTTATTTCAGCTATAGATTTCTTAGCAAAATATGGTATTATTTTCGTTTCTATAATATGAACCTTTGTCAAATAAGTGTTGTATTTAATCCTCGGCTTTAAATCACTTAAATAGACTTCAACAAAAGATTCAAATAACATATTCAAATCTCTTGACTTACTCGCTAAAAACTCTCTTTCATATTCCAATGCCTCTCTCTTTGTAGTGAATCCACGTTTTGTATGAATTTGTTTTACTCCTTGCCAATCAACATATCTCAAATAAATTTTCCATGTACCTCTTTCTTTATCCTTGCTTGCTGACACATCATCACCTCCTACACTTCTTTCGCTTGTCCATAACAGTTTTCTTCATAAAATTTTCGATTAACCTTGCCTGCAATCACTATCAGGTTTGGATTGTCTTTTAACATTCTCTCATTTAATTCTTTTATCATTTTGTATGCCTTAGGTTTTGAAACTCCCCAATCTTTGCTGACTTCTTCAGCATCAACATACATTTTTCTCATATTTTTCCTCCTATCTTATTTATTCGAACTTGCGATATATATTAGTATAATAATTTATATATTGGATGTCAATAGGTATTTCTAATTTTTATCAGAATTTCTCTTTATTTTTAGTATACGATTTGATATAATAGAATGTAATAAATATAGGAGATTATAATATGAATAATAAAACTGTATCTGAACGATTGAAATATCTTCGTTCTGTAAATAAAAAAACACAAAAGGAGTTTGCAGAATTTTTAGGAATACCTCAGCCGTCAATGTCTGCTTACGAAAATGGTAAAAATAATCCTACAATAGATGTACTGATTGATATTGCTGATAGATGCAGAGTATCTTTAGATTGGCTTGCCGGAAGAAGTGACTATACTTTCGGTCTTTCAAGTATGAGAGATTTTGTTTTATTTATGTATGAACTGTCAATGAAAAAAGAAATCGGATTTGAAATAATTGTGGAAGATAAATTCCCCAATAATGACATTGAAACCGATGAAAATAAATGGAATGTTAAGCTTGTGTTCTATGGTAATGATAAAGAACACGCTTTTAATGCTGACGTATGCAATATTCTAAAAGAATTGTCTGATAATCTGTTTGACTTGGAGTCCTACTCCATTACAAAAGAACAGTTTGATTCTATGAAAAACAAGTCTGTAGAGTATTACTCTCTTCCACTAACACAGAAAGAATTTGAAGAACTTTCTAGAGATGAGATTCTAAAAAAGAGAATTGAGTATTTGAAAGAAAATAATTTGCTGTAAGAAAAAATGCTACGGGAAAGCTCCTGTAGCATTTTAAAATACAAAAAATCACCCGAAAAATTATTCTTCAGGTGACTAATTTCTAAAATCTGCAAGCACAATGCTCACAAAACGGCTATTTATATGGTTTTAGAGCCTGTTTTTAACTACTCCCACTCAATCGTCGCTGGTGGTTTTCCGCTGACATCATATACAACTCGGGAAATGCCATTCACTTCATTGATGATACGGTTGGAGATTTTACCGAGTAAGTCGTATGGTAAATGTGCCCAATGTGCGGTCATAAAGTCGATAGTTTCTACTGCTCGTAAGCTCACAACCCAGTCGTATTTACGTCCATCGCCCATTACACCAACTGATTTCACTGGTAGGAAAACGGTAAAGGCTTGGCTGACTTTGTAGTACCAACCTGAAGCGTGCAATTCTTCCATAAAGATCGCATCTGCTCTGCGAACTAAATCGCAGTACTCTTTTTTCACTTCACCTAACACACGCACGCCTAAGCCTGGGCCTGGGAATGGGTGGCGATTGAGCATCTCGGCAGGTAAGCCAAGGGCTAAACCAATTTTACGCACTTCATCTTTGAATAATTCACGTAATGGCTCAACTAAGCCAAGTTTCATATAATCCGGCAATCCGCCTACGTTATGGTGCGATTTGATGACATGTGCTTTGCCAGTTTTGCTTGCTGCAGATTCGATAACATCAGGGTAAATCGTGCCTTGTGCTAACCATTTCACGCTAGTTAATTTTTTCGATTCATCATCAAACACATCAACGAAAACTTTACCGATGGTTTTACGTTTGGCTTCTGGCTCATCAATGCCTTTTAAAGCATCTAAGAAACGATCTTCTGCATCAACACGAATAATGTTTAAGCCGAATTTATCGCCGAACATTTCCATGACTTGATCCGCTTCGTTTAAGCGTAACAAGCCATTATCGACGAATACGCAATGTAAGTTTTTGCCGATGGCACGATGTAATAATAGGGCAGTTACCGATGAATCCACGCCGCCCGATAAACCTAAAATCACTTCATCATCGCCAATTTGGGCTTTTAAGCGAGCCACTGCATCTTCGATAATGTTTTCCGCTGTCCATTTGGTTTCGCAGCCACAAATGCCCACCACGAAATTTTTCAATAATTCCAGACCGCTCTTGGTGTGAGTCACTTCTGGGTGGAATTGCACGCCGTAGAAATGGCGACTTTCGTCCGACATTGCGGCTATTGGGCAAGTTGGGGTTACGCCTGTGATTTGGAAGTTCTCTGGCAAGCGAGTAACTTTATCGCCATGGCTCATCCAAACGTCTAATTTAGGTTCGCAAGCGGTCAGATCATCGTTTAATTTTGCAAATAATGCATCCGCTTGTTTTAACTCAACGGAAGCATAGCCAAATTCACGATGGTCAGAGGTTTCGGTCAAACCACCTAACTGCATCGCCATGGTTTGCATACCGTAGCAAATCCCCAATACAGGCACGCCAGCATTGAACACATATTCAGGTGCACGAGGGCTGTTTTCTTCTGTGGTACTTTCCGGCCCACCCGAAAGAATAATCCCCGTTGGATTAAACTCACGAATTTGCTCTTCCGTTACGTCCCACGCCCAAAGTTCACAGTAAACCCCAATTTCACGCACACGACGTGCGATAAGTTGAGTATATTGTGAACCGAAGTCTAAAATTAAAATTTTATGATTGTGAATGTTTGTCATTTTTTGCCTTTTTATTTACTTAAATTTGATTAGGAAATTTCTTAATTATTTTCATCTATCGGTTGCAACACACCATCAATATACAAAGTCGGTGTCATCCAGGGTTGTTTTTCTTGGGCAATTTGTTTGCATTTTTCTTTGATAAAATCCCAAATATAATGTTGTGGTATATTAACTCCACCAATTTGAAAATTGACTTTATAATTTAAAGTTCGTTGTGCAGTACATCCACCTTTCGCATTAAGATCTATTAACTTCGCAAATACATTTTTGTCATTGCCAAGTCCAGAATACCACTCTTTAGAAAGCTCAAATGCAATATTTCGGGTGATTGCATAGCAATTTGTATCAATTAAAGCAGCAATATTTTTATTAGAGTATATTAATATTTCATCTGCGCATTTAAATGGTTCTTCAATAGGAACAAACCAATAGCCTAATGACTCAAAATCATCATTACATAAGAATTGATAATCTGTGGTATATAATTTACGCAAAGAATACGCATAATCTAACTGATATTGATCTATCATATTCGCTAAATAAGCAACATGGTTGGTATCATACCAATTATCATCATCTAAAAAACAAAAAATATCTTCTTTTAAAATGTACGGCAGAATAGCATGAATTGCACCATTGCCTATATTATTTTCTCCGCCTGTATTCATGGGAAGAAAAGTGAAAACGACATGGGGATATTTTTGCTCTAAATGTTTTACTTTTTCCCAATGTTGTTTTCCATCAACAAACACATAATGTTTACAAGGATAAGTTTGTTGTTGGATCGAAATAATGGTTTTTTCTAGTGTATCTCTTCCAATTGTCGTCGTAATAACAGCTATACTACTGTCTGTCTGTCTGTCTG
>NZ_MUXZ01000051.1:37077-41026 GCF_002015075.1 Canicola haemoglobinophilus
TGTCTGTCTGTCTGTCTGTTCATGATTGGAAAACATTTTATGTCTAGTCAAATTCATTTTTTGTTAATTAAACGGTAACAGTTGTTGCATATCGGCAACATCGCTCATTTGTTTTTCTGTTTTTTATTCCAAACAGAGACCGCACTTCTTTTTGTTCAAAAATGCAATACTCATTTTGTTCCTGAATCTAATAAAAGTGAAATTACAAAATCTTTGGAAAATCTGACCGCTCTTTAAAACAATAATAGCCTTTCCTACATCATATCAGGAAAGGCTAGAATGTTTTATTAAGCCATACGATAGTTTGGAGCTTCTTTAGTAATCGTCACATCGTGAACGTGGCTTTCTTTGATACCAGCTCCACTAATACGCACAAATTGGGCTTTAGTGCGTAAATCTTCAATAGTTGGGCAGCCCGTTAAGCCCATACAAGAACGTAATCCGCCCATTTGTTGGTGGATAATTTCTTTTAAGAAACCTTTGTATGGAATACGACCTTCAATGCCTTCAGGGACTAATTTGTCGGCAGCGTTGTCTGATTGGAAATAGCGGTCACTTGAGCCTTTTGACATTGCCCCTAATGAACCCATACCACGATAAGATTTGAACGCACGACCTTGATAAAGCTCGATTTCACCCGGTGCTTCTTCTGTTCCTGCAAACATTGAACCCACCATAACGCAACTTGCCCCAGCAGCAATGGCTTTGGCAATATCGCCTGAATAGCGGATACCACCATCAGCAATCACTGGAATACCACGTTCTTTTAAGGCTTCTGCCGCATCAGCGATTGCAGTAATTTGTGGTACACCAACACCAGTTACAATACGAGTAGTACAGATTGAGCCTGGACCGATACCTACTTTTACCGCACTTGCCCCAGCATCAGCTAAAGCAATTGCACCTTCCGCGGTAGCGATGTTACCAGCAATAATAGGTAGGTTTGGATATTTGGCACGCGTTTCACGCACACGTTGTAAAACGCCTTCAGAATGACCGTGAGATGAGTCGATCAACAGCACATCAACACCTGCTTTGACTAAGGCTTCAATACGTTCTTCGTTACCTGGACCAGCACCAACTGCTGCACCAACACGCAGACGACCAAATTCATCTTTGCAGGCATTAGGTTTGCTTTCTGCTTTCTGATAATCTTTTAAGGTAATCATGCCTTTGAGTTTAAAGCTATCATCTACCACTAACACTTTTTCAACACGATGTTCGTGCATTAAGTTGAAAATTTCTTCTCTCGTAGCACCTTCTTTCACTGTAACTAAGCGATCTTTTGGCGTCATAAAATCGGCCACAGTTTTATTTAAATCGGAAACAAAACGAGTATCACGTCCTGTAATAATGCCGACTAAATTACTTTCTGCATCAACCACTGGATAGCCTGCAAAACCGTTTTTCTTCGCAAGATCAGCTAATTCAACTAAGGTCATTGTAGGCGAAACAGTGACGGGTTCAGAAACGATACCACTCTCAAATTTTTTCACTTTACGCACACGATCTGCTTGGCGTTCAATGGTCATATTTTTATGAATAAAACCAATTCCGCCCTCTTGCGCAAGGGAAATTGCTAGTTTGGTTTCAGTTACTGTATCCATTGCTGCTGAAAGCATTGGAATATTTAGGCGAATTTCTTTAGTAAGTTGGGTTGAAAGGTTGGCAGTATTTGGAAGTACTGTGGAATGAGCAGGAACTAATAGAACGTCGTCAAAAGTTAAAGCTTCTTGTTTGATGCGTAACATAGCAATATTCTCTCTATTAAAATTAAAAAGGGTAAAAAATATTGCGGCGACATTATACAGATCTCATGCTTGTTTGAAAATGTTTTTTTAGAATTATTTTCTATTGAAAAAAATTGTGCTAAAACAGCTTTGAGCTGAGATTTAACGGATAGTCGTTGTGAGGAAAAAATGTTTAAATTGTTGTCTATTTTGGCTGATTGTCACTCTCATTCTTATAAAAAATTGACCGCACTTTTAGATCTTACTGAAGATCAAATAGAAGAACAGATTGTACAATTAAGGCAAGAAGGTATTTTTGTTATAACTAATGAACAAAATATTTCGTTGCATCCTCAACTTCCTCTATTAAATCCATCTTATTTAGCAGCAAAGTTGAGCCCCCATAACATTTATTATCAACCTATCATTAATTCAACTAATCAATATTTAATGGATAATATTTCGCGGTTGAATAAAGGTGATTTATGCTTTACCGAATATCAATTTGCAGGTCGTGGTAGGAGAGGGCGACAATGGTTATCACCTTTTGCCGGTCAACTAATAGTGAGTTTTTATTGGACTTTAAGCCCGAATATTTCATTAAATGGTCTAAGTTCTGTATTAGGCTTGGCTACCGCAGAAACGCTAAATGAAATGGGTGCAGATGTTAAATTAAAATGGCCAAACGATTTGCTTTTATATGGTCGAAAATTGGCTGGGATTTTGGTTGAGATTGTCAATGCCAAAAATGGTTTACTGAATTTTATCGTTGGTATTGGGATAAATTTATCTTTGCCACAAAAAAATAAGATCGATCAACCTTGGGCGGAATTGGAAGAGGTTCTCACAGACATTGATCGCAATGAACTTGCAGTTAAGTTAGTACAAAAATGGTATCAATATTTAAACCTTTTTGAGCAACAAGGTATGGTAGCTTTTGCTCAACGCTGGATCGAGTTAGATCATTTTTTGGGGCAAGAGGTAAATGTTATTAGTGAAAAAGAAATCATTAGTGGAGTTGAGCAAGGCATTGATGAAAATGGTTATTTACTATTAGCATTGAATAATGGCGAGTTAAGAAAATTTAATGGCGGAGAGGTTTCATTGAGAAAGAAAGGATAGAAAGAACAATATAAAAGTGCGGTGTAAAATTAACGCCTTTTTACACCGCACTTATGGGCTAGATTACTTTTTGCACCAGAGCTGAAATATCTTGTTCAAACTGTTCCGCATTTACCATTGTTAAAATCTCATTTTCACTATATTTCTCAGCGTTATAAACCACCACAATACTTGTATCGCCTATTTGCAAAAAGTTTTTCTCGCCAAACTCGGTATAACGAGTGGCACCAATACTAATAATAGCTTGTGCTGGATAGCCAGCTTGTTTGAGTAAATTTGCAATATTGTTCATTGGATCTTGATCTGGTTGGTTGTTCATGCGGTCAATAATCCAATCCAATAATTTTTGATGAAAATAACTATAACCTACAGTTTGGCTATTAATGCCATATTCACTAAGTTGATCATGACGTTTGTGGAAACAAGCAATGCGATAGCTATCCAAATTTCCACCTTTTACAAATTTATCTAGAGGAATTCGAGTGGCTGAAATTCCTTTAGATGCCACTCCCCAATTTTTCTTTTCACAAATCTTACGTGCGTTTGGGCGGCGAATAGAGCAATCATTATAAGCAGCAAAATGAGTTGGTTTAAGTGCGGTCACTTTTTTGTCTGAATATTCAATTTGGCAAATCAACGCAACTTCTGGCTCAATTTGCAAATTGTCTGCATTGTCTGGAAATTTAATTTCTTGATGAGAAAGAGGAAAAATAGAAAGAAATTGCTCTGAGTCTGATAATGTCTGACTTGGCACATAAAAAGGGAAAATGGCTTTGGGCTGGATAGCTTCTTTTGTTTCTACTTTGACAAAGTCACTAGCCTCGCCAGCTTGTTCTAAATGTCCTGCAAAATTGCCTGCGACACCGAGCCCAATAAAATGTTTGTTTTGCATATTTATTTCCTCTTTTTGTTAATTGAGGGGGTAGTATTCAACAATCTAATATAGTAAGCAACCAATATTTTCTGACTAATTTACATTTTAACGTTTTAGAATATACATGACTCATCAAAAATTATACGACAATAGTTTTAAAAAACGTCAAGTTGCTACATAAATCGTCAATGAGCAAAATTTTTTAATTTTTTTGCAAAAAGTG
>NZ_MUXZ01000052.1 GCF_002015075.1 Canicola haemoglobinophilus
TTTTGCCTTTTCTGGGCTGATGCTTTTCATAGCCAAGGTGGTCGGTCAGCTCACCATTTAACGCCGCTTCTACCGTGATTTTTTTGAGCATTCGTGAAAACTGATTAAGGTCTTCTGGGGTTTTTAGGGTTTTGGCAAATTCCGCTGCCAAGGCGTGGAGTTGTTTTTCGTTCATAATAAAATACCTGTGTCTAGATGTATTATCTCAGAAACAGGTATTTACACAAATTATGGGAGAGGCTCGACTTAAGCTTAGCTTTATTTCCCTCTGAAATTATCCATTGACCATCTACTAGCTGATGTAGTTGGCTTGGTTGAGGATCAATTAATATTGGATAACCTTGTTCATCAGCAACAATTTGTTTACCCCTTGATTGTCCTTCTAGCAAAGTGCGGTATAAGTCTTCGGATATTTCGACCGCACTTTCGGGGATTTGCAGGTGAATATCACTAATATAAAAACCGTCTTTAAAATAAATTGTCATAGCTTGTCCTTTTGTTATTCTGTGTTAAAATAAAACTTATATTTTACTTATATTCATTGTTATGAAATCCGTTATTTTTCAGCCAAAAGCCTTAAAACAATTAAGAAAAATTCCAACAGGGGCGAAAATTGCACAAAAATGCCAAGAACTTGTGAATTTCCCTTTTTGTTCAAATGTGAAAGCCCTTGTTAATCATCGCTATCCATACCGTTTTAGGGTGGGTGATTACCGTGTTTTCTTTGAACTAGTCGGCGATACAATGAATATTATTTCCATTGAAGAGGTTAAAAAACGAGATGAACGCACTTACTAATATTCAATATTTACATGATGAAAGTGGTCACCCTGCTTTTGCGGTTATGCCTATTGCTACTCTCGATTGGCTAAAACAACAAGCAAAACTTTCCTCTCCTTTAGAAACTGGCGTACCTTTTGCTGTTGCGACCTTTGCATTAGAAAATAATTGCTCTGCCCTTGCTGCTTGGCGTGAGCATTTAGGACTAACACAAAAAGAGATAGCAAGCCGTTTAAATATCAGCCAATCTGCTTATAGCCAATATGAAAAAGCCACTCATTTACGCAAGGCAACAAGAGAAAAAATTGCCCTTGCTTTAGGGATTAATGCCGCTCAGTTAGATTTTTAATTATCAGCCTAAAGTAAGTCAAAATCCCTAGAAAATCAGGCTAAGCAAATCATTCATAAAGTGAATGAATGTAGAGAGAATAATGAAGCTTTATCATTTTTCCATTTTGATTCGTTATACTTCAAAGCAAGAAGAACAATTGGAATTATGAATAAAATCATCAACTCAGTTTTATTCATAATTATTTCCAAGTACCAAAGATCAAAAATTCACAGTAGTAATTTCTACGGCCTGATTTCAATTTTAGTGATTCTTTAGTTGAGATAAAATAACCATCACCACCTGAGTAACTACTAGTATATTTAAGCGAGTTATTTTCCTCTTGCAGTTCAATACCTCTGTATAAAACCATTAAAACTAAGAAATAAAAAAAGAATAAGGAATTGGGCGGAATTTTTCGGGAATAAGTGGAACAAACCTTTATAAATCGGGGCTGTGTGGTATCAGCCCCTTTTTTATTGAGCAAGAAAAAGAAAAATAATGAATTGCGAATAATTTGCCAAAAACAACCGCTTGAACCATTAGAACTGCGAAATGCTTGTGGCAAATTTAAGGGCGTTTAAATGGCGTTTAAATCATATCACGCCCAATGAAAACCACCTGCCCTACAACTTCAAAATCTAGACCTTCATTGAAGGCTACATCTATTGGGTCATAGATTGCCTTATTATCGCTGATTAAACGAATACCATTGATAATCCCTTGCACCCGTTTAACCCAAAACTGCTCGCCTGAACGTAGCACATAGATTTTACCATCTCTTGGTGTTGTCGCATTACGATTAATTAACAACATATCCCCATCATTAATAGTTGGATACATTGAATCCCCTTCTGCCATAATAAACGCAAGGCTATTGCGATATAAGCCTCTGCTATCAATCCAACGTTTACTCAAACCAATATAGTCTTCAGGAGCATAAATGTCGCTATTAACTGCCCCAAATCCAGCAGATGCGGTTGCGCTATAAAATGGTACTTGCTCCTCTTGTGCAACATCACGTACTTCACTAAATGCCTTTTGTTGCGTTGTTTGTTTTGATGGTGGACTTGAACTAAACCCCAACGCTCTCTGCACATCTTCGGGGAAGGATGAATAATGATATTCAAATGTTTTCCCTTTAACCCCTGATCTTTGTCTTTTTTCCCAATTTTCCCTGTCAGCCTTTTTACTTATTCCTTTATCTGTTTTAGGCAAAGTTTCTAATTCTTTATCTAAAAGTTCTGATACTGACCACCACTCTTTTGAGTTCTTCATAAGCTCCTCTTGTAACGAACTCTGTTCTTTTTAAAAAATTCCAAACTAACTATTGGATTTTGAAAGGAACTTAAAAAGGACCATTATTTTCTTGAAAAGGACCATTAAGTTCATTACAAAGTAGTGGTATAGTTCGTTTCAAGTTACTTAATCAAGTAAGTTTTCTAAGTTAGTTAATCATTTAGGATACCACTCAAATGGAAAAGATCAAAAAAGAAGATATGCACAGAGCAGATATTGTCGCGCTTGTTCGGAAATCGGGTACATCCATTTCAGCTTTATCAGTCAAGGCAGGGCTACGCCCGACCCTATCCCAAATTCTGTGTAA
>NZ_MUXZ01000053.1 GCF_002015075.1 Canicola haemoglobinophilus
CTTTTGGGGTGCAGATCAAGTGCGGTGCTTTTTTCTTGATTTATCTTAATTATTTAAATACCGAATAAAACGGCAATAAACACAGTAAGTCCAAAATAATTGTTGTTTAAAAACGCTTTAAAACAACTTTCTCTATCTCTGTTTTTTGTTAAACGGCATTGATAAACAAAGAATAAAGTGGCGAGAGCTAACACAATAAAATAACTTTGACTTAATTGAGATAAATAGCCCACTAAAAACAGAAAAGTCAGCGCAATAATTTGTAATAGCGCCACAATTTTATTGTCATATTGGGCAAATAAAATCGCCGTAGATTTTACCCCAATGCGTAAATCATCATCACGATCGACCATGGCATATTGTGTATCATAAGCCACTGTCCAAGCTAAATTGGCAATAAATAATAACCAACATTCAAGAGGTAAACTTTCAATGGTTGCACCATAAGCCATAGGAATTGACCAACCAAATGCTGCACCTAAGAAAAATTGTGGTAAATGGGTATAGCGTTTCATAAAGGGATAAATAAACGCCAAAATCACTGCAATAACAGACAAGCCAATGGTATAAAGATTTAGGCAAAGCACTAACAAAAAAGCACAAAAAACCAAACCAACAAATAACCATTTTGCCTCGTTAGGCGTAGCTCGCCCCGTAGCAAGTGGGCGTAATGAAGTGCGTTTAACTTTGCCATCAATATGACGATCGGCATAATCATTGATCACACAGCCAGCTGAACGCATTAAAAATACGCCACATATAAAGATTGCTAATATAGGTAGTGGAGGCGTGGTTTTCTCGGCAAGATATAATGCCCAGAGTGTTGGCCAAAGTAAAAGTAAGGTGCCAATAGGTTTATCTAAACGCATCAATTGTGCATAAGCTATTAGCTTATCTTTTGCAAATATTGTCATTGGATTGATTAAACCTTGTCATTCTCAAGTAAAAGTGCGGTGTATTTTACTGTAAATTCGAGGCTAGAAAAAGCAAGTTTACCCCATAAAGAAACAGTGCTATATTGCGCCCTTCTTCCCTCATGAGAAAATAACAACATGGATACATTCAAAGAAATCAGCCCAGAGCAAGCATGGGAAATATTAAACAACAAAAATGCCGTATTAGTGGATATTCGTGATTTACCACGTTTTAGCCATAGCCATCCACAAGGTGCCTTTCATTTAACTAACCAAAGTTTTGGTGAGTTCCAACAAAAATATGATTATGAGCCGCCAATTATTGTGAGTTGCTATCATGGCGTGAGCAGTCGCAATGTTGCACAATTTTTAGTTGAACAAGGTTATGATGAAGTGTATAGCTTAATAGGTGGATTTGCAGGCTGGGTTCAAGCAGATTTACCCATAGAAAATGGATTTTAACTTAAAGGCGGAAATATTCCGCCTTAATTCAATCCAACTGCACAAACATAGATTAAAACAACATAAAAAATGACCGCACTTAGTAACAACGCATATTTTGCTAACTTGCCATTGCGTTGATTTAACTTAAACAAATAACGTGCCACAATCCCTAAAATGAATGGATAAACCCAAAAGAAAATTGACATCCATCTAATTTGAAAATCGGTCAAACTGGGATTTTTAATGAAATTAGGTGAAATTAATAGGGCTAATGGCCAAAGTAAAACAGGTAAGCAAAATCCAACTAGTGCCCAAGAAAACGCACTAAATCCAGTTGGCATTTTTTGTTTTTTCATCTTTATCCTCAATATCATCCGCAAAAGAGAACAGGAATATAGCAAATGAAACTATTATTTGGTAGTGAAATGGAAAATTTTCTGATTTGGTTTCGTGATTATATCCGCGCCAAATATCAGCTTGAATTGACCATTCAAGATTATCATGATGAAAAACGAGGTTGGCTAATGCGAGGTATTTTTGTCGAAGAAAATCATCCGATCTTAGCGCAACTTGAACAAGAGAAAACACTTTTCTTACAAGATCCTTTTAACCCTCGTTATCAACAAGCTGCTTGGCAAGCTGGCGATACCAAGTCCATTCAATATGATAAAAAAACATGGCAAGCTATTTTAGGCATCTCAACTTCATGGCTCAATCAAGGAAAATTGACCTTTTTTATTACCGCACTTTGTACCTTCATTTATCTTTTACAAATCTTAGGATTTAATCAAGACATTCTCAGCTTTGTACATTATCCAGCAGATGCTGGGCAACAAGTAGAAATTTGGCGCTATATATCCCACAGCTTAGCGCACCTTTCGCCACTGCATTTTTTATTTAATCTTAGCTAGTTTTGGTTATTTGGTGGCGCCATTGAACGTCAACTTGGCACAAAAAAATTACTCTTACTCTTTTTCGTTTCCGCCATTGTGAGTGGTGTCGTGCAGAATTATTTTTCTGGCTACCGTTTCTTCGGTTTATCTGGTGTTGTTTATGCCGTATTAGGTTATGTATTGATCCTCGATAAATTCCGTTACGCTAAATTTGCCTTACCATCAGGCTTTTCCCTCATGTTAGTTGTGGGGATCGCTTTAGGTTTCGCCAGTCCACTCATTGGCATTTATATGGGCAACGCTGCGCATATTAGCGGTTTATTATGTGGGCTTTTATTTGGCTTATGGCAAGTAAAACAAAAATAACCTTAAGGATTGATACAACATGTCACAACTAAACGAATTATCTATTGCAGAGTATTTACAAACCCATCCAGATTTTTTTCAACGTCATCAGCATTTATTAGATGATCTTTATGTTGTCAGTAAACAACAAGGCACGCTTTCTTTGGTAGAAGTTCAATTAGAACGGCAAAGAAAACGTATTCAAGAACTGGAACAAGAATTAGCCATATTGGCAAAATTGGCTAACCAAGAGCAAGAAATATTCCTTGCCTTAATGCCATTACAACAACAATTATCTCATTGCAAAAATTTAAAACAGGGTATTCAAGCGATTAATCAATGGGCAAAAAATTGGGAGTTAAAGCAAAGTAAAATTCTGCTGTTTACTGATCAATGGCAGAAACAACAAGATCTTGAAGATATTCACTGGGTTGATCGCAAAGCCTTTGAGATTATTCGCTTAGAACGTTTTGGCTTACGCCGTTTCTATTTAGGCGAAATGACAAACCGAGAAAAAAGTTTGCTATTTTTACCAGAAGAATTACCTATTGGCTCCGTTGCTTGTTGTTTGCTAGGCGCAGAAACTGCGCAAAATGCTACCGCACTTTTACTGTTTACCGCCCATGACAGCCGCCATTTTCATAATGGGCAAAATACTCAATTTTTAAAACATCTTGTGAATATTGTAGAACTGCATTTATTACGTTGGTTAGCAGAATTTGCTGTATAAAAGAGTAATTTACATCTAAATATAAAGGATAATTAATATGATTACAGCAGAATTAAAAAATTTTGAATTTTACGGCAGTGTCATTGATAAAAATGATGCACAATTATTAATGTTATCTCCAGAATACCGATTAACATTATGTTTATCTATTGGTGAAACAGGAAAAATAGGAGCCGATTATTTTTATGTTGATGTTATTAATGTAGCGTATGTAAAAAGTAGTAGGCTTACTATGGGCTCAAAGAGTTTTATTGCTACAGATGATATAGATAATATAGATGATATAGAAAATGAGATTAGAGTATTTGTAAATAGTATATATGGGAAGAGTTGGGAGGATGTTTTAGTTCAATTAAGAAGATATTTTGACTGGGAATATGAGAATCATAAACTTGTTGAATGATGTTCTAAATTTAGTTTCAAATAATAGGGGAATGGAAGAATAATTAGTGTAATAAATGAAATTATAGAAAATACTAAAGAAAAAACAGACTCAGAGTATAAGATTTTCTCAAACTTAGCGGATCAATTAGGTTCGAATAACCAAGCGAAAGGGCAAGTAACGATTTTTACAGAGCGTCCTGCTTGTCAAAGTTGCTTAGGGGTTGCCGAGCAATTTAATAAACGTTATCCAAATATTAAAGTGAATATTTTTGATAACAATGGAAATCTCATCAATCCGAATAAAGGAGATAAATAATGGAAGATAGAGTTAAATACTCAGAACTAAAAGAATGGTTTTTAGATGATGCTTATACTTGGTGCCAGCAAAAATTTAGGAATGGAAAAATAAAGAAATGGAATATAAATTTTAATGAGTGGGGAGGGGCTTTAGATAGCTTTGATGGAAATTTTTATTTGCCAATAGAAAATTTGATGCTTTATGTCATTTTTATCATTACTAATGGAGCTAGGCATTTATATAGCCATAACCTAGTTATGAGTGATATAGATAAGATACTTTCTGAATATAATATAGATGATCTGGTTTCTGTATTAGAAGAAGAAAAACAAGAATTTCTTTATGATTTGAATTTGGTTTTAAATAATAGGGAAATTGAAGAGTAATTAGTGTAATAACTGAAATTATAAAGACCCTATCCCAAATTCTGTGTAAGCGGATTGACATTGAGGGTAAACATATCTTGGTTGAAGCAGGTAAAGATGTGT
>NZ_MUXZ01000054.1 GCF_002015075.1 Canicola haemoglobinophilus
AAATTTCATATCTTTATAACTCGCCCAGTTCATTGCATTTTTTGTACTTGATACGCCTAAACTATGAGATAAATGTTTTAAGTCCACCTTATTATCTGGGTTATTTTTATTGTATTGCTCCAATAACCCCCAGATTTTTGTTTGCTCTCTACTCGCATTTGATGCACCAAAAATACTTGGTATATTTAAACCCGCTCTAAATCGTTCAAAAACAGTAAATACTAATTCAGCACCAATAGAGCTATAAGGTTTTCTTACCACTAATACATCGTTTTCTAAATAATCTTTACCTCCATATTGAATTGAACCTGCTAGCCTGTCTTGGTCATTAGTATTCATAATTCCATGGGCATACATTCTCGCTAAGGCTACTGCTTCTTCTTTAGTTTTAGGAACAGTTAATTTATCAACTTCCAATTTTTGATATGTAATACACTCCAGACTTTTACAGCCACTCTCTCGTTTCTTTTTAACAAAAATATTATCCTCATTTTTCTCTATTCTGTAATAAATCTCATCACCAACATCACTCAACTTATCCACAAAATCCCCTGCAATCGCTAAATCTTGCTCTAAATCTGACCGCACTTTAGTTACATCTGTCTTATTAACATCTTGATGAACATAAGTGCGGTTAATTTCTTCGGCAGTTTGTTTTGCTGTTTTTCCTGTTAAGCTTTGTTGAGCTTGATTGTCTTGAATTTGGATATTTGAAGTAGTGATTGCACTTGTGGTATAGCCATTTTCACTGCCGTTGTCATTAACATATCCTGCTAATGCTGTCGCTAAACCTTTGGCAATTCCCCAGTTACCCTGTGAGCCAACGCCAGCCACACCACTAAACTCCACTTTGGAAGAACCGTCTTTGTGGTTTTGCCCTATTTGTTTTAGCTTAACGCCACCAACTTCTTTAGCTGCATCTCCACCACTGACAGTAACACC
>NZ_MUXZ01000055.1 GCF_002015075.1 Canicola haemoglobinophilus
TAAGCGGATTGACATTGAGGGTAAACATATCTTGGTTGAAGCAGGTAAAGATGTGTTTAAGAGTAGTGAAAAACATGAGTTTAAACAATCGGGCTTAACCTTAGCGGTATCTTCACCTGCAATAGACATGGCAATGAAAGCACAAGAGAGCTTAAAACGCAGTAATGAGGTGAAAAACGATAAGCTATCGGCGTTATATAAAATCAAAGCAGCCCAAGAATTATTACTGGCAGGTCAAGAGGCGAAGGACTTAGCGGGCACATTAGGTGCTTTAGCGAATGGAGATATGAAAGAAGGAAATATCTCAAATCCATCGGTGAAAATCTCGGTAAGCGTAGGCTCAAGTCAATCGAAACAGGAAAGTCATACAAACCAAGTGGTTCATCATGGAAGTGAACTCAGTGCAGGTAATCTTTCACTGAAAACCACCGCCTCTGATATTGATGTAATAGGCTCAAAATTAAGTGCAACAACGTTAAATCTTGACAGTGCCAAAGATATTCACCTTAAATCAGCTCAAGATAGCTTTAGCCATCGTAGTCAAAATAACAACAGCGGTTGGAGTGCGGGTGTATTTGTTGGTGCAAGTGGAAATAGTTATGGCGTTGGGTTAGAAGCCAGTGGTTATAAAGGCAAGGGTAAAGAAAACTCAGATAGCACGACACAAGTCAACAGCCTAGTTCAGGGTAAAGAAGTGAATATCAGCAGCCAACATGACACCGCACTTCAAGGTGCTAACGTCAATGCTGATAGGCTTACCATGAAAGTCGGCAACAACTTAAGCATAGAAAGTCGCCAAGATAGCAATCAATATGACTCAAAACAAACTCAGGTAAATGCAGGAGCGAGTGTAACACTCAATGGCAGTGGCAGTGCTTCATTCAATGCCAGCCGTAATAAAGCCAAACTGAATTATGCTCAGGTAGAAGAGCAATCGGGATTAAGTGCAGGAGAAGGTGGTTTAGCGATAAATGTTGGCAACCATACCCATCTCAAAGGTGGCTTAATAGAAAGCAAAGCTGAGGAAAGTAAAAACCGTCTTCATACAAAAACCTTTAGCACAGAAGATATCAAAAATCATAGTGAAGTGAAGGTGGAAAGTCATAGCGTTGGGCTTTCTACCAATATGGCACAAAATGCCATGTCAGCAGTAGCGACCACAATAGGGGTTTTAGGCAATAAAAACGAAAGCAAACAGAGTTTAACTCAAAGTGCGGTAGGAAATAACATCCATTTCACTGCAGAAAGCCAAGATGAAAAAACACAACAAAATCTGACCGCACTTTCCAGAGACACAGAAAACGCTAATCAAAAAGTACAGGCTTATGATTTGG
>NZ_MUXZ01000056.1 GCF_002015075.1 Canicola haemoglobinophilus
TTTTTATGGTTGGGTACATTGTGCTATTACCAGAACCCGTAATATTTGCATTCATGGCACTCACATTCCGCCCAACATAGAATTTACCGTCATTTTTTACGATAAATTCTTTGGCATTAAATTCTCGGCTAATCCAATCATCATCTTTTTCTACATCACGATTTGCCAGATGATCTCTTGCATGTGGCGTCGGACGACCACTTAATAAAACAGTGCTTGTATTGACGGTAAAGTTTCCATTTAACTCAGTACCACCAGACAGCAATAGGAATTGCTCTCTCTGAGGAGCGTAATTGATATTTAAAATGCCATTTGGCTTGCTAAAATCAGTTTCGCCTAAAAAGCCATTAAATGCTTGGTATTTAGAATAACGATCGAGGACTTTTTTGATTGCCTCATCTTTATTAGAACTTAAAAACATCCAGTTACTGTCACTATTTTGATCAACAGGATAGAAACGTCCAGGGTTACCAACCAATTGGAAATAATCTTTGCGATGGCCACGCTAGGTATTGTCATATTCATAAATGCTTAAATGGCTTGTCGCTTGTTGTTGCCATTTTTGCCATATGATGTATTTTTCACTCAGATTGATCCCTTTGATCGTCAATGTTGCAGATTTGTCGAGATTATTATTAACAATTTTTGCGCCATCATCAGTGTTTTGAATACGATCAAACGTCAAGCTATGTCCATTAACATCTAAGCGTCCACCTCGAAAACCAAAGTACAGATTGTTAGGATTAAATTGATTTTCTGCACCAATAACTACCGTAGCGCGACTACTCGTAATACCAATTTGATTAAAGGCCTGTTGGTTACCTTGTGCATCAGCATTTTGTGCTAAAAAGACCAAACCATCACCAACGCTAATATCCCCTTCGTTTTTACCCGTACCATTCACATATAAAATACCTTTACCGATCTTGGATAAACGATCACCTTTTGGATTATGAACTTGCCATTTAACCTCTTTCCCTTCGGCAACAGAAACCCCGGCGCCGAGCCAAGTGGTATTGGGAGTTTTTCCTTTTACCGTAAAATGAGCATCAAAATACAATGCACCTGCGCCTTGGTTAATATTATCATCAAGAGTTAACTCGCCATTATGCCCACTAAAATAGACAGATTTACCAGAGTTTAAGCATGATAAATCTGTGTTATTTGTTACCGCACTTGATAATGGAACGGATACTGAGGTTGTGGTTCTATGACTAGGATTTGTATGCTAAGTGAATTGGTTATTATTTTCTGTGCTGACAATATGCCCAGCAATATCTTCATCTTGTTTTTGCTTAATAAAATCAGTACGGGAAATAGAGAACACATTACCTGAGGCATTTTCGCCTGTATGGAAATTTAATACCCCAATTAACACCCAACGATTTTCTAACGTATCAAAAGCAAAAATAGGCGAGCCGCTATCACCTAGTACACCATATGTAGCCATTACACCAGTGTGGCTATGGAATAAGTCACTTCTGGCATCTAGCCAACCATATCGATTTCCAACAAGATCTAAACTATTACCACCAATTAAATAACTATAAGGGCCAGCGATATATGAAGTACGATTAGCTGCAGTTCTAAGGTATTGCGTACCTGATCCCACTCGTACATATTCAGAAAAACGATTAGACTGTGGTAAATATTGATTAGCATCTAAGCCAGCACTAGAAACGGCAATAGGAGCAACTTCTGTTACAAGTTTACTTAAACGAGGAACATGATAATCATAATGTAACTCACCACTATAATTATTTCTATCAACAAGCTTATAAGCGAAATGATGAGCATCAAAATTGGTGCCTTGAGCCCCAAACTGAACCTCTGTATAACCAGAATTGTGCGCAACACTTGTTACGTATTGTGGCGAAATTAACGTTGCTATTCCACTGCGGTCAGCGACACTGAAGTCCATCATTGGCGCTCGTTCTAACATACGCCCTATCATTTTTCCTGATTTATTAAAAATAGGAATATTCATTGCATTGACATAAAACAGACCTTTATTCTCTGCAAAATCTCTAAAATATTGGTAATCAATATCATCTCGTACAACAGCAGAATAAAGATGAGGGGAAAGTAAGGCGAGTGAAATAAGTGCGGTCAGTTTTTTAGGAATAAACTTGCTTTTCTTTTCCATATAGTCTCCTAAATTTTTAGTGCTAGTAACCTTATTTTGAATTAAAAAATGTGACTGCGGCCATGATACAGCCTTCATTTTTAAGATGTAAAGTTTTGAAGAAAAAAATAAACATGTATTGATATATAAATTAATTAAACCGCTAAAAATTGTAATTAATATCAAATTTTTTCAAATTATTTGCGCTAAGTATAAAGAGGTTTGTTACGCTATAAATACCCGCTCATACAGGCCTTGCCAAACTTTACATATTGTTTATGAAACTGCATTTTTGCATTTTTAAAAATGTAGGAGTAGAATTTTGGCTCATTTAATGATTTATCACTGGCAATATTTAGGTACTTAAGCGCTAAATACATTGCCTTAATATTGATAGGAGCAGTTTATGCAATTTGCGATTATCGGATTAGGTAAATTCGGAAAATCTGTGGCAAGAGAACTCTACAAACTTGGCAATCAAGTTGTTGGTATGGATATTGATGAAAAGAAAGTAGAGCAATGTAGCCATTTTCTTAGTGCAAGTTTAATTCTTGATGCCACAGACAAAGCAGCATTACGAGAGCTTAATATTCAAGAATTTGATGCTGTTTTAGTCAGCATTGGTGAAAGTCTAGAAAGTAATTTACTTTGCACTCTTAATTTAATTGACCTCAAGGCTCAACAAATTTGGGCAAAAGCCAAGAATGCTGCACACCATGCAATCCTTTCTAGCCTTGGCATTCAGCATATCGTTAGACCTGAAAATGATATGGGAATTTTAGTTGGGCAGGCTATGAATTGTCCAAGTGTAACCCATTGTATTCCTTTAGGTTCTAACCTATTTTTAATTCACTTTCTTGTTCAATTTCAAGCAACTATTACGTTAGGCATGCTTAAAAAACGCTATAAAGATATTGTTATTACCGCTATTCAACGTGGAGAAGAGCTTATTAGCAATCCTGATGATGACACTGAAATACAACCTCAAGATCGCTTGCTGATCATTGGTGCTTTAAATAACCTCCGCACTTTAACTAGCGAATTGAAATAGAAACCAAAATGAAACTTGAACATTTAAAAACAAAGCCGCCTTATGTACTAGCTGGCGGCTTCCTCTTTATCATTCTAATCGGCACATTATTATTAGAATTACCCTTCGCACACCGTACGAGTATTTCATGGCTACATGCCTTATTTACCTCAACATCAGCAGTAACAGTAACGGGGCTAAGCGTAGAAGATACTGCAAATTTCACAATCTTCGGTCAAATAGTCCTCATGATCTTAATTCAAATTGGCGGATTGGGCTTTATGACTTTTGCGATTTATATTGCAAGACGTATGGGGGCAAAAATTGGCTTATTTGGGAATGCGATTGCGCAAGAGGCACTGGGCGATGTGCCATTTAACTTACTTCTACATACAGCCAAAAATGTTCTAAAATTTGCTCTTAGTTTTGAACTCATTGCCATTATTATTTTGACCATCCATTTTTATGGTGAGGTTTCTTTTTCCCAAGCCTTATATCAAAGCCTGTTTTTCAGCATTTCTGCTTTTAACAATGCTGGATTTGCACTAAGCTCAGCTAGCTTAATGCCTTATGTTGATGATGTGATTGTCAATATTGTGATCACTGCCTTGATTATTATTGGTGGCTTAGGATTTGTTGTACTTATGGACATAAAAAACCAGCGTCAATATAAAAAATTCTCACTTAATACAAAAGTAGTGCTATGGGCAACCCTTATTCTCAATATCTTGTCCTTTGTTATTTTTTATATTTTAGAACGGCAAAACCCACAAACATTTGGACCACTAAGTGAATTGGGAAAAATCCTTGCAGCTTGGTTTCAAGCAATAACACCAAGAACAGCTGGTTTTAACACGATTGATACATCAGGATTAACAGATGCAAGTAGTCTGCTGACAATGTTGCTGATGTTTATCGGTGGCGGTTCTTTATCCACAGCAAGTGGGATCAAAATTGGTACATTCTGTATCATTGTAGTTGCCACAAGAACTTATTTGCACAAAGAATCCAATGTCAATTTGTTCAAACATAACTTACCCGATGAACTCATCAAAAAATCCTTTGCATTATTTCTTACTAGCCTGACTTGCATTTTCATTAGTAGCTTTTTGTTGCTTGCGGTGGAGCCGCAATTTCATTTCCTTGATGTTTTATTTGAGGTTGTGTCTGCTTTAGGAACGGTAGGGCTTTCTCGTGGAATTACCCCACAAGTTTCACCTTTTGGAGAATTTATTTTGATTATTTTAATGTTTGTGGGACGAGTGGGCTTGCTAACAATGATTTATCTCATTATGCAACCACACTCCAGTAAAATTAAATATCCAAAAGAATATATTCAAATCGGTTAGACATAGTGCATCAGCGCAAAAAAATAAGGGACATTTTGATCCCTTATTTTTTGTTTAAAACTCGCTAAATTTATACCGCACTTTTATCTCATAGACTTAGGCTAACAAAGCTAAAAACTCCTCTTCGCTCAACACGTTAATACCAAGCTCAACCGCTTTAGTGAGTTTTGAGCCCGCACTTTCGCCAGCAATCACAAAATCAGTTTTACTGGAAACACTACCGCTAACTTTACAACCTAATTGCAATAAATGTTCTTTCGCTTCTGAGCGTCCCATTTTGGTTAAAGTTCCCGTTAATACCACTGTTTTTCCTTTCAATAGATTATCTTGCACTTCTTTAGTTTCAACTTCGTCCCAGTGTACACCTTGCACAATTAAATCTTCTACCACAGCAACATTATGAGGTTCAGACCAGAATGAACGGATACGTTTAGCCACCACTTCGCCCACATCTTGCACTTCTTGTAATTGTTCAAAAGTCGCATCTTGAAATGCATCTAAGGTTTTAAAATGATTGGCTAAATTTAACGCTGTCGCTTCCCCGACCTCACGAATCCCGAGAGCAAAAATAAAACGAGCCAATGTGGTTTTTTTGGCTTTATTTAAACTTACTAATGCATTCTCTGCGGACTTTGTTCCCATGCGCTCTAAACGCATTAAGGTAATCAATTCCAACTTAAATAAATCTGCTGGCGTATGTACTAACTTTTTTTCTACTAATTGCTCAATTAATTTTGCACCCACGCCATCAATATCCATCGCTTTACGTGAAACAAAATGTTTCAGTGCTTCTTTACGTTGTGCCTCACAAATTAATCCGCCCGTACAACGAGCAACAGCCTCGCCGTCAATTCTGCTAATTACAGAATCACACACAGGGCAATTTGTTGGAAAAAGAATAGCTTTTGCATTTGCAGGGCGGCGCTCATGCAAGACCCCAATAATTTGCGGAATAACATCGCCAGCACGGCGCACAATGACCGTATCGCCAATGGCAATATCCAAGCGAGCAATTTCATCGCCATTATGCAAAGTGGCATTACTCACCGTTACACCAGCCACAAACACAGGCTCTAACTTCGCTACGGGGGTAATTGCACCAGTTCGCCCAACCTGAAATTCCACATCATTTAAAATCGTCAGTTCTTCTTGTGCTGGAAATTTATAAGCGATAGCCCAACGAGGTGCTTTAGAAACAAAACCAAGCTCTTGTTGCAAGGCAATATCATTAATTTTCAGCACAGTACCGTCAATATCATAGCCTAAATAGCTGCGTTTTTGCCCAATAGTGCGGTAGAAATTCAGCACATTTTCAACGCCTTCACATAATTGAATTTCATTATTGACAGGAATACCAATGGATTTGAGCCATTGCAAACGAGCAAAATGCGTATCTGGCAACTCAACCCCTTCGGCAATACCAATGCCATAAGCATTGAGCATTAAAGGACGTTGGCTGGTAATTTTCGGATCTAATTGGCGCAATGATCCTGCTGCTGCATTGCGTGGATTAGCAAAAGTTTTCTCGCCTTTTGCTAAAGCGCTTTCGTTTAATTTTTCAAAGCCAGCTTGCGACATAAACACTTCTCCACGCACTTCCAAACGCGCAGGCGGATTATCTGTTAATAATTGCAATGGAATATTACGAATAGTACGAATATTCGCAGTAATATCTTCGCCAGTGGAGCCATCGCCACGGGTTGCGGCTTGAACCAATTGACCATTCACATACAAAATACTCACGGCTAAACCGTCTAATTTCGGCTCACAACAAAAGGTTAAAGAACTAGGCGCAACAATCAAACGATCTTGAATACGCTTAACAAAAGCTAAAAAATCTTCATCAGAAAAAGCATTATCCAAAGACAACATTGGGATTTCATGGGTCACTTGCGCAAAATTGCTCAGAGGTTTCGCTCCCACTCGCTGCGTAGGCGAATTCTCACTGGCATACTCAGGATATTGTTGTTCTAGGGCTTTTAATTGATGAAATAAACGGTCATATTCACTGTCTGGAATTTGTGGATTATCCAGCACATGATATTGATATTCATGATGACGTAATGTTTGTCTTAACTCTTCAATTTGTTGCTTAATCATAAAAATTCCTTGCAAAAACACCGCACTTAAAATTGCGGCTCATTATACACAATGCCATTTCGTTCTGGGTAAAAAAATCGCCCCTGAAAACTCAGAGGCGATAAGTCTAAAAGTGCGGTTAGTTTTTACAATAAAATGCTACCGATTAATGAGATGATAAAACCCACAACACCAATAGATGTTTCTAATAAAGTCCAAGTTTTTAATGTTGTTTTGGTATCCATTTCAAGAAAACGGCTCATAAGCCAGAAACCTGAATCGTTCACATGAGATAATACTGTTGCGCCTGATGCAATAGAAATCACGATAAAACATAAATCAAATTGACTTAAATCTGTTGCAGCCGCCACACTTGGAGCAATCAATGCTGCTGTTGTCGTTAACGCAACTGTGGCTGAGCCTTGTGCGACACGTAATGCCATAGAGATTAAAAATGCAGCAACAATAATTGGCATACCTGTATCCGCTAACATACTAGATAATGCTTGGCCAATACCACTTGAACGCAATACGCCGCCGAACATTCCACCAGCACCAGTGACTAGGACGATTGCACAAATTGGGCCTAATGCGTTGTTACAAATTTTTTCAATTTGATCAAAACTACGTTCTTCACGCAATAATGCAATAGCGACTAAAAGTGTAATTAACAAAGCCACTGGCGTTTTGCCGATTAGTCTTAAACTTTGAACCCAAAGTTGTGAGCCATCAATCACTTTAGCAACAGTTAAGGTATTTAAACCTGTATCAAACAAAATCAAGATAATAGGTAATAACAATACGATGAGAACACGTCCAAATGATGGGGGATTTTGTACAGTTTCATTAACTGCGGTCATATTTAAGAAAGTTTTTGGTAATTCCACATGAATTTTTTTGCTGATATACATACTGAATAAGTAAGTACCGATATACCAAGTTGGAATTGCACAAACTAAGCCTACGATTACTAATAAGCCAATATTTGCCCCTAAAATATCTCCAGAAGCAACTGGGCCCGGATGTGGCGGAAGAAATGCGTGCATTACAGCAAAAGCACCAGCCACAGGAAACGCATAGCGTAGAACTGAGCCACCAAATTGTTTTGCAACACTAAATACAATTGGCAACATGACTACTAAGCCAGCATCAAAGAAAATTGGAAAACCAAATAATAATGCTGCAATACCCAATGCCATTGGTGCTCTTTGTTCACCGAATTTGTTGATCAAGGCATCAGCTAAGACTTTTGCACCACCTGTAATTTCTAGCAAACGCCCAATCATTGCACCTAAACCCACTAAGAGAGCAACGGATGCGAGGGTGTTACCAAATCCAGTTAAAAGTGTCGGTAAAATCTTGTCAACAGGAATACCTGTTGCAAGTGCGGTTAATAAACTCACTAAAATTAATGCAACAAAGGCGTGCATTTTAAAGCGAATAATCAAAATCAATAATGCAATAATCGAACCTAAGGCTATTAATAGCAAAGATGAACTAGCCATAAAGAGAAACTCCATTCTTGTTAATATAAGGTCAAATATATTGTTACTGGTAACGGGTTTCAAAGCAATATGGATTTGCAGATAAATATTAAATATGTGATTTAGATCACATTTATTTTTTAATCTTCCCTCTTAAGCGCTGTTTTTATATGTGAATAAGCAATTTTTACGAAAAATGATCAAAATCATAAAAAATGATAAAAAGTTATCTTTTGATATTGACTGTTACCGATAACAAAACTAAAGTAATTAATAGAAAATTTTTACAGAAGGAATATAAGATGCACAATAAAACGGGAAAATGCTTTATTTTAATGGGCGTATCAAGTACAGGAAAAACCACAATTGGAACCGAAGTTGCTAAGCGATTAAATATGAAATTGATTGATGGCGATGATCTTCATCCTCGAGCCAATATCATCAAAATGGGTAGTGGTCAGCCTTTAAACGATGAAGATCGAGCACCCTGGTTAGAAAGAATTCGTGATGCTGCTTTCAGCCTAGAACAAAAATCAGAGCAAGGCATTATTGTTTGTTCGGCTCTTAAAAAACAATATCGAGATCAAATTCGTGATGGAAATCAAGGGATTAGGTTTATTTATCTCTCTGGTAGTTTTGAATTAGTGCTTTCTCGTATGCAAAAGCGTCAAGGGCATTACATGAAAACTGAAATGCTGCAAAGTCAGTTTGCAACATTAGAAGTCCCACAAGCAGATGAAACGGATGTTTATCATATTGATATTGATGCAACTTTTGATGAAGTGGTAGAACGTTGTGTGGAAACTATTCAACCGCTTTTGTAGGAATAAATAATGAACGAACGGATTTTACAGGTTACGCAAAATATTCTTGAGCGTAGCCAGCATACAAGAAAAACCTATTTGCAACAAATAGACAAACAACTCGCACAAGGCAAATCCCGAGCAAAATTACATTGTGGGAATTTAGCGCATACTATCGCAACTTGTTGCTCACAAGAAAAGCAACAAATCCTTGATTTTACAACAATAAATGTGGGGATTATTAGTGCTTACAATGATATGGTTAGCGCTCATTATCCTTATCTAGATTACCCACACCAAATCAAAGATACCCTACGCCAATTAGGGCATAGTGCACAAGTTGCCTCTGGTGTACCAGCGATGTGTGATGGCATTACACAAGGGCAAGAGGGAATGGACTTGTCCTTATTTTCTCGAGATTTAATTGCTCAAGCTACGGCAATTGGATTAAGCCATAATACTTTTGATGCCACATTGTTATTAGGAATATGTGACAAAATTGCGCCGGGGCAATTAATTGGCGCACTGAGTTTTGGTCATTTACCTACGATCTTTGTACCTGCTGGTCCAATGGAAAGTGGAATATCAAATAAAGAGAAAATACATATCCGCCAGCAGTATGCAGCAGGGCTAATTGGCAAAGATAAATTGCAAGAAATGGAAAATAATTCTTACCATAGCGCTGGAACCTGTACTTTCTATGGCACTGCAAATACTAACCAATTAGTTTTTGAAGCCATGGGCTTGATGCTCCCCGGCTCCGCATTTGTCCCTGTCAATACTCAACTTCGCACAAAACTAACTGAATTAACCACGAAACAGCTAATCAAAATTAGCCAAAAAGGACAGAGTTTCCGCCCATTAGCTCATGTTGTTAATGAAAAAAGCCTTGTTAATGGCTTAGTTGCTTTACTAGCGTCAGGTGGTAGCACCAACCATACAATTCATCTTATCGCAGTAGCGAGAGCGGCGGGTTTTATTCTAACTTGGGATGATTTTTCACAACTATCGGAAGTGGTGCCTTTGCTTGCTCGTGTTTACCCAAATGGTCCTGCTGATGTTAACCAATTTCATCAAGCTGGCGGAGTTCCTCTGTTATTAAAATTATTAGCAGAACGAGGCTTATTACATTTAGATACGCCAACAATTTATGGCGATATGCAAGATTATTTTAAAGAGCCAACATTAGAACAAGAAAATATCGTATTCAAGCCTGTTATACATACAAGAAATACTGATATTATTGCCGCACCTAATACAGAATTTAGTTCACAAGGCGGATTAAAGGTCATTGATGGTAATCTTGGGCGTGGCGTGATAAAAATTAGTGCGGTAGCAAAAGAACATCATAAACTGACCGCACCAGCGCTGGTTTTTGAATGTCAAGATGATGTAGTTAAGGCATATCAAAACGGAAAATTAAAACAAAATGCTGTTATTGTGGTGCGTAATAGTGGACCAGCGGCTCGAGGAATGCCTGAGTTACACAAACTTATGCCAATTTTAAGTAATGTTATGGAAGAAGGTTATCGAGTTTTCCTTGTTACTGATGGTAGATTATCAGGTGCATCAGGCAAAGTGCCTTCTATCATTCATCTTTGCCCAGAATCAGCCAAAGGTGGTCTATTAGCTCAAATACAAAATGGCGATATCGTTGAAATTGATGCAGAAACGGGCTCAATGAATTGTTTAACAAATTTCTCTCAACGGCCATTATTTCAGTTAGATTTGTCCACTGAATATCAACAAAGTGGTCGTGAATTATTTCATTTATTTCGTAAAAATATCTCTTCAGCTGAAGAAGGTGCAAGTATTTTATTTTAAGCAAAAGGTAAACAAATTATGCAATGGACTTTATCCCCACAAGAAATTTTCTCAGTCTCTCCTGTTGTGCCAGTAATGGTAATCAAAGATCTTGATGATGCTATTCCAATGGCTCAAGCCTTACTTGAGGGCGGTATTAATGTTTTTGAAATCACATTACGTTCAGATGTTGCGCTTGAAGCAATTAAGTTAATCAGCGCCCATTTCCCTCAAGCCCTTGTTGGTGCAGGAACAGTTATCAATGTAGAACAATATGATCAAGTTGTTGCTGCTGGTGCAAAATTTGCGATTTCTCCCGGCTCAACGCCTAAACTATTAGCGCATGCAATGCAAAATATAATCCCATTAATCCCGGGTACTGCAACACCATCAGAAATGATGCAAGCCCTTGAATTAGGTTATGATCATCTTAAATTCTTCCCCGCTGAAATTAATGGCGGCGCACCAGCATTAAAAGCGATCTCGGCACCATTACCACAACTAAAGTTTTGTCCAACGGGCGGAATTTCAGAGAAAAATGTAGCTGAATACCTCAAATTATCTTGCGTAGCAACCGTAGGTGGATCTTGGATGCTCCCTCAAGACTTAATTGATAAAAAAGATTGGCAACAAATTACAAAGCTAACCAAACGAGCGGTTGATCTGGTTAATTCACTGAGAAAATAAGAAAAAAGAACCGCACATTGACATAAAAAACCTTTTCCAGATTTACTAAGAAAAGGTTTTTTATTTAATTTTTAATTGAAGCTATCCATATACTTTTATTATTTCCAATACTTATCAATCAAACTACGATTCTGGTCAAGTTGAAAAATAGTATTATTTACAACACGTTGGAAATCAGTATAACTTAGCTGCTTTAACTCAAAAATATACGTGTGCGCTCGCTCTTCAACATTAGCTTGAGAAAAATAAGCATCTGCTGATAATGTAAATGCATCCACTGATTTATAAATATTAGAAATTAACTGATCAAAATGATAACAACCTAACTTGTAATTGGATTTCTGATAGCAATCTTTAACCCAAATTTTACTACCTACAACACCAAACGATTGGAAACGTGGAATTGCATTGGCATAGGCACTTTTAATATCTTTCTGAGAAATAAAAGGCAAATGTTCGCTGCTATAGCTACCACGCATAATTACTACCATTCGTATTTGTAGGTATATCAATCCATTGACCTTGTTTGTTGATATAACCGGTTACGCCATTATAGATAACTTTTGCTACACCATTACGGAATACCGTTTCAACTCTATCTAGAACTGGAGCAATTACCCAGTTACCTGATTTATCTATAAATCCCCATTTCCCGCCTTCACAATTTTGTCCATAGCCTTCATTTGTTACCGCAGCAAGTCCTTCATTGAAGTAGATGACACAACTAAATTGTGGAGAAATTGCATAGTTTCCTGAAGGATAGATATAGCCCCATTTTCCCTCTGTGGTTTTTACTGCAGCTAAACCATCATAAAAATCAGCTGCATAAGCAAATTGTGCTGGGATCACCATTTCACCTTTCTGGTTGATATGTCCCCATAAATCGCCTTCTTTATATTTAGCCAAGCCGTTATAAAACTTGCGATTGCCAATTTTTTGTTTAAGAGCCTGTTCTTCCTCTTTTTGACGGCGTAGTTCTTCTACTTTTATCTGAGCTGCCAGTTTTTCTTTTTCCGCCGTAAGCTTTTCTTTTTCTAATGCTGCTGTTTCTGCTTTAGCTTTCTCTAAAGCAAGGGCTTCTTGCTGAGATTGTTGCTGTTGTTTGCGAGTTAAACGCTCTTCTTTTTCACAAGCCTTTAACTCGTTAACAGCACAAGCTCGTTTGTAATAGAACAAAGCTCTCTCAATATCTTTAGGCTCATAAATCTCACCAAGGGCAAACATTGCTGCAGTATTGTTCTGATTGGCAGATTTTCCCAAATATTCTACCGCTCTTTCTATTTCACCTTGTTTCAACAGTAATTTAGCAGAAAGCTCCTGAGCTGTTGCATCACCATCATTAGCTGCCTTTTCACAGTAAGGTTGAGCAATAAGATCCATTCCTTTATCTAGTCGTTCCTGACATTTAGACAAATCATCATCTAAGCAAGCAGAAAGCAGAAATGGAGAGACAATAATAAGGGGGCGGAAAATTTTCATTATTTGCAAACTTTCTCCTTATCTTTTTTCTCAGCTTTAAAGCATTGGTTCCATTTGTCCTCAATGCTTTCTAAACGTTTTTTATCTTTGTTTAACTCAGAAACTTTTCGGGTTAAATCATCTTTCTCTTGAATTAAAGCAGGATGTTGTCTTTCCAACTCTAAGTATCTCTTGTAATCCTGTTCAGATATAGTTTTATCTGTTGAGATAAACATCCCCCAAACTAAATTGCCTAAGAAAATGAGCAATAAAATCAATGAAAAAATGCCGAAGATCCAAGTTAGTACAGTATTATCCTCGTGCTTTTCTTCATTTTCCGTAGTTTGTGGCTGGTTAAGGCGATTTACGTCCATTTTTAATGAAGCAACAGCATTTTTAATAGAGCTAATTGCTTCTAAGATCTGATCTTGTTCTTTTTTCTGCGGTAAAACAATACCCTCTAATTTTGCCTTTTGCTCATCATAAAGCCCATAGATTTGCTGCCCTAATACCGTGAATGTATTCATGGCTTGTAACTGTTGCTCTGCATGAATAGCTCTTTGCTCATATTGACTAACCACTTTTTGTAGTTGAGCTTCCTTTTCTTGCAGTTCTTGTGCAACCATTTGCGCCTGATTTTTTTGCAGATTTAGCTTATCTGTTTCAATCTGCTTTTTATCTGCTTGTAGCTTTCCAATAGCAGAACGCAAGTAACTAATTTCCTTCAGCCAAGGTTGGTTTCCATTAGTAATAGCTTGTAATTGCTGAAAAGAAATTTGCTCTACACGCTTACGCTGGATTTGAGACGAAATATACTGACTTTCAGAAAAGAAAATCTGTTTATAACGATAAAATACACCTGTTTTAAGCAGTAATTTTAAGGTTTCTTCAGCTTCACCTTTTTGGCAATGAATATATACATCGCCATTTTGTGAGGTTTGGGTCAAGTAATTAGGCGTTAGCGTTGTTAAACCTTGAGCGATTTCATCTAACTTCTCGTGTGGAGCTTGAATTTCTACACCATTGATACTTTGGGTATATGCTCGTTTATCAGGATCAATAAAATTTTCAAACTGAAAGAAACTTAAATGAGCCAATGCCGACAACAGTGTTGGTATAGTTTTGTCATCAACTTGAAAATTTACTGTTTCAATAAATGCACCAAAATAGGTTCCTGCTCGAGTTTGTCCTTGTTCAAAAATAGAACGATATTCAGCCACACCAATGACAGAAATATCATTCTGAGCGAGATAGCTCAAGCGATATAGTGGCTCATCATTTTGACGAGGATCGATTAAACAACCGCCAAATTCTTGGGCTAAATCAAAAGTTTTGGCTAAATTTAATTGTTTATCAACGCCATAACCGACTTGCTGACGACCAGCAGGCGTACCAACAATTCCCCAGCCTAAGTATTTTTTATTTTCAATGCTCACGAAACTTAACTCCCACTTAACCAACGCTTAAATTTATCCCAACAAGTTGCTTCTTTAATCGGTGAAACACCGCCCGTACCTTGCATATATAACCAACGGAAGAATTTTTCGGGACATTCTTTATCAAATTCTAAAATTAGATCTGAGTTCACCGAAAATGTCCCCATTTTGTAGAAAATGGTCTTATTATCAGGGGACTCATTGAAGAAACCATTGGCAAAGCTTGGGATTTTATCAATTGCATAAAGCATCGGGTCATAGCCATTACGTTCTACCGCTGCCATATCCCTTGCGAAAATCAAGTCTGCTTTGGAAAGCAATAATGCTTTCGGAAAATGCTTTTTCTGACTTTGCTGAATAAGTTCAACTTGGGTAAAAACCGAATTTAACACATTGATTTGTGCAGCAACGCCATGTTGGTCAGCTAAGGATTGGTCATAAACAAAAGCAATTTTTGTATTAACTCGGGACTCTAAAATTGCAGTTAAATAATTTGGTAGCTTTCCAGATTCGGTATTATCTCTAGTTCGGAAACTCTGTTGAGAATGTTCACCAGAAGCATCAATAAAGACAATTTCCATTTTGGGCTTACTGGTATCTCTTGGTTTAAACGAAATATGTAACTCAAAATATTGAGTAGTGTCGGTACTTGTGATTTTCTGAGCTCCCGTCACTCGATTAAAACGATCTTGCAATAGATAAAATAGTTCATCTTCACTTTCCGTGGTTTTACTTGTATCAAGGTGAACAGTTCCATCAATATAACTTTTCATATAGTGCAGGATAGAACCGACAATCCACGTTTTCCCAGAAGCTGGCGAACCAAAGAATAAGACATAATGCTTATTTTCCGCATTATTATTGAGTTCATCTAAACGTGCCTGATATTTCTCATCAGATAGCGGTTCACTTACATCTCTTTTATCTAGTTTAGATTGTTTACTCGATGGCGTGTATTCATACTTTTTATCGACAAAGGGTTTGAAGTCAAGATCATCAAAAGTCGAAGCAGGACTTTCCGCCTTAGGAATTTCAGTGTTTTCAACGGCATATTCAATTTGATCAAGCGACTCAATTTGCTCATTTTTTTGCAAAGAGAGTGGCTCAGATTTTGTTTTTTTCTCAAATGGGTTATCTAACATATTGCCTCCTACATACTACGTCCAGTATTTACGACCGCTTTTGGCTCTTTTTCATTGCGTCCAAAGAACACAAGCAAGCAAAGCACCACCGCCCAGTCAATAAAGAAACAAAGGATGACGAATAGAAAAGCAACGAATGGATGATCAACGAATGCCGATTTAAAGGAGAAAGCAATTTTGCCAATTTCTTGGCTTTCAAATTTCACTTTGTCAAATTTAAAAATAGATGTGTCATTAATAAATTCTTGAGTGGTTGAAGCAATTTCATTGATGGTATTGACTGCTTTTAAATTGGTTTCATAGCCAAAATTCTTCACATCTTCGGATGTTTGTAAGGTATCATCAATCTGTTTATTTAACTCTTTTGCTTTATTATTAGCACTTTCTCTAATTTCTTCGATCTTGTCATAATCTTTATTAGTGAGTTTACGACGTGCAACTTGGTCGATATTATCACGATAGCGTTGAGCAAGATCTTTCCAATTCCCCCCTCTGGAACCAAATTCTGTTAATTTTTCACCTAACATAGCTTCTATTTCAGAGATTAGCTCTAAAGCACGCTTACCTAATCCTGGACGAGCAGGATCAGTAATTTGGCTTACAAGTTGTTCTGTAAGTGCTTCAACTCGATTACGTTTTTCAGTAAGTTCTGGTTTGAAGTTATTAAGAGCTTTGTTGGTAGCACTAACAACATCATTTAATTGCTGTTTATGTTTTACTAATTCATCACGATAAAGTTGTTCTTTTTGATAGGAGGTATAAATCGCATTGAAATTCCCAGCAAAAGAGAAGAGTGAAAAACAGAAATAGGCAAGAAGCAAGCCAATAACAGGTAGTTTATTAATGCGACGTTGTCCGATAAAAACGGTAAAACCATACATCAACATCGTTAATGCAATGGAAAAGCCCCAAGCAACTTCTTTTCCAAACATATCAGTAAAACCGAGAGCGGTTTGAATTAAGCTGATAGACATAAAAACAATCAAAGGAAGATGTACCCAACCAGGGAGACTACGAGTTTTTGGTTTCATTTTGACCTCAAAAAATAATAAAAATCGGCTGGAAATCATACCAAAAACGTTCAAAAAAAAAACAACTGTTTTTTTGTTAAATTTTATTTTAATAAAATCAATATTGTTAAAACCCTTGAGTTAGGAGTACTTCAAAAAAATAGACCCTGTAAAAACAGGGCCAAAATTTATAAAGTGCGGTTCAAATTTCATGCATTTTTCAATGTCAAGCTACCCTAGCTAAATAATCCCTTTCCGCTTGATCATCGAAAACTTCTTGTTGATCTGTTACAACAACACCGCCTAAATCTTGAGCAATAGTTTTTGCTGCTCTAATCATCATTCTTAAATTTGCCGTTGCATTACCATAAGACGGCAGTTGCATAAATAATGCAATACCCACAGTGTAGAAATCAACAATATTGGCTAAATCAAATGTTCCAGGCTGCTCAATATTCGCTACACTAAATAACACTGGGCTTGTAATACTTAAATCGACATGACGATGATAAATTTGTTTTTTACCAAAAATAAAGCCAAGTTCATCAAGGGTTTTTGTTAGCTGCAAGCCATTAAATCCTCGATTTTCAGAAGCCACTACATAAAGCATGACAAAAGAAGGATTTACAGGCTTTGGCTTTTCTGCTACTTGAGGTTCTGTTTTAGGCATTTCTTCAACAGAAACCACCGCACTTTCATTATGAATATTTGTATTTTTTTCTAATTCAACTTTGTTTGTACTTGATTGACCTGAGATTTCGGCTAATTCTTGACGTAAACGTTGAGAAGAAGAATTAATTCCTTCATTGAGATCAATAGACTTTTCTAATTCTTCAATACTCATGGAGGCATAATCGTTATGTTTTGGTGATAAGTCTTCTCTCATTACATACGCAGGTTCACTATCAGGTAAACTGATTTTTATTTGATCAACGGATTGAATATCTTGTTGTATCGCACTTTGCTCATTATAATCATAAAATGGTTGTTCTGATCGAATATGAGAGTCTTGTTTAGGGGGATAATAGTCATTATCCATTTGAGGAGGCTGCTGAGTTTTGCTAACAGTTTGATATTGTTGATTTTCCTGTGGCTCACGAATTCGAGACTCTCGAGTAAATGTTTCTGAATTTTCAAAATACTGCGATTTTTCATGGCGATTAGACCATATACCATGGACAACTAAAACAATTAGCGCTACCACACCTAAAATAATCAAAATAGTATTTAAATCCATTATTTTGTTCTCCTACCTAGCTTTCATCGAATAGCAAATGGTTGCTAGCTTACCATATTTTACTTCTTGATTAATATGGAAAATATAGATTTTTTTACCGCACTTGAATTCTTCTGTATTATGATTGTCTGATGAAGGTATTTATTTCAATGAAGGAAAAATTATGTTACGACCAAGTGAGATTAAACAAGGTTTTCACTACTTTATTATGGGTTGGCATTTGATTACTCAAAAGGGATTACGCCGTTTTGTGATCATGCCAATTTTGTTAAATATTCTTTTGTTATCTGGATTGTTGTGGCTCTTTACAAGTCGATTTAGTATTTGGCTAGAAAGTATGCTCACTTTTATTCCTGATTGGCTTAGCTGGTTAAGTTCAATTTTACTCATACTAGCAGTACTGATGTTGTTGTGTATTTTTTATTTTACGTTTACCACTTTATCTGGATTTATCGCTGCACCTTTTAATGCACTACTCGCCGAAAAAGTGGAAAAAATGCTTACTGAAGAAAGTCTTGTGGAAGGAAGTGCGGTGGATTTTCTCAAAGATATTCCAAGAATGCTAAAACGAGAATTGCAAAAATTGACTTATAGCCTACCTAAAATTATTGGTTTATTTCTGCTTGGTTTTATTCCAGTGATCGGGCAAAGTATTATTCCTGTTTTAGCTTTTTTATTTACCGTATGGATGATGGCAATTCAATATTGTGACTACCCCTTTGATAATCATAAAGTATCTTTTCATTGCATGAAGAATGCACTAGGTCAAAAACGCACATTAACCTTAACTTTTGGCGCTTTAGTAACTTTATGTACATTTGTACCACTCATTAATTTAGTAATTATTCCTGTTGCAGTATGTGGTGCAACAGCAATGTGGGTTGAGCAATATCGATAATATTAAAAACATATATAAGTTTTTTAAGTTAATTAGTTAAAATAAGTAGTAAATAGCCTCTTCAAATTAATATTGCATAGGAAATAAAATGGAGAAAAATCATGTTAAGCAAGCAAGCAAGCAAGCAAGCAAGCAAGCAAGCAAGCAAGCAAGCAAGCAAGCAATTATATTAGCTGCAGATGAAAGATATAGTGAAAAATTATTATCTACGATAAAATCAATTTGTTTCCATAATAAAAACATTAAGTTTTATTTATTAAATAGAGATTTTTCATCGGAGTGGTTTGAACATATTAATTCATATCTAAAAATATTAGATAGTGAAATTATAGATATAAAAATTTCGTCAGAAATTATCAAAAGTTATCGAACATATGGGCATATCTCATCAAACGCAACCTATTTTCGCTATTTTATTTCTGACTTAATTAATGAGGATAAAGTCTTATATTTAGATTGCGATATCATAGTAAATGGTTCGTTGAAACCAATTTTTGAACTTGACATAAATAATTATTTTTTAGCAGCTGTATCTGATGATCTAGCTCAGAATTTACACGGTAGGCATAACGAATTCAATGCAGGTGTCATGCTTATAAATAATAAATTATGGAAATCGAATCAAATTTGTGACAAAGCAATTTATTTGTCTAATCAATATGCTGGTCAAATGCCTGACGGAGATCAAACGATTTTAAACTTATTATTTAAAGATAAGTGGCTGGAATTGAGTTATATGGCTAATTATCTCGTTGGTGGAGAATTTCTTTACCTTAATGCAGGGAGAGAGGATTTAATTAGGCGTAAGAATGGAGAAATTCCAATTGTTTTACATTTCAATACAGAATATAAACCTTGGTATCCCATTTATAATCTTCCTTTCAGAGAGTTTTATTGGTTTTATTATCAATTATCTTGGGAACAAATCATTAGAAAAATGACAGAATAATTTAGTTTGAAGCGTCCCCATGTAACATTGACATATAGCTGATAAAAACAAAAACTATAATTTCGAAATAGCCTTTAGTTATAAAATAGAATTTTTTGCTATTTTGAAATTTATTAAGCTGTGCTAAAAATATAGCGACAAAAAATACAACTCGCAATTAGCAAAGGGGAAAATTATGACAATTTATGCAGACAACTCATATTCTATTGGTAATACACCGTTAGTTCGTTTAAAGAATTTTGGCAACAATGGCAATATTGTTGTGAAAATTGAGGGACGCAACCCAAGTTTTAGTGTGAAATGCCGTATTGGTGCCAATATGGTATGGCAAGCAGAAAAAGACGGCATTTTAACTAAAGATAAAGAAATTGTTGATGCAACAAGTGGAAATACGGGAATTGCCTTAGCCTATGTTGCTGCCGCTCGTGGCTATAAAATCACTTTAACCATGCCAGAAACAATGAGTTCTGAACGTAAACGTTTATTACGTGGTTTAGGCGTAAATTTAGTTTTAACCGAAGGCGCCAAAGGCATGAAAGGTGCAATTGCGAAAGCAGAAGAAATCGTTGCCTCCAATCCAACTCATTATGTGATGTTGAAACAATTTGAAAATCCAGCTAATCCAGCTATTCACCGACAGACTACAGGACCTGAAATTTGGGAAGCTACAGAAGGTAAAGTTGATGTGTTAGTCGCTGGGGTGGGAACTGGCGGCACAATCAGCGGAATTAGCCGCTATATTAAGCAAGATCAGGGCAAACAAATTACTATCGTAGCAGTTGAACCTGAAGAGTCACCAGTCATCAGTCAAACATTGGCAGGTGAAGAGTTGAAACCTAGTCCACATAAAATTCAAGGTATTGGCGCAGGATTTATTCCAAAAAACTTGGACTTGTCTCTTGTGGATTTGGTTGAAAAGGTAAACAGCGAAACAGCTATTGCAACCGCTCGTCGCTTAATGGCAGAAGAAGGAATTCTTGGTGGAATATCTTCTGGTGCTGCACTTGCAGTAGCAGATCGAATTGCTAAACGCCCAGAATTTGCCGATAAACTCATTGTTGTGGTTTTACCTTCGACCTCTGAACGTTATTTAAGTACAGCATTATTTGAAAGTATAGAAGGATAATAAATCCTTTTTGGGCGGTCAGTTAAATTTTTTCATAAAACTAACCGCTCTTTTTATTTTTCAGTAAACCAAATCAAAGATGCCATTCTCCCTGTTTTGCCATCTCGACGATAAGAAAAGAACAGCTCTTTTTCACTGTATGTACAATGTTCTCCACCATAAATCTCTGTGATCCCCAGTGCATTTAAACGTTGCTTAGCAAGTTGATATAGATTGCCTAAAAATTTATTTTCATCTTTAGGATCTGGAATAAAGGCATCCTTTGCTTGTGGATCTTTTGCCATAAATTGCTCAATCACTTCATTGCCCACTTGAAATGCCTGAGGTCCAATAGCAGCGCCTAACCAAACAACAATATCCTTTTTTGCTGCTCGGAACTGTCGCACGGTTTCTTCTAAAACACCATCACATAATCCCCGCCAACCTGTATGAGCAGCCGCCACTTCATTGCCCTGTTTATTTGTAAAAAGCACAGGCAAACAATCTGCAGTCATCACTAAACAGACTTGATTAGGTTGATCGCTATACACTGCATCAGCATTTAAATCAAAGTCGTTAAGGCAAGGTAAGCGAAGTACTTTTTTGCTATGAGTTTGGTTGAGAAAAATCGGTTGTTGTGGCAATGCTAATTTTTCAACTAATAAAGTGCGGTTAATTTTGACCGCACTTTCATCATCACCCACATGATTACCTAAATTTAAACTATCATAAGGAGCAAGACTGACACCACCTTGTCGTGTTGTCATTAGCCCTTGAACATTTACTACTTGACCAAAATTGGCTTTAATTATTTGCATATTAATAATCTAAGTCGTCTTTATGTAATTGATAATCTGCTTTCAATGCATTGATTAATGTAACAAAATCCTCAGGCAAAGGAGCATACCATTCCATCATTTCTTCGGTAATTGGGTGTGCTAAACGAAGCATCACAGCGTGTAATGCTTGACGTTTAAAATCACGCATCACTTGCATAAACTCTTCACTGGCATTTTTCGGTGGGCGAGGACGGCCGCTATAAGTTTGATCCCCTAATAATGGGTGAGCAATATGTGCCATATGCACACGAATTTGATGAGTACGCCCAGTTTCTAGACGCAGGCGTAAACGTGTGTAATTACGGAAACGTTCCATGATACGATAATGCGTTACAGCTGGTTTTCCCATAGGATGAACTGCCATGTGAGTGCGTTTTGTTGGGTGTCTGGACATGGGCTGATCCACTGTTCCACCTTGAGTCATCACACCAAACGCAACTGCCTCATATTCCCTTGTAATTTTACGCTTTTGTAAATCTCGAACTAATTTAGTTTGTGCTGGAATAGTTTTCGCTACGACCATTAATCCTGTTGTATCTTTATCTAAGCGATGAACAATTCCCGCTCTTGGCACTTCGGCAATCTGTGGATAATGATATAACAAGGCATTCAATACAGTTCCTTTCGGATTTCCTGCACCAGGATGAACCACAAAATCTTTTGGCTTATTGATGACTAAAATATGCTCATCTTCATAAACAATATTGAGTGGTAAATTTTCAGGCTCAAATCTGCTCTCGTCCTCAATTTCCCTACCGACTCACCACCATATACTTTAGTGCGAGCAACATTAATAATTTCTCCATTAACTTTAACTAAATTATCTTCAATCCATGTTTTCAAGCGAGAACGAGAATAATCAGGGAACAATTCGGCTAATGTTTGGTCTAAACGTTGCCCCATGTGTTGTGGCTGAACTTCAGCTGACAATGTAACTTGTGCCATAATAAAAAAATCCGTTAGATAATTTGCTTATTTAGCAATGTGCTATAAAATACGGAAATCATTGTAACATTTATTATTGATTGTAAAAATAAGGATTCACCGATGCGTAAATTAAAATCTCTCGCTTTAGTTGCATTTGCAGCAGTTGCTATCAGTGCTTGCTCAAGCTCTGGCAAAGATGTTGAAGAAGGAAGCGAACAAGCTCTCTACGGAAAAGGTCAGAGTTATTTACAAGATGCGGATTATAGCCAAGCAATTCGTTATTTAGATGCAGTAAAAAATCGTTTTCCTGGAAGCCAATATAACAAACAAGCACAATTGGATTTAATTTATGCTTACTATAAATCTGAAGATTATACTAATGCTTTAGTGACAGCTGATCGTTTTATTCAACAATATCCACAAAGTCCAAACTTAGATTATGTGATTTATATGGCTGGTTTAACTAACTCAGCATTAGGTGATAACTGGTTCCAAGACTTTTTTGGTGTAGATAGAGCAACCCGAGAGAGTACCTCTATCAAAACAGCATTTGCTAACTTCCAAACTTTAATTCAACATTTTCCAAATAGTCCTTATGCACCGGATGCATTAGCTCGTATGGCTTACATTAAAGCAAGTCTTGCTCGCCATGAATTAGCTATCGCTAAATTCTATGCAAAACGTAATGCGCATGTTGCTGTGGCAAACCGTGTAGTTGGAATGTTGCAACAATACCCAGATACTAAAGCCACTCTTGAGGCATTACCATTAATGAAAAATGCTTATGAGCAAATGGGACTAACAAAATTAGCACAACAAGCAGACAGTATTATTCAAGCAAATCAAAATAAACAGTTTGAAGACGTTGCTAAACCACAAGAACCAGAATTGGTAACACCTAAAAAATAAACTGCCCCCCAATAGACGAAATAGTTGCTAATAATCTTTTTCTTAAGTTATTAGCAACTATTTTTATTATTTTTTGATTTTTCTCCAGCAATAGATTTCTGTTTCTTTCTTAACTTTCTCATCACCATCTCTACGAAATGAAAATAGTACATTTGGGTTGATTCAATAAATTTTTAAGTAAACACCGGCTATTACAAGTAACTGGTTGAATAACATTGTTTTCCTTTCTAAATCCATTCAAAGCTAGTGGATCATATTCATATTTCTCTATACATCAATTTGATGACAAGTCACCTTATCTCCCCGCCCATAATAATATTTAGATAAATCGATTTAGAGCTGTTTTAGGGCTTTATTCATATAGCTTTTAATAACTTTAGCTTTAAATTGATATTTAATTGTCAGCCCAACAAACAGATTTTCAACTCCATTTGCTACTTTTGCATTTTACAAAAGATACCGTGGCATAGTTTGGTATACCAACTGTTATATATTTTTTACTCCACTCTTAAATAAACAAAACCCTTGGGATTTCCAAGGGTTTTAGTTCATTTAAATATGGCAAATTAATCACCAAGACGCTCTTTAATACGAGCAGATTTACCTGAACGCTCACGTAAGTAGTAAAGTTTAGCTTTACGTACCGCACCTTTACGTTTCACAGAAATGCTATCAACAATTGGTGAGTGAGTTTGGAATACACGTTCAACACCTACGCCGTTAGATACTTTACGTAATGTGAAAGCACTGTGCAAGCCACGGTTACGAATTGCAATAACCACGCCTTCGAATGCTTGCAGACGACGTTTACTTCCTTCTACTACCCATACTTTAACTTCTAAAGTATCACCAGGGCGGAAGCTAGGTACGTTTTGTTTTAATTGTTCTTGTTCGATTTGTTTAATGATATTACTCATTGTAATAATCCTTCTAAAAATCCTAGATTTAACTGATTAACTGTTTTCTCGTTTAATTTGTGATAACAGTTTACTTTGTTCGTCAGTCAGAGCTAGGCCTTCCAGTAGCTCAGGGCGTCTTAGCCATGTTCGTTGCAGAGATTGTTTTAATCTCCATTTACGAATTTCTTCATGATTACCAGACATCAGCACAGGAGGCACAGTCAAACCGTCTAATTGATCTGGTCTAGTGTAATGAGGGCAATCTAATAATCCTTCCGCAAAAGAATCTTCTTGTGCAGAGGCTTGTTTACCTAAAACACCAGGGATAAATCTTGCAACAGCATCAATCAATGTCATTGCAGGTAATTCCCCGCCAGTTAGAACGTAATCTCCAATTGACCATTCTTCATCAATTTCAGTCTCAATCAATCTTTCATCAATGCCTTCATAACGCCCACAAACAAAAATCATTTTTTGATTTTTAGCAAGCTCTTGAACACCGATTTGATCGAGTTTACGTCCTTGAGGTGAAAGATAAATCACTTTCACATCATCACCGGCCGCAGACTTTGCACAACGAATAGCATCACGTAAAGGTTGCACCATCATTAACATTCCAGGGCCTCCGCCATAAGGGCGGTCATCCACTGTTTTATGTTTATCAAAGGTGAAATCTCGAGGATTCCAACATTGTACTTTTAGCAGGTTTTGCTTAACGGCTCGTCCTGTTACTCCGTATTCTGTAATAGCTTTGAACATTTCAGGAAATAGACTAATAATCCCGATCCACATTTGATTACCTTCTGTGTTTATGTTACCGCCAAAGCGCTACAGCATACCTGAGATTAGAAACCAGCATCCCAGTCAACTTCAATAGTTTTAGAACTGAGATCTACTCTTTTAACTACTTGTTCATATAAGAACGGAATTAACCGCTCTTGTTTGCCAAAAGCATCTTTTGTATTAGCTCGTACAACCAAAACATCATTAGATCCCGTTTCCATCATTTCTGACACAACGCCCATGGTATAACCTTGTAAATTTACCACTTGGCAGCCGATTAGATCATGCCAATAAAAATCTCCCTCATCTAACTGAGGAAAAACAGATAAATCTACACCGATTTCAACATTTGCTAGGGTTTGTGCAATCTCACGATCATTAATATTTTTCAACTTCACAATTAACTCGTGATTATGATGTTTCCAACTTTCTAATTCCGTTGGCTGCCATTGACCTTTGATTTTCAAAAACCAAGGTTGATAATCAAAAATACTTTCGGCTTGTTCTGTTGATGAATAAAGACGTAACCAACCACGAATTCCGTATGTTGAACCTAATTTTCCAACGACTTCTATTCTTTGTTGTTCCATTTTACTCACCTATAAAATGCTCAATCGTAAAATTAAGCAGCTTTTTGAGCTTCTTTTATTAAGCTAGCAACACGATCAGATAAAGATGCGCCTTGACCAACCCAGTGATTTACGCGGTCTAAATTAAGACGAACACGCTCAGCATTACCTGTTGCTAATGGGTTGAAAAAACCAACACGCTCAATAAAACGACCATCACGTGGTGAACGGCTGTCAGCTACTACAACTTGATAAAATGGGCGTTTTTTAGAACCGCCACGAGATAAACGAATGGTTACCATAACCTTCCTCTAAATAATTTAAACTAAAAAGAAAACCCACATCGAAGGAGTGGGAATGCTTACTTTTTTCTCTGTATATATAGACAAAAAGCCCGAGAATTGTACTCTTTTTTAGCTAAAAATCAAGTTTATTTCTCAGCGCTTTTGTTTATATATATTCTATAAAAATAGGATAAATTAGATTAAGGTTTAATCTGATTCAATCCATTTGAACAAGAAATCAACTTATCTTCAATAGCTTGTTTTAACCGAGCATCATTATCAGGTAAAGCAGCCCGATCTTTCTCTTGATGCCAGAGATGATAAGCAATCCCAGCAAATTTCAGATTTTTCCTCTTTCCTCCATTATTGAAAAAGCGGGCAGCAAACTCACTATCTTCACGCCCCCAGCCAACAAAATCATTATTAAAACCGTTAATTGCTAAAGCATCAGAAAAAAAGAATGCCATATTACAGCTTTTGATACCTTTGTAAGAATCCGCTTGTTTATTTTTTTGTATCATCCTAGCCACAATAGGAAAATGTAACGCCGTAAAACGTTTCTCAAATCTAGTTTCTAATCCTTTTTCATACCATTTTAAAGATTGATATTTCTCGGGGAATTGCAAAAGTGCGGTGGTTTTATCTTGAGTTAGTAATACCCTACTACCCTGAACAAAAACATTTTTTTCAGCTGCGTTAATATGATCAGCAATGAATTGAGGATGTAAAATCATATCGCCATCAATAATAATTACATATTCTGACTCAACCATAGACAATCCTCTATTTCTAGATTCTGCGGCACGAAAGCCATTATCTTCCTGCCAAGCATGTTTAAGTGGAATCGGAAAAATACCTTGATATTTTTTAATCAGTTTTTTGGTATCTTCTGTCGAACCATCGTCAGCTATGATCACTTCATTAGGTAAAATTTCTTGCGCTAACACTGAAGCTAAAACAGCCTCCAAAGCATCTGGGCGATTATATGTCGTAATTATTAAAGAGGTTGTCAAATTCTGATTAGCCTCCATTAATTTAATATATTTATAATAAGAGCCACTAGCATTGGCAAAAGAAATAATAAAACCATCTCCACCAGATAAAATACCTTTTTTCAAGAAGTAATTTTTGAAAAATGCAGATATGCCATGTGTAACAGCTGAAAACACACTGCCTTTTTTTCTATATTTCTGCTGTTCAGCAAAAAGGGTGGTGTACTGCTGCATTTTGTTAATCAAAGCTTCACTATTATCAAAAGAATAATGCTTAAATTCATGTTGTAAGTGAACTACCTGTATGTTTTCTGCAATTTCTAATGATTCATGCACTTGCCTATCATTAAATTTTACCAATTTTTTGTTATATAAACGCTTCACAAAATCTGGATACCAGCCACAAGTTTTTATGGGTTTTCCACGATAATGGTTAATTCTGAGTAAAGCATAGACTTTATAAGAATCATCAAAATTAATTTGAGAGATTTCCTCGATAAGCTTAGGCTGTAAAATTTCATCGCTATCAATATTTAAAATCCAATCATAGCTCGCATAAGTGGCTACTAAATTCTTCATTGGACCAAAGCCAATAAAATCTGAATGGTAAATTTTGACGTTAGTGAATTGTTTTGCAATTTCAACAGATCGATCTGTCGAACCATTATCTAATACAATAATTTCCGGGAAATCTCTCAAAGCACTAAGGCTTTGAGCTAAATATTTCTCAGCATTTTTCACAAGCATTGTGACAGTTATTGGTAAATTCATCATAAGTTTCTTTTAATCAGAGAGCGAAATAACACAAATTATATGTCTTAAAAACAACACAAGCAATAATGTTAAATTTCTTAAACAGATTTGTTATATTTCTCGATAAAAGTGCTTAAAAACAATAAATTAATAAAAATTTTGTTTCAATTTATAATAAGAATTGCATCTTCTAAGAAATTTGTAAAATTGCGATCTTTTTAAAGATTTTTCAAATCAAAACAAGTAGAATAATCATGCTTTTAACACTTCTGATAAGGATATTTATTTTATGAGTTCTCTGATTAGTATAATCGGCATTTTCGTTTTATTATTAATAGCCTTTCTTTTATCTAATAATCGTAAAGCAATCAATTATCGTACAGTGCTGGGAGCACTAGCAATTCAGTTTTTATTCGCAGCGTTTATTCTCTATGTTCCAGTTGGTCGCCATATACTACAAAGCATCGCAAGTGCGGTTCAATCAGTCATTAATTACGGCTATGATGGGGTTCGCTTCTTATTTGGCGGTTTAGCTCCACAAGTTGATGGGTCCAAAGGTTCAGCAGGCTTTGTTTTTGTTATCAATGTTCTTCCAATTATTGTTTTCTTCTCTGCATTAATCTCTTTGCTTTACTATCTTGGCATTATGCAATGGATTATTAAAATTATTGGCGGTGCACTACAAAAAGCACTAGGCACATCAAAATCTGAATCTATGTCTGCAGCAGCAAATATTTTCGTAGGACAAACAGAAGCACCGTTGGTTGTTAAACCTTACATCAGCAAAATGACAGAGTCAGAATTGTTTGCAGTAATGTGCGGTGGTTTAGCTTCTATCGCAGGTTCAGTTATGGCTGGATATGCAGGAATGGGAATTCCGCTAACGTATTTAATTGCCGCATCATTTATGGCCGCTCCTGCTGGATTATTATTTGCCAAAATCCTTATTCCACAAACGGAAAAATTCAATGATGATCTCAAAAAAATAGAGCAAGAAAAACCAGCAAATATCCTTGACGCAGCAGCAGGTGCATCATCAGGTATGCAACTTGCCTTAAACGTGGGGGCAATGTTAATTGCTTTTGTAGCGTTAATTGCATTGCTTAACGGCATACTGGGTACTATTGGTGGTTGGATTGGTCAAGAAGGGCTGTCTCTTGGCATGATCTTTGGTTGGATTTTTAAACCATTAGCTTTCATTATTGGAGTTCCTTGGAATGAGGCTGAATTTGCTGGAAGCATTATTGGAACAAAATTAGCCATTAATGAATTTGTCGGCTATTTAGAATTTGCTCCATATCTTGCGGCAGATGCTACGGTACAACTAAGTGATAAAACTAAAGCTATTATTACTTTCGCTCTTTGTGGATTTGCAAACTTTAGTTCTATCGCAATTCTAATTGGTGGTTTAGGTGGCATGGCTCCACATCGTCGAGGCGATATTGCTCGACTAGGGATTAAAGCTGTTATTGCAGGTTCACTAGCAAATTTAATGAGTGGAACCATTGCGGGCTTATTTATAGGTTTAACTGGTGCGACATTATAAAAGTGCGGTATCATTTGCCCCCCCTTTTTACGCCATGGTTTTACCATGGCTTGTTTGTTTTAAGCAGAAGAAAACGATTGCTTTAAGGAGAAAAAAATGAAAAGAGTATTTATTATGATGCTTGATTCTTTTGGTATTGGTTTTAGTCACGATGCTGAAAAGTTCGGTGACAAAGGCTCAGATACCCTAGGTCATATTGCAGAGCAATGTGCTTTAGGCAAAGCTGATAATGCCCATCGACAAGGTAAACTTCATTTACCAAATTTTGAGAAACTAGGGCTTGGATTAGCAGCTCAGCAATCCACTGGCAAGCTTCCAGCAGGATTTTCCGCAGAACCTGAATTAATGGCCGGCTATGCTTATGCACAAGAGATTTCTTCTGGAAAAGACACGCCATCAGGTCATTGGGAAATTGCTGGTGTGCCAGTTTTATTTGATTGGGGATATTTCCCTGAACATCAAAATAGTTTCCCTCAAGAACTATTAGATCGCATTGTGGAAAAAGCAGGATTAACCGGTTATTTAGGAAACTGCCATTCTTCAGGTACTGTGATATTGGATGAGCTAGGCGAAGAACATATTCAAAGTGGAAAACCAATTTTCTATACATCAGCTGACTCTGTCTTCCAAATCGCTTGCCATGAAGAAAGCTATGGCTTAGAAAAATTGTATGAATTATGTCAAATCGTACGAGAAGAGCTTGAAGGTTATAACATTGGTCGCGTGATTGCTCGTCCTTTCCTTGGTGATAAAGTTGGAGAATTTTATCGCACAGGTAACCGTAAAGATTACGCTGTTGAGCCACCAGCTAAAACTGTTTTACAAAAACTTGTTGATGAAAAACAGGGGGAAGTTATTTCTATTGGTAAAATAGCTGATATTTACGCCCACACTGGCATCACTCAAAAAGTCAAGGCAACTGGTATAGAAGAGTTGTTTGATAAGACCTTAACGGAAATCAAAAGTGCGGTAGAAAACTCCATTGTTTTTACCAATTTTGTCAACTTCGATTCAGATTATGGCCATCGCCGTAATGTCGCGGGATATGCTGCCGCATTAGAATATTTCGATAGCCGAATTCCTGAATTATTAGCATTAATGAACGATGATGATCTGCTTATTTTTACGGCTGATCATGGTTGTGATCCAACTTGGTCAGGAACAGATCATACAAGAGAACATATTCCTGTTTTAATTTATGGCTCTAATGTGCCAAAACAATTTTTAGGTAAACGCCAAACATTTGCTGATGTTGGACAAACCATTGCTAGCTATTTTGAATTGTCGCCAATGGACTATGGCACTTCAATTTTAGAATAATCATATTTCAATTAACAAAAGGAAAAATTTATGACTCCACATATTAACGCACCTACAGGTGCATTTGCTGATGTTGTTTTAATGCCTGGTGACCCACTACGTGCAAAATATATTGCTGAAACATTTTTAGAGGATGTGCAAGAAGTCACTAATGTTCGTAATATGCTTGGTTATACAGGCACTTACAAAGGGCGCAAAATCTCCGTTATGGGTCACGGTATGGGCATACCATCTTGCTCCATTTATGCGAAAGAATTAATTACTGAATATGGTGTGAAAAAAATTATTCGTGTTGGTTCTTGTGGCGCAGTCAAAATGGATGTCAAAATCCGTGATGTGATTATTGGTCTTGGTGCTTGCACTGACTCTAAAGTAAACCGTATTCGTTTCAAAGATAACGACTTTGCGGCGATTGCTGATTTCAGCATGGCTCAAGCTGCAGTACAAGCGGCTAAAAACAAAGGTATCGAAGTAAAAGTTGGTAACCTGTTTTCTGCCGACTTATTCTATACACCAGATACAGAAATGTTCGATGTAATGGAAAAATATGGCATTTTAGGGGTAGAAATGGAAGCAGCTGGAATTTATGGTGTTGCGGCGGAATTTGGTGCCAAAGCCTTAACAATTTGTACGGTTTCTGATCATATTCGTACTCATGAGCAAACCAGTGCAGAAGAGCGCCAATTAACCTTCAATGACATGATTGAGATTGCTTTAGAATCTGTATTGCTAGGGGATGCAGAATAATTTTTGATAAAAAGTGCGGTAATAATGAGCTGCACTCCAAAAGTTAGGGCTGTTATTTCAAAGTATAATGGACAAAATAGTTGCTAATAATATTTTTCTCGAGCCTCTCCCATAATTTGTGTAAATACCTGTTTCTGGAGATAATACATCTAGACA
>NZ_MUXZ01000057.1 GCF_002015075.1 Canicola haemoglobinophilus
AATATCCGCCTGAGTTTTCTAAGATATCCTAGATGAATAACAAAACAAGTCGCTCTTTAGATTGAATTGAAGGGCGGTTCCGCCTAACATATCGCCAGCACGATAACTTTCAGCTTTAATCGCAAGTTTCGGGCGAGTAACCTCGTTAACTTGCCCTAAATAACTGTGGCCATCTTGATGTAAATGCATCAATTTTAATTTATTCGGTAAAGACATGTTTTATCTCCTAGGCTGCCGCTACTTTGGCAGCAAATTCAGTTAAATAACGGTCAGTAATACGTTGACGGAAATTTAAGTTTTCTAAAGGCGGCACAGGCGTATAGTCATAATCGATATACAAATTACCAGCTTTTAAAGTATCTTTGGTATTGATTTCCGCGTCATACCAACAATTTGCATCAACAATATAGCCCAACGCCACAAGCTCACGGAATTTTGCATTTACCCCTTCGATAATGTCTTTGACTAATGTCGGTGTCATCGGTTTATCAATTGCCCAAGCGTGCGCATCTGCAATCGTATCACGCAAAATCTGAGCGGTTCGGGTATAGTTTTCAAACTGGAATAACGGGTCATCAGAACAAGTACGAGAACCCCATAAACGATAGCCATTAAAATTAATTGGCACGGTAATTTTATTTTCGTTTAGATAGTTTGCATCGGTACTGGTATCTTGAATATCAAAGGTAATATCACGACTTACACCGCTAACCCCTTCGACAACCACGTTAGAAATAGTTTTATGCCAGCCTACTGTTTTATCTAAATAAGCACGCAAACCTAAAGCACGAGCAACCGCACTTTCTTCTTTAACTTGTTTGCTATTGACATCAAAGGCTAAGAAATCTCCATGAATAACCATGACTTCACGTTGCCCAAACCCTTTTTGATATTGCACCGCTTGTTCTTTAGTTGCACAACCATGCGCAGAGATATAAGCAAAAGCATTGAGTTTTTTCGCTATGCTAGCTAATTCCGTCGCCACATTTTTGTTATCAAGATAAGGCACGCCCAGAATACGAGGTTTTACCCCAACTTTACTTTGCGCAACTAATAAGGCTTTCATGCCAGTGTATTGCCCTTGTTCTGTGACCGTACCGATAATATTCGCTGTTGTTTGTGCACCTTCATCACTTTCGTCATCGCCTTGCTCTACGCGCACAACAACAGTCAAGGTATTCACTTGGTCACTAATAGCCTCAAGGGTTTTCGCTAAGGTACCTTGTTTACCTGCTTTGCCAATAGCGTTTAAAGGATTAGTAAGTAAGACGGGTGTATTAAGAGGGAATGTTTGTGCATCGGCATCATTGGCAGTACAAACGACTCCAATAACCGCAGTAGCAACGGTTTTGATTGTGCGAGTACCTTCATTAATTTCGATAACTCGAACACCATGTAAATAATCCATAATCAGATCCTTTTGGTTAAATCTTCGGTTTAGGTTAAATCTTGGATATTTTGCAAGGTTCGCAAAGTGTGGTCTATTTGCTGGAGATGTGAAAAGGGAATTTACAGTACAGAAAGATAGCCTATAAAAGCAAAACCGCCCGTACATTGAGGTACTAGGCGGCTTTTGTTATACTACTAAACGGTTGGTCGGGTGTTGTAGTTAACCCGACTGGCACTCGGGTTAGCTACATCCTCCGAATCTTACTGATCTAAGGAGGTGATTATGTGTGAAATGGTTTAAAATACTACTGATTTTAATCATTATCTGCTTGCTGACTGCAGATACCCCTATCGCAAGATAGGCAACCAACCAAAAGGGGCGGACTTCGGTTTGTCCCTTTCTTGTATTGTATGCCCTTACTCATTCTTTTTCAACCCTCTATTTCTGAAAACTCAGGCGGATATT
>NZ_MUXZ01000058.1 GCF_002015075.1 Canicola haemoglobinophilus
TTTTCTATATTTAATTCAGGGTATTTTTCAAAGGTAAATAAATATTTTTCATAATATTTCAGACTAGCATAAGCGCTTCTTAAGCCTTTATGTTTATAAGGAAAATAACCGCTTTCATTAGATTTCTCTGAACGTTCATTTAAATAATCTTGATGTTTTAAATACCAATAGTGTAGGTTACGATAAAACTCATTTTTATTATTTTCTTTAAGCTTTTTGACTAAAACTTTTAATTCCTTTCCTGCTAGGGATTTATGTTTTTTTCTCAACTTTCTCATCACCATCGCCACTAAATGAAAATGACACATTTGGGTTGGTGTATTCAATAAATCCTTAAGTAAGCCTCGCCGACCATCACAGGTAACTGATTGAATTGCATGATTTTTATCTCTAAATCTATTCAAAGCCAACTGATAATATTCATCCCTCTCTGTACTCACAATTTGATGATAAATGACCTTTTCACTCAAGCTATCCATTAATACTAAACCCCCAAATTCTCGCCCAAAGAAAGTGGTATCCATAATAATATTAAATAGGTTGAAATAGGGGAATTTAAGGCTGTTTTAGGGGCTTTATCGATATATCTTTGAATAGTTTTAACTGAGCATTGATATTTAATTGAGAGTTCTTTATAGGTTTGTTTTCCTTGTGAATAATCTTTCCAAATATCACTAGGATTTAATTTCTTTTGGAAGGTAAATGTTTTATTACAGGAGGTGCATTTATAGCGTTCAATATTATTTATTTTACCATGTTTATGAATAATTGAATTTTGGCAAAATGGGCAGTTTTTTGATTCATATTTCAAAAATGTGGGATAAAGGCTTGTAGTATAAGGCTTCACTACAGTTTTTTCCCACATTTTTGTCCATTACACTATTCTCCAATAACGAAATATCTGTAGTAACCTGTGTTCGCACACAAAAAAGTTATTCAATCATTGTGTTGCAGTTACATAATATAGCCCATTTTTATATTTGTTGATTATTGTTAACTTTAACTACACTTAGAAATCTTTGTATCGCTGGAGAAACATATTTATCTTTATGAAAAATATAATTAATCCCTCGTTCAAACTTTAAGTTTTTTAGAGGGATTTCAACCAATAGCCCGCTATTAAGTTCATTAGTAACTGCCAGTCTTGAAATAATAGATACGCCTAGTTCATTGATTACACAATGCTTTATTCCCTCTAGGCTATTAAATTCCATTATTTTTAATTGTGCAATTTGGTCAGTATTAAGATGCTGAAAAATAAATTTTCTTGTTTCAGAAAGGCTAGGTTTTATAATCAGTTGTTGCTGGCTAAGAGAGGCAAAATCACATTCTGTTTTTTCAGCCAGAGGGTGATTAGGTGAGGCAATTAAAATCAATTCATCAGACAAAAATCTATGTGTCTGGTATTTCTGAGGATCAAAATAAACTTGATCTGACATAATCAAAAAATCAATTTGATGATTTTCTAATTTTTGAATCAGTTGCTGTGACGGCAAAATTTGAATACTTAGCTCCACATTAGGTGAAAGCTGTTTATATTCTGCAATAATCTTCGGTAACAAATAAACGCCAACAAAATGGCTTGCACCTATAGTAATTTTTCCATAGTTAGGATCATCATATTGATGTAAATGCTCCATGGAGGTTTCCAAGGTGGAAAGCATTTGTTTTACATAGGCTCGGAAAATTTTGCCTTGCTCTGTTAAATAAAGTCTGTTGTTAATTCTTTCAAACAAAACCGTATTTAAGGATTCTTCCAATTTTCTAATTTTAATGCTGACCGAGGGCTGCGTACAAAAGAGCTTTTCTGCGGTTTCTGTTACATTCAAACACTCAGAAAGTACCATAAAGGTTTTAAGCTGACTTAAATTCATACTTTTCCATAAAAATTATTTATAGTTTGTATAGCATAATACAATTTTTTTATGCTTAATCAACTCTCTATAATCAAGTTGTTCTATAGATAAAATATGGAGTGATTAGCGATGAATGAAACAGTACTCTCAAACCCAGAAAGTCAGCCAGCCAAAAAGGAATGGCTAAAAAAACTTGGTATTCCGTTAGCTTTAACGGTATTGCTTGTGCTGATGTTTATGCCAACGCCCGATGGCTTAACAGTGCAAGGACAAAAAGCGATTGCTATTTTCTGTAGTGCTTTAACCCTTTGGGTATGTGGCTCAATCCCAATTTATTTAACCTCACTTTTGGTGATTATTCTATTACCATTAACTCAAACCGTTGAGAAAGACAAAGTTGTCTTCGCCACACTTGGCTATGATGTGATTTGGTTGATGGTATCTGCTTTTGTTCTGACTTCGGCAATGATTAAATCTAATATTGCCCGACGTTTTGCGTTATGGATGATTACCCATTTTGGGCAAACACCACGCAAAGCAATGTTTGTTTTAGTATTAATTAATTTTATATTAGTATTCTTTGTACCTTCTACAACAGCTCGTGCTTCGTTGATGGTGCCAATTTGTTTGATTTTATTGGAAATTTATCGTGCAGTACCAGGGGAAAGCAATTTTGGTAAGTTAATGATGCTACAAGGTGTGCAAGCTGATGCCATTGCAACATCGGGCGTAATGACGGGAACTGCCGCAAACATTATCGCAGTGGGCTTTATCAATAAACAAGCGGGCGGTGATATTGGTTATATTGATTGGCTTATGGCATCTTTCCCGATTGCCTTTATTGCAATAATGCTCTCTTTCTTAATCGGCTTTAAACTTTTCTCCATGAAGAAAGAAACGCACTTTGCTGAAGCCTTATCTCGTCTTAAAGCAGAATACCAAAAATTAGGTCGTTTAACCTTGGATGAAAAGAAAGCCATGGCGATCTTCTTACTTACCGTTTTACTTTGGGCGACAGAAGATTATCAAAAAGCCTGGTTTGGATTCAAAATTAGTGTTTATATGACCGCCGTTATCGCAGCCGTTCTCTGTTTAATGCCAAGAATAGGTTTGCTTACTTGGTCTGAAGCTAAAATTAAATGGGATTTAATGTTGTTTGCTGCAGGCGCTTATGCGGCAGGTAACACTTTAGAATCGACCAAAGGTGCACAATGGATTATGGATAAAGTCGTTCATGGCTTAGGTTTAGAAACAATGAGCCATACGGCGGTTTATATTGTTGTTATCTTTGTTTGTATGTACAGCCATTTAATTTTTACCAGTAAAACTGTCAGAACAACTATTCTCATTCCATCGATTATTGCCTTAGCACAATCTCTTGGAATGAACCCTGTGACATTAGCTTTAGCGGCTTCCTTCACATTAACTTACACCATTACCTTACCACCACATTCTAAAGTGAATACCATTTATTTTGCGACAGGTTACTTTAGTGTATTAGATCAAATGAAATATGGCTTAATTACTTGTTTTATTAGTGCCACTATCATTTGTTTATCGGTATTTACTTGGTTCCAGTTACTGGGATATAGTTTATAAAAACTGAGGTAATTTATGCGGTTAATTTTATTACGTCATGGCGAAACATTGTGGAATCAAGAACATCGCTTACAAGGGCATCAAAATTCGCCTTTGTCTGAAAAAGGGATTCAGCAGGCAAAAGCTATTAAACCTTTGATTGAACAATTTTCGCCTAAATATGTGGTGAGTTCTGATTTAGGACGAGCCTTGCAAACAGCGGAAATTATTGGTTGTACCAATCCTACTCAAGATAGCGAACTTAGAGAACTCGCAATGGGGGAGTGGGAAGGCTGTAAAAAGCAAGAGATTATGGCGGAAAATCCAAGGTTATATCAGGCTTGGCGTGATGGTGATTATACTCCACAAGGCGGCGAAAGCTGGCAAGCATTCTGTCAGCGTATTTCACAGGCATTATTGAAGTGGGTTAATCAATATGATGGTGATATCCTAGCAATTGTGCATAGTGGTGTTATTCGAGCGGCTTGCGAAACCTTGGTCTCTCTTTCAACCAAACATCTTCTGCCAGTCACTCAAGGAACCTTAACGATTTTTGAAATCAGCCCAGATTTGCCAATTAAACTGGAGGCATATAATTTAGGAAGTTTTATTCCTACTAGCAATGTAGCAGACTAAAGCCCAAAGATTATTGGTTTGAGAACTTAGTAAAAAAATAACCGCACTTTGCTCCCTTTTGAATCAAAGTGCGGTTTGTTTTTGGCTAGATTTTTTGCTCAGGCACTACAGACTGTTAACAAAATACAAATCCCAAACCCCATGTCCAAGCTTATGACCACGTTGCTCGAACTTGGTTAAAGGGCGGAAATCTGGGCGGGGGATGTAATTATTGGTTGCAGAAGTATTGCATAAACCTACCGCACTTGTGAGTACTTCCAGCATATGTTCCGCATAATTTTCCCAGTCTGTTGCCATATGAATAAAGCCATTTGGCATAAGTTTTAGTTGAACCTGTGCGACAAAGTGCGGTTGGACGATGCGGCGTTTATGATGTTTTGCTTTATGCCAAGGATCTGGGAAAAACAACTGTAACCCACCAAGACTGCCGTCTGCGATACAATCACGTAAAATTTCTGTTGCATCATGGCAAATTACGCGTAGATTTTTCACTTGTTTTTCAACAGCATAAGCAATACAAGCCCCCACGCCTGGTGTATGTACTTCAATTCCAAGATAATTTTTATCCGGATTTTGCATTGCCATTTCTACTAAAGATTTACCCATACCAAAGCCAATTTCTAAAATTACGGGATTGGTATTGCCATAAATCTGAGTAAAATCAAATGCGGTGGTTTGATGTTCAAGCCCTAATTCTGCCCAATTATCATTCATCATATTACGTTGAAATTCGCTTAAACGCCCTGTGCGTAACACGAAGCTACGAACCTTGCGTTTATAACGGCCATCTTCAGTAAATTCGGCGATTTCAACGGTTTTGCGTTTTTGATCGGCAAAAGTTATTTTTTGTTCTGTCATTTTATTTGTTTGGTTGCTTATTGTGAGGGCGAATTATAAGTATTTTGAAGGGAAATATAAAGTGCGGTCAGTTTTAGCGAAATAATTAAGTTATTAGGGGAGATGTTCTATAAAAAATGCTACACTTATTTTCATTTTTATTCCCCCAATTATGCAGGCTCAATCTAATTCTCATGCTCCTTTTGCCCATGCGGTACTTGAATGGTATCAGCAGTTTGGGCGTAAAAATTTGCCTTGGCAGCAAAATAAAACCCTATATGGTGTTTGGTTGTCTGAGGTGATGTTGCAACAAACCCAAGTTGCAACAGTGATTCCTTACTTTCAGCGTTTTATTAAAACTTTTCCAAATATTACCGCACTTGCGAATGCCCCTTTAGATGAGGTTTTGCATTTGTGGACGGGGCTTGGTTATTACGCAAGGGCTCGCAATTTACATAAGGCAGCACAGACCATAAGAGATGAGTATCAAGGAGAATTTCCCACGGACTTTCAGCAAGTGTGGGATTTATCTGGTATTGGGCGTAGTACAGCTGGGGCGGTGTTGTCTTCGGTGCTTAATCAGCCTTATCCTATTTTGGATGGCAATGTAAAGCGAGTGCTAGCGCGTTATTTTCAGGTGCAAGGCTGGACTGGCGAGAAAAAAGTAGAAGATCAGCTGTGGCAACTCAGTGCAGAAGTTACGCCAAGAGAGCTGGTGGCAGATTTTAATCAAGCGATGATGGATTTGGGGGCGATGGTTTGCACTCGTTCTAAACCTAAATGCTTACTTTGCCCCTTGGCACAAAAGTGCGGTGCAAATTTGCAAAATAATTGGGCTGATTTTCCAGCTAAAAAGCCAAAGAAATCTTTGCCTGAACGAGAAAGTTATTTTTTGATTTTAGAACATCAAGGTAAGGTTGCACTTGAGCAACGTCCAAACTCGGGACTTTGGGGCGGATTATATTGTTTTCCTCAATTTGATTCTCAAGCAGAATTATTGGCTTATCTATCGCAACAGGGTATTCAACAATATCAACAATGGACGGCATTTCGTCATACTTTTAGCCATTTTCATTTGGATATTTATCCTATTTATGCACAAATTTATGCACAGGCTCAAACTGAAGAATTAGAACTGGATCGTACAAATTGGAAAAAAATTACAGAAAATGAGGCAGAATATGGCTCGGCTATATCAAGTGCGGTTAAATATTGGTATGATCTGGCAAATCCGAGCCAAATTGGCTTGGCTACGCCTGTTAAGAATTTATTAATCGAATTGCAAAAAAGGAAATAATTATGGCAAGAAACGTATTTTGTGCTTATTTAAAACAAGAGGCTGAAGGATTAGATTTTCAGCTTTATCCTGGCGAATTAGGTAAGCGTATTTTTGATAATATTAGTAAACAGGCTTGGGCTGATTGGTTGAAAAAACAGACTATGTTAGTCAATGAGAAAAAACTCAATATGATGAATGCTGAACATCGCCAATTATTAGAACAAGAAATGGTAAATTTCCTATTTGAAGGAAAAGATGTTCATATTGAAGGTTATGTTCCTCAAACAGAAAAATAAATATGAAAAAATATATTGTATTGGCTATTATTCCTTTTCTTTTCGCTTGTAGCAGCTCCACAATAAATAATGATTATGATGAAGCTTTTGCTAAAGATACGCGAGGATTAGATATTTTAACTGGGCAATTTTCCCATAATATTGATCAAATTTGGGGCGTGAATGAACTTCTCGTAGCAAGTAGAAAAGACTATGTAAAATATACTGATGGTTTCTATACACGTAGTCATATCAGCTTTGATGAAGGCTCTATTATGATTGAAACTTTGGGCGATACAAGCCGTTTATATCACTCTATCGTTCATACTTTATTAATGGGCTCTGATGCTAAAGGTATAGATTTATTTGCGTCCGGTGATGTGCCTATTAGTTCTCGCCCATTCCTTGTTGGCTTAGTTGTTGATCATCAAGGTGCTCAAATTAAAAATACAGCAACAGCAGGTCATTTTGCCAATTATCTTTTACAGAATAAGTTACAAAGTCGTCGTTTAGCTAATGGGCGTGTTGCTCAATATGTTGTGATTCCAATGGTGGCAAACCATGTGGCTGTTCGAGCTCAACGCTATCTACCTTTAATCCGTAAATCTGCTCGACGTTATGGCATTGATGAAAGCCTAATTCTTGGCATTATGCAAACGGAGTCAAGTTTTAACCCTTATGCGATAAGTTATGCGAATGCCATAGGTTTGATGCAAGTTGTCCCTAATACCGCAGGACGAGATGTTTTCCGTTTAAAAGGTTTAAATGGACAACCGTCAAAGAATTATTTATTTGATCCAGCTAAGAATATTGATGCTGGAGTAGCTTATCTAACTTTATTAAGAGATAAGTATTTAGATGGTATTAGCAATCCGACCTCAAAACGTTTTGCCATGATTTCTGCTTACAATAGTGGTGCAGGGGCCGTTTTAAGAGTATTTGATAACGATCGAGATATGGCTATTAACAAAATTAATCGTTTATATCCAGAGCAAGTTTATCGAATTCTGACAACAATGCATCCTTCTGCACAAGCAAGAAATTATTTGTTGAAAGTAGATAAAGCACAAAAGAATTATAGGGTTATTAAGTAATCTAAAAGAAAAAAATCGCTAATATGAAAATTTATTGTTAGCGATTTTTTTGTCTTTCCAATTGTTTGCTGAACTATGTATCTTTATTCCATAACCAAGCGGCGCCACGTACACCACTAGAATCGCCGTGCAGAGCTTTACGAATAGGGGTATGAAATTCCTTACCAAAAATATAATTTGGCATTAATTTAGGTACATTAGTATAGAGTCTTTCGATATTACAAACGCCACCTGCAAACACAATGACATCGGGATCTAAGATATTCACATAGGAAGCCAAAGATTTTGCTAAACGACGCTCGTAGGCTTGAAGCGATTGTTCAGCAATTTCATCGCCCTGTTCCGCAAGAGCAACAATTTCATTACCTTTCAAGCGATTACCCGAGCGGCGTTCATAGTCATCACATAATCCTGTACCTGACACAAATTGCTCAATACAGCCTCTTTGCCCACAATAACAAGGTGTGGATTCTGCAACCGCCCGCTCTTCTTCATCTTGCCAAGGTAATGGATTATGTCCCCATTCACCACCGATACCGTTGCCACCATTATGAGGCTTGCCATTAATGACAATACCAGAACCGCAGCCAGTGCCTAAAATTAAGGCTAAAACCACCGCACTTCCAGCACCTGCCCCGTCTGTTGCTTCGGAGACCGTCATACAATTCGCATTGTTTGCCATACGAATTTCACGATTTAATAATGTTGCCAAATCCTTATCAAAAGGTTGTCCATTTAACCATACTGAATTCGCATTTTTTACTTTATGACTAAAAGGTGAAACTGTGCCTGGAATGCCAATTCCAACTGTACCAGTCATACCTGTTGCAGCTTCGGCATCATCGACCAAGCCTTTAATTGCCATTAAAGTGTCTTGATAAGATCCTCTTGGCGTAGCTACTCGCTTGCGGAACAGTTCTTGACCTTGTTCTGAAAGGGCAATAACTTCAATTTTTGTTCCACCTAAATCAATTCCAATTCGCATAAAAACCTCTTATTTTACAAATATAATTTTTTTCTAAGTATTATCTAACTACTCTTATTTCACCTCAATGATCTTTTTACTGATTAAGCTTATGATAAAATCAGTAATGATTAAGATAACACTGGGTTATGTTTTTTTAGCTATTTTTAATCATCTGTTGGCTTATTTACAAGCATATTGTGTATTAAACAGGCAAGCAATTCAGTTTTTTTAATTTTTTTTAAATTATTGTTGACTTAGGAAGGAAAAAAACGTTTAATACGCACCACTAAGACATTGCCTCGATAGCTCAGTCGGTAGAGCAGGGGATTGAAAATCCCCGTGTCGGTGGTTCGATTCCGCCTCGAGGCACCATATATTCCTCCTTAGTTCAGTCGGTAGAACGGTGGACTGTTAATCCATATGTCGCTGGTTCAAGTCCAGCAGGAGGAGCCAAATTTTTAAACCCGCTATGAACTAGCGGGTTTTTTATTACTAGTAATCTAGCTGTCATAGTAAAATATTTTTACTTTATTATTTTGTTTATAACTAAATTATATATTTTAATAAATTCTAAAAAGGCTGAACAAGATCTAGTATCTAGTTCAGCCTATTTTATTATATAGATTTTTACTCTTATATATCTTTAACAAACATTAATTTAACAGTTTTTAAACCAGCGTTTTTCAAGCCTTTGTTTAGCTTTTTTAGAGCGTACTCTTTTTCTGATTTAGTTAATACATGAACATTTTTATATAAAAGTGCAGCAGTAAAATTCCAGAATAAAGCTAAGTTGACAGGAATGCCTTGTTGTTTTAGCTCAATATAACAATTTACAGAACCTTTCAGTTTAAAAGATTTTACATCTGTTATATTGATTTTGGAGAGGAGTCTTTCGTGCTTGATTGATAAATTGGGAAGATCCTTTATACGTTTTTGTTTAGCAAGTGTCTCTGCGGTTTTTTTAGTCCTAACTTGTGCTAGGGATAAAAGGAGAATATATTTATAATGTTTTTTGTTATTCCTTATTTCACATGGTAATTGATAATAATTACTTATACTTAATTGAGGATTAGGTGTAACAGCTAGATAAGATAAGGCCCCTAAGCTTTCTAAGTATCTTGCAAGCTTATTCTCTGCTCTGATATAGAATATACCTTGTTGGTATAGTCCAAACATCAAATCTTGTTTAAATAAACCATAACCTGAAAATAAATTTTTTGCTGTTATAGTTCCTATAAGCTCTGTAAGTTCAGCTACTATCTCTTGTGTGTTTTTTAATGTTTTAGTCATAGTTTGACCTCAATTGTGACTATATTAAACAACTTAGTTTTGACTAGATTATCGCTCTCTAGCCAAGTTAAGTTATAACATACACTAATGTCTTTCTTTAAAATAACTTTATAATTTTGTTGTGATTTTGTGACAGAGATCGAGTATTTGTAAAAAAATTTTGTTTTTTTGAGAGTTTTTTGCCGTGCGTTTATTTTAGAGTGTCTAAAAATTAGACATGTTAGTAAGATATAGGATTATAGTGTTTAGATTAAGATTAAAAAGTATAAAATTTCGGCATGCGAAAATTTTTTTGCAAAAAGTGCTTGCAAAGATTTTCGAAATGCCTATAATGCGCACCACACAACGACACGCTGTTGTGAAGTTTTGAAAAATACAGTGTGTCGTTGTTTTTTGTTCTTT
>NZ_MUXZ01000059.1 GCF_002015075.1 Canicola haemoglobinophilus
GAGCGTATTTACCGCCACGTCGATACACTTCTTCGGTTTTAGGGACTTCTCGTGCCATTTTGCGTTTTAATGAAGAAAGCGAAGGGATTTTCCAAGTATTTAACACCGCTGCTTGTTTTAATACTTGGTAGCTATGTGCAATGCTCGGTTGCTCTCGGCTGTAGTAGAAATTTTTGAAGAATTTCCACGCTGCCTCATCCATCTCTGCCGTTTTTTTCGTCCCTTTACCACTGTTATTGAGCAATAACGGCAGTCAATCTTCACGAGGGGCGTTTTTAATGAGATACCACCAGTTTTTTAATGAACCTACGGTCAGTTTCTTTTGGTTGTTTTGTTGTCTTTCTGCATTCTCTTTGCCGCATACTGCGTCAAAGGCATTTAAAACATTCACGCCACTTTCCACTAAATTTGCCACCGCAAACATTACGCCTAGCTTAATTTTGGCTTGTTCTTGAGCTTTGTGACTCGCATCGTCCCACATTTGCCATAATTCATTACTGGCAAGCGGTCGGTTTTGCTCAATTTTTTGCAATTCCGCTGCGGTTTGTTGTGGGGTGGTTTTGAGTAGGATCTCTTGCTGCACTTCGATTGGAAGACTGCTAAAGGCGTACTCTAAGCCACCGCCACGACCTTCACGTTTACGAGATTGCCAGTTTTCACGTTTGGCTTGCACAGATATATTTTTGGGTGCTTTTGGCAATCCTAATAAACCTA
>NZ_MUXZ01000060.1 GCF_002015075.1 Canicola haemoglobinophilus
GGCAATCCTAATAAACCTAAATCAGCTAATTCATACACTGAATAATGTGTTTTTAAGCTAACCTGTTCCATAAATGTTCCTTTTTATAACTTTTATGGTTAAAATTAGTATTTATTGTGCAATGTTGGTCGTCTATTACGTTCCGCAAATCGCCCAGCCCAGATGATTTCTGGTGGAACACCTATCGCATTTGCGATAAGTCGTTCCATTTTGGGATAAGGTTTATCTAAAACGCTTTTTAAGGTGTTGTAGCTAACCTTTCCTTCATTAGCTAAAGATCGTAGTGACCAACCTTTTTTTCTAAGCTCCGCTAGAATGTCTGCTCTATGCCAGTCCTGTTCTGCGGTTTTTTTTGAATTTTCTAATACACTCATTTAATACACCTTTTTTTGCTGTACCTGATGTGATGTATATTAACTGTAATAGTTTAATTTATCTAAATTTTATACCGATTTTTGAGTTTATTTAATCAAATTAATAACTTAAATTAAACTATTACGGGTAATTCTTTTTTAATTATTTCGTAATAGATAGTTTTTGTTAACTATTACGGAAAAGGAGCTAACCAATATGAGTAAAGAAGACAATTTCCCTGAGAGAATTGATTTTGTAATAAATAAATTGAATGGACCGAGTGAATTTGCTCGGCAAACAGGTGTAACTTTATCCACGATAGCAAGGTGGCGAAAGGGTGAAGCTGAACCATCTAGACCTAATTTAGTAAGAATTGCTGAAGCTACTGGAGTAAGTATTCAATGGCTTGCAACAGGTGAAGAAGAGCCTAAAAAAACTATCGAAAGATCAGTAGAGAGGGTAAAGGCTTTAACAGAAGAAGCAGTAACAATGATTGCCAGTTACAGTAGCATCAACGTTTCTGCAGGCTTTGGCAGCTTTAACGAAGGAGTAACCAAGCCAGACGGGCAAGAGCCTTACTTTGACAGCCTATTACAAAGCCTGCGAGTAAACCCTGAGAATTGCGCGGTATTTTGGGCGAACGGCGATTCAATGTATCCAACGATTGATGATGGCGACCAACTGCTTGTAGATTTAAGCAAAAATGAAATGAAAGGAAGCGATAAGATTTACCTAGTACAAAACGGTGAGAGCGTATGGGTTAAGCGAGTTAAAATGAAATGGGATGGTATAGACCTTATTAGTGATAACAAAGAAGAATACCCACCAATCGCTATATCTGGCGAAGATGCCCAGAACCTACAAATTATTGGGCAAGTAGTGCATATCGGCAAAAGCCTTGTTTAAAGAGCGTTTGAACGGGTTTTACAGCCCGTTTAAATTTCTTAGTTTTGCCGAACCATTTTGAAATTTCCGCCCAATTCATTATTTTTTCTTAGTTTTACTTTTCTTGCTAATAAAAAAGGGGCAATACATCGCAAAGCCCCTGTTTTCAATATTCCGACCACTTAATTTCATTTATTTCAACCAAATCCCTATTTGTTTTTTTATTTTCTTGGTTTTTATGGTTGGGTACAT
>NZ_MUXZ01000062.1 GCF_002015075.1 Canicola haemoglobinophilus
TTGAGTATTTTTCAAGATGCATATCAATAAACTATAAACTTCACTTAGCTGCCTTTTATCAGCTAAGATTTTTTCTACTCAGACTTTCTTTCGAAAATCTCTCAGTTTTCAGCTTGTTTCCATATTGTTAAAGAACACAGATTTCTCATTAAGAGTCATCATTATTCAGTATTGCTTTTGATACCACTTTTTTATATTGCTCTACTTATTCAATATTGCAGTACTCATTCAATATTGCACCATTATTACTCTATTTGTATTTAATAGTGCTTTCACAACACTCAATAATGACGACTTAATGCAAAGTAAGTTGGTGGAGATAAGCGGGATCGAACCGCTGACCTCCTGCGTGCAAGGCAGGCGCTCTCCCAGCTGAGCTATATCCCCAATATTTACTTTGCTTGTCATACCTTTTCGTTTTCACTCCGCACTTTATCTCATTCGTAAAAGTTTGAGTGGTGGGTCTGAGTGGACTTGAACCACCGACCTCACCCTTATCAGGGGTGCGCTCTAACCACCTGAGCTACAGACCCAAAAGGATGACATTTCCATCTTTATCTTCTATCAAACAATCTGTG
>NZ_MUXZ01000063.1 GCF_002015075.1 Canicola haemoglobinophilus
GAGAGTTGGTGTTGGGTGAAGTTAAACCAATTGGGAGAAATTGTTGGTGGCGGAACACCAAAAACAGATAATGATACTAATTGGTCAAATGGAAATATTGCTTGGATTACACCTGCGGATATGAAGAATGTGAAAGGTAAATATATTTCTCATGGGGAAAGATATATTACCTTAGAAGGATTAAACTCATCATCGACAAGAATGTTATCTGCAAGCTCTATTGTTTATTCAAGTAGGGCTCCTATTGGATATATTGCAATAACTAATAATACCCTTTGTACGAACCAAGGGTTTAAATCTATTGATTTATATAATAAAAGTATTGTTGATTATTTATATTATGGATTAATTTATTTTACGCCATTAATTCAAAGTCGAGCATCAGGAACAACATTTAAAGAGATCTCTGGGGCTGATCTTGGAAAAATACTAATACCTATCCCCCCACTCTCCGAACAAAAACGCATTGTGGCAAAAATTGAACAACTATTCTTATCTTTAGAGAATTTAGGTTAACTTTAAATTATCTAATTTCATAATCTACTTATCATAATGATTTTTAACTCAATAAGGAAAATCAGTATGATTACTTCATTTCAACGCCATCTTTTAAACCAAAACCTTGCAAAAAATACACTTTCTGTTTATCTATTTGCCATAAAACAATATCAAATGCTTTATCCAGAAATTAATAAAGCAAATCTTAAACAATATAAGGTTTATTTAATTGAGCATTATAAACCTCAAACAGTTAATTTAAGATTGAGAGCAATAAATTGTTATTTGGAATTTATAAAAAAAGAAAAATGGAAAATGTCTTTCGTTAAAGTACAGCAAAAGCCTTTTCTTGAAAATGTGATTAGTGAGGCTGATTACGACTACTTTAAACAAAGATTGAAAGCGGATAATGAGCTATTTTGGTATTTTGTTATTCGTTTTATGGCAGCTACAGGAGCAAGGGTGAGTGAGCTTATTCAAATAAAATGTGAGCATATTAAAACAGGTTATATAGATCTTTATTCAAAAGGTGGAAAATTACGCCGTATTTATATTCCAGAAAGTTTACAGAAATCTTGTTTAGAATGGTTAAAATCAATGAATAGAGAATATGGATTTATTTTTCTTAACCGTTATGGAGAAAGAATTACAACCCGAGGAATAGCAAGCCAATTAAAAATATTAGCCAAACGTTATCAAATTGATCCTAAAGTTGTATATCCGCATTCATTTAGGCATAGATTTGCAAAAAGTTTCTTGGAACGTTTTAATGATCTTGCTTTTCTAGCCGATTTAATGGGACACGAAAGTATCGAGACAACGAGAATATATTTACGCAGAACAAGTACTGAACAGCAAGCCATCGTAAATAAAGTGATTGATTGGTAGAAAATTAGGGCGGGTTTATCGCCCTATATTTTATTTAGTCAGGTTTTCTAAAGAGAAAAATAAAATTTCAATTTTTGAGACAATTCTTTGTTGTTCCTCTAATGGAGGAATAGGAATCATAAAATTATTAATATCGACCATAGAGATATTATCATTTGTTGAGTTTTTTATTGAGTTTATTTTTTCTTTTGTTGATGGCGATTTTATGACCACATCGAGGTATTCTGGTAATATCAATAAACTTCTAATACAGGCAACCCGCTGATTAATTAAAATTTTATCTTCTGGCAGAACATGAACTAAAATACTTTTTCCTACAGTGCCCCCAGTCATGGCAATAAGAATATCACTATGATATAGCAAATATTTTTCTAGATAATCCTCATATTGATATCTTACATTTGAACCTAATAAAATTTCTTTATCATTAAAATCAGAAATCCTAATTATTAAAGTTCCTGTGTTCATTAGTTTTTCACTTTTAAAAGCATATCCTCCGAAAGTCATAGCGATCTCTCCCAATCTCACCCAACACCAACTCTC
>NZ_MUXZ01000064.1 GCF_002015075.1 Canicola haemoglobinophilus
CAGGACGCTCTGTAAAAATAGTTACTTGCCCTTTCGCTTGAGGATTAGTACATCATCACCGATCATCAATAACATTAAATTCATAAAATAACCTTTCAAAGTTATCTAAATTATAACCAGTTCTTGTTTCGCAATCTTCCACATCCAATATATTAGAAATCTCTCCTAATGCACTTGTTATTAGCTGAATTTCTCTTTGAGTCAATAGTAATAAAACATCATCTGATTTTTTTTCTACCAATTTCATATAATTTCCTTATTTTAGTTTTTCATCAAAATATTTTCGACCATCTTTAGGCTGAAATGCTGTGCCACCGTCTTTTGCTTTAGGATTTCTAATAACAACTGTTCCTGTAGACTCATGCCAATATGCACTTCTCCCATTAGATAATTCTTTGAATGAGGTATAATTGTTAACAACATTTTCAATATGCTTTTCAAATTCTTCTCTAGTTGAAATATTCATATTTTTAAATTCACCTTGTTTAATAACATGTTTAGAAAAAGCATGCCCATCGGATATTTCTTTTCCAATTAAACTTGATTTTAACCTCGGATACAGTGCAGCATTCTCAGCACCACTTGAAAGATTAAAAGTAGCTGTTGGCTCTCCATAGTTAGTTACCTTTCCAATAACAGGCGTCTTTTTCAAGTACCGACTTGCTTTACCAATCCCTGTCGCCCAACCACTCTGAGAAATTGCGCCCATTGCAGCTTTTCCGTAAGCATTATCTTGCGATAAAAACTCACCTAGATTAAATACACCTCTCGCATTTGGGTATGAGCTAG
>NZ_MUXZ01000065.1 GCF_002015075.1 Canicola haemoglobinophilus
GTACAGGCTTATGATTTGGTGGAAATGAGAGAAAACCAAGAGCTTGCTAATGTTGCAGGACAAGTAGGAGCAAGGCTGGTTGGTGATGTGTCTCAAATGTTAGAGTGGGAAGAAGGAAGCCCCCAAAAAATAGCCCTTCATGCTGTAGTAGGTGCATTAGCAGCTAAATGGAGTGACGGAAATGTAGCTGTAGGCGCAGGGGCTGGAGCATTAAGTGAATGGGCAAATAGTCAAATAGAAGATTATCTAAAAAACCATCCGGAATTAAATCTCAGTCAAGATGAACGCTATGCTATTCAACAAGCAACAGCGGCGGCACTAGGTGCGGCAGTTGGAGCGGTGATTGGAGGGAATAGTGAGTCAGTCGGTCAAGGAGCATTAACGGCTTATAATGCAGAGAAATTTAATCGACAGTTGCATCCGAAAGAAATTGATTTAATTAAAGCAAAAGCCTCAGCTTATGCAAGAGAACAAAATATTTCTGAAGAGGAGGCGATTGCTCAGTTGACAGAGGAAAGTTTGAGAGGTGTTTCAGATGATGCTGCTCATCTTGTAAAAAATGAGACTGCTAGACAATATTTAAATAAATTGAGAGCAGAGGTTGGGGAGCCTTGGCTATTTGATGTTTTAAATAGAAATTCTACTGAATATAAAAATAGTCTGATTTATGCAGATGGAATAGGTAAACATCAGGATGTATATAATAAAGCAAGGTTAAATCATTCCATTATGTCCACCCATGAACAGCTTTTAGCAAGAGGATTAAAAGAAAGTTCAAATTACCATAAGCAAGTAGGTAAAGAGACCGTGCTTTCAGTCTATGGCGATACCTTAAAAGCGATTGAATTCAACCATAGACTGGCTGAAGAATTGAAACGACAGCCAGATGATAATGCAGAAGCCTTAGGCTACAGATATGAAAGAGCGGGTAATCAACTATCAGACATCATCTCTAGCTCATACCCAAATGC
>NZ_MUXZ01000066.1 GCF_002015075.1 Canicola haemoglobinophilus
CTAGCTCATACCCAAATGCAAGAGGTGTATTTAATCTAGGTGAGTTTTTATCGCAAGATAATGCTTACGGAAAAGCTGCAATGGGTGCAATTGCTCAGAGTGGTTGGGCAACAGGGGTTGGAAAAACGGTACGAGTTCATTTAGATAATAAAGGTAAATCTTCAACCGAATTGGGTAATTCTACTACTAGAGGAGGAAATGCGAATACTGAAACGAAAAGTGATGTAGCAAATCTTGGTAAGAATAACCCTAAATTTAATAAAGTTCTGAATGAAAATATTAATCATAAACCAGAGTTAATTAAGTCAAATAGAACTCAACAAAGAGTTAATGAAATAGCTCATCAATTTAATACAAAATCAGTGGAGCCTAAAGATATGAAATTGACAATAAATGGAAGGTTATATTTAACAAATCCCAAAACAAGTATAGGATCTCCTGTATATAAAGGAGTTAGTGACCAAGATGTGATAACTTATTTTAAAGAACTAACGGGAGTTGATAAATTACCTAATCCAAGCATCGTTTCTAAGATGAAAGATTTAAATGGTCAAGATGGTAAGGTTTGGACAATTAAGCCAACAGATGGACCTTTGAAAGGCAGCTCTATAAACTTAAGGAATTTTTCTTCATCTCAAGAAAAAACAAATTCAAAGTATACTATTGAGATAATTCAAGCCAAGGACAATAAGACTTGGCAATCTGGAATCAAGTCAAGAAATATCGAAATTAAGTTTGAGAATTAAAAGAGGTATAAATGATAAATATAAATTATAAAGAAGTAATTATGGATTCGAAATTTAAAAATATTAATTCTATTTATTTTTCTTTAGAAACCCATCTTATTGAGATAGGTATAAGAGATTATGATTTTACGAAGAGAGAATTTGTTGAATGTGTAAAATATATTATTAATTCTAAACAAGGGGTTATCAAATTCAGAGAGTGGGTGGAAAATTATGAGTTATTAGATAAATCTAACTTAGATCTTCAGTTAGATTATATATATAAATCATTTCCTAAAGAATATGATGAAAATATACCTGAAAAAGATATAGATAATTTATGGTGGTATATTGGATGCCCTGTCGATATTGGCTGGTTACAAGATGATGGCACATATTGGTTTTGTTAATAAGTTAGATAGAAGATACAAATTTCAAATTAACCTTATGAAAGAAAATGATTTAATATTATTTATTCAAAATTACTTATCTAAGTTAGTTTCATATGATGATGATAATTTATTTTATTTTTTTCTTATGTGGAGCGGTATTTTTCTTTGGATGAAAAAGAAGCTATTCAAGTAACTATTGATATTTTTTATAGACTAACTTCTTTAGAGTTAATTGAATTTCAAATTAAACAAGGAACTATAAAAGAAAATATTGTTGATTTAATACATCATATAGATGATATGGATATATTTGGAGGCTGGTTTTGGTATTTTTATCCAACGGAAAAGGGATGTGATTTAATCGACAAATTTAATTTATATGATAACCATTATGATGAAGAAACAATTTGTAAGGATTTTTGTTTTGAGTTTGTTACATTGTTGAAAGAAAAAGGATTGGATATAAATATATATCCTCTAGTAGATATTGGATGGGGAGGGGCTATTTCCCTTAATTAAATTTATAGTTTTGTCGTATTAATTCCCAAAGATAGTGTCTGTGTCTATGCGGGCGTTTTAAGACATCTTAACTTAAAGATGTAGCTCGTTTTAAAGATACTTTAAATTAAGCACTCGTATGGGCACGAGCGGTATCTTGCTGAAAACAGCTTGGTGTTAAAAGGTGCACAAACAGCTCATCATTTTGAAGAATACCATCACAGCAAAACAGGGAGTCTTGCCAAAAAATCCAAAACCAGTTTTGAAAGCCGAGAGAGCCGAAGTCAAGTGGGCAGCATGTTATCAGGTGAGGAGATAGCTTTACTTTCAG
>NZ_MUXZ01000067.1 GCF_002015075.1 Canicola haemoglobinophilus
AAGGTCCAGTAAAGAAACCATCCTCACTTCAACAATCCATTCCAATGAACAAGAAAGAAAAACTATATCATTTGTGAGGTACTAACTATTTTTACATAGATAAAAAACAAAAAATTTGGTCGGAAAAATTGCGGTGGGGCTTTGTGTGGTAAGGCTCTACCGTTTTTTGTATGAGGGAGTTATGCAAAAAATAAGAATGGTTAAAAATGGTAAATAATGGGTGGTTTTTGCATTATTTTTTGCATAACTTTAAGTGGTGTTTGATCGGTTTTTAAAATGATTTTAAAAATTTAAAATGGTTTTAAACTAGGCTTTTACCAATATGTACCACACGCCCGATAATTTGTAGGTTTTGAGCATCTTCATCAGATATAGCGATTGGGGGGTATTCGTCCTTGTTGTCACTTACAAGCTCAACTCCATCACATTTCATCTTAACCCGCTTAACCCATATATTTTCGCCGTGTTGGATTAGATAGATTTTATCATCACCTTTGATTTGATTACGGTTTAGATCCACAAGTAGTTGATCACCATTATTGATAGTCGGCTCCATTGAACGCCCATTAGTCCAAAATACGGCACATTTATCAGGGTTTACTCGTAGGCTTTGTAATAGGCTATCTGCATAAGGCTCTTTGCCATCGGGTTTGGTTACCCCCTCATTAAAGCTGCCAAATCCCGCAGAAACGTTGATACTGCTATAACTGGAAATCATTGTTACTGCATTTTCCGTTAAATCTTTTACTTTCTCTACCGCTCTTTCGATAGTTTTTTTAGGTTGATCGTCTTCGCCTGTGAGCAGGTAGTTTGGCGTAACGCCCAATTCATTAGCGATAGTAATAATCATTGATGCCTGTGGCTCACGTTCGTTCATTTCCCAGCCTTGTAAAGCTGATAATGATACATCAACTGCCTTTGCCAACTCTGGACGAGTTAAATTTAACCTTTCCCTTTGCTCTCTAATCCGATTACCTATCAAGGAATTATTTTTAAACTTTGAAGCCATAACTTTAAAAAATCCAATGTTAATTTTTAATGTTTTTAAAGTTTAAAATTCAATTTTAAAATCAATAAGTTATGGAAAGTTACTGTTAAATGATTAAAAAATAACTTTAAAAATTGACTTTTAAACTTTACGCAATTGATTTTTGAGTTTATTACCTCTTGCGTTAAGTCAATGGAGTTAATCAATGAGTACATTAAACGACACTAAAAAAACAGCAGAAGATTGGCATAGAGCCGACATCATCGCTGCTTTACATAAAAAAGGCTGGTCGCTTAGACAACTCTCTTTGCAACATGGATACAGTCAAGGAAGCACTTTAAAAAATGCACTAGACAGACCATGGCTTAAAGGTGAACGCATTATTGCTGATGCAATTGGTGTTCCTGCCGAAGAGATTTGGGCAGAGCGTTTCGCACACCGTAACAATAAAAAATTCGCTGAAAGATAGCGTAAAGAGGTTTTTATGAGTGGAAACAACTTAAAAACGCACTTTTCAGCAAAAGAATTATTAGCTTTTAGTTTATCCGCTTTACCTAATTCTGTGCAAGGAATTATTTATCAAGCTAAAAAACAAAATTGGGCAACGCAAAAAAGAGTTGGTCAAGGTGGCGGGAATGAATACGCCCTTGCATCAATGCCCGAAGTTATCCAAACCGAAATCCGTAAAAAATTTGCGGTTGATGTGGTGAAAGCTCAGCCCAAACAACTCCCCTCAGTGCGTGCAGAAGTGGATTTGGCGAACCTAACTACAAAACAACGCGAGATAGCAGATGCTCGAATGGCGTTGGTGCAGTATGTGCTAGAGCTTGAGCAGTCAATGAGCCGAATTAAAGCGGTGACTTATTTATGTGATCTTGCAAAAAATGGCAAGCTGCCCTCACACCTTGCTGAGCTAGTTGAAGTGGCAAATGCCAAGAAATCGGTTAAACGAACATTAAGCGTGCGTACCTTAAATGGCTGGGTGATTGATTTTTGCAAAGCGGAAAACGTAGAGCAACGCTTGAAATTGCTTGCTCCACAAGTGAAACAGGCGGTCAAGCCTGAAGAGATTTGGTGGCTAACCTCTTTTTTAGGTGTTTACCGTCAGAAAAATGGGATTTGTTTAACGGAAGCCTATCGTCAATTTGAAGTTGAATGGGCAAGTAATTATCAAGAAAACCCGATTTTACTCGCAGAAATGCCAAGTTTGAGCCAAGTGCAACGAGCGATGGCAAAGCTACCTCTCTATGTAAAAGAGTATGGCAGACGAACAGGCTCACATTACAAAACGTTATTGAGTTATGTAAAGCGAGACTGGTCAGCATTAAGAGCAAATGATGTGTGGATTGGGGACGGTCACGCCATGAAACTGAAAGTGGCTCACCCAATACATGACAAGCCATTTACCCCTGAATTAACCATGATTATTGATGGTGCAAGTCGAAAAATTGTGGGGTGGTCGATGGCATTAGCGGAAAACGCTTTTGCAGTAGCAGATGCACTACGCCACGCCATATCAACACATGGTGTCCCAGCTATCTACTACTCAGATAACGGTGGTGGGGAAAAGAATAAATTTTTAGATGCGGAAGTAACGGGGATGTTACCCCGCTTGGGTATCAAGCACGAAACAGGGATTGCGGGTAATCCGCAAGGGCGTGGGATTATCGAAAGATTAAACAAAACAGTGGGGTTATTGATTGCACGCCAGTTTGAGACTTACTACGGCACAGGAGCTGATCCTGAAACCACTCGCAAGGTGCTTTATGGTGTGAACTCTTTGACTAATGCGAAAGGCACAGCGCTTACACCAGTGCAAAAAAGAGCAAAAGGCAAGCTCCCGAGTTGGCAACAGTTACTGGATATGGTGCAACAAGTAGTCGATTGGTACAACCAAGAGCATATCCATAGCGAAATTAGATGTGTGCCAGCTAAGAAATATCAGCAGATGTTACACCCAGAAGATGTGGTCATGCTGACGGATATTGAGTTGCGTGATATGAGCCGACCTGAGTTTATCCGCACGCCTGAGCGAGGTTGGATAAGTTGGTGTAACAACAAATATTTTAATACCAAATTATTAGCGGTAGACGGGCAAGAAGTAGTGATTGGAATTGATATCCATAACGCCGAAAGCATACAGGTGCGAACCAAAGACGGCAGATTTGTATGTGATGCGATTTGGAATGGTAACACAAGAGAAGCCTTTCCAGTGGCGATGGTGGAACAACAGCGTAAAGAACGCCATCAACGTCGCAGTAAGCTCAAAGAACGACAATTGGCAGAGATTGATGCGGAGCTTAATCCTGTTATTACGATTGAGCATAAACCTGATTTTAACTTGTTGGCAACAGCAAGTAAGCCGAAAAAAGAGCCTGTGCCGCTTTTTATGTTGCAGGCAGATAAAGAAGAGTATTAGAAAAAGAAGTTAGCAGTGGGGAGCTAAGGCTCTAGCTTATTCTTCTCGCAAAAATCGTAATACTCACGAAAAGCCTTGTGGTGCAAATTGCTTATTTCACAGGTGGGTTCTTGGCAAAAACCATGCAGTGTTGATGTTCTTAACTTGTGAATAAATAAGTGGGCATTTAGTAAAAACTTAGGATCTTTATATAAGAGACTTTCTTCAACTTGCTCTTGTAGGTTGTTAATGCAGTCTTGCGTGGTGGTTAAATCAACGGCTCTATTTTCTGCAAGTATTTGCATTAAATCAGCAAGCCAAGTTTTTAGTAATTCATTTTCGTGATGAAGTCTAGTGATAGCGTTTTCAGCTTGTTCTAGGCGATTTAATAGTTCAGTAGAGCTCATAATTTTTCCTTTAAATAAGAAATTAACAAATTATAGGAGTTTTCAAAATGAAAAATCAACAGCTTAAAGAATTTATGCAAGCCCAAGGGTTAGGGCAAAAGCAAGTAGCGAATGCCTTTGGTGTATCTGTGACAACGGTGAGCCAGTATCTAAGTGGTAAATATCAAGGTAACTGCGAAGAATTAGACCGCAAAATAGATGAAATGCTCGAACGCCAGAAAGCTAAAGTAGTTGAGGCTAAATATAACGCTGAATTTGTACCAACTTTAGCAGCAAAACGTGGAATGGAAGTGATGCAGTTTGCTCATGTGGAAGGCGAAATTAATGTGATTTTTGGGGCGGCAGGCTTAGGAAAAACGCAAATGTTGAAAGAGTACGCTCGAAGAAATAGCTCTGCTGTGTTGATTGAGGTTGATCCGAGTTGCACACCGAAAGTGCTACTCCGCAAGATTGCGGAATCGGTCGGGGCAACGGCTCGTGGAATTAATAACGAGCTCTTAGACAGTATTGTAAGCAAACTTAAAGGCTCGGAGCGGTTGTTAATGGTGGATGAAGCGGAGTTGCTCTCTACTCGCTCGCTAGAGTTTATCCGCCGTATCCATGATTTATCAGGTATTGGGGTGGTGTTGGCTGGTATGCCTCGCTTGTTGGTTAATCTCAAGGGTAAAAATAACGAGTTAGCACAGCTCTATAGCCGAGTGGGTTTTGCGTGCGATTTGGGTAATGCCCTACCTGATGATGATTTAGCGTTATTGGCTGAATCTGCATTAGGTACAGATGAGTTTAACGCACCACTGATTAAAGCGTGCAAAGGTAATGCACGCCGATTAAGCAAACTGATGCGTGGTGTGGTGCGGTCGAGCGAAATCAACGGCATCCCAATTAGTGCTGAGTTGGTTGAGCGTTATGCAGGTATGTTGATTAGTTAGGTGGGCAGATGACGTACCGTCAAATTTATGCGGCGTACCGAGGAGATGAGAACGTGGCAGACGGTACGGCGGAGGAGTTAGCCAGTAAGTTAGGGGTTAAGCTCAAAACCATCAGGAAATGGGCGACACCAAGTTATCACAAACGCAATAAAGGTCAAAGATTGATTATTGTCAAAATTGGAAAAGAGGAGGTTTAGGGTGAGAGATAAACATAAGCAAAAATATACTATAAACCGTGCGAATCAAATCGCTTACAAATACCTAAAGCAAACACAAAAAGCAATTATCCATTGCAATGCCTTAGGGTTTACGGTGTTAAAAATTGATTTTATGGGGATTAAACCGCGAATAGAGGTACAGATAAGTGGCAATCAAAGCATAGTTAATGAATTGATAGAGTCAAGAAAAGCGGTGAGATATGCCTTTGGGAACAACGAAAACCTAGGACGTTGGGAGGGATACTACACAATGTTAGAGGGTATCCGAGTTTGTTGGCAAAGTAAAAGACAGGAGTAATAAATGCAAAAAATACTGATTATTTTAACCGCACTTTTAGCCTTATCTGCTTGCGATGAACCATGGCAGAAAACAGAAAGAAACAAAACTTACTACGGTGGTTTACTTGGGCGAATAAGTGAGGTTTGCATTGATGGTGTGACTTACCTAGTAGTGAATGAAAAAGGCATCACCCCGAAAATCAACGCAGACCACTACCCTTATATCTGCAATGCTAAAAATACTGATATACCACAATAATAGGAGAGAAAAATGTGTGAACCAATAACTAAAGAAGAATGCAAAGCTCAACTTGAAGAGTTAGGTGTGCAATACAAAAAACTGCCACTCACTATAACAAAACATATTTGTAATGCAACCACTGAGATATATGGAAAAATCTTTAAGGTTAGCATGGTAGAGCGAATTGGCTATGGAGTACAAATCAGAACAGAAGGCAATGAGAAATCTTGTCTAGTGACTTACGAAGCTATGCTGAATATAGCAGAAGCAATGGGATTATTTGATGAAGATAAGGAGTAAAAAATGAGCAAACAAGTGATTAATGGCAAGACCTACTGGCAAGATGCAAAAGGAGGTTTAGTGCCTGACGAAATGATAAAGCAAATCGACAAAGAGCGAGATGCTTTAGTGCAAAAGTGGATTACTAAAGCCAAACAGCTACATGAGCAGATGGTTGATTTTAAAGGCAGTATCTTGGTGATATCCAAGCCTTTGTTGAATTATCCGCTGAAAAATACGATGCCAAATTAGGTGGTGAAAAAGGCAATGTCACATTATTTAGCTTTGATGGCAAATACAAAATCCAACGAGCAATTAGCGAAACGTTGCAGTTTGATGAGCGTATACAGGCAGCTAAAACGCTTATTGATGAATGTTTAGCAGAATGGTCGAAAGACTCTCGTCCTGAGCTTAAAACCATTATAGACAGAGCATTTAATGTCGATAAAGAAGGTAATCTAAACACAGGCAGAATCTTAGAGTTAAGACGAGTAGAAATCCAATACCCACGTTGGCTTAATGCGATGCAAGCCATTATTGAAAGCATACAAGTGGTTAGCTCTAAGTCTTATGTGCGTTTTTATGAGCGAGTGGGTGATAGTGACCAATATCAACCGATTAGCTTAGATATTGCAGGTGTTGCAAATTAAAGCCCTTTTCAACGCTCTTTAAACCTGATTTAAGGGGCGTTTATAAAGTGTTTTAACCAACAATAAGGGAGGTAAATTATGCCTAAATATTTAATTAGAGCTGAGTGTTTGGTGGAATTTTTAGTCGACGCAGAAAGCCTAGAAGTGGCTATGGCACTAGATTGTGATGCCTTAGATGCACAGCCAAAAGAAATTAATGAAGTGTATCACATTTATGAGGGGGAAGAACGCTAATGCTAAACCCTGAAGAAAAAAGAGCTATCAACGAAAACATAGCCTACTGCATAGAGCAGCTTGAAGAGGCACAAAAATACTTACGGGATGGCGATATCAATGCATCCCATATTTTTGTAGCAAACAGCTTTAAAAGACTGCAAAACGTAAAATTAAAATTACAGATAGGGGGGAATCAAAAATGACTCTTAAAGAAGAACTAAAGCTAGTAATTAATGCTCATTTACCAAAGGCAGTATGGGGAGAGGTGGAAAGAGTTAAATATTACTTAACTTTCCCCTTTGCCACTAAATCCATTGATAAAAAAATGGCGATGAAGATTAAATCCTTGAAAGGTGTAAGTAAGTTTTATGCTCGCAGACGGAAAGATAAAATGGTGTTTGTATTTATATTTTCAAAGAGATTTTTTGATTGATTGGGGTGATATAGATGAATAAAAGAGACCGATTACTTAGCAAAATTAAAAAATTGCTTGCTTTATCTAAATCAGCTAATCCACACGAAGCTGCTACAGCATTAAGACAGGCTCAAAAATTAATGCAAGAGCATCAAATACAGCAAAATGAGGTAGAAATTACTGAAAAAGCAAATCCACAAAAATTTGCCCAAAAAGCACCACAATATATTCATAACCTATGCGGTGTGATTAATAAAGCATTTGGTGTGAGTTGTTATTTGCAAGGCGATGGTTACCCAATTAAAAGCCATGTAGTATTTTTTGGGCAAGATGAACGCTCTGAAATAGCCTCTTATTGCTTTGATGTGCTGTTTAGACAATTAAATACTGCTCGTAAAGCCTTTAATACTGGACAAAGCAAGCGATTAAAGAGGAGTACATTGATTAGTCGTGCAGAAGCATTTTGCGAAGGTTGGGTAGATGGGATTTATCAGTCTGTTAGAGAATTTGCACTAAACCTTACAGAACAAGAGAAAACGGCTTTAGCGAATTATCATCAAATCTTGCGTGAATAGCGAAATTTTGCAGAAAGTAAAGTGCGTTCGGTGGGTGATACTTGCGAGAGAACGGGGGATAGTGCAATGTGGCAAGGCTATCAACAGGGTAAGAAAGTAAAGCTAAACCATGGTGTTAAAGGTAAAGAGCAAACAAAATTAACGATGAAATCATAGGAGAAAAAGAAAATGAGTGAATTATTTGATGAACATAACCCAAAAATCTGTTTAGAAGTAATTTTTAAAAATAGTCATGAAATTTACGATGTAGTGATTGATGCTAATACAAAGGTATTAGGAGGAAAGTTGAGCCTCTCCCATAATT
>NZ_MUXZ01000068.1 GCF_002015075.1 Canicola haemoglobinophilus
ACAAGTGCGGTAACTTTTTAAGAAAATTTTGCAAATTCATAGCCCCAAAACACTTATAAATTACAAACACCCTTATCCCATTTAGGATTCTGATAACTGCATTCTGCGGGAGTCAAATGAATATATCCTTTTTCTATCATGCAATGATGTAATTTGTCCGATTGCTCCACTGTTTTTATATTCTCTAATTTATAATCACCAGATTTACCTCCACAAAATACAACATCTTTCCAACGTTGCTCTGAATTAGTTTTTCCTAAACTATAAGGCTTTTGATACCTAGATACAGAGGGAAATATATCTCCTTTATCAATAAAACAATTAACCATCTGAGGAGTATAGACACAACTATCATGATAGAAACATCCACTTAGGAACAACGAAAACATAAAGCAAAAATTTTTCATTTTAATTCCCTCCTAATTGAAAAAGCTCCTCCATAAAATCGGAAGATATTGCATCACTAAGTGTAGACTGATATGAGCATTTTTCTTTTTATATAAATTAATTAACCCTACTTTTATTTACATTTTTCATAGTTCTGATGACATTCAATCCTTGAAAGATTTATGTAACCTTTTCTTCTCATACAGGAATATAGTTCTGATATATATATGTGAAAAGAGTTTAAGTCAAATCTAGGATTTATAGGGAGTGGTGTTAAATACTTATATTCCTCTGTTAATTTTTTTTCATACTCCGTATTTACTTTATAGAGTTCATAATATTTTTCTCTATATTTTTGGAAATTTTGAACAAACTCTTTACGTTGATGTAAGATAAAATTACCATCTTTTACCCTAACCCCTCCACAAGACTCTAAATCATTCCATCTAGTTTCAGCATCAGTGAAACCAATACTTTCTTTCTTTTGCAGGCGGGCTATATCTGAGGCGCCATCATAACAAGAAACATTTTGTGGGGTATAAAAACAACCTGTTTCAAATGAATAGTAACAGCTAGTAACTATAAATGGAGAAAGAGCAAATAATAATTTCTTCATACTATCGTTTCCTAACTTGAAAACTTTGATAAAAATTACTCAAGATGCCCTTACTAGTTACAAATTTTCTTCTTCCAACAGTCATAAGCATCAAAATAAATATAGTTTTTTTCTTTCATGCATAATACAAACCTACGTTTCCCATTTATATTATAAAAACTGGACTTATCTAATTTGGGAAGTGTTTCATGTATCCACCCATCTTCATTATATTGAGCCCCACAATTAATGGCATCAAGCCAACGTTGTTTTGGCGATGTTCTCCCTATTTTATCGATTTTTTGATACCTTGTTATATCTGGATAATCAGAGTCATAGCTACAATTTACCATTTGGGGAGTATAGATGCAGCCATCATGATAGAAACATCCACTTAGGAACAACGAAAACATAAAGCAAAAATTTTTCATTTTAATTCCCTCCTAATTGAAAAAGCACTTCCATAAAATCGGAGGATATTGCATCACTAAGCGCAAATGGTGCAGCCATAGGAATTGCAATAATTGTTGTTGCTGTAGAACCTATATGTTGAGCCATATTTTTATTTTGTAAGGTATTTCCCTGTTTGTCGTACCATCTCCATATTTGCCCTCCCATCATATCGTGAGATCCAGCAAATGATTCAATTATACGATCTGATAAGGAGCCAACAGAGTAAGGGAGTCGAACAAAATGAAGGTTCCACTCACCTCCTACTGCTTGAAAACCACCTGTTTCGCCATATAAATTCTTTGCTTTTTTATTTTTGTTAGGATTTATAGCATCTGATAATGACAGTAGCTCTGAATTACCTTTGTAAACTACTTCTCCATTCTCATTTTCACTACATCTATCTTTACCACAAATTACATCTAAATCAATCCTAATACCACCTAACTTAACCCCATCAAAATAACTGCTATCATAACTATCATTTCTGAGAACCTTACCTGTCTTTTCATCTTTTATCCCCTTGAATATCCTTGAATTAGCCAGAGTCTCCTCTCGCATTTTAGTTGCTGCTAGTTGCAATGTACCTTGTGTAATAGCAACTTCCGGCGAGCCTGCAACAATACCTACAACGGTTTCTAAAAGACGTTTTTGATATTGCAATTTGTAAATTTCATTATAAAGTGCAGTCTTTTCTTCCTCTGTTTTTGCTTGCTTAATTTGCTCCCTTAATTTTGCTTGTTTTGGCAATACATAAGAATCAATCGTTGAAAAGGCATTTTTCCTGAAATCTTGTGTAGCTTTTACCTGTATATTTAGCTCTTTCAAGACCTTTTCTTTGTCAAATGTATTTTCCAATTTCCCTGAACGGCTTTCAGCTGTTTCCGTTGTGGTATCTGTTTTTATTTCAGACAAGGTTTGCTCAACTGTTTTTCCTGTTTTTTCAAACTGAGCCTTTTCATCTTTGATATGGATATTAGCCGTGCCTATGCCTGAATAGGTAACACTAGTTTCGGATTCCTTATCCTGTCCAAGACCAAAACCTACACCTCCAACAAAAGAAGATTTACCTTCTGCAAGCTTTATTTGGTCTGTTTTTATTGGGGTATCATTACCATTTTTGTCAATATAAATTGGTTCACCTTTATCATTGACCGCTTGCTTATTACTTTGAGCAATACCTTTATCACCTAATGGTGTTTCAAAGTTCATGGCAACGCTTCCGCTAATACCAAACCCACTCGCATTATGGCGACTCAGATTTTCAATATCAGAATACGTCAATGTACCTGTGCTAAAACGGTTTTTGTTTTGTTGTTCAGCTTGATTGGTTGAAGTGATAACCGCACCTTTTA
>NZ_MUXZ01000069.1 GCF_002015075.1 Canicola haemoglobinophilus
TTTTGCCTTTTCTGGGCTGATGCTTTTCATAGCCAAGGTGGTCTGTCAGCTCACCATTTAACGCCGCTTCTACCGTGATTTTTTTGAGCATTCGTGAAAACTGATTAAGGTCTTCTGGGGTTTTTAGGGTTTTGGCAAATTCCGCTGCCAAGGCGTGGAGTTGTTTTTCGTTCATAATAAAATACTTGTGTCTAGATGTATTATCTCCAGAAACAGGTATTTACACAAATTATGGGAGAGGCTCCACAATAATTTTATCTTTTCTTAGGCTGGGGTTCTTATGTCATTTGTTGACGTTTCTGCAAATAATCGCTGGCGCTCGTGTCCTCATGAGCGTCCAAAAGAACCTTTTTTTCAGCGCTCTCCCTACGTAACCTACCAACAAGAAAAAACAGGCACAGCCGCACAGCTGGAACTATTTAAAACGGTTCCAGACAGCTATGAGTTTATTGAAAAATTATTAGCTAAATTACCTCGTAAGCAGTTGCAAGAACATTTTCGCAATTTGTATTTGCGTGAATATCGTTCTGTGGCGGATGACGGTTCCATTGCTTTTGCCTTTGGTAATAAACAGCGCCGACATGCAAATACTTGGCTACGTGAAACCTTGGGCGCTCGACTCCGCCTTGTGTTTGCACAGTATCGTTGCAACATGGCTTGGTTATTGGCTTTTGATGAACGTGATCCGAAATGGTTAGCGGATTTAAAGTTTGATATAGCCAGAACGGAAACGCCCGCAGACTTAGTCGAGGAAGAAAAAGCTATTGAGGATTATGAAAGCCGTTTATTAAGTGAGCAATATGAGATTTTAACCTTACGCAAGAATTTTGAGTGTTATAGCCGTGAAGAACGCCAACGCGCCAAAATGCCTTTTTATTTATTGAGCGAAACAAAGCTCAAGGAAATTGCTTATAAGTTGGCAAGCATGTTCGCAGAAGTTCAGCGTAGTTATATGTTGGATTTAGTGGAGAAAGGGCAAACGGCGCTAACTGATGATGAGTTTAATGAACACATGCGCAAGATTTATCAAATCTGTGGTGAGGCGTGCGAAAGCATCGGTTTTCCTGTTGCGCACTGGAATAAGCACAAGAAAGGGCAAAAAGTCCGCTTAGATTATATTGATACGGTTTTTCATAAAATCGCTTGTGAAAAATATTGGTTAAAACGTATGCGCAAGGTGCAAAAGCAAATGGTTGAGCATATTGCCATTGGTTGTGGTGAGGTTTGTAAGCGTAGAAGTAATTATATTTCTCGTAGTGGTTTTGCCAGTTATTTATCCGATCTCAAGAAAAATTATGATTTTTTAAAACAGATGATTATTGAAAATATTGACGATCCAACAGAACAAGCAGAACTGTTTGATATGTATTTGAAATCCTCCGCTAATCCTGCTCAACGTCGTATCGAGCTAATGACCCGTTTGAGAGGGTTAGAGGAATGGGCGGAAGACGCCGAGCATCATGCTTTATTTTTGACCTTAACCGCACCTTCAAAATTTCATGCGACGCACAATGACGGTACACAAAACAAGAAATGGCAAGGCGCAAGCCCGAAACAAACACAAGCCTATTTAAATAAAGTTTGGGGACAATTTAGAGCCTTGTTAAAAAAACGCAAAATTGCTTTTTATGGCATGCGAGTAGCGGAGCCGCATCATGACGCAACACCGCACTGGCATTTATTAGTTTATATCCATAAATCGCACCGTGATGAAGTGGCAAGATTATTCCGTGAAAAAGCCTTGGAGCTTGAAGGCGATGAGCAAGGCGCACAAGAACACCGTTGTAAAATCGAAGATTGCGACAAAGCAAAAGGCACGCCAACAGGTTATATCGCTAAATATATTTCAAAAAATATTAATGGTTTTGCTTTAGATGGCGAACGCTCGGACGAAGATGCCAACATGGATCTAAAAGATAACGCGAAAAAAGCGCAAGCATGGGCAAGACTTTGGGGCATTCGTCAGTTTCAGTTTTATGGCGATAAATATGTGGGCGTTTGGCGTGAGTTACGTCGCCTTGTTTATGGACAAGCTGATGATGAACTCGTTGAGGAGGCAAGAATTTGTGCTGACCTTGGCGACTATGCCGCATTTATGAAACGTCTCGGGGGTCCTTTGGCATTGCGCAAAGAAGTGCCTTTGTGTTTGCACTATGAAGATAGCGAGGTCAATCAATACCAAGAAAGCCATAAAAAAATAAATGGCGTGACGAATAAATTTAGTTTAGGCGATTTTATTAAAACGCGTCTTAAAAAGTGGGTCATTAAGAAAGGGGATCCAAATCGACACAACAAAGAATTGGAGCGTAGCGACACAAACAATGCGCACAGCGTGCGCCCTTGGACTTGTGTCAGTAACTGTAACCTTGAAAACCTAGAAAAAAGGGAGGAAATCATCAAAAAAATAAAAGAAGCAGTCAGACCAATCAGCAAGCCTTTAAATGATCATGTGATAAATCATTTATTGAAAGGCAGAATAGTAAGATTGAACGATAAACAATCGATAAAAGTGATTAATGATGATGTGTTTATTACCGAACACTCAACCCCACTGCGCCTAAATGACGACAATGAGCCGAGTTATTTAGCGAAGTTGAGGGGATTGTTTAGGTATTAAAGGTTAAGGGGAAATATATGAATGTTCACGAGCGAAAAATAATTCAAATCACTGGCGGAGAAGAGATTACCGCACTTTGTAATGATGGTTCTGTATGGATCTATGATTGGAGTATGGAGGATTGGGTAAGCCTTGCGCCAATACCAAAAGGAGAGATTGATAATGTTGTTAAGATTGAGGAGATTGAATGAGTTTTTTAGGTTATCTTCCTTCTGCGTATCAAATAAAGCAGGCTGTACTTGATGATATTGTGGCGACAATTGATTTACTTGAGATAGCAAAGGATAAATTAATTGAAAATGACAATCAAGAAAGTAGTCGATTAATTCGTATCGCTGTGTCAGATATGCAAAAGCAAGAGCGAATTATTAGGGGATTAGGTAAGGAAAAATTATGACAGATATTACAAATGAAGAGGTGTTAAAAGAATTGCAAGCGGTGCGTGAATTGTTAAAAGCCGCAAGCTATGTTGAAAATAGTCAAGCTATCTGGACTGCGCAAGATATTGCCGACTATTTTCAAATGAGCTATGCACATACACAGCGTTCTATTATTTCTGATCCTGATTTTCCCGATGCGGTAAAATTACAATGTCGCACGGGGGGGCGTTCTGCTAATCGTTGGATTGCTGGTGATGTGATTGCTTTTGCGCGTAAACGTCAGCGAGCAAAGCATTAATCCAGTAAGAGCGCTACTTTTTTCATGTCTGGGGCGTAGTAGGTGTTTTGTAGGATTGTTAAATCTCTATGCCCAGATATTTTTGCTAATGTCATTACATCGACTTTTTCGGCTAATCTTGTCAATGCTTCCCTTCTTGTGTCATGAAAATGTAAATCTTCTAGCATCATTCTCTTTTTTAACTTTCTGAATAAGGCATCTAGTATAGAGGTAGATAATTGAAATACGCTGTCGCCATTTGATATTTGTTTTAGCCGTTTTAATATTTCTATTGCTGTTGTTGATAAGGGGACATCTCTTGGCCAGCCATTCTTTGTTTTGGGGAGGTGGGCTATTTTGTCGTTTAAATGGATATGTTCCCATGTTAGCCCCACAATCTCGCCCGCGCGCATTGCGGTTTCTATGGCGAATAATATGGCTGCACCTACTCTTGCTGTTGCTGTCGTTGGGGGGGCGTTCCAGTCAAAACCCGATGTATAAACAAGCGCATCTATTTCTTGTTGGCTATATCGTCTTGTTCTTGGTTTTGGTGCAGCTGGTTTTTTGACTGCTTTTAGTGGGTTTATTTTTAGTAGTTTCCATTCTATTATAGCCACATTTAATATATTGCCGATGACTGACCACTCTCTTAAAACTGTTGCTGATGATACTGTTTTTAGGCGTTCATCTCGCCAAGACTGGAAATCTTCTTCTCTCAGATCTTTAAGTGATATTTGGCTAATTGGTAAGGCTAGAAAACGATATAGAAATTGTGTTTCTTTTTTGGCTCCTCGTTTGTTTGGAGTTACTTCTTTTAAGTATCTTTCGATGACTTGTTGGAATGGTATGTCTGCTACATCTCGGTATAAGTTGTTCGCTATTTCTAATTCTATTTTATTTGCCCATGCTACCGCTTGGGCTTTTGTTCGAAATGATTTTGATTTTGTGATGTTTTTTTTGCGGACAATTGCACGCCATGAATTATTTCTTTTTGTAAATGTTGCCATGTTATAACCCTTTCCTTTTGCTTGGTACACTTTTCCTATTTTGGATCATTTTTGGTAACAGTCAAATGTTGTAGCCGATCATGTGCGATCATAAAGGATACTGTATATAATTACAATGGTTATTCTTGAGGTATAGAAAAAATCCTTTGTTTACAAGTAACTATCATATTAGATCATTATGGGTTGTATATGGTTATTTATCAGGGGGATATAGGCAAGAATAGAGAAAGGATAGAGGTGGTGCGACTAGCTGGACTCGAACCAGTGACCCCCACCATGTCAAGGTGGTGCTCTAACCAACTGAGCTATAGTCGCATATTTAAAAACCGCAAGCTCTCAC
>NZ_MUXZ01000070.1 GCF_002015075.1 Canicola haemoglobinophilus
GTGATAACCGCACCTTTTAAATCAGTATGCTTTTTAACCTCAACATCAAAACCTTCATTGCCTGCAAATAACCCCGCTTGTGTTTTTACGCTGGCATAATCTGCATTTACTTTAGATTGGTTGTAGCTGCCGCTAGCGGAGAAACCATAGCCTACCGTTACTTGACCTGAAACATTCATTTGTTTGCCTTTGTAAGTCATTGTGTCTTGTAGGCTTTCAATATTGAGATTTTGGGCTTTGAGGTTGATTTTATTGCCTAATACTTGACTGCCTTTGATATTGGTTTCTTTTTGACTGGATAAAGAGGTTTGACTTTGTAAACTGCCGACTTTGCTTGCAAGCCAACTTGTTTCATCGCCATTGCCATAGCCTTTGCCGTAATTTCCCCCTGCGGTAATGCCGAAGGCAAAGCCATTTGAGCCATAACTCACTGCAACACCTGCATTAAATCCGCTAGACTTGTTTTTACTGCGTTCTTGATGATGCTGTTCTTTGGCAAGTAAGTTAATTGCATTTTCTGCTGAAAGTGCGGTGGATTTTTTGCCACTTATGTAGGAACCCACGACATTAATATCAGAATTTTCTCCTGCACCTTGAGCGACGATATTCACTGCCTTACCTGCATTAATTTGGCTTGCCTCTGCTTTTGTTCCTTGAGTATCGGTGGATTGGACGTTCTTTTGTTGACCGTAGGTTATAGATACGCTGATATTCGCATCTGCCATATTTCCATTAGCCAGTGCCTTAGTTGCATCTATGGCTTGCCCTACTTGTTCTACTGTGCGTAAAGCATCAAAACCTACATTCGCAGCAGCTAAGGCATTAATGCGGTTATTTTTACTTTCTCCCACTTTTTTCACCGCACTTACTGTATTTTTAGCGGCAAGTGCGGCTTGAACCGCTGGAATATTTATCGCTATCGTTAAGCCTTTTTGTTCAAAGGTGCGTTTGTAATGGCTAATATAATCTAAGCCAGCAGCCTCAATATCGACTTTTTTAGCCATAATAGTTGCATCACCATGTTGAGCAGTAACTATGCTGCCGACTTGCTTATAATCCCCTTCGGTTAACAAGGTTACATTACCTTTTAAACTGCCAACTTGACTATGAGCTACGCTTTCTGTCTGTTGTTCTTGCTCCGTACGCTCTTTTTTCTGACCGATTGTAAAGCCAATTCCACCGCCAGATCCTAATAGCCCACTTTTACGGCTATAATGCTCATCTTGCTCTTTGGATAGATTCGTCTCTGCGACAATATCTATCCCATTTTTTGCCACCATTGCAACATCTTGCTCACCTACAATAGTTGAACCAGAAACCTGTACTTTACCTTGCTCTGCCAATACTTTTACACTTTCTCCATCAATATTGCTTCCTACCGTTTCAGTATAATGATGTTGATGACGTGTAAGCTCGGTGGAACTACTAAATAATCCTTTTGTGGAACTCTTAATGCTGTTGGCAACCTGTTCTTCTGTTTTGCCTGCCACTATATCAATATTGCCTGTTGAAGACTGCAAAGTAACATCTGCTTGTTTACTACTCAGCTCCGCTTGGCGCAAATGAATATCTTGTTCGGCGAGTAAAACAACAGCATTTTTTGCCGTAAACTGACTACCAACCTCAGTTTTTTGATTCAAACGGTAATAGTTATCTGCATCAGCGTTGTAATGTTCTTTGTTATATACCGCTAATGTTGCAGATTCTATATTTTTTGCAATTGCCTCAATATTTCCTTGGCTTTTAATCAATGCGCCTTTAACTGTTAAATCACCATCTGCTTGCAAAGATAGTTTTCCCTTTTCGCCGCTCACTTTCAATTGGCTCATTTTATCCACTACACGTCGGGCAAAATCAGTTGAAGTTTTTGTTTCTCTCAAGGTGCTTGCAATTTCTAAATTTTTCCCTGCTGATAAAGATAATTTATCAACTGCCTCAATTTTTCCACCTAAATTAATTAAGTGTTGTTTTGCTGATAAATCCACTGTGTCACCCAGAATAACACCTTGATTGTTTATTTGTTCCGCATTTATCTGAGTTAATTTTCTACCTGCAATAATCCCTGAATTTTGTACATTATCAAGCGTACCAATAATTGTATTAGCAGAAATTAAAGCACCTTGTGCCGTAATATCACTATGACGAGGAACTAAATAAACCTGAGGTACAAGTGCGGTAACTTTTT
>NZ_MUXZ01000071.1 GCF_002015075.1 Canicola haemoglobinophilus
CTAACACTACTTACTTCACTAATAATTCCTCTTATATTATTTAATCACAAAAGCAATTTTCCAAAATGTGATCTCGATCTAATTTTATTTTAGGCGTATAATGTTTCAGTTTTTTAAATAAAGAATTTAAGAATATTTTCAATTCAAAATAATTAAATGGAGTAACTAATGTCTAGAAGATTAAGAAGAACAAAAATCGTATGTACTATGGGGCCCTCGACGGATCGAGGCAATAATTTGGAAAAAATTATTGCTGCTGGCGCAAATGTTGTTCGAATGAACTTCTCACATGGAACACCTGAAGATCACATCAATCGTGCTGAAAAAGTTCGTGAAGTTGCTAAAAAACTGGGTAAAACTGTTGCGATTTTAGGTGATTTACAAGGCCCTAAAATTCGAGTATCAACTTTTAAAGATGGTAAAATCTTCTTAAATATAGGTGACAAATTTATTTTGGATGCAGAGTTACCAAAAGGCGAAGGTAACCAACATGCTGTAGGATTAGATTATAAAACATTACCACATGATGTTGTTCCTGGTGATATTTTGTTATTGGATGATGGACGTGTTCAGTTGAAAGTGTTATCAACAGAAGGAACTAAAGTATTTACAGAGGTTACTGTTGGAGGACCTTTATCTAATAACAAAGGTATTAATAAATTAGGTGGTGGTTTATCTGCTGATGCTTTAACAGAGAAAGATAAAGCTGATATTATTTTAGCTGCACGTATAGGCGTTGATTATCTTGCAGTATCTTTCCCTCGTTCAAGTGCTGATTTACATTATGCTCGTGAGTTAGCTGAAGCGGCAGGTTTACAAGCTAAAATTGTTGCTAAAGTTGAAAGAGCAGAAACTGTTGTTGATGATGAGGCTATGGACGATATAATTTTGGCTTCTGATGTAATCATGGTAGCTCGTGGTGATTTAGGTGTTGAAATTGGTGATCCTGAATTAGTTGGAGTTCAGAAAAAATTAATTCGTCGTTCTCGTCAGCTAAATCGTGTTGTTATAACAGCAACACAGATGATGGAGTCTATGATTAGCAATCCTATGCCAACTCGTGCAGAGGTTATGGATGTTGCAAATGCTGTATTGGATGGCACTGATGCTGTGATGCTTTCAGCTGAAACAGCAGCAGGTCAATATCCAGCTGAAACGGTTTCTGCAATGGCTAAAGTTTGTTTAGGTGCAGAAAAAATGCCTAGTATAAATGTTTCTCGTCATCGTTCTGACAAACAGTTTGATACAATTGAAGAGACTATTGCTATGTCTACCATGTTTGCTGCAAACCATATGAAAGGAGTTGCTGCTATTATCGCAATGACAAGTAGTGGACATACAGCAAAATTGATGTCTCGTATTAGTTCTGGATTACCTATTTTTGCATTATCCCGTAATCAAGAGACATTAAATCGCTGTGCCCTATATCGTGGAGTAGTTCCTGTTCATTTTGAGCAAGATAGTCGTACAGTTGAGGGATTAAAAGCTGCAATACAGTATTTGAAAGATAATGGGTATTTGGTTCCGGGTGATCTGGTGTTGTTAACTCAAGGAGATCAATTAACTTCAGGTGGTACCAATACATGTCGTTCTTTGGTTGTTGAGTAACACTTATTGAACAGAGTATAGTTATGAAATATAAATGGTGAATAATTTATTATTCACCATTTTTTTTGTATCATGAGCAGAAATATTTTCTATATTTTAGTAGGTCTGTTTTATGTAGAGCAAATACGCCCAGTCCACCATTTTTTAATTCTAACCACTGGAAAGGCACATCAGGGAATTGTTCGATTAAGTGAACCATGCTATTTCCGACTTCACAAATCAAAACTCCATCATCAGTAAGATAATCTGCAGCATTAACTAAAATTTCTTTGGTTATAGTAAGACCGTCAATCCCTGAACCTAATGCCATTTCGGGTTCATGATGAAATTCTTCTGGCATATCATTTAGATCTTCTTTATCGACATAAGGTGGGTTTGTGACGATTAAATCATATTGATCACCAGGTAAATTTTTAAATAAATCAGATTGAATAGGAAATGCTCGATGAGTAAGATTATGACGTTCAATATTGATCTCTGCCACATTTAACGCATCAAAAGATAAATCTACAGCATCAACTTCTGCCTGAGGAAATTGTTCTGCACAAGCAATAGCAATGCAGCCGCTGCCAGTGCAAAGATCTAAAATTCTCGCTGGCTCTTGCTGAATTAAGTCTTGGAATTTATCCATAATTAAGGCACTAATTGGCGAGCGAGGGACAATAACTCTCTCATCAACATAAAATTCCAGTCCACAAAACCAAGCGCTATTAGTCAAATAAGCAATAGGTAAACGCTGTTCAATTCTTGCAATAACTAGCTGAATGAGTAAGTCTTTTTCAGATTGCGTTAGCTTTGAGTTATAAAATTGCTCAGGGAAATCAATTGGAAGCTGTAGACCATTTAGGACGAGTTGAAGACTCTCATCCCAAGCATTATCATAACCGTGCCCATAATAAATATCTGAGCGATTAAAAATACTATAAGTCCATCTTAGAAAATCTTGTATTGTGTGTAGGTTGTTATGAACTTGATCTGCTAAAATGCTTTCTACGAGCTCTTGGTTAAATTGGTTTATGGTATTCATATTAATTCTCTTAATCAAATAAACGGCGTAGTTATATCACAGTTATTCATAATGTTAAATTTAAAAATAGGGAAGAATATGTTAAATGATGAAGATATAGCGTTATTTCATCGTGAGATTCAAGGCACAAAAAAGATTGAGCAAAATATATTTGTTCCTTCTCGTGATCGAAAGTTAAAGGACAAAATTGAAACTCGTGAGATACGTGAAAAAGAAGATACGTTATTTTTCTTTTCTGATGAATATGAGCCTTTGCTAAATGAAGAAAGTGCGGTGAAATATTTACGACAAAATGAAGATCGCTATTTATTAAAACAATTACGTAGAGGTGATTTTTTTCCAGAGTTATTTTTAGATCTACATGGTTTAACTCGTGAGGAGGCAAAACTGGAATTAGCAAGCCTTATCCATGCTTGTGAAAAAGAGCATGTTTATTGTGCTTGTATTATGACTGGATATGGAACTTATACTTTAAAGCAACAGATCCCTCGCTGGTTAGTGCAACATCCTAGAGTAAGGGCATTGCATCAGGCTCCAAGAGAATGGGGAGGTGATGCTGCAATTTTGATATTGCTTGATGTATAAATTATGTGTTGATATTAGTTTTACATGTAATCTGATTTTGTTGAAAACTTGTATAAAGTGCGGGCAATATTTGGTAAATAAGATTGAGCTGTTGCAATGGAATTGCTACTTCATTTTGTTTCAGTTGGTCACTCTGTTCATCATTAAATTGTTTTAAAGAAAACTCGATATTCAGTAATAGTTTCTCAAAAACATCTCGTTCTAATGTTTCAACATGTTCAAGAATATAGATCAATTTCTTTGCAATAGGGTAAAACTCGCCTAAAAACACCGCACTTTGCTGAATTTTTTGCATATTTTTTCTATATGCACCTAAAGCAGAAATATAGCTGAGTAGAGAGTAGTTAATTTTAACTAACTCAAATCCTTCCTGTAAGTAAGCTTGGTATTTCTTGGGCTCACTATTCATATTTGATAGGGTTGTACTTAATGCAGTTGCATATTCATGCGCTTTACGTCTAGCAATACGATATTTCAGCGGATCTCCTTTACCAAATAATAGTTGGCTAATGATATACAAGAAATATTTCGCATCTGCTTTTATTGCTTGTTTTATGACTTTATCAAGTTGTAAATATTTCCAATCTGGCCATAGATAAGAAACCGCAATCCAAGCAATTAAACTGCCGATTAAGGTATCTGCTAAACGAGATAATAAAGCGTTATTTAGATCGAATCCCATAATATTAAAGCTAATTAACACTTGTAGTGTAATAAAGAAAGTCGAATAGCTGTAATTATTGCTACGGAAAAAGAAGAATAATGTACTTGTTGCGACAACTAGACCTAGCTGTAATTCTAAAGTTGGGTGTATGTAAGGCAAGAGTGTACTCACAATAACCCCAAGAATTGTGCCAATAATCCGCTGTTTTAGTCTTAATTTGGTAGCAGAATAATTGGGCTGGCACACAAATACTGCGGTCAGTAAAATCCAATAACCTAATTGCAAATTGAAGATTTCAACTAAGCTACAACTAATAAATACAACAATGGATAAACGGACAGCGTGGCGAAAAAGTTGTGATTCAAACGTCAAATGACTACGAATTGTATGCCACATATTTTTTAAGCCAGTAACCTGATCCGTATATATTTGCGTTCCTTCAGATTGCTCATTTGAATTTTCTGTATTTTGGTCAATATAGCGTAATTGCCAGTCAACTGATTGTAGATTTTCAATGAGGGTTTTAATTGCCAGTTGTTGTAATTGATTTAATTGGCAATGTTGATAATGTATTTCAAAAGATTGATTAATCCCTACAATCGCTTGTTCAAGGCGAGGATTGTAAGAGTATATTTTGTTATATTGCAAGCTATCTGCAATTTCGCGACAAGATTGTGCTTGTAGCTCTAATAAACGTTGGATACGGAAAATAAGGTCAGTATTTTTTAGCTGTTCAGCCAGCTGCTGATAATTAAAATGGCTAGAATTAATTCGTTCATGAATATCTTGTGCTACAAAATAATATTTGATCATTTTGGTTGTGCGAGCATGTCGATGTTGCCCACGAATTCGATGAAATAACGCAGTTCGGCAAGCATTAAATGCATTTATTAGGTTGCCATTTTTCATGGCAAGCGCAATACGTTTATTTTCTAATTGATCAATGTCATCAGGATCAAAGAATAGTGATTTTGTATCTAAATATTCGGCTAAAGAAAGGAAAGCCTTTGCCATATTTTCTTGTACGGGACGATTTGGAAAAATCAGATGGACGAAAACTGTACATACACTATAAAGCAATGTGCCAAATAAAATTAGAACTGGGTTGATATACCATGGGATATTTGGTGTATAAGTTAAGGTGGTATAAAGGGCAACAACTAAGGTTCCAAAAGTAATAGTACTATAATTCTGTCCAATAGCCCCAACCATAGTAAATATGAAAGTAAGCAATGTCATTAATAGCAAGAACTCGACTCCATGCCCTAAGGTAAGTTGTACACACAGGGAGGAGATAGAAAACGCAATTAATGTATAGAATACATTTTTTAATCGTCCTGTTAGCCTATTATCTAAGTCCACTAGTCCGCCAGCTATAACCCCCAGAATCAGTGGCATTGCTTGCTCAGATATATTTAATTGCCATACAGATAAGGCAGCAATATTTACTGCCACAAAAATAGGGATAGCTGCTATTACTTTTGCATTTAACCAAGAAACCATATTTAGAAATTTTTATTATTTTAACCGCTCTTTTAGGTATCCTTTGTAGTCTGGAATACGGATTTTAATTTCTTCTTGAAATGTAGGCGAACTAATTAAAAAATCGGCTGTAGCGATATTCATAGCGACAGGAATATTCCATACTGTAGCAATTCGCATTAATGCTTTTACATCAGGATCATGGGGAACCGCATTCATTGGATCCCAGAAAAATATTAATAAGTCGATATTTTCTTCTGCAATTAATCCACCAAGTTGTTGATCCCCTCCCATTGGGCCACTAAGTAAACTGTTAATTTCTAAACCTGTGGATTGATTAATTAAGTTGCCAGTTGTACCAGTTGCATAGAGAGTGTGAGGTTCGAGTAAAGTGCGGTTGGTTTGACACCAATTTATTAAATCTTGTTTACAATGATCATGTGCAACAAGTGCAACTCTCTTATTTTTTTTTAATGTACGATAAGTTGTTTGCATAATTATACCTTGAATAAAAAAGTGAGCTTAAAGCCCACTTTTGAGTTAAAAAACGTAGATAATTATATAATGATCAAATTATTTTTGTTTTTTAGCCCAATTAAGAAAACGAGTTTGGGTTTCTTTATCGGCTTGTTGGAACCAATATTGTAATTGCTGTTCTGCAACATTTTCACCTTGTACAATAACTTTACCTTTTTGTGCTTTAGCAAATCCTAGAACTGCAGCAGGCATTGCACTTGTTGCTAAGCGAGATACTGAAGCGGTAGAGCCTGAAGAATTGTACTCAGATAATGTTTCAATTAAATTCAGCCCAGGTAAGAAACCTTCTTGTTTAAGAATTTCTTGTTTTACTGGAAGAGCCTGTCCACTGCTTGTTTTTACCATGATAGATGGCGTATCTTTAAAGTTATTAGTGTCACGCTCAGTTTCTAGTTTAGGCGCAGATATAACAATGTCTTCAGTCGTACCTTGGAAGGTAACAACAATAGGTTCTGATTCATATAGAGAACGGTCTGAACCATTACGAACAACCTCTGACACACGAACAACAACCTGGTGAGTTTCATTATCATTGATATTGAAAGATTTTGCAGATTTCATTAATGATTTGTTCGCTTTTTGTCCATCAATGGCTAAAAAATCTATGTTTGATGAACTTGTAACCACACCGGCAAATGCCGCTGTGCTAGTTAATAGCATTGCACTTGCAAGTGCAGTAAAAGAAAATTTCATAATTGCTCCTATTTATCCAGGAAATATAATATAGATTTGTCCGCTTCTCATAATGAAAGCGCATCCGATATGCTATTCCAAATTAAATAAAATGGGAATAGTTAAATGCAGTTTATTTGATTTTTTTCCACTTTTGTGATCAAAGAGTAAAAAGGATATAGAGATGATGAAAATGCAATTTTCAGTGTATGGCCGTGTTCAAGGTGTGGGGTTTCGTTATTTTACTTGGAGAGAGGCAAGAAAAATCGGAGTATTAGGTTATGTTAAAAATATGCCTGACGGAAGTGTTTATGTTGTTGCTGTTGGAAAGGATACGCAAATAAGCCATTTTTATGATTACTTGCGTTTAGGTCCAAAAACAGCCAAAGTAACAGAAGTTTTAGTACAAGATTATTTGGCTGAGCATAAATTTAATGATTTTTCAATTAAATACTGACCGCACTTTATGCTGTTTTGTATTTAGTGTAGGTAAGAGCCATTAAGAAAACAAAGGCTTGCAACAAGATAATACAAGGTCCTGTTGCGGCATCAATGTGGTAGCTAATAATGGTTCCTAAAATACTCGTGCTAATTGAAATAGCAATTGCAATGATCAGCATATTATCAAATCGGTGTGTTAAAGTGTAAGCAGTTATTCCAGGTGAAATTAACATGGCAACAACTAAAATCACCCCCACTACTTGCATAGCAGTGATGATTGTTAATGCAAGTAAAATAAGAAGAGAGTAATGTAGTAATTTTGGTGACTGGCCTGCAACACGGTTATGGCTTGGGTCAAAGCAATAGAGCAGGAAATCTTTTCGTTTAAACAAAATAATGGTCAGAATTATGCCCGCAATAATAAAGGTTTCGATTAGTTCTTGTCGAGAAATTCCCAATAAGTTACCGAAGAGAATATGTGTTAAATGTTGGTCAGTATCAACTTTAGTAAATAATACTAGTCCAAATGCAAACATACCTGAAAATACAATTCCCATTACAGTATCTTCTTTAATCCGGCTATTTTCTTTAAGATAGCCAATGCCTAAAGAACAGAAAATTCCAGCAAAAAAAGCACCTATTGATAATGATATTCCTGTGACGTGAGCAACAACTATACCAGGCAAGACAGCATGAGAAACAGCATCACCCATAAGTGCCCAACTTTTAAGAATTAGATAGCAAGATAAAACAGCACAAAGTATTGCAACAATTAATGCCATTAATAAGGCATTTTGCATGAATGGATAGGAAAAGGGCTCAATTACCCAATCTAGTAAAGTGGTCATGATGAGGTTCCTTTATGATTTTGCTGAAGTTATATTAACTCGCTTTAATAAACCATATTTAGGTGCAAATACGAATGCCAGTAAGAAAATAATGGTTTGTAAACAAACAATTACACCTCCAGTAGCGCCGTCTAGGTAGTAGCTTAGATAAACTCCAACAGCATTAGTAATAACACCTAAAGTTACAGCAATACTGACTAAATTTTTGAATTTGTCTGTTAATAAATAAGCAGTGGCACCTGGAGTAATAACCATAGCGATAACTAAAATTGCACCTACTGTTTGTAATGCAGCTACCACACATGCACTTAATAAAGTAAAGAAAAGGACTTTGTAATAAATAGGTGATAAACCAACCGCTCTTGCTTGGGTTTCATCAAAGAAAACGAGTAAAAGATCTTTCCAGAATAACAATAGTAGAATAAGGCATACGACTATTATGATAGCAACTTGGAATATATCCTCGTCTGCAATCCCCAAGATATTGCCTAGAATAATATCTTGTACATTAACTGATGTTGGATTGAGGGAGATGATAAGTAAACCAAGAGCAAAAAAAGTAGTGAAGATAAAGCCAATGATAGAATCTTCTCGTAGTTTAGTAATAGATTTAATCCATAAAATTGCTAGCGCAGCTAGGATTCCAGAAAAGAATGCTCCAAGAGAATAGGGAAGCGCAAGAGAATAGGCAATTGCTACACCGGGTACAACAGAATGAGAAAGGGCATCACCAATAAGTGACCAGCCTTTTAACATTAAATAAGAGGATAAGAATGCACAAATACCGCCAACAGCAGAGCTTAATATTAATGCTTTTATCATATATTCATAAGCAAAGGGCTCTAGTAAAATCTCTAGCATTATTATTTTTCCTTGCCTTGCTGTTTGGACTCTTCGCAATCTAGCTCCATGCAACATTTCTTGACTATTGCTGCTGGAGGATCATTTTTGGTTTCTCCATAGAAAATAGCAGGGCGCTCATCATCAGTTAGAACTGTAACTGCTCGGCTATCCTCATCATCATGTAAATCTTGTCCTAAAAGTTTGACATGGCGTAGGACACCACCAAAGACAAGTTCAAGATTTTCTTGCGTAAATGTTTCTTCTGTTTTTCCGCTTGCTAATACAGTTCGGTTGATCATTACCACTTGATCACAGAAGTCAGGAACGGAACCCAAATTATGGGTTGAAACTAGAATTAAATGCCCTTCATTTCGTAATTCTCCAAGAAGATCTACGATAGCATTCTCGGTTTTTACATCAACACCTGTAAAAGGCTCATCGAGTAAGATAATTTGACTTTGTTGAGCGAGTGCTCTTGCCAAAAAAACACGTTTTTTTTGTCCGCCAGAAAGCTCGCCTATTTGTCTGTGAGCTAAGTGTTCAATATCAACACGTCGCATTGCTTCTTGAACTTTTTGTTTATCGATTTCTTTTGGAATACGCAAAAAGTTCATATAGCCGTAGCGTCCCATCATAACTACATCATAAACGGAAACAGGAAACTGCCAGTCGACTTCTTCACTTTGTGGTACATAAGAAACTAGATTTTGCTTTAAAGCCTGATAGGTAAACCACAGAGGAGAATACTCCCCTGCTGTGGTTTAATTAGTCCCATTAAACTTTTAAATAAGGTGGATTTCCCTCCCCCATTCACACCAACTAATGCGCAAGTTGTTCCACCACTAAGTTGAAAACTGACATTGTGTATGGCGGTATGGCCATTATTATATCTAACGGTAATATCATTAGCGTAAATCGAGCTTGGGGTAGGGGATAGCATCTTATTTTTCAAATCCTTTAGCAATAGTTGTAACAGTTACTTTAAGTAAGTCAATATAGGTTGGAACAGGTCCTTTTGCAGCTGATAGAGAGTCAACATAAAGAACGCCACCGTATTTTGCCCCACTTTCTTTTGCAACTTGTTTAGCAGGCTTATCTGAAATTGTACTTTCACTAAATACCACAGGGATATTGTGTTGACGAACAAGGTCAATTAGCTGACGTACTTGTTGAGGTGTTCCTTGCTGTTCAGCATTGATTGGCCATAAATATGTTTCTTTAAAGCCATAATCTTTTGCCAAATAGCTAAATGCGCCTTCACTTGTTGCTAACCAACGTTGATTTTCCGGAACTTGAGATAATTTCTCGCGTAATGGTTGATCAAGGGCTTTGATTTTATTTGCATAATTTTCAGCATTTTTACGGTATGTCTCAGCATTTTGAGGATCATATTTGATAAATGCTTGTTTGATATTTTCAATATAAATCAGAGCATTAGATGGCGACATCCAAGCATGTGGATTTGGTGCATCTTTATATGGTCCTTCAGAGATAGATATTGGCTCTATTCCTGCGGTCACAACCGCTGCTGGAGTATCTTTTTGATCTTGGAAAAAACGCTCAAACCAACGCTCAAGATTTAGACCATTCCATAGAATAAGATCTGCTTTTTGAGCTTTTACGATATCTTTTGGAGTTGGTTCATAATCATGAATTTCAGCACCTGGTTTAGTGATAGATTCAACAACTGCAGCATCTCCAGCAACATTTTGTGCAATATCTTGAATAACAGTAAAAGTAGTAACTACTTTAAATTTAGCGTAACTTGGCAAACTGAAAATTGAGCCTAAAATTACACTTATAACAACGAATAAACGTGACATAATTTCTCCTATGTATAAATGTTGAACACAAACTTGCTAAAAAAGTGTACCACACTTTATAATTATTGTAAATAATAATGATTATCAAATTAAAGGCATTTTGCAGGTTTAGGTAAACCAGCTAACTTTGTAGCTTGTTTTGCAGGTCCTTCAGGAAACAAACGTTGTAAGTAACGACTATTGCCTTTATCTGCTCCTAACTTTTGCCCTAACGCCTTAACTAACATTCTAATTGCTGGAGAAGTTTTATATTCTTGGTAAAAATCTCGAACAAAATAGATTATTTCCCAGTGTGCTTCTGTAAGTTCCAGATTGTCTTGTTTTGCTATTTCAATGGCAACATCTTTATTCCATTGGTTGAGGTCCAATAGATAACCATCTGTATCAGTTTCTATTTCAATGTGATTAATAATTATCATATACTTTTTAGTCTTAATTTACGAAAAAGCCCCTCATTGATCTGACCCCAAAAAG
>NZ_MUXZ01000072.1 GCF_002015075.1 Canicola haemoglobinophilus
CTGAAAGTAAAGCTATCTCTTCACCTGATAACATACTGCCCACTTGACTTCGGCTCTCTCGGCTTTCAAAACTGGTTTTGGATTTTTTGGCAAGACTCCCTGTTTTGCTGTGATGGTATTCTTCAAAATGATGAGCTGTTTGTGCACCTTTTAACACCAAGCTGTTTTCCGCAAGTGCGGTGAGTTTTTTCTCACTTTCTAATTGTCCGCCTTCACTTAAGATATCTTTGCCCTTAATCGTCACATCCCCTTTGCCTTTAATATGACTGATGATGACATCTTGTGATTTACTCTGGCGATAATGGTCTCCTCCGCCCATTTTCTCATTAAAGCTTGTTTCAAGTGCGGTCAGTTTTAAGCTGTTTTCTGCTTGTAATTGAGTATGCCCCTTGCCCTCATTAACAATATCTGCCCCTTTTATCTCTATATCATTAGCCGCCAGTGTTAAACCATTTCCTTCCCCTTTGACATAAAGTAATGCCTTGCGAGAAAGTAGGTTAGACTCTCTTTGATAACCTTTACCTGAAGCCTGATTTTCAGCTAAGGTCGATTGGTGGGTGATTTTCCCCGCACTTTCAATATTCATCTCTTGCTCGGCAATCATCTTACCGCCTAGATTGGTAATATCTCCCTTAGCTTGCAGTTTAATACGCTCGCCTAATATATTGCCCTGATTAAGCAAAGATTGATATTTATCTTGTTGAAGCAAGCTAACCTCTCTACCCGCTATCACACCTTGGTTGATGATTTGATTTGCCGATACACCTATACGCTGAGCAGATAATAACGCCCCTCGCTTATCCACATCACCTGATTGAGCCACTAAATAAACCTTAGGCACTAGCACCTGTTGTTCACTTCCATCTGACAGTTTTACTGTTTCTGTTTCAAACCATACAATATCCGCCGTTAAACTCGCCACCTGTGCAGCACTGAGTTTAATCCCCGGGCGTAAATGGAATGCGTTGGCAAAGCTAATCCCATTATCCATTAAGGTTTTATATTGGCTTTCTATATCATGCTGATTATCTGTAAACATTTTACCTGTGAGCTGGTTTATCTGCTCTCGCACTAAACGTTGTTCATAATAACCATCACCTAAACGTTTATGCACATTTTCAGGTGCGATGCGTAATTGGTTAAACATATATTCGCCACTTAATCGCTCTATATATGTACTAAGAATATTTCATCATTAATTCATATATTGGACTCAAATGAGGTTCTGATGGTGTCGGTTTATAACTTTCCAGTATACTTTCATTTACTAAAAAATGTACATTAGCGCCTTTCTCTAACATTAGTTCTAAAACATCTAACCTATCAGGTAAATATCCTATCATTGACAAAGGAATGAGATTATCTTGATTTGGAATATTGGGATTAGCCCCTGCATTTAATAATGCAATTGCCGCATCAACATTTTTTGACCTCATTGCATAATGTAATGGGGTCATTCCATATTTATCCTGGGCATTAACATCTAATCCATTATCTATATAGAACCTAACAAGGTCTAAGCTTGGATTAAAATAACACAATATTCTATGTAAATAGTTCCACTGATCAAATTCAGTTATTTTTTTTATATCGGCAATTTTCTTATCTAAGAATACCTCATTTAGAAAATTAATATTATCTTTAGAATTAGCTTCTACGATAAGTTCTTCAAGCTCTAGTTCATTTAGTAATGATAATTTCATTCTATTTACCCTCATTCATAAATTTCTCTTTCTTTATCTCAAAAATATCTATTGGTACTTTTTTTGATACAACTTGAGCTAAGTAGCCATCTCCTAGAAAAAAGACTTTTGTTGATAAAGCCGAAATATCATCTATTTTTTCTAATGCTAAAAGTAGATTGGTTCTAAAAATTGGGATTCCTTGTATATCGCAAATTACATATATCTCTGAACTTTTTGTTTTTCTATTAATTAAATTTATTAGATCTAGAAAATCTACTTGAGTAATTTTGCTATGATTTTTTTCTACATTTCCATATTCAAAAGGATACATATAAAATTCATCTAGAATTATTTTTTGTTCTTGTAAAGACAGAATATAAAAATCAGATTTAAGAGCCTCTTTACACTCATCAAATAAAGTCATAAATATTTCCTCATTTATTTAATTGTTTTAGATATCGATTAAAGTCTTCTTGAGATCCTGTGAATGGAATTACCTCCTTAATTGCATTACTACCTTTACCTTTACTATAGTCAAATATATTAATATGCATTCCTTTTTCAGGATCATAATCTAATCTCCAACCTTTTTTTCCATCTGATGATATTCTACCGACTATTTTACCGTATCCATCGCTTATCTTTAGATTACCAATAAGTGGCTTTGAGTCCATTCCTAAATCACCCACTTTTTCTAAAGCAAGATTTCTTGCTGCTTCCCAACTCCTCTGGTTAGGTAGAATAACTTCTACTCCATTATGATCTAGTGTTTCAAAACGATTTTTATCTTTTTGAATCACAATAACATCATTTCCGCTATGATCTTTGAATTGATATGATCTATATCCATCTATATCTTTAATTCTTTTTGCTCCCTCAGGTAAATTAATCCAACAATCATTATGTACCCAAACCCCTTCATTATCAGCTTTTGCACCTCTAATAAAGTAAGTATGGTCAGTCGCCACCGTCATATTGTAGGCTTTGAGTCCTTCTGCTTTTATATTGACATTCGATACCGTCTGCCATTCTCCATTTGCAGATAATAATCGATAGCCTTTTTGCAGATATTGAGCATCTATCCATTGAGCCTTCGCTATCTCTCCATTGTAATCATGTCCCTCAGAAGAAGCGGGGGCAATTCCTGATAACACCTGTGCAAAGAATGGGTGAATTTTGTTTGACACAATTGTTTGGAATTTTCCTCTGCCATCTTTCACTTCTACATATACCGTATAATCATATGGATTGCTGTAGTGAGCTTGGACTTTCTGATAGGTGGTTATTCCGGTTATTTCATTTTTCGCCAGCACCTTATCACCCACTTTAATGGATGAAATCGGTTGATAACCTTTGTCTGTTTTAACTTCCATATCGCCACGGAAAGAGCAGGTTCTCGCTAAACTTGTATTTAGATTGCCTCTGTTATGATTAATATGTCGAGTTGCTTCTTCTACATATTTATGAGCAGCTTTAATATCACCTAGTTTTTCAGCTTTTCTAGCATTGTTAAGTAGATTTTTAGCTTCTTTCAATGATTTGGTAACGAGATCTGCTCCAGGTATAACTCCTACTGTAGCCAAAACATAATCAATCGCATCCTTTGCCTCTGCAAAAGATTTTGCATCACCAATAATTGGTGTGAAATCAGCTAAGAAAGAAGCTACATCTCCAGTTGCTTTAAGTTTTTTTATTAGTTCAGGGTGCTCTTTCTCAAATAGCTCCACTGCTTGGCGTTGAATATCATCAATTTGTTTATTCGCTTCTGCAGTAACTGCCCAGTCTGATGATAGATTCAAAGTAAAATTATTCTCCACCGCCCTTTTCGCTATATCAGCAGAACTCACCGCACTTGTGGTGCTATCGCCGATAACGCCGCCAGCTAATCCGCCCGCCAGTTGGCTTAAGGCGGTGATGGTTTGTTTTTCGCTTTCGCTAA
>NZ_MUXZ01000073.1 GCF_002015075.1 Canicola haemoglobinophilus
ATTTTGCTCACATTTCAACTTAAACGCTAACTTTTTCATTTTGTTTTTGCGTAATAAAATCAATTTATGGCATGCCCGATTGCCAAGGCGTGGAGTTGTTTTTCGTTCATAATAAAATACCTGTGTCTAGATGTATTATCTCAGAAAAAGGTATTTACACAAATTGTGGGAGAGGCTCCCTATAGTTAATATTTACCCTAATTTTTACACAAGTTATTATATTTTGACTTGCTGTTTAATGGCATCTGCAACTAATTCAGCTTCAGGACCTAAAATGACTTGTAAGCCATTTTCAGCTAATTTAACATTTCCTTTTGAGCCTAATGCTTTTAATTGATCTTCGTTAATTTTATTGCGATCAATTAAAGTTAAACGTAAACGAGTGATACAAGCATCAATAGTTTCGAAATTGTCTTTACCGCCTAAAGCAACGATGAAATCCGAAGCTAGCTGTTCACGAGAAATATTCGTTTTTACTGTTACTTCTTCGTCTTCTTCATTACCAGGGGTTTTTAAGCCTAATACTTTGATTAGAGTACGGAATATAACATAATAAATCACTGCAAAAACAACACCTTGCACTAACAACATATACCATTGTGTTGCTAATGGGTTTTGTGAAGATAACACCATATCCACTAAACCAGCACTGAAACCAAAACCTGCCATCCATTGCATTGAAGCTGCGATGAAAACAGATAAACCAGTTAATAATGCGTGGATTACATAAAGAACTGGTGCAACGAACATAAATGCAAATTCTAATGGCTCAGTAACACCAGTGAAGAATGAAGCTAATGCAGCGGCAAACATAAGTGCTGCAACTTGTGTTCTTTTAGCTGGTTTTGCACTGTGATAAATCGCAAGAGCTGCTGCTGGTAAACCGAACATCATAACAGGGAAGAAACCAGCTTGATACATACCAGTTACCCCTAAAACTGCGGTGCCATTTGCAAGAGATTGTGCACCACCTAAGAAGTTTGGAATATCGTTGATGCCTGCTACGTTAAACCAGAATACAGAGTTGAGTGCATGGTGTAAGCCCACTGGGATCAATAAACGGTTTAAGAAACCATAAATTCCAGCACCAGTAGCCCCTAAATCAGTAATAGATTTACCAAAACCGACTAAACCATCAAAGATCACAGGCCATAAATACATTAATAAGAATGAAACAACAATCATTACCATAGAGGTTACAATTGGAACTAAACGTTTACCGCTAAAGAATGCCAATGCTTGTGGTAATTCAACTTGGTGGAAACGGTTATATAATTCAGCAGAAATAACCCCAACTAAAATACCGATAAATTGGTTATTGATTTTACCGAAAGCTGCTGGAACTTGATCTGCTGGGATACCTTGTAATTGTGCAACAGCCCCTGGAGATAAGAGAGTAGTCACCACTAAAAAGCCTACTAAACCTGAAAGTGCGGCTGAACCATGTTTATCTTTTGACATACCGAAAGCAACGCCAACAGCAAATAAAATTGCCATATTATCGATAATAGCCGCTCCAGATTTAATTAAGAACGCAGCTAGTTGGCTTTCGCCACCCCAGCCATTTGGATCGATCCAATAACCAATCCCCATTAAAATTGCTGCTGCAGGTAATGCAGCTACAGGCACCATTAATGCCTGTCCTATTCTTTGTAAATAACCTAATACACTCATAATCAAGCTCCTATTTTATCTGCCTAATATTCAATCTTGTTGAGATAAATGTAAACGCTTACTCAACTATTGCTAACTATATGCCAATAATTTTTTAGTGCAATTCAAAACTGTTATTTTTGTGAGATAGGTCACTAAAACTACAATCTTTGTTTAAATTGGGATAAATATAAAAGCTCAAGACAATCAATGTTAAATAGTCTTGAGCTGATTATTGAGATAAAACTCAAAAGAAAAATACCGCACTTTTCTTTTGAGTAGATGAAATGAATACTTTTTTGAAATCGTTTACATGAATTGAAAAATCAGTTTATTTTTGGATTTCATAGCAAGGTTCGTAAGCATCACCACTCGGTAACTTCATTCTATGCTGTTCAATAAAATCCTGTAATAAATTATCTATTTTTTGCATTAATACCGGATCACCTTTTAATTTAAATTTTCCTAATTCAGCAATTTTATCCTGAGTATCTGGTTTAATATTACCTGCCACAATGCCAGAGAAAACACGACGTAAATTAGCTACTAATTCAACTTTTGCTTGGTCAAAATGTAAATTTAAATTTGCCATATTTTCATGAGTTGGAATAAAAGGTGTTTGAAATTCAGTAGTAATTTCTAATGACCAGTTGAAATTGTAAGACTCATTTTTTTCATAACGTGATTTTTGGATTTCACTCATAGCTTCATTCATACGTCGAGCAACTGTCACAGGATCATCAATGATAATTTCATATAAAGATTGTGCTTCAGTACCTAAAGTATCGCCAATAAATTGATCAATTGAAGCAAAATAAGCCACACTTTCTTTTGGCCCAGTTAAAATTAATGGAAGTTGCTGAGCATGATTTGCTGGGTTGAGTTTAATACCCAAAATATACAGTAACTCCTCAAAAGTACCGGGACCTCCTGGGAAAATAATAATGCCATGTCCCATACGAACAAATGCCTCTAGGCGTTTTTCAATATCAGGCATAATAATGAGCTCATTTACAATTGGATTTGGTGGCTCTGAGGCAATAATTGATGGCTCTGTAATACCAATAAAACGGCTTTGCTTGTAACGTTGGTTTGCATGACCAATGGTTGCGCCTTTCATTGGTGCTTCCATTACGCCCGGTCCACAGCCCGTGATAATGTTTAATTCACGATGTCCTAGTTCCAAACCAACAGCACGACAATATTGATATTCAATTTGATTGATAGAATGTCCGCCCCAGCAAACCACTAAATTAGGCTGTTCGCCATTAATGAGGGCTTTGGCATTACGCAAAATAGAAAAGACTTGGTTGGTAATATGTTTGCTATCTTGAATATCGCAAGGATTAATACGTTGGTTTAATACGTTAACAAATAAAATATCACGCAATACCGCAAATAAATGATATTGAATATTTTTAATCATTTTGTCGTCAACAAAAGCACTGGCTGGAGGATTGTGTAATTCCAATGCAATTCCTCGTTCTCTTGCAACTAAGTTAATATCAAAATCAGGATATTTATTTAATAGCTCACGGCTATCATCTGTAATAGCCCCCGAATTGAGTACAGCCAATGAGCAATTGCGGTAAAGTTGATAAAGTTTGCTTTTGGCTTTTTTAGCTAATTGTTCAACTTCCATATGTGAAAGTTGATCCATACTTCCCTTTGGATTGACGTAATGTATATGATTCATAAAAGTTCCTTTATTATTGGCGTGCAAGACGCTGGTTAAGTGGGGTAGGTTCAAAATTTGACCTAAATGGGTTAATGTCTAATCCACCTCGTCTTGTATAACGAGCATAAACACTGAGTTTTTCTGGTTGAGCAAATCGCATAAGATCACAAAAAATCCGTTCGACACATTGCTCATGAAATTCATTATGTTGTCGGAAAGAAATCAGATAACGCAAGATTTTTTCTCGATTTATTTGTTGACCCACATAATGAATTTGTATCGTTCCCCAATCGGGCTGATTGGTAATTAAACAATTTGATTTTAATAAATGGCTTACTAAGGTTTCTTCAACCCATTGTGTACTTGTACAATTTTCCAACAGGCTAGGATTGAATTCATAGGAGTGAATTTCAATATCCTGTTCATCAATACATTCACCTTGTAAAGTAGCAATAGCTTGTCGATCATAATATTGTAGGGAATTCAACCGCACTTTTACTCGGCCTTGAGCACATTGGGTTAAATCTTGTTGTAAAATTTCTTCAACTTCTTGTAAATTTTTAAATTGGCTTTGATTAAAACTATTTAAATAAAGTTTGAAACTTTTTGACTCAATCAAATTTTCACTTTGGTAATCAATTTCCACATCGGCAATCGCCACTTGTGGTACACCTTTTAAATTTAACCAAGAGATTTCGTAAGCTGTCCAAATGTCTGCGCCGAAAGTGAAAGGTTGTTTTTCAGTGATACCTAAATCATTTCGGTTAAGTTTGCGTGGTACAGCTTGCAACAAAGTGCGGTCATAAGTTGAGGTATATTCCGTTTTTTGCCCTAACTTTAATGCTTGTAAACTTTGGTCTTGATATTGCATGCTTTTCCCTTTAGTTATTGCCAATGCCAAGATAAATTGGACACGAGGCGACAATGATCACATTTAAAATGGAAGATATTGAATAGAGGTTTATCTAAATTCCATTGTTGTTGGCAGCTTGGGCATAAGCGTTGTTGTTCGCTTTCTAAATCTTTGCCTCCAATACGGTACAGATAATAATAAGTTGGAATGCCAGTGTGTTTTTCAATCTCTTGCGCAAGATGATAACCATGTTTACTTAACTGGCTATCAAACTCGCTGATTTCATTTAATGCTTGCTTTTCTAAGGTTGAGCCATTCATTTGTAATTGGTCGCAAGCCTGCCAATTTTCTTGCCATTTAATAATATCCATACTCAAGTGCGGTATGTTTTTGAATTGTTTATATAATGGAATTGGCAACAAATCATCTCCACTATGCACAGGAGAACAAGATTGCAAATAAGTTGTATAAAGCACTTGCCAAGTAGGTTGTTCGCCTTGATAAGTCATATTTGAATTTAAGTCATCAGCAATAATCTGAAAACTATCAAAAATAATTCCCGCACTTTCAGCTTGTTCAAGGGCTTTATTTACTTCTGCATTATTAAATTCAGGTAATAAACTTTGTTCTTCAGGACAAGTCACACGTAAAGCAAAGAATCCTTGATCAGCGGTGAATAATGGGATTTCACGCCCAATAATTTGTCCGTTATAGCGCCATTGTTCAACGATTTGATTTATTAGATAAGTGACATTATTGACAGGAGAGTCTTTTGTTTGTTGGTAGGTAAAAAATACTTCGATTAGATACATATTTATTGTTCGATGATTATTGAGAGGAGTAGATTAACATAATTAATTTACATAGAATATAGCTTTTTATTTTCGAGCATACTCAATGAAAACTGAAATTAAACTGCATTTACAAGCATTACAACAAGTGATGCAAAATCTAGATTTATGGCAATCTTACCCTCCCGAAGAGCAAGCTTTTTTAAGCACAGAACCCTTTTCCGTAGATACGATGAGTGCCAATGAATGGCTACAATGGATTTTTATTCCTCGTATGTATGCCTTATTAGAGGGTGGGCAATCTTTACCACACAAAATGGCAATTACTCCTTATATTGAAGAAGCATTAAAAGATCTAGATAGATTAAATGAGCTTCTACAACCTATTTATGAAATTGAGAAATTATGTCAGAACCCGTAATACTAGATATTCTGTATCAAGATGAATTTCTCGTTGCAGTTAATAAACCAGCTGGAATGTTAGTGCATCGTAGTTGGCTAGATAGCCATGAAACGCAATTTGTGATGCAAACCTTGCGGGATCAAATTGGGCAACATGTGTTTCCTATTCATCGTTTAGATCGCCCAACTTCTGGCGTTTTACTTTTTGCTTTAAATGCTGAAATAGCAAATTTGCTTTGTTTACAGTTTGAGCAAAAAAAAGTGGAAAAAAGCTATTTAGCTGTTGTGCGAGGCTATTTGACCGATGCTCAAACCATTGATTATCCGCTTAAAGTGCAATTAGATAAAATTGCAGATAAATTCAGTCAGGAAAAAGAACCACAACAAGCAATAACGGACTATCGGGGACTTAAAATTGCTGAAATGCCTTATGGGGTAGGGCGCTATACAACTTCTCGTTATTCACTGGTACGTTTAATTCCACACACAGGACGTAAACATCAATTGCGTCGTCATTTAAAACATATTTTTCATCCTATTTTAGGTGATACACAATATGGTGATTTACATCAAAATCGGGCATTAAGTCAAAATGTTGGTGTAAATAGACTAATGCTCCATGCAGAGAAACTTTGTTTTCAGCATCCAGTAACAAATGAAAGAGTGGAAATTGTTGCAGATTTAGATGAACAGTGGAAACTTTTGTTTAAAACATTTAATTGGTAAAAAATTTAACAAAACTCAAGGAAAATTTATGTTAGATAATGCAATTTTAAATTTAACTCATGAACAGCAACAAAGAGCGGTAGAAAAAATTCAAGAATTAATGCGACAAGGTATTGGTAGTGGTGAAGCTATTGCACTTGTTGCGAAAGAATTGCGTGAGTTAAATGCAAAACAAACCTCAAAAAATACTGAAATTTAGCAAAAAATATCTCTTTTTTGTGATCTCTGTTGGATTTTTGAATATTGATGATTGCAAAGATAGCTAATTTCATTGAATATCTAGCTCAAGTTTAGAAAGGGGATAAGGCTAGCAGTCTTATTGTGAAGTAAAGTAGTCTGTAAAGACGTAAAGCCAAAAGAGGTTAGTAATTATGGAAATTGGTATCGTTAAATGGTTCAATAATGCAAAAGGATTTGGTTTCCTTACGGTAGAAAATAGTGATGCTGATATTTTTGCACATTATTCTGTTATTGAAATGGAAGGGTATCGCTCTTTAAAAGCAGGGCAAAAAGTCCAATGTGAAGTTGTACATGGTGATAAAGGTTCTCATGCCACAAAAATCATCCCAATTGTTGAATAATAAAATTAAAAGTAGCGTAGTAAAGAACCATTTACTAAATAAAGAGTAGGTTGCGAATAATGATTTTTGCATAATTACCCCCTTATTGTGACCCCATCCCAAATTCTGTGTAAACACCCATTTCAACTTAACGGTGCTCGTCTAGGCGAGCACCAAAATCAATCATAAATCGATTCATCGCC
>NZ_MUXZ01000074.1 GCF_002015075.1 Canicola haemoglobinophilus
AGCACTTTTTGCAAAAAAAATTTAAAAATTTAGCTATAAGATGACTTTTTATGCATTTTGTATAAATTTCAATACAAAATCGTCTACTTTTTCCCAATATGTATATTTACGGTATTATGTAGCAGTTGCACAAAGACCAATTAACTCAATTTGACTAAAATCCTTGTGGTTATTTTACATCACAAGGATTTTTATTTATGGCAAGAATGACTGGGGAAAACCTTATTCGGCAGAAAATCGCAGAACTTACTCAACAAATTACTCACTTTGAGCAATGTATTAAAAAGGCGAGAGAGCATCAAGTAACTCTACAACAAGCCTTAGTGGCATTACAGAGTGACCCGTTTTCAAGTCCTATCAAGAGGAAAGCTAAATCTATTAGTGATGGGAGTGCGATTTCAATATACGCTTATCACCCTAGCGATTATATTGCAAAAGTGTTTAAACATTACCCAAATCAATGGATGTCAGCGAAAGAGATAATGTTTAAGGCTTTTGAAATTGAAGGGAAAATCGAACATAAATCGCAACATCACTCAATTGTAACTGCCTTTTCACACGCATTAAGACGATTACAAGAGAAAGGCATTGTTGAGAAACAGGTTTTGCAAGAGAAATCTTCCGTTAGGGTAATTCAGTGGCGGTGAAAGAGATTGTTGCATAGAAATAACAGCGATAACCATTATTTCTCGGTTTTTAATCTCCATAAAGCCACCTTGTGAGCCTTGTTTGACTGTCGTTCTACAATGCCTTTTTTGAGTAATATATCCATTGCCGCATGAACATTCTTAATATAGGTGCGATTTACAGGGGTATTGGGTTGATTATCTGCAATTAAGATTTCTTTTGTAATTTCTTCAACACGCCAATAACGATGTGGCTCTGTTTTGAGTAAACGGATAATTAAGGTAGCTGAATTTGTGGTAAAACGGCGGCAGCGAGTACGATATTGGAATTGTACTGTATCGTATTCGGTAACATCTCGATGTTCTTCTTCCATTATCTGAATTGCTTTGCGTAAAGTATAGATTTTATCATCAAGTAGCGAGAGATGTTCTCGTACTTGTTTACGCTCAAATTCAAGTTCTTTGAGTTTTTTATCAAGTGTATATGCCATTACATCACCAATCTTTCTACTTGTCTGTGATGACCTTGCCAATAGCCTTTCCAGTCGTTATCCGATGATGTATTGAGACATTTATTTATAACATCATTGAACAGGGTTAAATTATCCAGTTTGCGAGTATCTTCCCGATAAGCTATTTCATTGGCATAGTTATCAAGGTAGATATTTGACATTTTGTGGACTTGTCCATAATACATCCGTTTGAAACGAGCAAAATAGCTTTCTGCGAGATTATTCGTAATACCGTCATCACTACGATATTCACGCTGGTGGTTTACTCGTTGCAAATTGTAATTAACGATTAATTCATCATAAGCTGAATTTTCATCCGCATGAATACGGCTATTTGGCTCAATATAAGCGGTTGCCAATTTCTTCACTGTTTCGGTATTCTCAGAGAGAATGGGAAAGGTGATAGTTTTCTTTGCACCGACTAATTGCGGATTAGAAGAAGTTTCCTGTTCAGAATAACGCTCACGCATCACTAATACCGCACGTTTATTCGGATTGGCATGGGCTTTTAACCGTCTATCCACACGTTCACTTTTCTTATTCTTTGGGCGTGGGGCTGAATGTACATAGGTTCCGTCAATATGCACTTCGCCTGATAAGGGAAAAAGCTCACGTTGTACCATCAAACTCTCACGAATCTTGTGTGCAAGAGTAAAAGCGGTTTTGTACTGTACATTCAAATCACGAGAAAGCTGGCAGGCAGAAATGCCTTTTACCGCATTCACAAATAAGGCTATCGCAAATAAATAGGTTTGAAGTGGTAGCTTGTGATTGGCAAAAATCGTACCTGATGTAATGCTAAAAGTATGCTTACAATGTTTGCATCGCCACTGCTTGCGAGTCGAGATAAAATAGGCTTTGTGTTTCACTCCACACTTCGGGCAAACTTGTTCATTATTACTTCGCCAACGCAACTGACAAAGCATAAACAGCGTCTCGTCATCCGATAGGGCTATCTTAATGGGCGAAAGCAAGCGGGCTTTGCTTGTGAGAAGGAAGTGTTGAGCCATTTCTTTTGATTTATTCCATATTTAACATTAAAATATACCCGATAGGGTAATTTTTATGTTATTTATATTACCCTAAAGAACATAAAAAGTCAATATAGAATACTCAAATGAGCATAAGTGAAAGATTGAAACAGGTTATTGAATCTAAAAATATCAACATAAAAGAATTTTCAGAATTATCTGGCATCCCATATCGATCCGTTCAAAACTACTTACGCAATGAGCGGGAACCAAATGTAGAAGCGTTAACCAAATTAAAAGAAACAATGAATATCGATGTTAACTGGCTGTTAACTGGAGAGGGAAAAATGTTTCAAGGTTTGCCAAGTGATGAACTGGCTGAAAAAGAGCAAGCCCTTATCAATCATTATAGACAAATGTCGAATGATGTTCAAAGGGCTATGGAAGTAGCATTTAAAGCTATTTATGAAAATAATAAATAAGCTAACTTACATATTATTCTCTTTAAAAGAAAAATGACTTAAAAGATGTAACATTTCTGAATCTACAAAAGAAGAAAAAGCAGAAAAAAAACTATAAACTAATAAAATAATCTTACTTTTCATTTTTTTCTGACCTCGTCCCAAATTCTGTGTAAACACCCATTTCAACTTAACGGTGCTCGTCTAAGCGAGCACCAAAATCAATCATAAATCGATTCATCGCCAGTTTCCAGTTTTGAATCGGCATTGTCCATTTTTTTGAGGCATCTTTCATCGCAAGCCAAATTACTTT
>NZ_MUXZ01000075.1 GCF_002015075.1 Canicola haemoglobinophilus
GAATCTACCGTTGATCTATCTGTTTGTGGCTCAAATTCAAACCCCTCTCCATACAGTGCAGTGTTTTCATCATGTCTGCCATAATAGGAAATGAGTTTATGCGTATGCGCTTTAATCTCATCATTTTGCTTCTGCCCAACCGCTAAACTGCCATGCGCATTACGAATAAATCTATCCTCAGCCAACGGGACATTATTAATTGAGCCGTATTTATCCACTAAATGCTGATAAAGCTCTGGATAATTTTGTTGTGTGACCGTGGTGCGAATGCTATCAAAGTCAATCCAACCATCAGGGATATTATCCGTTGGAAAATACGCCAACATTCCCACATCTGACCGCTTGATATTAGACACTTTGTTTTTATTGCCTAAAGCCCGATATAAATCGGGATAGGTTTGTGGATTAAATGTTAAATCCTCTACTAACAAAAATCCTTGTGGATTAGTTACCTCTTTGGGGAATGCTACAATAGCCCCAATAGGTATGCCATCACCGCCAGTATCTTTCC
>NZ_MUXZ01000076.1 GCF_002015075.1 Canicola haemoglobinophilus
AAAATTAGGGAAAATGACCACTTGCAAGGTTATCTGAAGGGAAAATAAAGGAAAAACGAAGAGAAAAGTGAGAAACTAAAAAATAAACCCACGTTTATCAAATGACTTTGAAAAGGTGGGTTTGTCAGTGGTCTGAAATAAACCGAACTTTAAAAGTGCGGTTTATTTTTAGATAATTTTGAAAAACTATAGAACATCAACACAGTTCAAATCTTCAAAAGATTTTTCTAAGCGTTTAGACATAGATTCTTCTGCTTTACGTAACCAAACACGTGGATCGTAGTATTTTTTGTTTGGTGCATCAGGACCTTCTGGGTTGCCTAATTGACCTTGTAAGTATGCTTCATTTGCTTTATAGAATTGAAGGATACCATCCCAAGTTGCCCATTGTGTATCAGTATCGATATTCATCTTAATCGCACCATAGCTGATTGCTTCGCGGATTTCTTCAGTTGAAGAACCTGAACCACCATGGAATACGAAATCTAATGATTTCGCTGGAAGATTACGCTCTTTCGATACGAACTCTTGTGATGCGCCTAAAATAGATGGTTTTAATTTTACGTTACCCGGTTTATATACGCCATGTACGTTACCAAAAGCCGCAGCGATTGTGAAACGTGGGCTAATTGGATTTAATTGATCGTAAACATAAAGTACATCTTCAGGTTGAGTATAAAGTTTAGACTCATCTACATCTGAATTATCAACACCATCTTCTTCCCCACCAGTAATACCGATTTCGATTTCAAGTGTCATACCCATTTTATCCATACGAGCAAGATACTCACGACAAATTGCCATATTTTCAGCCATTGGCTCTTCAGATAAATCAATCATATGAGATGAGAATAATGGCTTACCTGTTTCTGCAAAATGTTTTTCACCCACATCCAATAAACCGTCAATCCATGGAAGTAATTTTTTCGCTGCATGGTCAGTGTGAAGAATCACAGGAACACCATATTCTGCTGCTAATGCATGAACATGTTTCGCACCAGCAATCGCACCTAGAACATCTGGGCGAGCTCCACTCGTTGGTTTAATGCCTTTACCAGCGTAGAAGGCAGCACCACCATTTGAGAATTGAATAATAACAGGCGCTTTTACACGAGCAGCTGTTTCTAATACAGCATTCACAGAATCTGTACCCACGCAGTTTACTGCAGGAATTGCAAAGTTATTTGCTTTTGCATAAGCGAATACTTTTTGAACGTCATCACCAGTTAATACACCTGGTTTTACAATGTCTAATAATTTTGCCATTTTCATATTTCCTATATAACGTGCAATTCTTGCACTAGTAAAAATTAAATCAATCTACAACGTAAAGTGCAATTTCTTGCACTTTACAAAATTAACCATTTGCGCGTTTTTCTAAGATTTCAACTGCTGGTAATACTTTGCCTTCTACAAACTCTAAGAATGCACCACCACCGGTTGAAATATAAGAAATTTTATCTTTGATACCGAATAAATCAATTGCAGCTAAAGTATCACCGCCGCCAGCAATAGAGAATGCACCATTTGCAGTTGCTTCTGCGATTGCATTAGAGATGATTTCAGTACCTTTACGGAAGTTAGGGAATTCAAATACGCCTACTGGACCATTCCAAAGAATCGTTTTTGAGTTACGAATAATTTCCGCTAATTGCTCAGCAGATTTATCGCCAATATCAAAAATAGATTCGTCTGCGGCTACTTCATTTACTGCTTTTTCTATTGCTGGTGCCGTTTCTGAAAACTCAGTACCTACACGCACATCAACAGGCACAGGAATATTAGTTGCTTTTGATAAGCGTTGTGCTTCAGGGATTAAATCTGCTTCATATAAAGATTTACCCACATTATGACCTTCTGCTGCAATGAAAGTATTTGCGATACCGCCGCCCACGATTAATTGATCAGCAATTTTTGATAAGCTATCTAATACAGTTAATTTTGTTGATACTTTTGAACCACCAACAATGGCTAACATTGGGCGTTGTGGTTCTTTTAATGCTTTACCTAAAGCATCTAATTCAGCGGCTAATAATGGGCCTGCACAAGCAATTGGTGCAAATTCTGCTACGCCGTAAGTTGATGCTTGTGCACGGTGTGCTGTACCAAATGCATCCATCACAAATACATCACAAAGTGCGGCATATTTTTTGCCTAATTCTGGATCGTTTTTCTTCTCACCTTTATTTACACGTACGTTTTCAAGAACAACGATTTCACCTTCGTTTACTTCTACGCCATCAAGATAATTTTGTGCTAAACGAACGTTAAAGCCAGCATCTTTCAAATAATCAACAACAGGTTGTAATGAATCTTCAGGTTTAAATTCACCTTCAGTCGGACGACCTAAGTGCGAAGTTACCATCACTTTTGCACCTTTCTCAAGTGCAAGTTTTAAAGTAGGAATAGTGGCTTTAATACGTGCATCAGAAGTCACTTTGCCTTCTTTTACTGGCACATTTAAATCTGCACGAATAAATACTCTTTTACCTGCTAAATCTAGGTCTGTCATTTTAATTACTGACATAATTTGCCCTCTTTATATTGATTAAAATTGATAAAAACTGTTGCACATTATACCCAGTTATGACTAGGTTGTAACGAACTAGATCAAATTAACGCTAATATTTTTTTAAATAAATTAAATTATTAACAAAAATTTAACTTTCTCATTAATAATGATCTAATTCCATGAATTAACGATTGCGTGGGCAATCAATTACTTGCCAATCTAATCCGTAGCAAATAAATAGCTCATTGTGACTTGCCCCAAAATACGCATTTTTCAACTGTGGATTATTTTTCTTCATCCAAGCGAATAACTCATTTCTTGAATTAAATTGCTGCTTAGGCAAGGTTAAAGTGCGGTACAATTCTTGCTGTTTTTTGAAATACTGCTCTGCTTGTCTAAAGGCACAAGCACCATGTTTTTCCCATTCACCTTGCAATAAAGTAGCGCTAGGACTTTCCGCTAAATAAGGCTCAATCACTGAACTTGGCAACATAGGTAAATCGCCCTGACAAAAACGAGGGTGTTCAGAAATTTGTCGAGCATTTTTATTTTGCGCCCATAAACCATGAATAACCCAACCAAATTTCTGTGTCGTATCACATTGCAATTGCATTGAAGTAGGCAAATTTTTGCCATAGCGCTCACGCTGGCTATCGCAAAATGCAGGCGACCAAGATAGCACTAAAGTGTAATAATCTGTTTTCGCCTGTTTGTTTTGCCCAATACTGTCATTAGCCATCACATAATCATAATTTGCAGGAATAGATTTTAGTTTAGGCTTGGGCTGAGGTATTGACTGAGCAGTGGGCTCAGATATGGCTTCAGATTTTTGCTCACTAGGAAAGAAATGTTCCCAAACAAAAAAGAACAGCGACAAAAGCGCTAGCACAAGGAGAGAGAAGAAATTGAGTTGTTTTTTACGCATAAAATTCCTATTCAATTTTGGGCTGATATTCTTTATATATCAGCCCTTTTTTAACACAAGGTTAATGGAAAATGGCACTATTTATCACTGACAAATGCACAAACTGCGATATGTGTTTACCAGAATGTCCGAATGATGCAATTTCAGTTGGCGATGAAATTTATGTGATTGATCCTAACCTTTGTACTGAATGTGTAGGGCATTATGACAGGACCCTATCCCAAATTCTGTGTAAACACCCATCTCAACTTAACGGTGCTCGTCTAGGCGAGCACCGAAATCAATCATAAATCGATTCATCGCCAGTTTCCAGTTTTGAATCGGCATTGTCCATTTTTTTGAGGCATCTTTCATCGCAAGCCAAATTACTTTGAA
>NZ_MUXZ01000077.1 GCF_002015075.1 Canicola haemoglobinophilus
TTATAAAGATATGAAATTTAATAATACAAGGCTAGAAGCAAATACGGTGGGTACCTCTTATCCAATGAGAAATAATACTATTGGTGGTGTATTATCAGGAGGATTATACGACCAAGGCTATACGGAGAAAGCAAGTGAATTGTTTAAAGAAGGGAAAGTGAGTTATGCGGTTGCACCTGGAGATTTGGTGGGAACTGGTTTAGGGTTGCCATTTTTACCTGGTCGATTTGGTTTAGGGATTGGCAATACAGATACCACTGGGAAGAATTTTAGCCACATTCCTTTGTGGAGTCTGATTATGGGAGATCATACTAAGGCTTATTATAAAGATGAAACTGTTATTAATTTTCTAAATTCAAAAAATAATGACAATAAAGTAACTAAAGATATAAAGTCTTATCATAAGAAAGCTTGGGGACAAATAGGTCCAAAAACTAGTAAATTTGAATTTAATAATGGAATCATAATTAATGATAAGGGGAAAGCTCAATGAAAAAGTTGATATTTATATTTTCCTTATTATTAAGTGGATGTTATCTAGCTAATGGCTCTCCTCCAGACACAAAATATTGGTTAAGAAATGGAAAACAAATATCTTTTGAAGATATTGTTCATTGTGATGAGCAAGTATTTCCATATTTAGGTGAACGGTATGAATATCTTTCTAGAAAAAGGCAAAAAATAGGGTTTATTGATTTTTCTGAAAATAAAGATGAATTTGAGGAATATGAAAATTATTTGAATAAAGCCTTTAGTTTAGTAAATCAATGCTATTACAACTTAGGCTACCGTTTTCAACCGCCCCTAGTTTGGTGTTTAGCCCAAGACGGGGATAATACAAAAATTTGCTTAGAAAACATGAAGTATAGAAATTGAACTATATCGGCAGCTACATACGGATTTAAAAGGTGCAATCATCACTTCAACCAGTCAAGCTGAACAACAAAACAAAAACCGTTTTAGCACAGGGACATTGACTTATTCTGATATTGAAAATCACAGTCGCCATAATGCGAGTGGGTTTGGATTAAGTGGCGGTGTTACTGTCAGTGGTG
>NZ_MUXZ01000078.1 GCF_002015075.1 Canicola haemoglobinophilus
TCATTTTTAGCGATATATCCAAGGTTTTTCTCAACATCACCTTGTAACCCTAAAATATCATTTTCAGCAACACTCAATCTAGAATCAGCTTGACCAACCATTTCTGAAACTTTTGTAGGATCTAGATTATTCACTTGCGATCTTAAAGCATCTAAATTGCTATAGAAATTCTTAAATATGGCATCATTGTCACTCTGAATTGAGGCGATTGAAATATCTACATATTCTTTAAGAAGTGTATTCTCAGCTGCAACGTTTTCTACCTCGTCCATAGCATTTTGTAACTCAGCTATATCTTCTTCATTTTGTTTGCTTCTATCAGCCAAGTCTTGTAGTTCTTTACCTGCCTTCTCAAAAATTTTTGTATAACTGTTGCCAGTGCCAGCTTTAGCTATATCAGTATCCACACTTTTAGCCACTGCCACGCCGCTTAACGCAACTCCCACGGCCGCTGTTAAAGCTAATAATTTAAAATTTGTTTTTATAACAAGTTCTCCTTTTATTTTTGTATTCGATGCCATTCAACTTTATATTAAATGAAGTCTCAGATTCTCACAGTTGTTTTTATTAAAAACAACTTACCACTTTTTTAATTTATTTAGATTAAAAATAATCGGCTCGGATTCTATATTTTATCTGTTTTTATGTCAATTTATGCATCCTTCCAAATTACCACCGCACTTTGCGGCAAAAAACAAAGCACCAGTGGGGACACTGGCGCTATCGGAGTGTCGCTGGCGCTATCGGATTTCCTCGCTAAATCATGCCTTACGATTTAGCCATTGCATATATTCTGCTACGCCTTCCGCTACGGATTTAAACTCATTTTGATAGCCAGCTTCACGCAATTTAGTTAAATTGGCTTGAGTATATTCTTGATAACGAGATTTTAAATGTTCTGGGAATGGGATAGTTTCAATTTCGCCTTTGCCATGATATTTCACCACAGCTTTCGCCACTTCTTCAAAACTTTCCGCTTTACCTGTACCGCAGTTATAAATACCAGAAATGCCATTTTGCCATGCCCATAAATTCACTTTTGCCACATCGCCCACATAAACAAAATCACGCAAGAAATGTTCTGAACCAGCAAATAATTTCGGATTTTCGCCCTTCAACATTTGGTTGTTCAAATGAAATGCCACACTTGCCATTGAGCCTTTATGTTGCTCACGAGGACCATAAACATTGAAATATTTAAAACCGCACACTGGCGAATTTGCTTCTGGCAGAATTTGACGTACATATTCATCAAATAAGAATTTTGAATAGCCATACACATTCAATGGTCCTTCAAATTCACGCCCTTCAATAAAATCCGTTTTATCGCCATAAGTCGCCGCACTTGAAGCATAAAAGAAAGGAATTTCACGTTCTAAACAATAATGCAATAACTCTTTTGAATATTCGTAGTTGTTTTGCATTAAATATTTACCATTCCATTCCGTTGTTGCCGAACAAGCACCTTGATGGAAAATCGCATCAATATCACCGAAATCATCGCCTGCAACGATAGAGGCAATAAAATCTTCTTTATCACAATAATCTGCAATATCTAAATCCACTAAATTGACAAATTTTGTACCATCGGTAAGGTTGTCTACCACCAAAATATCTCGGCGTCCCATATCGTTTAATGCTTTGACGATATTGCTACCAATTAATCCTGCACCACCTGTGACAATAATCATAATTCGTTTCCTCTGTTGTCAAAATTTTGCTTATTCTAAAAGATTTTTGCCTAAAAATCTTATTTCTCTTCGTTATCTACTCGAATGGCAACTAACTTCTCAACATTGACATCATTATGTAGCAAATCAATCTCTGGCATGGTCTTATTCGCTTTCGCAGATAAATCTTTAAAGCGTTCTACTTTGCCCACCAAGCCTTGTTGCCCCACAAGCGCAGTCACAGTGCTGTTATAGTGACTACTTACTGCAGACAAACTGTTGCCCAATTTATTCAAACGTTCTGCCACTACACAAACTTGATTATAAATTTCCCCCGCTTTTGCACTAATTTCTTTGGCTTCAAGGTTGCCTCGTTCAATACGCCATAAATTTGCTACGGTACGTAAAATCGGCATTAATGTGGTATGAGAAACTAAAATTACATTCTTTTCATAGCCATAGTTAAATAGCCCCGCGTCATATTTCATTGCTTCAATATAAGCTGGCTCAAGTGCAACAAACATCAACACAAAATTTGGGCTACGCATACCAATCAAATTGCTGTAATCCTTGCGTGATAAGTCGTCGATATGATTTTTTAAGGCTTTCACATGCTCTTGCAAACCTAGCTTACGCTGATTTTCATCCTCAGAATTGACCGCACTTTCATAGGCGACCAAAGACATTTTACTGTCAATAATCAAGTGCTTATTGTCTGGTAAATGCAAAATAAAATCAGGATAGTTAGGCTTGCCTTGATCATTTTTAAAATGGGCTTGTGCACTATAATGTTCATTCTCAATTAAGCCTGCCATCTGCAATGTACGTTCTAACTGAACCTCACCCCAATTCCCCAAGGTTTTCTTCTCGCCTTTTAACGCTGAAGTCAAATTATTGGCATCTTTTGACATAGCCAAACCAATATCCAGCACTTTTTTAATTTCACTTTCAAGATTGGCGTTACCTTTCAAAGACTCAGAATGAATTTCATTGACACGTTTTTGAAAACCCTCAATTTGTTCACGAAACGGTTTCAATAAGCTATCTAAGGTTTGTTGATTAGTTTGATTAAAGCGCTGGCTTTTTTCTTCTAAAATTTGATTTGCCAGATTTTGAAACTCAACACTAAGTTGTTGTTTGGATTGCACAAAATTCTGTTGCTGCTCCACAAAATTCTTTTCTTTTTCACTTAAAGTGACTTTAAGTTCCGTTAATTCTTGTTGAAGTGCGGTATGTTTTTGATTTAAATCTAACCATGCACGCTCTCGCCCTTCTTTTTCTGTACGACTTTGATTTAATTGTTGCTGCAAACTTTCCGCCTGCGCACTTGCTACACCAAAGCGCTCTTTCAATCCTGTGATTTGCTGGGCAATTTGCTCCGCTCGCATTTGTTCTTCATCTAATTCTTTTTGCAAATATTGGATTTTTTCATCACGCTCAGCCAAGCGAATTTGGCTACTTTCAACCAGTGTTTGAGCCTTGACAACTTGTTGCTCAAGTTGATTTTTTGCTTCTGCTAAACTCTCATACTTGGCAAGCAATTGATTGAAATCATTGATATTTTTATTTAAATCTTGTTGCAATTCCTGCACATCTCTTTTTTTGCGAGCAAGCATAAAAAGCAAAATGATACAAATGATAAGAAATAAAAGTGCGGTAATAAAAACAGGATTTTCAACTGATAGCATGGGGTTTCCTTATGAAATATAAAAAGGGCTAAAAAGCCCTTTTTTATCTAGCTAGAATTATGCAAAATACTGCGCTAAATCATCACTTCCGCCAATATATTTACCACCAATGAAGACTTGTGGCACGCTTGTTTTACCAGTAATCGCGCGAACAGAAATCGTACTTGCATCACGTCCTAAAACGATCTCTTCAAAAGCATAACCTTTTTCTTTCAATAGCGCTTTTGCTTTTGCACAGAATGGGCAACCAGGTTTTGTGATAATTGAAACTGAAGGTTTTGCTGTCCAATTTGGATTTAAATATTTAATCATTGTATCTGCATCAGATACTTTAAATGGATCGCCTGGCTCTTGCGGCTCAATAAACATTTTCTCAACAATGCCGTTTTTCACTAGCATAGAATAACGCCAAGAGCGTTTACCAAAACCAAGATCAGCTTTATCTACAAGCATTCCCATGCCATCAGTAAACTCACCATTACCATCAGGAATAACTGTAACATTTTCGCTTTCTTGATCTGCTTTCCATGCATTCATAACGAATGTATCGTTAACAGACATACAAATAATATCATCTACACCTAATGCTTTGAATTCGCAAGCTAGCTCATTATAACGAGGTAAATGTGTTGATGAACAAGTCGGAGTGAAAGCGCCTGGTAAAGAAAATAATACAACTGTTTTATTATCAAATAACTCAGCAGTTGTAATATCAACCCATTGATCACCTTGGCGTGTACGGAATGTTACTTGAGGAACTTTTTTTCCTTCCATTGTCATAATCCTTTCTCCCATAAAGATTAGTTGATAAAAAAATATGATTTATATTAAAACCATGTTATAGTTTATAACAATCAAAAATCAGTTATTTAATCGTTACTTTCTATAATAGGTGTGTAAATGAATATCCGAGATCTTAAGTATCTAGTTTCTTTAGCTGAACATAAACATTTTCGTCGTGCTGCCGATGCATGCCATGTAAGCCAGCCCACATTAAGTGGACAAATAAGAAAGTTAGAAGATGAGTTAGGGATTATATTATTAGAAAGAACAAGCCGTAAAGTTTTATTTACCCAATCAGGATTACTTTTAGTCGATCAAGCCAAAACAGTTTTACGAGAAGTAAAACTCTTAAAAGAAATGGCGAGTAATCAAGGTAAAGAAATGACTGGGCCACTACATATAGGCGTAATTCCAACTATTGGACCTTATTTATTACCTTATATTGTTCCCGCTTTAAAACAATCCTTCCCTGACTTAGAGCTATTTTTATACGAGGCTCAAACTCAGCACCTTTTAGAACAATTAGAAACAGGTCATTTAGACTGCGTCATTTTAGCATCTGTCACTGAAGCAGAATCTTTTATTGAAGTGCCAATGTTTAATGAACGAATGCTACTAGCCGTGTCAGAAAAACACCCCTTATCTCAAGAACAATCTATTAAAATGGATAAACTAAAAGGCTGTGAAATGCTTATGTTAGATGATGGACATTGTTTAAGAGGCCAAGCTCTAGGTTATTGTTTCACAGCAGGTGCAAAAGAGAATCAGCATTTTCGCGCAACCAGTTTAGAAACATTACGCAACATGGTTTCAGCCAATACAGGTATTACTCTAATGCCTGAATTAGCTGTTTTAAATGAAGGTACTAGGAAAGGGGTAAAATACCTCCCATGCATATATCCAGAACCATCTCGTACAGTTTCTCTAATTTATCGCCCAGGTTCTCCATTGAGAGTTAGATATGAACGTATAGCAAATAAAATTAGTGATGTAGTAAAACCTCTACTAAATCAATAGGAGCGACTATGGCAGCTGGCACTCGTGCAGTACAAAAGGAAAAAACCCGTCGAGCATTAATAGATGCAGCATTTAATCAACTTAGTGCAGAAAAAAGTTTCTCCAACTTGAGTCTACGAGAAGTTGCAAGAGAGGCTGGCATTGCACCCACATCTTTCTATCGCCATTTCAAAGATATGGATGAATTAGGCTTGGAAATGGTTGATCAAGCTGGGCTTATGCTACGTCAATTAATGCGACAAGCTAGAAAAAGGATTGCTAATGGAGGAAGTGTCATCAGTATTTCTGTTGAGACATTTTTTGAATTCATTACCAACAATCCAAATATATTTAGACTTTTGTTGCGAGAAAGCTCAGGAACATCTCAATCTTTCCGTACTGCAGCCGCAAGAGAAATTAAACATTTTATTGATGAACTTGCTGAATATATATCTGAAAAAAACAACTACCCACAAGATATAGCCTATGTTCAATCTGAAGGTATTGTAACTTTAGTTTTTACAGCAGGTGCAAACGCTTTAGATATGAATAAAAAAGAACGTGAACAGCTAAAAGAGCGGGTCATTTTACAACTAAAAATGCTCGCTAAGGGAGCTGATTATACAGCAAATAAAATGAGTAAATAGACTTATATTCCTCCTCAACTTCTTTATCAAAGTCGTCACTAAATGAATACAGCACATCTCGGGAATTCAATAAATTTGAGTAAAGCTCGCCGTTCACCACAGCTAACGAGCCTCTCCCATAATTT
>NZ_MUXZ01000079.1 GCF_002015075.1 Canicola haemoglobinophilus
AATTCTTCTAGCTCTTCTACCTAGCAAAAAGAACGCCCATTTTTACTATAAAGACATCAGCCACCGATCAAAGTCCTCAAAGTTATCAAAATCAGGAACGTTTACATCTTCGCTATTTACCATTTTTTGCATACGCTCTAAATCATAATTAAAACTAGGCTCATTTTTTTCTAGTTTGTCATCTGTAATAATGGTGTCTTGTGTTGGTGTAATCCTAACTGGTTTCATTGTGTAACCTTTTGCAGTGGTTTTTTATCGCTTAAATATCTACATTTGACAACATTTTATAGTTTGTTTTCTGCTATCCATGTTTCAAAGTAAGGGTTATTTATTTTTAGATTGCCGTTGGCTTGTCTTGTGATTAGCTCGTTACGCTCTAATTTTTTTATCTTCCCTTGAATTGTACTTGCGCTAATCGTTTCTATACCTAGTATCTCTTCTAATCGCTCTCGGCTTTCTTTGGTATATAGTGCGGTTTCCCCTTGCACTAATAGCTTTAATAATTCTTGTTCTAATAGGCTTAATTTCTGCCATTTATCTGCGGTTTCGCCTTGTTCGGTTATCTGTGAAAATCTATAGTTAGTCGCTTGCTCAAGGGTTAAATCTGGATTAATAATCATATCTTGAGCAATTGACCGCAAATATAAAGGCGTAAAATGAAAGCGCTCAAATATATGATAAAAAGCGGTTTTATCTATCTCTTTCCCTGTGCGGTCATGGTAAATATCTGCTAGAAAATCAGTAAAATCTTTAGTTAATACTGGAAAATCTAAAGCATGCGCAAAGTGAAAAAAAGGCGCCTTGTTATCGTTAAACATTGCTCTTAATCCGTTTGTACTGCTGCCAGTAAAAATCACTTTAATTTTGCTTTGATTAGCGTCTAATCCTGTTCTAAGTGAACGCACAAGCCCATTCTGTTTATTTTCTCTTGCTAACTCTTGCACCTCATCAAGCAACATTAAAACAGGCTTTTCGCTCTTTTCTGCGATAGCTTGTAAAATGTTATTAATTGTTATGGTTCTATGCTCGGCTTGTGCTTGGTTTAGTTCAATTCCCACGCCTAGCACATCAATTTGTTTTAGCTCTTTGAGCTTATCCAGAAGTTTATTTTTGCCATGCGTAATACTATCTAAAAACTGCATCAGGCTTTCAGCAAATAAAGCGCTTATATTTCCGCTAGACTGATCCATAAAGCTAAAATAAAAAACATGAAAGCCCATTTCCTCCGCTAGTGGACGCACATCATTTAGCAAAAATTGCGTCTTTCCCATACGTCTAGGCGCAAATAGGGTCAAGGCGTGAGTTATTCCGTCCTTTAAGCTAAATAATAGGCGTTGCGCTAATTCGGTGCGTCTAAAATATAAAGGGTCTAAAGTGCTTGCTGTATATTTTTTCATCTTTTATACAAAATTATATATAGGCTATATAATTATTCATTCTATATATAAAAATATATAAAACAACTCTTTCTTCTTGTCTATTTGTATTTTTTCGGTTGTGTT
>NZ_MUXZ01000080.1 GCF_002015075.1 Canicola haemoglobinophilus
ATTTGCCCAACTATAATAAAATTGCGCTATGCTATTTTCAGTGTTTTCAATATTGCAAATCACTTTGTATTTTTGATTACGTTTTCTTTTAGCTGGGGAAGGAATACTTAACCAAAAAAACTCAAAGGAATTTTGTGGAGAGGAAAGGAAATTATAAACTTCAAGAAAATTTTCTTTAAGAATGGCATCATCTTCTAAAATAATGATAGGTTCATTTAACTCAACACATTTTTCCCATAAAAGATAATGACTTGCCCAACAACCTAATTGAGATAGACTTAATTGGTTGCCCTTCCGTTGAAAATGTTTAGTTTTGTTGTATTTTTTAAATAAAGGAAAATCAGGATTTTCTTTGCCGTTAATGGCGGCAAAGAAATGATAAGGGATTGGATTTTTTAGATTTTCATTTAGCCGTGAAAACTGCTCTGTTATAAATTGTTTACGAGCTGTAGACTTAGCTAAATTAATGATGAAAATATTTGCTTGCTTGCTTGCTTGCTTGCTTGCTGATTTATCATCATGTCTTTGTTCCTTTAACATGTGTTTGCCTATAAAATT
>NZ_MUXZ01000081.1 GCF_002015075.1 Canicola haemoglobinophilus
AACACAACCGAAAAAATACGAATAGACAAGAAGAAAGGATTGTTTTATATATAGAACGACCCTTACTTTGAAACATGGATAGCAGAAAACAAACTATAAAATGTTGTCAAATGTAGATATTTAAGCGATAAAAAACCACTGCAAAAGGTTACACAATGAAACCAGTTAGGATTACACCAACACAAGACGCCATTATTGCAGATGACAAACTAGAAAAAAATGAGCCTAGTTTTAATGATGATTTAGAGCGTATGCAAAAAATGGTAAATAGCGAAGATGTAAACGTTCCTGATTTTGATAACTTTGAGGACTTTGATCGGTGGCTGATGTCTTTATAGTAAAAATGGGCGTTCTTTTTGCTAGGTATTTGCAGAATTTCCCCGAAAGAGATAAAAGAGCAGTAAAAACATTTATAGACCACATCAAAACACAAAGGCAGATAGAACAATGTTTAACGAAGCAAAAACAGCACAAGCTGCAGCTTATTTACTATATAAAGCTGGTGGCACAATGCATCATATAAAGCTAATGAAACTGCTTTACCTCGCAGATAGATTAAGTTGGCAGTTAAATGAATGTTCAATATCTGGCGATGATTATTATTCTTTGCCGTATGGCCCAGTATTAAGTAACACATTAAATTTAATGCGTGGAGAAACATTAAACAGGTTGCCTAGTATATGGGAGGAATGGATAAGCGATAAAGAAAATCATCAAGTAAGCCTAGCTAAGCACGTTGATACAAGTGATGAATATTTTTGGGGTGAGTTATCTTTATCAGATGAAGAAATACTAAATGATGTTTTTAAGAAGTATGGGAGTTTAGATCGTTTCACTTTAGTTGAGCTTACTCATGACCCTAGATATATCCCAGAATGGGAAAATCCGCACGGCGGAGCAAAAAAGATACCGCTTGAGAGATTACTATCTTATATTGGAAAAACCAAAGAACAAATTCAATCTATATTAGAAGAGCTAGAAGAATT
>NZ_MUXZ01000082.1 GCF_002015075.1 Canicola haemoglobinophilus
GCTCGGTTAATTACTCCTAGCCTAGTTGCACCAATTTGAAAGCCGTTTAGGCTTGGTTGTTCTGTAAAATATCTAAACAAGCATTTTGCTTGATAGCTCCCTTTATAAATCGGATATATTGCCGTTTAGTTTTCTTTGACTTAAAAACGCCCTCTAATATCTTGAAATAAAGCTCATCATTGGTAATTTCTTTTTTTATGAATCGTTTTTCTTCTAAGCCTTTTTCAATATTAAATAGGCTTTCTATTCTCATTTCTTGATAAAAAATAAAGCTATCTTTTACAATGAAAGAATGTTCCCCAGCTGTTAAAACACAAGCATCATCATATACACGCCCTTCTTTTATTGAACTACAGTTCACTAGCAACAACATTTCAGGGCGATTTTGTTCATAATCAAAACAAGGATCGGTTAAAATAAAATATAGGTGCTTTAAATCGTCATTTTCGCCTTTAAAAGTAGGTAATAACAACGTCATTTTGCGTGATATTGCCATTTACTTACCTTTAAATAGCCTGTCTATATGCTCTAATTCTTCTAGCTCTTCTA
>NZ_MUXZ01000083.1 GCF_002015075.1 Canicola haemoglobinophilus
ACTGGGGATTGCTCCATAACATAAGGAAAATCGCCCATATCTGAATATTGTTTAATCATTTCTATCCCTCGTTTTTGCCTGTTGTAAGTGCCTTTTCTAAAGGTGGATTAAAGCGCATAATTAATTCTTGTAAGCCTTGCCAGATTTCTATCTCCGTTGGCATAGCTTGCACAGTCTGATTTGTTGCTCTGCTATGTAACGCAATAAGATACATAGCGCTATGCAACAAGTTACCTAAAAGATTAGCGACACCAATTAATAAGGAAGGAAGATATGATTGACCAATACCACCCAGCGCAGGCGCATTTACTTGCTGAAGAAGTTGAGAAAGCTCTACAAGCGAAAGCGGAACGGGCGGTAAATCCCACAAGGCTTGCTCTTTTGGCTTTTTGTCTTGCGTTACTAGAGAATTCAAATATTCGTCTTTACCAGAAACCCATGTCTGAACTTTTTCAAGTTGCGCAAAAACACGGCTTACTGAATGAGCAAAAGCTATTGGCTCATCTTCAACCTGCGGCAAACTATCTAAATCTGGCAAATGCCCAAGATATTTTGCCAATAGCTCAGAAATGACCCCATCCCAAATTCT